>NZ_FMYB01000012.1 GCF_900104155.1 Butyrivibrio sp. INlla16
ATTGTATTTTTGTGTGTTTTGTTTTTCAAAACATATCTATAGTATAGTTTTTACTTTTTATAAAGTCAATAGTCACTATTTTAAATTTATACTTTTTTTCGTATATTTAATTGCACGTAACAATAATTTATAAACTATTTATTCTGGTGGATATTACACAATATTATCCTATTTTTATCGCTTATTAAATATACAATTCATATCTATCTTTATTGAAACTTGCCGCAATTCCATAAAACCAAATAGTGTCTATAGTATTCTTATTGATTATTTTTGTATCTATAGTATATAATTATGATACAAGGACATCAATATGATAGTATCCTTGAATCACTTTTCTTGGCTCCGGCTTCCTGCAACAAGTCGGAGCCGTTAAATTTTCAAGATATTTACAATCATATTTATACCGTTTCATGCATCCTTTAATATCTCACATTTGTGTTTATTGTGTTTTCTTGAAGAAACATTTCTATTAAATAATAATTAAAATCTTACCCCATATAATTAATCTTTCCTAAAAACAGTTACTATCGTCCGTTTTTTCATTCTGAATGCTACTTTGTACGTCTTACTACGAAAACGTTCTCTCCTTTATATCTTTCGTATAGCTATTGTTTGCGATGATAAAGAAAGGAGATTTCGTTTATGAATTATAACAAAATTAAAGAAATACTCTTTAAACGAGGAAAACTCGGGAAAGCCATTATCCATGCGATGCATACTACAGAAACCTATAAGTATGTAAGAGATGAACTTGATTATCTCCAGCACTCTCGCAATCTCCTACGTGATGAGCTTCTTGCAGCCTATGAGTTTCTGGAAAGATATGATTTGTTTGAGATTTTCCTGGATGATAAGGAAGGTCTGATTTAAAGCAAAAGTAGAGCCGGCGCTTGACGCGCCGGCTCATCTCATCTTAGTTTTTTTCAGCCACTTCCCAGCCTATAAGTTTTCGACTTTCAGAATCAAATGATACGCCTATCTTGTATAGCTTTCTGGAATCAGCGACAAACGGAAGAGCATAATCCTTTGTATCTATCTGCTTTAATGCTGCCTCAGCAGAATCATCCCTCTTAAATTCAAACAGATATATATAATCAGATGTTTCAACTTTACAATCTATACGACCGGTATATGTATGCATCTCGCACTGCACAATCTTCCCAAGCAAAGTAAACACCAAATAGATAACCGATTGAAAATAATGTTCAAATGGATCATCTTTGATAGTGTATGTAATATTTGCGAACAGTGCAGTAAGAAAATCTTTGATATTCTCGAGCTTTCCGCTCTCGATATACTCATCTAAAGTAAATATATCCAGTCCATTCCCGGCATTTGCTTTGGGGACATAAGCCGGCATAAGGTTCTCTATAAAACTGTACTTAACTTCTTCATTTGGAAAGCACAGCGTATATCTTTTCTTTACCTTATCATAATCAGTAATTGTAAGATATCCCGTTTGATATAACAGCGGAACAAGATCTAAAGTGTCACCGGTATAATCTTTCAGAGCAGCTTCATTTGTATATATAGTATTATTAGTAAATTTTCTAAGATCAAACCCTCTTTCCTTAATCTGATGAATCAAAAAAGTGGGGGTACCTGTCTCAAACCAATATGCTCCAAAGTCTTTTGCGAACAAAGCAGACAGTACACTATAAGGGTTATAAATTCCTTCTCCTGACAAATGAAAATGATATCCGTCATAATTCATTTTCAAAGCATTAAAACACTCTTCTTCAGTTAGTTCCTGATACTTGGCAAGCGTCTCTATCTCAGGCGAAAAAGATTCGCGAATCTCTTTGCCTGTAAGCCCACACAGAGCGGCATAATCTCTATCTAAAGATATATCCCGAAGCTGATTTAAGTCACTAAAAATACTAACCTTATGAAATTTTGATACTCCGGTTATAAAAATGAAGTGTATAGATTCATCAGCTTTTTTAAGGCGGCTAAAAAACCCCTTGAAAACATCCTTTATATGATTTTGAAGTTCCTTATGATCAAGCGTATCCAGAAGAGGTTTGTCATACTCATCTATAAGAACAACACATCTTCTCCCGGTCTTTTCTACCGCAAGTTCCAGTACCTTTTGAAATCGGTCTCCTAATGTACGCTGATTATACTGCGTCCCATACACCTCTTCCCAATCGGAAAGCATTCCATCCAAAACAGTTTCGATAGATGTTTCATTATAGTTTTCACCATTAAAATCGAAGTAAAAAACAGGATACTCCGCCCATGCATCCTCATTATTTTTTTCAAGTTCCTCTATCTCCAAACCTGTGAAGAGTTCCTTTTTCCCTTCCCAATAGGCCTTCATAGCAGAAAGCAGCAGGCTTTTTCCGAATCTCCTTGGTCTGCTAAGGAAATAGGGTACATTATTATGCGCCAGCTTATAAATGTATTTTGTCTTATCTACATATAGGAAATTGTCGGTGCGTAATTTCTCAAACCCCTGTATTCCTACCGGAAGTTTCCTCTCCATGGCAGATTTCCTCCAAAACATTCCTGTTTCTGTTTAATATTGTTAAGTATATAATAATCCTACCATAGCAGAGAATATTTGTTAATCCGACATCACATACATGCCTCTCCATCATCAAACCACATTTATCTCAAGCTCGAATTTCTTTTCAATCTCGTGAAGATATCTCTCATTTTTGCAGGCAGCTGCCAGAAGAGGCGCGTACGCATCTCTTCCGCTGATATTGAACATATAAGGATACTCTGCAAAGTGTTCTTTATACTGCGTTACAAAATCAAGGATACCTCGTTGAATCTCTGCAACACCATTAGGATCTACATCCCTTTTGCCAAAGCGCAAGGTAATATCCATATCCGCATCATAAATATCTTCGTCGCCCTTCCTCTCATCGCCTTCATAGAATCCCACAAACTGCGGAGTATCCGATGACAAAAGAAGCTCCCAGAACACATTGTAACCCTTGTCCGGATCATGTTTTTTAAGAAGATCGCGGTTATGGGACTGTGAGTACAGGTACGCCACCATGCGACCTGATTGAAGGAACTGCTCAGCAGCGTCAGGCTCTGCATTGTATACAGTATTCGTCCCGGCAACAATACCTCTGACATCACATCCCAGATTCCACGCTTCACCTGATAGCCTGTATAAAGCCATGGCACCGCTGCCTGCCCAGCCTATATCAACTGCTGCTGCCCGCGAGCATCCTAAGAGCTTAGTCTTATAGTAACATCCTGCTGCCCTTACCTGAGAATCATAAACAGCTCTGACCTCATCCCATTTTGATTCGATAAAACTGCGCAAAATAGAGCTATTCTTATCAGTAAGCTCATCGCCGGCATTAATAGAAGGCGGCAACTCTCCTGCAAGCTCATCAAGTTCCATCGAGCCCAGGATGTCATTAATCGAATACCCCTGATTTACTTTATGGAAGACAAATCTTCTGAAGTAGTCATGCCTGTCCATATCATACATAAGCTTGGTCACAGCTTTTCTTGATAAAAATGCATACTCAGCATTGTCATCCGGATACAGGAGCTTATAAGCTTTTAATAAAATGTCCCCGTCCCTGGACAGGAATAAAAGCTTATCCAGATTCTCCTTAATATAGTAGTCATGGATAAATGCGCAGTAGCCAAGAACAAACAGTCCTCCATAAATATAGCCATATTCATACTCCATGGAATAGACATTTCGGCAACTATAAATTTGGGCATTGACTAACCCTCTGTATGCTGAGCCCACAAGATATGACATATCCTGTGCCCTGTAAAGAAGCTCATTTCTGTTTATAATGGGATAAAGCAGCGTTTCGATACCTGCCTTATTGGCATTTTTAATATCGCTTATAAGATTATCCCCTACATGGATCATTTTGCCGGAGGAGTACTCTTTTTTTACAAGATAGAAAAGTTTACCATCGGCCTTACTGATACCATACTCACATGAAATGTATATCTTGTCTGCACCGGTGAAGCCATTTTTTTCAAGAAGAGTCTCTATATGATCATGAGAAAGATACATATCAGATACTATTATTCTTTTCTTGCCAAGTTTTCCCAGTCTGTTCCATACTTCCAACATGAATGGATTGGCATAGCATAGCGAAAGCTCACACTCCCATTCAAGCCTCATTCCCTTTTCGCTATCTAGTCCCGTATCAGCTGATAGCCTGTCCCAGATGTCGGAGAATCTGATCTCCATATGCCCGTTCTTCTTTTTACATTCAAGTCTTGCGTTAAATTCAGCTTCCATACGTATATCACGGAAGTTAAGCATCCCCAGTTTCTCTCCAACAAAACAGAATACATCCGTGGGTTTTGATAACGATCTGAAAATCAGCGTATCAAATACATCAAAGGATATGACATCATAGCCTTTTAAAACATCAATGACCTGCTCTACTGTCAGATGTGGATTTTTTTCCGCATTTTGAGCAGACTCACTGATGCGGACAGGAACTGATTTTTCCTCATAATATTCAGCCTGTACTATGCTCCCAAGAGAATCAATATGCAAAACATGGTACCCCAGATTTAGCCAAATCAGATAAAGCCAGGAAATAAGCTTTTTTACTCCTGTTGCTCCATCGTGATAGCTATGATATCTCTGTTTTATTCCGGGTATTTTATTAACCAATGCCTGGTATATTTTCATCTTCATGGATATTTCTCCTCTGTTTTTTTGAAGCAATAAAAGCTCCTGATATAAAGTAATTTCATACTTTACATCAGGAGCTTTATTAATTGTTTTAATAGCGCAAATGACACATAAAATAAACTTAATTTCTAATTATTTATTACTGCCATTTTTATATGCCTGATACTCATTTAGCAGCTTATCAAGCGTCGAAGCATCATCAATAGCTTTGGTAATATCCTCACTTCTCCCACATTCAACAAGCCAGGAATATAGTTCATTAACCAGTTGTACTCCTTGCTTTATTCCTTGCTTTACTCCTTGCTTCATACCCTCACCATAGGAGATTTCCTTCTCATTCTTAATATGGAGTGCTTCATCATATTCAGTAAGTAACATATCTGTAGCCTCCCTTCTATGCTCTCTCAAAAACTCGGCAAGAATGCCTTCTATTATGCATCTGTCTATTGCTGCATCAATCGCCGCTCTACGTGCTTCCTTAGAATTCGATTCCCTTTTAGATAATTCCTCTCGAACATAAAACACAAGCGTAGCATATTCTCTGAGAGTTTTACATTTCTCCATCAGCTTTCGGTTATGTCCGTAATTTATGTTCAGTAGAGTTGCCGTACACTCGATGCAAGGTTCAAGAACCTTTTTCTTACTAAATGCATCGCTTAATCTAAGTTCCATACGATCCGGCTCATCTGTCGTACCATTGTAAAAAACAATGAACTGCGGTGTCGGAATCATTACCAGTTTACTACTGTAAATGTCATTTTGTTCCTTGAATAGTTTCCTATACAACGCTGCAAAATACAGGAATCCTCTAAATGGCATATTGGGATTAACAGTACTCTGGTGCTCATATAAGTTAAGCACATCTGTTATCAGAAAGGAAATGTCATTCTTCATCCCCATATAGATGAAATCCTCAACGGTATTTAAATCAATATCATCAGGATTATCATACTCCGTTCCGTTAACAGCATTATATAGGTCAAGGAGTTCTTTCTTATCTGAAAACAGTTTTACAAACAGCCTCGACTTATACTCACGATTTACATTTACTTCATCACTCAATTTCTTACCTCCATTATATTTTCTAGTATTTATAGTTGCAAGTAACTTATTGTTGGAGACAAGAACAGAATGAATTCAAAAAAATATAAAATAGCCACTAAACCTATCGTCGGAAAAATAAATGGAAAAAATGGATGATACATCCGGATGTCTCCGCAAATCTGAAACATGCTAATGTAATATATCATCCGATACTCGTTTTGTAAAGTATGAAATTATCAATGTGCAAAACTTGCCAGAACGTTCTCTTTCATATCTGTGCAGGAACTACGACACACTTAATCATAGAGACAGCTATCTTAATGCAAAAACCGCATATCAGATCGGGCTCTTAAACTTTACGCTCTTTGAAACCCATCCTGAATTCTATGCTTCGTACAAAATGATGAATGAAAAGAGTCATCAAATTTATAGTGACAAGCTCCAACTCCGCGTGCTAGACTTAACTCAGAACGATGTTCGTATCTTCTATCAAAAACAGCTTGATGAAAAAGATGCTGAAATCGAAGCCCTAAAAAAGCAGATTGAAAATTTTAAAGAACAAACAATAAGTATTTACCTCACCTTGTAAAAGGTGAGGTGTTTATTCCACAAACTCTACAAATACCTCTCCCTAAATCTCCTCTCTGCAATTCTCCACAACACCGCATTCTTATATCTGCTGATACGCTTATCCATCAACTTCCTGTGATGTAATTCGGAATCTATCTTATACAGCCACTCCTGCCCCTTCATAAAATCCAATAGCGCAAGGATGGTATAGTACTCTGAAGCATAATCTCCACAAACATGGAATGAGCTTATTCTTGCTTTCCACCACTCCAACATTTCGAAATAATCCATAAGTCCATATTTCTCGTTCACAAACAGAGGATTTCTCATATCATAATATTGAATAATCGGATTCTGCCTATATACTGCCGTTTCATGCCACACCTGGATACCATTTAAGATTATTGGTCGTCCCCCACCATTTTCTAAAAATCGAAGTCCATACTCCACATCATCGCAATGGATGAAAAAAGGCATGATATCGTTTTTGCTGCAAAACTCATACGGATAACAGCAAAACCACCATCCTCCATAATCAGCCCCTCCTGAAAAGTTCAATGGAATGCGCGTATCAGGCAATAAATCACTTTCTTCAAAAGTGGCACCATTATCACTAAAATCCTTTTTACTCATATCTTCCATGAATGCGACATGCTGCAATATACCCCTGTTCCATATCTCTGCAGCTGTATACTGCACTGTAGGATAATCCAGGCAGAACATCCTCCCTGCAACAGAGCAGTTGTAATATTCAGGTTTCATGTATGTCAAAAGAGCATACAACCGATAAAACGTTTCAGGCAAAAAGTCCGCATCATCATCCATAAAAATCACATGTGTAAACTCAGCATTAACGGCTCTGATATATTCAAGTCCCTTCTGGAAGCCTCCTGATCCTCCGGTATTCCGATTTGGAATAACCTTAAGAAAGTCGCTATCACAATCTTCTAATTCCAAAGCCTTTCCTTCACCGGCCTCATTGTCCACTATAAAAATATATAAATGTCTGAAATAATCTGATTCCCTAGAATCAAAAAACTTCATAGTCATAAGTTTTTTAACATTCTTCTCAATTTGCTCATGCCTATGGTAGGTACAAATAATTAGTGCCAAAGTAACCGCTCTTCTTTGCTGTACCGCAACCGGCGCATATCCACGGTTACCGCAATCATCACTCTCTATCTGCCATTTCGTAATACCGGTATACTTTTCCCATGCATGGACATCAAAAAAATTGAGGTATGCTTTTATTTCATCATATTTTTTATTTTCACTTACAATATGTTGAGCAAACATAAAAACTCCTGAAATATAACCTCTTCTTTACGGTTTGTTACTCATATTTTATTCCGTGTATTGCAAAATATATTTAATTGTGATATATTGTCCAAGCATCATCTCGATGCACCCGAAGAACATCTTTCTAACGGTTTATTTCCATTTCTTTTTGAAACAGGATTTAATCGCATTTTTTTACAGATGCAGTAGCATCTGACCGTATAACAATGCCTTTTCCACATTGTTATTATTCATACTCTACAAGCAGAAAGGATTTATTTTACTACATGGAAAAACGCAATAAAACTAATCAGTTTACCAAAAATAGCGAAGCAGGTATCACCCTGCCTGCTTCCGGCACTTTGGAAATCCCGATGACCAACGACTATCTCTTCAGGGCTTTGCTTCAAAGGAATAATCATGTTTTACAGGTTCTCATTCAGGATCTGCTACACCTGCCATCTGACTCTGTGGTTTCAGTAACAATTACTAACCCCATAGTCCTCGGAGAAACAATTGATGCAAAAACATTTATCCTGGATATCAATGTCCTTCTTGGTGATAACGCAAACATAAACCTTGAAATGCAAGTAATAAACGAGCAAAACTGGCCAGAGCGATCACTATCATATCTATGTAGGAACTATGACACTCTTAACCACGGCGAAAATTACCTGGATGCCAAAACAGCATATCAGATTGGTATCTTAAACTTCACACTTTTTGAAGAATACCCTGAGTTCTATGCGTCATACAAGTTGATAAACGAAAAGACTCATCATATTTATAGTGACAAGCTCCAACTCCGCGTGCTAGACTTAACTCAGATAGAGTTAGCAACAGATGAAGACAAAGCCCATAACATTGATTACTGGGCGAAACTCTTCAACGCAAAAACATGGGAGGAACTGAATATGTTAGCTTCCGAAAAAGATATACTAAAAGAGGCATCTGAAACAGTTTATACCCTCACCCAGGAAGAAAAAATCCGACTCCAGTGCCAGGCTCGTGAGGACTACTATCGTACTCAGAACGATGTTCGCATCTTTTACACCAGACAGCTGGAAGAAAAAGATGCTGAAATTGAGGCCCTCAAGCAACAAAAAGATGCCGAAATCACTCAAAAAGATGCTGAAATCGAAGCCCTGAAAAAACAGATTGAAGATTTAAAGAACAAATAATACTAATTTATCATACGCCTCGCCTGGAAAAAGGTGAGGCGTTTTTACTTGCCTGTAGGCTTCTCCCCACTTCTTTTTGACAGCGCATTCAGATACCCCGCTGTCACAATACCGGAAGGTAACGCCACAATTGCAATTCCAAACACAGACGATATCATCGCCACTGTTCTCCCCACAGTCGTAACCGGATAAATATCTCCATATCCCACCGTTGTCAAAGAAACGGTCGCCCAATATATCGCATCAAAAAATGTCTTAAAGGACTCCGGCTCCACGCTAAAAACCACAAGTGCTGAAACAAACACATACCCCATTGCAAGAGATGCCACCTCAAGAAGCGCTCTCTTTGACTCCTTCATTACTACAACCAGAATCTCCATACTGCCGGAATACCTAATTGTCCGAAATACTCTAAACACTCTAAGTGCCTTAATAAATCTGAAAACCCTGAGTATTCTCAAGCTCTTATCAAGATATGTAATAAAAGGAAGAATTGATAGCATATCAATGATAGCCATAGGCGTAAAGGGGTACTTAATGAAAGATGTTACGCTTTTCTTTCCTAGCTTATAATCGGCAGTAATCCACCTGAGTATGTAATCGATAATGAAAACTATCGCAGCTGCTCTGTCTGTAACAGTGAGAATAGGTCTGCTTTCTTTGAACATAAGAGGTGCTATGCTGATAATTATAAAAAATAGCATGATGGCATCATACCAATCACTTAGCTGATCATCTTTTGTTCTCTCAACAATTTCATAAATGCGTTTTCTCATACCCTTTACCAAGTATTTTCTTAATCTTTATACATTATGAAGCTGATTTAAATATCTCTCAAAATCCTGCCTACTCTTCTTATGAAGCGCTGATAGAATTACTCCACAAAACGCAAGAAGAATGGCTGTTATCCATATGAATACCACCATTATCAGCGTCGGGATTTTCAGTACTATCCCCGTTGCCCAGTATGCCTTTAAGATTGGAATAAAAAACAACAATCCGATGATTATTAAGGCTGTACTTAGTGTACAGAAGAATTTCATAGGTCTGGTATCTCTGAAAAGTTGAACAACAGTCAATAAAACCTTAATACCATCAGAAAATGTATTCAGTTTTGACACACTTCCTTCGGGGCGATCTCTGTATTCTATAGGAACCTCAACAAGTTTAAGATTATTCTCAAGTGCAAAAATCGTCATTTCCGTTTCAATCTCAAAACCTTTTGACATTATTGCAAAGCTCTTTACAAAATCCCTACTAAAAGCACGTGCCCCAGTCATTATGTCATTCACATGAGATTTATAAAGGTGATTTATCAACCATCTGACAAGTACATTACCGAAATTATGAAAAGGTCGTTTATTCTCTTGAAAATATGTAGAAGATAGCCTATCCCCTATCGCCATGTCTGCCTGCCCTTCGAGAACAAATCGCTCCAACACAGGACCAAATGACGCAGGATAAGTATTATCTCCATCGACCATGATATAGCAGTCAGCTTCTATGTCCCGGAACATCGTTCGAACAACGTTGCCTTTTCCTTGGCGTGGCTCATGCCGAACAATAACACCACAGTCCTCAGCAATCTTGGCTGTGCTATCCGTGGAATTGTTGTCATACACATATATCTCCGCTTGAGGCATTGCGTTTTTAAAGTCCTCAACGACCACTTTTATTGTTGCTTCTTCGTTATAGCAGGGTATTAGTATTGCAGTTTTCATATTTTAACTCTCCAAAAATGCATAAGCATTCACTATCTCTATCGCCTACAATTAGAGTTCAATAATTTTACGCAGCCCAATTTTCAACAACTTCTGCCTCCAATGCATTCGCTTTCCCATATGCTATTTCCATCATCTCTTTTAAAAGTTGAATTGCTATCTTCCTCATTTTCTACAACAATTTCATAATCATCATTATATGCATCACTTAGTAACTGATTACTATCAACAATCCTGCAACCGAACTCATAAAGATCA
This sequence comes from Butyrivibrio sp. INlla16, assembly GCF_900104155.1. Lineage (GTDB taxonomy): Bacteria > Bacillota > Clostridia > Lachnospirales > Lachnospiraceae > Butyrivibrio. The sequence continues at coordinate 10,701 of NZ_FMYB01000012.1, forward strand.
TCCAACGCATCAACATTTTCAATTTCTGGCAGTAATACGGTTTTTACGCTGTAATTATGAGTTCTGAAAGATACCGTCTTTTTTCTTATTGGTATTTGCAGAACCAGCTTCCCGTCAAGCAAAATCTCATCTTCTGATGCCCCATATTCTATGCGCGGAAGCTTATAATCTATCCTGTAATACGGGTAAATGTTTATGTTGAAATTATTCACTTCCGTCCCACTATTTGTTATTTTTTCTGATTCTATCTTTTAATGATTTTCAGAATAACTTGCCACTACATCTACAATCGACTGCATTTAAGCCTTTTGAAGCTCCGCTTGCTTTTTATAGATTCGATTAGCTGAAATCGCAAGTACTGAAGTGATGAAAGAAAAAATGCCGAGGGAAAAGCCATTTTAATAATTCAACACGCTTTTTGTGCACTATATGAGCAGATATCTCATCAGAATGTTTTTTATCTCTGGGATATTATGCTTCACATCATCTTTCTTCTTACTCTTAGTACTTTTTGACAATATCTATTCTCTTTTGACCAGTTAATATCAAATACTTTCTAACGCTTGTATGTCATTATTATCTATCCTGCTTGCATTTATAATCAGCATCATACACAACGGCATGACAAGCGTTATTGGAAATTGATAACGATAAATAAGAGATGCTGGTGTGGCCATAAAATTGGTAACTGAAAAAACATATATTGGAATCAAACTACCTATTGTAGCAAGCCGCTTATTTTTATCATCAGATCCAACTCTTGTTACAATCCAGTATGCCGAGAATAGTTGAAATAATATGGCTATCACTCTAAAAAATCTCATCATAGACTCCGTTAGCCCATCATATATTGAGTCAATGTCAAGTTTTATGTCTTTTGGAAGCATCTCTGGCTCATTTTGTAGTTTTACATGACCAAGATAAACAGCCCAAAATGTATTTTTATCAGTAATATTATTACCAATAGAAGAAAAAATAGACTGCTTTTCGTACAATGGTGTACCATAGCACAAACTCCATAGCCCATACGTATGGTTTAAATACGCATTAACGCATATATCAGGATTTTTACTCAATATATCGAGATAAACCTCTATAAATTTCATTTTATTATCATTCAAATAACCATTGCTAAAGCTATTATTGTACTTAACAGCATCAACATTTGTTCTAAGATAATTAGCTTTCCATTTATCAATAGGCATAATGCCATTCAAGAACTCTCGGTCTTCATCTGAGATTACACCATCCACTCTAATAACTGCTCCAATCTGACTAATCATAATCCCAGTTGATTCTCTAAAGCTTACTTCCGGTTTTTTTGCAACCTTGAAATTGTTATAATCTGCAAAAGATGATATTAAGCTCATTACAACTATCATTGCGATTAAAAAGATACAAAATTTTCTTTTTTTCCCAGTCAATACAAATGCAATAAACAGACAAGATGCAATAATCACATATCTTCCATTCGACCTGGTAAACCAAATTCCTGCCGATGAAATAATCAACATTATATAAGTAGTTCGTTTAATATCTGAAATATTATCTCTTTTTTCGATCACATCGAACACACACGGAATAAACAGTAAGAAGCAATAAGAAAAGGGAACATCCTTTACAAGAGTAACTGCATATCGACTTATTACCGGATTCAAAACAAAAAATAAACAATAGAGATAAATATTCTTGCATATTCTGTTGTTACTTAACCATATACACGAATAAGTTATTGACAGGGAAAACAAAATCATCTGTATTATCATATAAAGTGAGAACGCATTAGTCATATTTCCCATAAGAGAGGACATTATCCTCATAAAATGATAAATATAAAAATGAAATAATGGTGGTTGTGCACTTGTGTACGGTGTCATAAAAGCTGTAATTGTATCATTCATAGCACAGCCAGGATAGTATCTCAAATATGCTAGTGAAAAAGATACCATTACCATCAAAAATATTACAACGCCATTGGCATTACGATATTCAGAGCTGGTGTACTTACATGTTGTACCGAAAATCTTTCCCAAAAAGGAATTATCAAGAACACGATAAACAAATGCCCCGATTACAGCTATTATTATCAATGTGCCGGAAAGATAATCTCCTTTTAAATCATCAATCCCGTTAGTTCCCTCAATGTATGGTAAAATCCTATAAGATAATACCAAAAGTATCGAAACCATAAGAGAAAACACAACTCTAATAATTTCTGTTTTCTTCCACTTCCTCATATCCATTAGCATGGTGATTCTCCACTTAATTCATTTCTACTATTGACGGATAAAATGTATAATTCTCCGGAATCGTAAAGCCTTTAAAAACGTAGAGCGAAATAGCATAAATCCCCAGGTATCTACCATCAGTATTATCAATTATTATTTCACCACCATTTACAATTTTCTTATTATCATCCAAGCTTGCATGTAAAACCTCTGTAGTTCCGTCAGTTTTCATTACTCCTATATCAAGTTTACAAGCATTTGTAATAAGATTTTCGTCAACGCCTTGGAAAAAAATATATTTTTTGTTTTCCAACGGAACTTCTATACGTTGATCATTAGCGCATACTCTAAAAACGACACTATCTTGGGTACATGTTCCACTTAGAGAAATAGTTCTATCCCCATTATCTGTAATAGTTATTCCATTTTGAGTCTTTGTTGTCTCAGAATATGGAAATGGAATTAAATTCGATTCTCTTGAAGCGCTTGCCTCATGGGTATTCTGTATTTCGTTAAGTTTTATACTATTGCTTCTACCAACAGCTATAGCATATAGAGCCATAACCAAAGCAATAATTCCGATTAACGTATTTAGAGAAATATCTATCTTAGCAGTTTCTTTTTGTTTATCTTTTTCGGCAATATCTTTTTTTAGTTCCATATCTATTTTTCCTCGTTTTATATCCGTTTTTCATTTTCCCATACATAATCTGAAAATACATCTTCCTCTGTAAGTGATGTATCATGCTTAGCTATTGTCTTTTCTTTCAGCCAGGATAGCGCTTTTACCTTTTCGTTTTCTAAAATATTGTTCACTTCAGAATAATCAATATTTTGATAATCCCGCTGATAATCATATTGTTCCAATTGATTCTCTTTGATTAAACATTTTTCCAGCTTTAATAGTTGGAATAACGATTCAAACCTTGTTGCGCCACGTCTATCATTGCATATTGTAATCATTTGCTTTTCATAAATCAGTCCAAAGCATGCTCCATGATGTGAATCTGTAACTATAAAAGCACTGTTTCTTATAAGACTAATAAAATCTTCTATTGTCGCGTTGCTAATAATGTTTAACTCTTCTCTTATAGCATCATCTATTATTTCAAACCTCATATCCAAAAGAACAACAGCCTTTAACATCAAAGCCTTTTCTATTGCATGCACCATTTTTTTCTTTTCTTCTGTCAAATCAAGAATATAGAAAAACACATATGGTTCATCAAAAATCAAATTAGATTCATCAGCCGCTTTATCATAATGAGACTTTTTGCAAAGAAAAACCGGATCCAACATTCGAAGGGTATCAATACCAAATCTTTCTTTGCATATATTTACACCCGATGTTTCTCTAACAGATATGGCATCGAATCTTCTTAGCAGCATTGAAATTGTTATTTTTTCTCTGTCTGTAGTCTGAAAATCAGATCGTCCAAGTGATGTTGCATAAGCTATTTTTTTCTTTTTTTCATCAGCAAAAGCTAAATAGAAAATATGCCCCACTAAATCTTTATACCAATCAACCCACAGTTGATCAGAGCCTAATAAAAAGCCATCACAAAAAACATTTGTTTCGGCCATTTTATCAAAAGTTCGTTCTTTTGATATATAAAAATGCTTTGCCATAAACTCTATGTTCTTCTCTGTTATCTTTTCCCATGGCGTTCCGTCTTTCTTTGGTATTCTAATAAGTATAGGCAAATAGTCCATATCCAAGAGAATTTTTCCAAGAGCAAAATAAGTAAGCACGCTTCCATAGTTTGAAGCAAACCACCATCCAACAAGTCCAAAATCATATCTCCATTCATGGCCATACCATAAAGAATTATGATAGCCCTTAGATGATAAGTGTTTAAAAAAATACTTTCTCCCCGGTGCCATTTTTTGTGGTCTATTTAACTGTCCGTTATACTTCGCGGCTGCTTCAAAAGGTGCTTCCTTACTCAGCTTCAATAATGGTACTATATGCTCATATAAATATAATCCTTTAGAATTATTTATTAGAACAAGGCTAGTTCCTCCGCCGTCATTACAGCTCTCATCCCACTTTTGTACTTGCCAAAAGTCCCCAAGCGTAATATCTCCTACTCTCCTCTTTTGCGCATAATGGCATGTTGCACAACATTTTCTATTTATTATCCCATTTAAAAATCCATCGTTCCATTTTGACAAATGGTACGGATAATCATCCATCGTTCCATCTGTGTATCTAATTGTAACCGGCGTTGACCACCCATGAAGACTCTTATCTCTAAAATTCACACTTTCTATTTGCCTTCCTTTTGCGATTTCATCAATATAGCTTTGATATGCAAATACAGAGTTAGCTCCGTGGCAAACTATATCCACTGTGTACAAATTCTCATATTCATCATGTAAAAAAGATTTTAGGCCACTAACCTGACATGGGCACCCTGAAAAAAGAACCTTGTTTCCATTTTTCAATACCCTTTCTATTTCAATATAGCAATCACCAACTGAGCTTTGTACATATTTTGATCCCCGCATCCTTATTAAATCATGCTCATTATTTGACAAAACATGCATTACTGTACGATAATCATCACTATAAACTGCCCCGCATACATAGCCGTTCTGACTAATTATGTATTCAGATATAGCAGAAAATAGTCCCCCTGAGGAACTTTTTAATCTTATAGCATCATCAGAGACCATCGCTGCTTTACAATTGATTGGTTCTTGCAGAGACTCTAATAATTTATCAACCTCTTTTTCTGGACACCGTTTCAAACATATGCCACAGTTAATACACATAGAATCATCTAAAAATGGAAACAAAAAACCTTCAGAATTATATTTCATGGTTATAGCATTAGCTGGACAGCTACTATAACATGCTGCGCAGCCAGTGCATTTTTCCTCAGGTATATTTTTTATAGTTTTATTCATTGCTTACAGCCAATCCCCTTACCCTTGAAAACTTGTTTTCATATTGCTTTTTTAGGAACTGTAATTCCCTCTCAATTAGAATTTTTCGATCACTAGTGTTAGTAGCATTATCCTTTGCAATCAGTTTTATTGCTGTAGCTGCATATTCGTAATACAATTCATCATAATGAAGTGGATGCGTTCCCCATATATGATTACTGTTTATAAAAACACCCTCTGGAAAAGGAATGATATATGCATCTTTAGTTTTTTCGAGAAGTATCTTTTCAGCAGCCTCTATAAGCTGATTCCCTTTCTTCCTTCTCCAAGGTTCATCTATTCCTTTGTATCTGTCAGTATTCTTTGTAAGTGAATACATTCTATTTTCATTATCATCACGAACTTCATCGCATAAGCGTGTCTGGATATATATAATATGGTGGGTATCATATATTTTCAAAAGAGAATCTATATATCTTTCTATGTTTTCAGCATATTGCCTGGCATTTCTATCGGCAAAATGCCAATCAGCAATTTTAAACTCCGCTGTCCTACTCTTTATCTCTTCTCCCCACTTATATGTATCCCAACATACTGGCATCATTCCAAACTGGTCTTTATATTGCCATAATTGTAGTGGGAACCGCTCATTAGCAAAATCCAACACAAGCCATTTTTGCCCCCCGGGACAGTCGTTTATTTTATTACATATTCCGTTATTTTTATTGCCTAGCACTTCAAACAAATTACCCATTATTAGCAGCTTTGCCATTCTTCTCATAAAATCTGATTTTCCAAATAATGGCAGATATCCATCTAGCGAGCTGAGACATCTGTCGCATGTATGCGCATTTATATACAATGTAATCTTTTTATCCAAGGAATATACTTCCTGATCCAAGTAATTAAATATATCCCTGGACACACAACATCCCAAGACATCAAATGTAGGCATATATAGTAATTTGCTCCTATCCTAGTTTTTGTAAAATCAAGCACATATAGTCATAAAAAGCTGCCCTTGATGGAGGCAGTACTTTTAGCAACACTCGTTTCACTATTCCGGCATCATTCCAATTCTTTGGAGTATCAGTATCAACCTCAAAGTTCCCTTGTCTACACATATTAAGAAATTTTTTACCATCATCGGTAATCTCTGGCTCATATTGATTAAGCTTGTACGAGTCAATAAGTGATATGAATCTGTTTGCGCCCTTATTTCTGTATGGCATAGGGCAAGACATAATCGCATCAAATGCAAAATCAATTGCAAATGGTAACAATTCCTTCGTATAACACAAGTTATTCTGCAAAGAATATCCCAATATGCTCTCCAATATGTCAATTTGTTCCTTCGCAAACTGTTCCGGTTTCTTTTTTATCTTATTCATAGCAGAATCTTCACTATCAGCTCTGTAATGGTAGAGTTTGTCAGATATTACTGCCACTCCATCAGCATTATGTAGTGCTGATATCATGAATATGGCATCTTCACCATACTTTCTTTCTTCTATAAACGAAACCTGTTTTCTTATGACATATTCCTTTTTATATGCACATCGCCAACAAAATACACTTAAGTATTTTTTTGAAAAAATATCTTCAGCAGCTACTTTTTCAAAATACAAATCCGGTGTTGTCAGTACCCTAAAAAACCATTCATCAGGTCGCCGATCATCCATAAGGAATGGTTCTCCGCCAAACACCAGCATATCCGGCTCATTATTCGAAATTATTGATTCGCAGACAATCTTACATGTGTCTTTATCAAAATGATCATCCGCATCCAATAGTAAAATATATTTTCCTGTAGCGCTCTTTAGTCCAAGGTTTCTGGCATGCGATACGCCACTATTACCCGTAGATATCAATTTGATTCTATTATCACATTTTTGAAAACTCTTTATTATTTCCCCACTTTTATCTGTAGAACCATCATTTATGCAGATCACTTCATAATTGCTGAAGCTCTGATAACGCAAGCTGTCCAGGCATGCCTGGATATGCTTCTCGGCATTATATACAGGGATGATGATTGAAAAAAATGGATTATTATTTTCAGCCACCTTGTCTTCCTCTGGCATATTTGATGCCGCCTGTACTATCTGCTTAATAGTTTTTTCTTTATTATTGGCTATGCGTTCGTCATCTCTCCAAACGTGATATTCAAAAGGTTCTCTTGCAATCCTTACAATATCGCGTTTTTTCCACCAGCACGGTCCAAATGGAATCTTATCAGCACCATACTCAAATATCATTTCTTCAAAAATAGGAGATATTTTATACAAAAAATCCAATCTCTTATTTGGACTAAGTAATTCGTACATCCAAATACACGCATCGTAAAAAGCACTGACATAAATAAGCGGAAGCGAACACACTTCATCATCAGCACCCTCATCTTCTGAATCTTTTTTATTTTCCAAGCCACTTATGAATCTTTTGATTTCTCCATATTCTTTAAGAACAAAATCCGATTTTTTATCTGCATTATTTACAGATGAGCCTTCATTATCCTGCCGATAAAAATACAGTTTATCAGAAATACATGCCATTTTTTCTGCGCATGCAAGAATTTTAAAAGTAAAACTGGTATCTTGATACGATGCTCCAGGTGTGTTCAAAAATAAAATATTATTATTTCTCAAAAAGTCTGCTCTGTATATTGCTGACCATATAGAAGGCTTTCTACTGAACATCGTTCCTTGTTTAAACTTCTTTGGTTCAAAAATGTAGTTACACTCTTCCGGCAAACAAGCTTCGTGTGGAATAATCTTATCCGTATCTGCCCACCACAAATAAAAATTAGCTTTCACCACATCAAGCTCATATTTATTCGCAGTAGTATATAAGCGTTCAAACATCTCCCGCCTTATATAATCATCACTTTCAACGATACCTATGTATTCTCCCGTAGCGATTTTCATCGCTTTATTCATAGAATCTCCATAACCGCTATTCGTTTTGTTCAAAACAATGATACGATCATCCTCTACCGCATACTCTTCAAGTATCTGTAGCGTTCCATCCGTTGATCCATCATTTATACAGATAATCTCAATATCTGATAGTGTTTGTTCCAACACACTCTCAAGACATTTTCTTATGAATTTCTCCACGTTGTAACACGGAACTAGCACTGACACTTTAGCCATTATCCATACATCTCCCCAACATTTTTCTGACAATAATCGATATGAATATTATTTCGATCCAGATTCACTATACCGAGCGCATATTTCCTCAGTATTTCCATCCATGAGTTTCTTGCCTTTTTCAATCCAAATCACTCTATCACAGTTATCCCTGATAGTTGCCATACCATGACTAACAAGTAAAACAGTGGAGCCTCCATGAATCATCTCTTTAATTCTAGCCAAACTCTTTTTCCTAAAGAACTCATCTCCAACTGACAGCACTTCGTCAAGCAGTAGTATGTCCGCGGCATCACCTGCAGTTGCAATTGCAAATGCAAGCCTGGATACCATACCTGAGGAGTAGTTCTTCACCTTCTCTTCCATAAAGTCTTCAAGCTCTGCAAACTTTACAATGTCATCATAGTGTTCATCTATGAATTCCTTGGAATAGCCTACGATAGCTCCATTCAGGTAGACATTTTCTCGACCGGAGAGTTCCATATCGAAGCCGGTTCCAAGTGTCAACATTTGGAGACGCCTACGATCGACAATTATCTCTCCTTCAGTAGGATTTATGGCACCGGCAATCAGTTTGAAGAGCGTGGATTTCCCCGAACCATTGGTTCCGATTATCCCGACAACTTCGCCTTTGTATATATCAAATGAGACATCGTTAAGAGCGAGAAGCTCGCGGTAGCTTATTTCCTTTTTAATTGTTTTTATCAGGTACTCCTTAAGTCCGGAGACGTTGGAAGTGCTGATTTTGTATTTCATGGTCAGGTTTTTGACCTGGATTATTGGTTGTTGGTTCATATGCGTCCCCTCATCCGTCAGCTTCGCTGACACCTTCTCCTCAAGGAGAAGGCACAATTATTAGATGTTTTGCATTACTTCGTTTTCTCTTCTGCGGAATACGAGGTATCCCAAAAGGTATGCCGCTACCGCCCAGAAGATGGCTTTTATCCATAAGTCCTTAGTAGGAAATGTGGAATAAATCATGGTATCTCTGGCAAAGAGCATGTAGCAATACACCGGATTATTATTGATGACCATTTGCATTGCTGCAGGCACTTGTTCAACTGGATAGAATAGCGCTGACATGTACATAAGCATTGTCAAGAATACTGTGTATAGATACTTTATGTCAGCAAAGAATACATACAGTATTGATAGTATATATCCAACTCCCAGTCCAAACATTACGCAGAGTACGATATCAATCGGGAATAACAACATGGTGATTGATGGTTTCACTCCAGACAAAAACACAAGTGGAAAAAAGGCCAGAAGGGTATACAGAAAATTCACCAATGCTGTATAACATCTCGAAAGGACAAAAACATTCTTTGGTACCTTCACACGTAGTAGTAGATTTCTATTATCAACCAGAACTGTCATTACACTGTTGCTGATCTGTCCGTACAGATTCCAAAATAAATATCCAGCTAAGTAGTAAAGTGGAAAATTTTGAATGCTTCTTTTGAACATAGTAGAGAATACCAATGTCATTACAAGCATATACAGAAGTGGACTTAAAACGCTCCACAAGATTCCCAGATAGGATCTGGCATATTTTCTCTTGATTTCTCTCCCCGTAAGCTCCCTGATTACAAACCAGTACTGCTTTAAATCTCCCATACTTTCCTCACAAAAAACTTTCTATAGTACTTTAATGCTGCAATTATGCACTAATGTACCTATTTAGTATATAACTATACTATAGAACCGTCAAATGGTGTTTTTGACACAATAGTGCATTTCCGGAGTCATTTCCTGAGGCAGTACAAAATTCGTAAAAAGGGCATAAAAAACTCCTGACATAAAGCATTTTCATACGTTACATCAGGATTTATCCTTTTTACTATTCATTTATCTATTACTTATTTTTCGAAAGAAGCATATTTCCTTTATAGTGTTCAAGCCTTTCAGGATAGTTGTATAGTACTGCTGCCCTGAGGAGATTTTCCCGTAGACAGTAATTCCTCATAGCCGGGATAGAATTTAATCGTATATCCCTTTCCCCATGCAGCATTTCTTGAATTTCTTGCCGCTCCCGCATGGACAGGGATCATTTCTTCCAATCTTGGGCTTATCACGGACTATCGGCTTTTGAGGAATGAAGAGGTCATCATCCCAGTCACGTAATGGATCGTCATCAATTCCGTGAATGAATAAGTTATCGTCATCATGAAAGGGCAAGTCTGATTCAAAGTAATCCGGTACTCTCCCCTTCTTTATCATGTTCTGCATTCTGTTGACTTCCGTAGATAGTTCAGGCGCCAGTTTCTTTATTCTTCCAAGAAGAAATTCGGTGCGTTCCTTTTTGCCAACTGCCACAAAGAAATCCACGAAGCTCGCCATAACTTCCAGATTGTCCGGGTACTTTGCAAGTATTTTTTCTGCCCGCTCTGCAAATTCTTCCTTGTGCGTCTTCATCTCATCCGTAACACGAAGCTCATATAATTCCCATTGTATGTCCTCCGGAAGGTACATAAGATGTGCCTTCGCCCCCTTACTCTTTTTACCGGTTGTTGCAAAGGATGACACTGGAAGGTCCTGCGGGCGCTGCCCTGTGAGCTTGTAATACTCATATCTTGAATAACCCTTTAAGTGAGGAAGTCCGGTATCCATCACGCAGGCTATACTATTATGCCAGTACTCCGAAAGCATGAAATAATTATTGGTCGGATATATCTCACACAGTTCCTCAAATAGAAATCCCGCATCACAGCCATTAAGTACGCAGCGATAGAGATAATCCATATGCTCACTTGTTTCTCTGTCTTCAAGTTCAAAGACATGTTCAAACAGCATACCCATATCAGCCCATGCATAATAGATGTCTGCCATATCCCGAGATACTATCTGAGCGTCTGTACTTGTAAAAGTCTTGTAATCAATGTCGCTTCCAAGTTTCAGTTTCCGATATTCAATGATAGACTGCGCATCAAGCCCCGGCATTACAACGTGGGATTCACCGCTAAGATAATCTGTGCAAGTCTGAAGCACTGTGGGCATGGTAAGATGAAGATAGGTTTTTACGGTAACGTCTTTTTCATCTGCCTTTATCCCATAAATTTGGTTCATTGTCGGCGCGATTTTGTCTATCTCAAATATGCCATAAGCCATGATAATTCCGCCCATTCGTCTATCAAAATCGCCAAGCTCTCTATATATCTTTCTCCCGGATTTCTTATAAAGCTCCCTTACAGGCTCAATGATCTCACCCGCATCCTCTGCAAGCTTAATTTGTGCCTTGTTACCTTTCTCCTTGACTTCAAGAATCCCCATAAGGATGCTGATCATGATAGTATCCATTATTTCACCAGGTGCAAAACCATCGAATTTAAAAATGTCTGTTTTACCATCATATATGTCAAAAAGTGTTTCCAGCTCATCCTGGTGGTACAGGTACATAAAATATTTCGGATGCTCTTTTAATTCATTAACGATTTTTCTTATTCTCTCGAGCTTTGTAGTACCGCTCTTATCGGGAATCTGCATGTATTTGATGTAGTTCTTGATATCTATGTCACGCAGATTAAGCATCAGATCCTGAATCTGATGCCTGGATTTTTCTATTGTCACATCAGTCCATTTGTCATAATCAAAAAGAGTCTTAACCTTCTTGTCGCCGTTGTTTGTCTGGTCCATGAGTTCGTAGTAGTTGTCCACATTTTCATCGCCATAAGTGTGGCGAAGAGTTTTGTCAAAAGCCTCCTTGGCATCAGCAACGGCTTTCAATGTATTTCCAATATCCTTAATAGCCTTCTCAAGTTTCTTCTGCTGTTCTTTACTCACAATGTAATCTCTGTTTTTGGGAACGCTTACCTGATCAAGATTTATATTTCCGCGGGAACTCATAGTTTTGTATAGGAGATTCTCTTCACTAACAGGCTTTATTTTCTTTTTTGTTTTTTTGTATCTTGATAATTCCTGATTGACCAGTTCCATATCGTATGGTCCGTTACTCTGTTCATTGAACCATTCCTTAATTTCATCATGCTCAGGATCTTTGGGGTCATCGAGAGTCTCAAGCATCTGATAATAGCCCCATATACCGCCGCAGTCTTCGGGAGGAGTATCTCCCTTAAATTTAATTACCATCGGATGGTCATACTCATAATCTTTGATAATCTTCTCGATTTGAACAGTATGATACCAGTCATCTCCAAAATCATATAGATATGTAAAAGACTTTGTATCTTCAAAAAACTCATCAATGATATATTCTGATGAGTCCAAAACATCCATATCCCATCCGCCATCAAATTCATCAGCCTGCTCAAGGAGCCTTACTCCCTGATTGCCAAATGTATACTCACTAAGGTGTCCTTCCCACCATCCCATTACTTTATGTATAACCACCGTCAGCTGTGAAAAGCTAAGTCCTGCTGGTACTATACATCTGCGCCAGATTGGCGGTTTTGAATTTTTGATTGTGATTTTAAGCTGATATGCTTTCATTAAGATTTATTTCTCCGGTCTGTTAATATTTCAGCGCTATTCAAGTGCATACTCCCTCGCCTCCCTGATGAAAATGGTATCCATCATAGTTCTTCTTAAGAGCCGCAAGGCACTCCTCTTCCTTCATCAGCTGTTTTCAAAAGGTTATTAAACCTTTGGGACAAGGTATTATCTCCTAGTATAGTAATCCACATTTTTCTGCAATCACTAATATTATACAAAACAGGCATAGCTACTGCAATCGGCACGATTAGTGAAATGATTTTTTTGAGTATATAAAAAATGTAGTAAAGAAAAAAGGGGCTGTCGCATTAGATGAACTGCTGCCCCTTTATTCACCTTATTCTACTTTTTCCCAGCGGTCCATTTAGGATAGTATATTGTTGCATTCCGTGAAAGGCCTCTTTTCCTAAAAATCTTTGGATATCTTATTCTACATTTAGCAGGAATAAAAACATAAGCCTTTTCTGATATTTTACCAAGTGCCTTCTTGCCAATGCTCTTATTTTTTAACTTAGAGGTATTTATAACCAGCTTCTTTAGATTCTGACAATTGTAAAATGCCCTGTCACCTATCGTCCTAATGTTATTACTTAGTACAACTTTCCTCACTCTCTTATTGTTTTCAAACGCACTATTCGCTACACCGGTTATCTTCACCTGACACCCATCTTTCAATATCACTAAACTGGGAACCCTGACTGACTTTTTCTTGCTCATAGGTGAATGAATATAAGTTCCTTCAGTAGGCGTACCCTGCGCATCAAGCTTCGTGATCTGACAAAAGACATCATTATCATCTGTATTAACTATTTCCCCAATACTGTGCCCTTCATCAGTACATGTAACTTGCGCTTTTTCCGAATTACTATCAACATTCGGCGTGTTATCTTCTTCGTATGCTTTATTCGAAGTCTTGCTGTTTTTAAGATTCCATTTCGCATATAAGTAAATATCTTCAGACGGCATATTTATGTAATCGTATGGATAATAAAATTCTTCATCCATAAACCAACCGCCAAATGTATAACCTTCGCGCGAAGGTATATCAAGTTCTCCAATCTCCGCTCCATATGTCACTAGCCTGGTTCTTATATGCGAGCCGCCATTGCTATCAAATTCAATCCTATAAACATCGGGAGTCCATTTAGCATATAAAACCATGCTGTCCATTGGCATTTTTTCAAATGTATACTCGTTAAGCAGTTCAGGTTCCAAATACCATCCTTCAAAAGTATTTCCTTCCTTTACAGGTTTCTCGGGTTCACTAATTACTGAATCATATTCAGCCGTAATGCTTTCTACTTCGCTTCCTCCATTTGTCTCAAAAGATATCGTTCTATTTTTATCTTCTCTTTCCACAACCCCAACAGATGTCTGATCTGCAAGAGTGTAAAAGACACTATCTTCATTACAATTATTCTCTTTGATTATCAGAAGATGATTTGATTGATATGACATCGACCCCTGGTGCAAATTCATGGAATTCAAAAGACTTACATATTCGCGTTTTCCATTCTGAGAATATGAAATCTGCAAATCTTTATTATGCACAGAGCCTTTCGCCCTTGTGCCAATAGATTTATATCCTATATCTGTACCAACCTTCAAATCATTCATTTTAGAAGAATCAAAACCCGGGAGTACTAGATATAGCCTATTATTTGCATTTTTATGTGTATGAAAAGCTTTCACAATTAAGTCTTGGAAAGACGATCCAAGGGTGTAATTCGTCTTAAACTTAGGGTTATTCCAAATAAGCAAAACATAATCATCTGATCTACTCATAAGACTTAAGTATTTGCAAAACGGGTTATACTTTTCATTCCAACTAGCAGAATCACCACCAAAAGGTGAAAAATACAATTCAAAAACGTCATCCCTCGAAGAGCCCAGATACACTATTTTCTCAGATGGAGGTATTTCATTATCTTTTCCGGCGTTTATTAAATCAATCTGCTCAGTCATCTTCTCCCATACAATATTTCTGAACTCATAAATATCTTCCTGCCCACAGTATTCAGAAACCAATTTCAAGTAATTATATGCAGCTTGATACAATCTGTCATGATCTGATACCACACACCCTGACTGAATATTATTGTTATTATTTGTTCCGGTGCTATTGATACCATCCAAATTTATACTGGAAAGCCATAAAGATCCACTGTGCTCTTTGCCATCTTTATCAATGTAATTGGAAACTGCGCAAACCTTTGTATGCATCATATCAGTGGCTGCATCATCCCCATAAGAAGTCCATTTGACCTTATTAAAGAGCAGGTAATCCTTAACCAAGCCGCCCCTTACATAATTTTTGTCACACTTATCATAGAAATAATTTTCAAAATACTGGACAAATCCAGTTTCTCCACTTGTCCTAAGAGAAGCTTCTATCTGCCCCATTGCATTTACATGAATTCCCATTTTAGCAGCAGTAACAAGTAAATATGCTATGCGAACAAAACCATTCTTATCATAATTCTTTCCGGGTAGCTGTCGCATATATCCAAAGTATCTACTGTTTCTGTTGATGCATACAGCAGCTTCAACTGAAAAGTGGAATGTTGAGAGGCTTATAAACACCTCTTTTTCCGGATATTCTCTTTTATATTTCATCGCCTCATATATCAAAATGCCTTCTGCAACATTTGGATTATATGCCTTTTCCCCACTATGACTAACAAGCGTATCTACTGTGACATTCTTTCCATTTATATTCTCGAATACTGTTGTATTACGACTACAGAAATTCGAAGAATCTCCAAGAATCTCAAGCTTATTGTATGCATCGCTTATGTATTCTTCTTCAGTACCGTTCTCTAGGTCAAAAATTGCCTTTACGGATTCTGAATCTTTCTCCTGAGGTACAATTCCCGGAATAATCTCGTGTGAATAGTCCTCATATTCAGGAATAATAAAGCTCACTTCATTTACTGTCAGCTTGTTTACAATCGCCGATGCCCAATAAGTATCATCCAACACATCCGTTGTTAAATCTGTATATTGATCTTTATCGATGTTTAAAGTTGCTTTGTTTGTATTTCCATAAATTATAGATCCACCACTTATACCAACATTTTCTGAAACTGTAAGTGCGGCAACATTCACTTCGGTGCCGGTCTTAGTGATATATGCTACTCCGCCATTATCTGCCCTGTTTTTGACTGCTTTGTTATTAAAAAGTGTCAGCCTACTTTCATTTGCACAATAACAAGCTCCTCCGAAGGCACTTGCCACATTACTCTTAAACTCGCAGTCCCTGATCATCGTCTCCGTATCTCCGGTGTAAACGCATATACCACCACCATTATCAGCAGTATTAGCAGTAAAAGCAGTAGTATAGATATTGGAAACAGCTTCTGTATAAAAAGCGATTCCACCACCATTTTTCTTTGCCGCATTAAGCTTTATATTACTGTGATACAGATTCATTGATGATTTATTCACATAAACCGCACCGCCATTATAGTTAGCCAAATTTTCCTCTGCTATAATATTGTTTCCTGCAAAATGACTATTTGAATATATCGCCAACGCTCCACCATTATAATCGCTCGTATTATTTATAAATTCCGCACCATTTATCTCCATAGAGCTTTTTGTCAGATATAAGGCTCCTCCTCCATATCTTGATCCAGATTCGTTTGCTGTAGCATCAGAAACATTTCCAGAAAAGTTGACCATAGTCAAATATGATTTTGAACTAGTGGAATACATTGCGCCTCCGTTATAAAGCGCATGATTTTCTCCAAATTCAGACTCTGCCATAGTTAAAACGTCATAATCACTCTCAACATGGCTAGTCATATACAATGCCCCACCATAATTTGCTTCATTATTATAAAAACCGGAATTATTAAGAGTAACAGTAGAATCCACTTCACTGTCACCCACATAGGAAATATAAAATGCACCTGCATTTTTTCCGGCATGGTTATTGTTAAATGAGGTTCCATCAACAGTTGCCACGCTGCTATGTAATGCAACAGCTCCTCCGTTACCGGATTCTGCCAACAGGGCACTATTGTCATCAAATGAGCTATTATTGATGGTTATCTCACTCTCCCCCGAGCAATAGATAGCTCCACCCTCATCTTGGCATTTATTATCTACAAAAGCGGTATCCTTTATTGATACTTTACTTTTTCGATTAATGTATATAGCGCCACCATTCATATCAGTTGTATCATCCGTCACCTTTACAGCCTCATTGCCCTCAAAAGTACAACTCTCAAAATTCGCTATCCCACCTTCCTTCTGAGTAGCTTCAGCAGCCATTATTCCAATCGCTCCGCCCCTGTTAGCCTTATTATTCTTGAACTTTACATTGTGAAAGGTGCCTATTCTCGTAGTAAGACTCGGATCATCATTTACGATATAAACTGCACCGCCCTTAGAATTTGCACTATTGCCTTCAAACAGAATCTCATCCTTTACAGTTAACGTCCCTGAAATATTAATCGCACCGCCATTGTAGCTAATGGCTTTATTTGCTTTAAAAGAAGTATTTCCATATATGATTACAGCATTCTTTGTCTGAGAATAAATAACTCCACCGGAATTAAGAGCTGAATTATTTTCAAAAAGCGACGTATATTCTTCTTTCTCCCCTATTAGTAATTCTCCAAACTGGCTTTCTGCCTGGTAAATGACACCACCATATTTGGATGCATAATTACTATCAAAATGTCCACCAAATAGGTGTAACATCCTGTAATTATATATAACCCCACCACGACCGGAACTATTCTGACAAAATTCCCCACCATAGATATTCAGATTAGAATAGTTATAGAACACAGCCCCCATAGAAGATGTCCTATCTGCTCCATCTTCCAGTCCTTCTGCTAACACTCTATTGTTGTTGAAACTTCCACCATAAACATTAAGAACACCATTTGCTATAATCGCTACAGAACCGCCTATCTTTTCCGGATATGGTAAATGATATTTTGTATCCAACGTCCTGCTATTGTTAACCTTACAGTTATTTGTAAATGTAAGACTGTTATAAATATTTGCCTCAGCCCCATTACATATAAAAAGAACTGTTCCGGTTACTTCTTCCTGCATGTTATCACTATTTCCATCAATTACTAAAAGATTTGCATTATCTTCCCCTGATTCTCCTATCGAAAGAATAGCCTTATCATCAGCTGAGTAAGTTTTTTCGCCATTAGCGTTCTCTCCCACAACAAAAATATCCCCTGCAAAATTATTTGCACGGGTAAGTACATGTGGTGCAGATGATGTTATATTCACCTCACTGGTAACATAAAATGTTCTATCAAGTTCAAAATCACTTACAATATGAATATTGGATATTTTAGAACTAATAGCTGTTTCAAGCTCTTCTGCGGATGAAACATCCATAGAATCCGAAATTTGTATGTCTAATGGTGCTAGTTCTGTAGTTGTAATGTCATCTGGATTATCATCTGATATAGTGGCTTCCTCTGGCATTTCTGCATCCTGGTTTTCTTCTCCAGATGCCATTTCCGAAATTGATTTAGAATCGTCTTGATCATTTGCAGATTGTTCTATCTGCTCATTTCCTTTTTGTTCTTGACCATCTTGTTCTTCATTTTCAAAAAATTCGGTATCTGTGTCTGTCTGCCCCACATTACCATCAGACACCTCTTCGTATTGTTCTAAATCATAGTCTTCAAAATTTGCTTCATGTGCTCCTTTTTCAGCATCAAAACTATCCGCATTTACAGTCATAGGTGTTGATGCAATGCAGACTATGAGCGCAGAAAACAAAGCTACTACTCTCTTTAAAAGCATATTCTTTTTCTCCCCCCAAAAAACTTTCTCTTTCAGATGATCTGATTTTTATTGTACCGATATCGATCCATCCGCGGAGCAGCTTACAGACCAGCTTCCAGATGTCTTGGCAGCAGGAGCTGTGATGCCGTTTGGCCATGAGATCTCTGACTGCCAGCCGGCTTTCTTTTGTTGTACAGGTGTTGACTTAGCTGCTACTGCATTTCCGGTGTCGAGATACTCTGCCAGTACTTCTATTTTTTGTTCATGTTGTACCTCCATTCCCCTCATCCGGCGCTACGCGCCACCTTCCCCACAAGGGGAAGGCATTTGTTTTTCTTTACATATACCTTTCCCAAATAGGAAGGCTTAAACTATAGGTTCTTCCTAACATACATCAAACAGTTATACAGCCTTGCCTGCAGAAGACTCCAGCGGACATGTTTACCACATCTGACGATGCTTCCGTATATCCAGCCGCTCTCGTGGATCTCCGGTGTCCTGATGTGAAGCTTACTTAGGAGCCATATAACCGTTTTTCTAAATAGCCGCAGGTTACATATATCTCTGTATGGGAGCCGTACTGCTATATCCTGTGCGTCTCCCTCAAGGACATCATCGCAAAATTTAAGGGTACCATATAGCTCTGCTTCCCACTTATCCGGTCTTGCCATCAGTTTTGACAAGATATCTTCGGATACAGATACTCCGTTATCCAGCTCTCTATTACGAGCATACGCTCTTGCAAACATCTCAAGATATGGTTGCATTGTCTCAAGGTACTCTGAATTCAGGCTTCCATAGTCAGCGATCACGGGATTATTGTTTTCATATCCAAGTGTCATGCCTGCTGCCTCAGAGCTCACAGCTTCAAAAAGGCAGTTGCTGAAGTAGACTTTTCTTCGAATCTGTCCTTTGGGTCCAAAGTAAAAGGTTTTGTATGTGTTTGGATCCATGTTTTTCGGAATCTTGTAAAGTCCAAAATAATACCCCTGAAGTTCTGTTCCCGGTTTTGCATAGTCTAGGAGTCTTTTAATGCTTCGCTGAGTAGTGCCTACCCATCCACTGTCAACTACTGCTATGCTATCTCCGGAAAGCATTCCTTCCTGCCTGAAATACCCGATAGCATCAGGAAGTCGCTGTCTCGCATGTCTTTGCACGATAGTCCAGAGTTCTTCCTTATGTATCTCTGCCTTTGCTTTCCACTGCAGTATTTCAGGTCTTGCCATTATCCTGTCAAGTGAGTCCGAGAAACCAAGGATACTCACAAATTCCAGCATCTCCTCCTCAGAGAGCGCACCTCTTTGCAGGATTTTTCTCATGGTTACATCTATTCCGCTAAGAAACATCATGTCCAGGAATTGGCTGTTATCTATTGCCATCTCCGGGATCCTGAGCGCATACCTGGAGACACGAAGGTAACGTAATTCTGGTGACGAGCTATCCGCTAACGCAAGCGCTGCCCTATAAACCGGCCAGGCATCTCTCGACAAAAAATATAGTCTCTTAATACTGCTTTTTTTTGCATCATCGAGCACCCATGCCGCAAACTCTGTCAGCACAGGTGCCCAGGAGTGAAGATGATGAATTATGCTACCCTTAACTCTTACATTATCCGTATTATCAACAGATTTTGATAAGAGCGGATCGCCTCTTAGCTCCTCCATACAATCAGAAAGCGCTTTATTATATGCAGGATTTTTCTCGAGAATCTTTTTGTAATAAACCAGCCTGTCCATCCTATACATTTGCTTTCTTATGTTTATAGAATTCAATCAGTTTAACCGGTACAAAAACACCTATTATCGGGCGCATGCAGTATAACCAGCCAAATGGGAACAAAAGTCCCATCTTCTTGAAATTTTCATACCGCACTTTCATTTCATATACCCTGAATTTGAAATCGCGGTTATGGTAGCTCTCCCTATCCACGTGATATTTGAAAAGCACCTCCTGCATGTTGCAGCCTTTGAATCCTGCCTGATATAGCCTCATAAAGATCTCATAATCTTCACACCGTAAAGTCTCTTTTCTTGCAGTGTATCCGCCATTCTCAATAAGCGCTGATCTTCTGTACATTACTGTCGGATGAATATAAGGTGAATACTTCAGGTAATCCTCTGCTGTCGGATGTTTGGGCCTAGTACTCACACTCCACACACCCTGCTCATCAAATATCTTTGCATTACATCCGCACCAGTCATACTCCGGATGTGCTTCAAGAAAAGCTCTCTGCTTTTCAAATCTCTTTGGAAGGGAGATGTCATCGTCATCCATTCTGGCAATATATCTGCCTCTCGCTTTTTCCAGACATTTATTAAGTGAAAATGCGAGTCCGTGGTTCTCCTCACTTCCAATCACTATTATTCTCTTGTCTCTTTTTTGCAAACCTCTGATAAACTCCGATGCCTTAGGATTAGATCCATCATCATAAATGATGAATTCAAAATCCCTGAAGGTCTGCATTAGTATGGAATTAACTGCGCGGTCCAGTTCATTTGTATTCTGACCGCTAAAAACCCCCATTATGACGGAAATCTCAACCGTCTCCATACACTTTTCTCCCCACTTACCTGTCTATTTTTGAATATATCTTGCGCATTGTTTCCTTCGCCTTTTCCTTGGAAAATACCCCCGAAAGTTCCAGCGCGTTATTTGCATATTTCTGTCTGATATCCGGATTATTCTTAAGTATCTCAATAGCAAGCGCAAATGCTTTGGGATTATCAGCTTTGCAGACTATTCCGTTTTTCCCGTCTCTCATGTATTCTCTTGTTCCGCGGTTATCTGCCGCAATAACAGGAACAGCACATCCAAGTGCTTCCACCGCTGCCATTCCAAATCCTTCACGCTTGGAAGGAAATACAAAAGCATCCGCCGACTGTAGAACCCTTTCCATGTCCTTTCTGTAACCTCGCAGAGTTACATTTTCGGACATTCCGTTTTCATCTATGAACTGGCGAAGCTCCTGACGCTTTCCACCTCTTCCGCAAATGCTGTAATACAGATCCTTATCATCCAACTGCCTAAGCGCCTCGAGTACAACCATGTGATTTTTATTGTTATTGAGCTCAGCAGCTGTAACGATATGGAATCCCTCATCGGGTATTCCCAGTTCTTCGCGCACATCCTTCCTTATGCCGGGCTTAGGGCAGAATCTTTTGGTGTCAAGTCCCACGCCATGAAGGAGCTCAACATGTCCGCCTTTCCTCAAATGGAATTTGCAGGCTCTGTCATAGTCCTCTTTATTTATGGTTATGATCATGTCTGTAAATCTGGCAAGGAATCGTTCTATCGGATAAAAAATGAGCCAATAGGATTTTGGTGCACCCTCAAAGAAGTGGAACCCGTGCGAAGTGTAAATACAGTAGGGTTTTCTTCCTGACAAAAATCCCGAGAGTCTTCCGAGCATTCCTCCAACCGGATTATGGCAGTGCACAAGGTCGATATGTTCACCTTTTATAAGGCTTGAAAGCTGTAAGAGTCCCTGCAGATTCTTTATCATGTGCCAGGGCTTTTTGTGCAGAATAATCTGATGCATTATTATGCCATCATTTCTGAGATTTTCAGGATTAAACTCATAGACCGGATTATTGAAATCCGAAGCATAGTGAATCTCATAGCCCATTTCTTTAAGAACTGTCACGTCATTTTCAAGAAATTGCGACAGAAATCCACCTGTACTTGATACAATAAGTGCTCTTTTCATAGATTGATTACGCGTACTATAGAACGTCTCCCTCATATTTTAGTATCTATAGTATATATTTTTGACGGTGTAACGTCAATTGTATGCGCAATTCAATAATTGGCACTATCGAAAATTGAGGCGTTTTTTAAGAATCTCTAGTATAAATTTTAGAAAAATAGGTAGTGTTAGTATGCATTTTTATCAGCTGCATACAACGCACTATTTAAAAGGAGAACTTGAATGAATATTACCGAAGAGATTGGAAACCGTGTTCGATTTTACAGAAAAGAGAAGAACCTTAGCCAGGAGGAGCTTGCATTGCAAAGCGATCTTCATCCTTCATATATCGGTCAGCTTGAGAGGGGTGTAAAAACTCCCTCCGTCAACACTATTTATAAAATCACAAAAACTCTTGATATTTCAATGTCTGATTTCATGAAGAATATAGAGACAATTGATACAGCAGAGGATTCCTACGCTATGAAATCCTATTTGCTTATCGAGCAGGAAACTGCTCACGATCAGAGAGCGATTTTTGAGATTGTTGAAAAAATATTGTCCATGAGACCAAAGAAACCAAATCAGTAACAAAATAAACTGCGTATGCAGCTGAAAAAGCTCCTGCCACTTATGAATATCGGCAGGAGCTTTTTTGTCCCCTCATCCGTCTGCTGCGCAGACACCTGTCTACGCTCCGCTTCGGTCCGCGCTAAGCCGACGTCCCCCGGACGTCGAGCGCCCCAAAGGTGGGAAGGCTTTAGTCATTCATTCTGATATTTATCAATGATCTTATTAAGCTCGTGATAAGGATTATCAATGAGTTTTATCTCATCATTAAATTCCAGGAGTTTATCTTCCTCTGAATTCCACTTTGGCCATTCGGGTATATTTATAGTTTCAGAAGAATCACTTCCCTTATTCGGATCTCCTGTCTTGGCAAAATTGGTCCAGTAGGTCTGCATAATTTCTGAAAGCTCGTAGTCACTTTCGTCATACATTCCCGGATGATAGAACAGGTTGCCGTAAGCGTAGGGCATCTCACCCGCATGATTATTACTAAGGTAGGGATTTGTCTTTGTGAAGAAATACTGGTATACATCCCTGCCCTGTGCTTCCATGTATCTGCTCCATACATTGTGACTGTAGGAAAACCATGCATCACTATATATGAAATTAAGGCTGCCCTTCGCATCCCCTTTGGGATCAATGATGAAATACTTATCTCTTTCTACGGCTCCGGGCGGAATAAGCTCTGCTGCCTCTCCTGCATAGTCTCCAAGTATATCCGTCAGAATCTCCTCGTAATTTTCAGAGGTTGCCTTTGTCGAAAGCAAAAATGCGTCCGCCTCTTTTAGATTCGATCCGTTTAAAAGCGCCTGCTCGTGGTTTTCGCCCTTTTCATAAGTAAGATAAGGCTGCTCTGCTATCGCATATCCGTCCACACACATATCACTGTTCTGAGTCTTTGTCGTAATAAGTTTTTCCGCATCTATTTTCCTGAGTTCTGCAACATTTTTCGCGCCGAATTCCTTCAAGATTTCATCTCCTGTTTCCAGAGCCTCGGACATATCTCTGAAGGTGTGGTAGGGCTTCTTAGCTGCTATTCCGCTGCTCTCAGCAATAGCTCTTACAAATAATCCTTTTGTAAGCGGTGATACGCACAGCGCCTGAACTGAAGAAGATCCAGCAGACTCACCTGCAATGGTTATGTTATCCGGGTCACCACCAAAGGCTCCGATGTTTTCATGGACCCACTCCAGTGCCTTTATCTGATCAAGGAGTCCGTAATCGCCTGTCGTATGGTTCACGGATTCCGCAGCCAACTCATCATTTGCCATGTAGCCCAATATCCCCAGGCGGTAAGCGAAGTTTACAAGGATAACATCTTTCTTTGCAAAGCTCTCTCCGCGGTATTCAGTGTAGTAGGACTGACCTGTTGTGAGCGAACCGCCATGAATAAAGAAAACTACCGGCAGCGGCTCACCGCTGTAATCCGCAGGTCTGAATACATTCAAGTACAGACAGTCCTCACTCATCGCATCCCTGTACTGATCTGTTAATGAAAATCTGTAATCGTTAGTTCCAAGTATCTGCGACAAGGATGAGTAGAGTTCAGAAGATCTCGGTTGCATCGCCATGGGACCGTAGGTGTCACAAATCCTCACCCCTGCCCAGCTATCCGGATCCTGAGGCTCCTTCCACCTTAGGTCTCCCACAGGAGGCTTTGCATAAGGGACTCCGGCAAAAATCTCGGCACTATGATCCTCATTGTAAACACCTGAAATATCTCCCTGAGCTACATGAATCACCGCTGTCTGCTCGGGATTTTTGTAGGTAACTGCAGGAATCCTTTTTACAGGCGGTGAAGTAAGTTTATAGTTTACTGCAAAAAGCATAAGAAGTATTACTACTGCTCCTATCGCAGTGCGAACATCCCACTTGTCACTCTTTTTCATGAACATTCTGATGCAGAACAATGCCGCTGCCAGTATTATTCCAACAGCCCAGCCAAGAAGGGTGTTCTTTGAGAGCTCAAGCAAAATTATATAAAGTATTGTGATTATTACTATTAGTATACTGTATGCCATATTTCAATTGCCTTTCGATAATAATTATATGAACCTGGCTAATTATTGCCATATCCCTATTATCCTGATTGTAAATTAGTTCTTTTTACTATTTTGTATTTAGATTGCGCACAATCTATTTCTATACCTTACATGAATTTCCCCTATTTGTCAATTTCATATACTTCTTTTCGCAATTATTCTCTTTATATCATTTTGTTACTCTTTTTAGCCTGTTTTCAAGAAATTCTTAAGGATATTCTTCGCAATTAAGACATTTTTATTGTTTTGTTACTCCTATTTCCCAAGAAAAAGAGTAACAAACTGTTGGATTTTATTGTTTTGCGAAATATTCATCCTTAAAAAGTCCATATCCAGAGTAAAAAGGGTAACAAATCATAGAAAACGAAGCATTCGCGAAAAGGACTTTTAAAATCATAGCTATAATCTTGTATAATAATATAAAAGACTAAAATCCACAGGTACTTAGTAATGAAAAGAAATGTTGATATAAAAGAAATCTCAGACGGAAAAATCTATGGCGCCGGTGATATGGCTAAACTTGATGTCGGTGACTGCAAAGGCTGCCACGCATGCTGCACCGGGATGGGCGATTCCATAACACTGGATCCTTATGATGCGTATAGATTGGAAAAAGGGCTTGGGAAGTCTTTTGAAGAACTGCTTGCAAAAAATCTTGAGCTTCGAGTGGCTGATGGCATCATACTCCCCTGCCTTAAAATGGGAGAAAATGATGCGTGCTCTTTCCTGAATGCAGAAGGACGATGCAGCATACATCCGCACCGTCCCGGAATATGCAGGCTTTTCCCACTTGGAAGAATATATGAAAATGAAACTCACAGGTATTTTCTTCAGGTGAATGAATGTAAAAAAGAGCGACAATCCAAGATTAAAATAAAAAAATGGATAGATACTCCGGAATTTTCAAAGTATGAAGCCTATATTGATAAGTGGCATTTCTTCATAAAAGGTATTGGCGACAGAGCTCCCGAAATGCCGGAAGAACAGTTAAAAGCCGTTAATATGGGACTTCTTAAAATTTTCTTCCTGACCGATTATGATACAGCTTCGGATTTCTATGAACAATTTGAGAAAAGACTATCTGCATTAACCTGATAAAAAGAGTAAAATTTCAAAAAAGCATCTGTCTTTAGCAAAAAGCTAAGAACAGATGCTTTAATTTTACATTTAAACGAACAACTTCACATTTACGTAGCATCGCCCTTTTCTGGTGGTGCCACTCTGCCCCAGGTAAATAAACTTTCCGTGGCCGCTGACCGAAACTCTTGAGCCCGCTTTTAAATCGTAGCCACCACTGTAGGCTGTTCGCCCGTCTATGAAAACCGACTCACTTTCTATCAGTTTCTGCGCCTCGGCTCTTGAGAGATGATATACAAAAGCTACGATAGCGTCTGTTCTCTCTGATGCCACGCTTCCGCTTATCTCCTCAAAGGCCGGTCTTATCTCACATTCGGAAGGATTGACCATCGTACATTTCACAGAGGTGTGTCTGATCCTGATCAGTTCCTTACAGATAAGCTCACCGATTTCAGGTGTTGAAAAGACGTAAGCCTCTTTTTCTCCCGTAAGAATATCTCCTATCTGATCCCTCTCGATTCCAAGATTCATCAGTGATCCGAGATAATCCCTATGAGTAAGGTCGTCCGAAAACCTGTTATTTACCGGTGTTATGTGAATGCATTTCAGAACAGAGGGCTCTGCCTTTTCTGCGGCCAGAAAGCTTTCTTCATCGAGATAGTCCGGAAGAAAACAAACCATCGCTCTCTCGGCATCCTCGAAGCCGCCGTATACCACATATTTTGATCCGCAGTATTCATGCACATTTGCGGGCACACCCTCCGAAGCAAATATTCGGTAGACACTAGCCAGCTCGGAGACCGATAAAAAATCGGTGTGGGTGAGAAAGCTGTTATGATATGCTTTTGTCGCGAGATCTTTAAGACGTCCTGCGAGGAAGTCTTTTGATTTTTCTTCCATACGGTTCCCCTCATCCGGCACTTCGTGCCACCTTCCCCCCGAGGGGAAGGCTTAATTACATATAAATATTCATCTTCCCAAGGGGGAAGGCATTATTGTTTACATCTGAATAATTCCAAATACGTTTAAGATGGCGCTGATGAGGATAACGAGTACAAAAACAGGGCAGAGGAACTTGATCATAAAGGAGAAGGTCTTCTTTCTCTTGAATGGATGTCCGTCCTGCTCTACTTCCTCCTCGATGCGCTCGATGCCTGCAAACTTTGTGATAAGGATGCAGGTTGCAAGTGCAGCTATCGGCATCATTACGGAATTGGTAATGAAGTCGAAGAAATCAAGGAACTGCATTTTTAATATTGTGACACCTGCAAGAGGGCCGTTACCAAGTGATGAAAGGCTTCCGAGAACAAGCATGATAAATGCCATAATTACGGTGCCCTTTTTACGGCTCCATTTAAACTCATCAGAGAAGGTTGAAACCGCACTCTCTGTAAGAGCAATTGCACTTGTTACAGCTGCAAAAAGAACGAGTGCAAAGAACAATATTCCGATGAGACGACCTACTCCCATGCTCGCAAAAATCTTGGGCATGGTGATAAACATAAGTGAAGGTCCCTTATTAAGGTGTTCCGGATCTCCGCCTGAAAAAGCAAAGACAGCGGGGATGATCATCAGGCTGGCAAGGATTGCGATAGCTGTGTCAAAAAACTCAACCTGTCTTGTGGACTCGTCGATGCTGACTTCCTTTTTAACATAGGATCCGAAAGTGATGAGGATACCCATAGCAATTGAAAGTGAGTAGAACATCTGGCCCATCGCGGTAACCACTGTCATAAGTGAAAACTGCGCAAAATTAGGAATGAACAGATATTTAACACCCTCTATTGCTCCCGGTCTTGTAACAGAATAAACGCAGATAATTACAGCAAGCACAACAAGAATGGGCATCATTATTTTTGATACTCTCTCTATTCCGTTACGAACTCCCATAAAAATTACGCCAAGTACCAGTATAGAAAAAATAATGAACCAGAATTCCGCAGATACTCCGTTGGAAATAAAATTCACAAAGAAATCATCACCTGCGATTTCTGCAGGGCTTTTCACAAAGTATTCAAACAGATACTTGCATACCCAGCCACCGATAACCGAATAATAGGGAACGATCAACATCGGGATTATTGCATTGATCCATCCACCGATATCCATCAGCTTGTTATGTCCCAAGGCTTTAAATGCACCAACGGGGCTCTTCTTCGTGGCTCTTCCTATGGCAGTCTCCGCCATGATCATGGTGTAACCAAAGGTCAGCGCAAGAATTACATATACAAGAAGAAAAATACCTCCACCGAATTTTGCGCAAAGATATGGGAACCTCCATATATTTCCGAGTCCTACTGATGCGCCCGCAGCGGACAAAACAAAACCAACTTTACCAGAAAATGAACTTCTTTTTTTCAAAATGACCTCCAAAATAACAAAAATCCCCTCATCCGGCACTTCGTGCCACCTTCCCCCCAAGGGGAAGGCATATTATTTATACATCCCCCAAGGGGAAGGCTTATTAATTTCCGGATATCGTCACGTTCTCGACGAGAATGCTCGGCATAACCATATTTCCGTCGCAGAGCTGCTCTTTCGAAATCGCACGAATATTTTTAAGCATGTCAAAGAGATTAGCACTTATCATGGTCTCAATGACAGCTCCTTTTATTTCACCGTTTTCTACATAGAAAGCGTTCTTGGCAACACCGGACATTTCTCCGTTTGCCCCCGGTGATCCGGCAGAAACAGAGCCCACAATAAGGCCTCTCTTAATGCTCTTCACCATATCTTCATAGGATGTTTCACCGGCATCAACCACAGTATTAAAGGATGAATTCGGCGCACGTTTTACGCCACACTTGTTTGCAGCATACAGACTTGCGGCAAAGCTTTTGAGAACACCTTTTTCAATAAGGTTATAGTCCTCTGACCTGAAACCATCAGATGTATGAACCTCTGTGACAAGAATTCTTTCATCCCACGGATTGAAGCGAACTGTTAGAAGCGGCGAAGCAACCTGCTCTCCGAGCTTATCAAGCCATACACTTGTCTTTGTAATAAGAGTATGGTCAACAACCGTATTGCCGATTATAGCACCAAGCATCTGAGATGCGCATCCGGGTGTGAGTATTACATCGCCTTCAAACTTATCGCTGATTTTCATAGGATCAAGTGAGTTCTCAGCATCCTGCAGATCTTTCTCTATGCTTCCGAGAGTGATAAGTTTGCTGTCCAGATTATCGAACACTGCATATGAAACAGCAACACCTGTGGTGTTCTCACCATCATTTCCTGCGAACTCGGTAGCAATCATATAGTAACCGAAATCCACATCATCTTTTGTTCCGTTCGTATTTATGAAAATAGATTTCCCTCTGATATACTTTGCAAACATCTCGATAAGCATAATGTTCTTATGCTCTCTGGCAATATCATCGGAAAGCTCCTTGGTTCTCTCCATCAGCTTCTCAATGTCCGGAGTAAGTGCGCCTTTTGTGAACGAAGCAGGTTCAAGTCCAGGAGCAATATCGAATGCTTTATCGGGGCTTCCCGCCTCAGCTGATGAGATTACTTCATCAATCGCTTTTTCAACGCTCTCCCTATCGCACTTGTTGATACTTGTAGATGCCTTCTTATGATCCTTGATTACCTTGATAGACACATTGTTATCAAACATGGTTCTGAAAAGTGTGAACTTTCCGTCTTTCATTGTGATCTCATTTGTCTCTGTCTCAAAGATAGTGAAATCTGCTTTAAGGTCACCTTTAGTCTTTATGTAATCGGCAATTATATCCGACACTTCATATAAGTTAGCCATTATCTACCTCCGATCGTTATCTTGCACTTAATTGCCGGTCCGCCGGTTGCAACAGGCATAGCCTGCTTTTTGCCGCAGGTTCCGCTCCACCATATTACTGAGTCGGATACCATATCAACGGTTTTCAGCATATCAAAAGCAACACCGGAAACAGTAGTATCAAGGATAGCTCTTCCAAGCTTTCCGTTTTTAATCTCATAGCCGCAGGTTATTCCGAACATGAACTCACCTGTAAGGTCAGCCTGTCCGTTACCGGTTCCCACGAGATAATAACCATCATCTACAGACGCGATCATGTCTTCAAGCTTATCTTTTCCGGGAAGAACAGTTGTATTTCTCATGCGGATAAGAGGCTCGTCAGAGAAAGTGTAACCCCTTGAATTACCGCAGGGCTCAACTCCATATTTAAGAGCGCTCTCACGATCATGCATATAGCCTGTAAGTATTCCGTCTTTAACAAGTACCGCATCCTTCGCAGGAACTCCTTCGTCGTCAAGATAAACCGGGAAGGGAGCGTCCACTCCAAAAGCTGTATGAGCATAGTCAACGATGCTGACAAGCTCTGATGCCACCTGTTTTCCGAAATTCGGTCCGGCTACCGAACCACCGTCAACAAGGTCAGCCTCAACAGTATGTCCCACAGCTTCATGCGCAATCATTCCTGCAACATCGGGATGAAGAATTACAGTTTTAACTCCGGCCTCGGCATAGACACCGTCAGCCTTTGCTTTAATATTCTTATATAAATCCTCAAGTCCTTCATATATGGGATTAAGATCTGCAAAATGCTCACCTGCATGGCCGCATCCAAAGAACATTCTGAAAAGTTCAACCGGTTTTCCTTCCCTTGAATTCATGCTGAACTCGACCATAATCCTGCATCTGGGATAAGCCACATGTCCATCAGACGCATCGGAAGTAACGATTATCTTCTCCATCGTATCTTCCGTATAAATTACACTTCTGCTAAGCAGATCCGTATAGGTCTTCTCGATGTATGCATCGATTTCCTTGCAGATGTCCACCAGTTTTTTCTGCTCATAATCAATTATCATTCTGGGTGATGTTATATGAGAACTGATAACTTCGGGATAAGCCTTCTTCTTTTCGGAATTAAACTTATCAAGATATTTTGCATTTTCAGTTGCAGCCTTAATGGTCTTTGCCGCAGCGTCCTTAGAATACTCCGCGGTAGATGCAAAGCCGTAAGCCCCGTTATAATACACTCTGGCGCAGATTCCACTCTCCTCTGAGCGCTCATTTGCCACAAGATTACCGTTTTGTATAACGATTTTTCTGTACCTGTTTTCCTGTCCTCTCAGAACAGTCTGAACCCCGGTCTCAAAGAGACTTTTTTGTCCCAATAAGATGTCTTCTAGCATATACTCTCCTCCGTTTTTTTGTTTTTCCCCCAATTTGTGCCGTGCTTTTTACAGATTAAAAAATGCTAAACACAGCATTACTATTTTACTATTATAAAAGTAATCTGCATAGGGAAAAATGAACAAGACTCAAAGACTAATAACACCTTCATAAAAAGTGCCATGCACAGTGGGTAAAATCCACCATGCATGGCTATTACAAGTAACAACAAATAATAAAATAATCCGGTCTTTGTTGTCATATCACCATAGTTTTATCTTGTACTGTGCAACGCTCTCTACTGCATCAATTCTGCAGGCACACTTCTTACCTTCTGCTTCTTCAGATAGCTGCGGCCATTCCTGAAGATAAATCTCCTGATCTTCGAAAAGCGGATGAATTACCACTTCGCCTTCAAAGCTCTCCTCCAGCTCAGTTTTTCCTTCAGAACCGATAAAGCGCTTTAAGCCTATCTCCCAGTCCTGACCGGTGTAAAAACTGTCAGCGATCAGCTCTCCCTCGTGAAAAATATCGATATCACTTTTTGCAAAGAGTTCTCCACGATCTCCGGCATATTTTATATGAAGATAAATTTCGTCAATCTCTTCGTCTATTCCGGTGACATTAAGCTGATATGCCTTTTCGTCCTCTTTTATCTCAGCCTTGACCGGATTAAGCAGCGAATCCACATATCTGTAATCCGCAAAGTCCATGATGTCCACCATGTAGGTATCTGACACATTCTCTGCATCGTCATGGATAAATCCCGAAGGTGTCTCATCGAGGTCCGGCCACACTCTGAAGGAAACAGTGTGCTCATTTCCATCAGACGGAATCTCAGCATAAATCTCATAGCCGTTCGGATTGCCGTTTTCAAGTACACCGCTTCTTCTCCGGTTGCTGCCGATAATCCTGTCGACAACATCGTACTCACAGATTACCAGGTGCTCAGCGCCCCTCTCATCGGTTATCTTAACTGCATGCTCAGCTTCATAGCTGCTCAGTGTCACGATTTTAATGCTTCCAAGATCACCCTCTATCTCAGCTGCAGCCGAGTCTCTTTCATCCGCATAGAAAACGTATGCATTTTCTCTTCCTCTCTCATCATGAAGAATGCAAAGAGGAATCATGTTGGCCTTCTTCAAAACTGCATCAAAGCCAATCGGCATGTTAAAGGGATAGAAGAAATAATCACCGTTTTTCACATCCCTCTCTTCAAACTCAGCTATCATATTTCCGTTTTCATCATGAGCCTTCAGGGTAATGGCGTCATGAGCTTCGAGCTCATATCTTCTCTGATAGTTATTCACAAATAAAAATCCGCTCATCAGCTCTTCGCCGTTTATATCCTTTTTCACAGCCCTTACAGCAGTTCGAATGGCAGATGAGTTATCCGGCTTATCCGTATTTCCCGGCTGCGGAATGTAGGGCATATCGCAAAGTACCTCCCCGAAATCCGCGGTAAACATGGAAAGTCTTCTGACCCTTCTGTAGGTCTCGGACATCTGCCCATACTCTTTAATAGGAGCATTAAAATCATAGGACAAAACCGGAAGATCGTTGGGATATCCTGTCTCCCTGCTCTCCTGAAGAGTAGTAAGTTTTCCCTCAGGATTCGTTCCGCCGTGGTACATATAATAGCCAAGAAGATTAGCACCACTGCCCATTTTCACCATGCTCATGGCCTCGGTATCGGTTCCGGTCGCTATGCATCTTCTGTGGTGAGTAACCTGAAGTCCGCCTCCGAGCTCAGCTGTAAGATAAGGGAATTTATCCATATCAAAAGTGATCCCGACACCAAGTCCGTGGTCGGACCCGATGTTGTGGTCGTTTCTTTCTTTGGTAAAAATATAGTTGCCGCTTGGTTCGATTTCAGTGGTTCTCTGATCCCAGGGTGCTTCACAGTAGCCGCCCATAACAGGAAGCATGCCCCCTGTAACAGCGCCGCCCCAACCGGTTGCCGTATAGATTGGGACATCAAATCCAATTTCCACAGCCATGTCGCGAAGGGTTCGCATGTGCTTTTCACCCTCCTCGCCGCCAAAACCACCACAGTGTCCGTACTCGTTTTCAATCTGCACTCCGATGATAGGACCGCCATCCTTCAGGAAAAATCCCTTTGCCTGCTCATAGATGTGCTCATAAAAATTTCTCGCATGCTCAAGATATTCAGGCGCATTGCTTCTAAGTTCGTATCCTTTTTCTTTAGCATCCTCAAGAAGCCAGTCCGGGAAACCACCATTTCTTGCTTCGCCGTGTGCCCAGGGTCCTATTCTAAGGATGCAGTTTAGTCCTACGTTTTTAACAGTGCCGAGGAACTTTCGAAGGTTCCTGTCACCGCTAAAGTCGAACTCACCGCGAATTTCCTCGTGATGAATCCATATTGTGTAGAGCGATACGATAGAGACACCGCCGCTCTTCATTTTGCAGAGTTCTTCCTCCCAATATCTGTTCCTGTATCTGGAAAAGTGCATTTCACCCATTACGGGATAGAAGCCCTTTCCGTCAAGGGTAAGTGACATGGTATTAAATGATAATTGTGAATCTTTTGATAGCATATTTTTCTCCTAGGGTAAGGTAAAGAGAGCACTACTTCGTGCTCTCTTTCATTATTACTTCGTAGGTCTTGAGTTTCTGGTTCTCGACCTTCTCGCCGTCGATTAGTCGCAGTAGCATTCTTGTTGCAACAGCGCCCAGGTTTCTGTCGTCAAAATTTAGTGACGTAACTGGAACCACAGAGTTTTCAAGCGTTGTACTGTTGTAGAAAGATGCGAGTCTAAGGTCCTCGGGTATTTTGATATTTGCTGTTCTGCAGATTCTTATCACATAAGCAGCAAGCATATCATCCATACAGATTACACCGTCGACCTCCTCGGCTGCCAGTCGCTTTACTATCTCAGTCATCTTCTGTTCGTTTCCCTGATCAAGGAAAACCAGCGACTCATCAAGCTTTTTCCCTGTCTGTGCAAAGGCTGCTGCAAACCCTTCATATCTCTTCTTCGTGATCACAAGATTTCTTGATCCTCCGAGGAGAGCAAGTTTAGTGTGCCCTTTTCCTATCATAATCGAGGTGAGTTCCTTGCATGCATCAAAGTGATCGTTATCAACCGTGATGATTCTCTCATCCGGTGATTCACCTATTGCAACGAAAGGAACGCCGCTTTTAAGCAGATATTCTGCAGGCTTGTCATAAATCAGAGTTCTTGTCAGAACAACACCGTCAACCTTGCGATTTTCAATAATTCTCTTAAGGCTGCTCATGTCATCTCCGCTGACCACAGACACGATAATATCATATCCGTGTCCGCTGGTCACTTCACTCATTCCGACAAGACACTTCTGAAAAAACGAAAGATCCACAAGAGAATAATCCCCCGGCCAGACTACAGCAATACTGAAGGTTCGGCTCTCAGCAAGGCTCTTTGCTACGACATTCGGTCTGAAATTATTTTGATCAATGTATTCAAGAATGCGGGTCCTTGTAGCTTCACCTATACGCCCCTTTCCCGAAATAGCCCTGGAAACGGTGGTTTTGGAAACTCCAAGGGCAGCCGCTACATCCTCAAGTGTAGTTTTTTTTGCATTATTCATTTTCATAATGTAGTTCTGCTCTCACTTCGTTCGCCAGAACGACCTTTCTCACTAGGCTCGAAAGGACCTCGCCAAGTGATAAAGGTCAACCTTTAACAGCACCGCCGGTTACACCTTCAACATAGTATTTCTGAAGGAACATAAACAGAAGTAATACAGGGATTGCAATAAGTACTCCGCCTGCGCAGAATCTTGTGAAATATCCCTGATAGTCGTTGGTCCAAACCCATCTTGTCATAGCTACCGCAACGTTATAGCTGGTGTCATGACCAAAAGCAACATAGGATGCAAATACGTAATCACACCAGGGTGCCATGAATGCAACCAGCGCGGTGTAGATAATGATTGGCTTTGACATAGGAATAATCATTGTAAAGAATATTCTTGCTCTTGTAGCACCGTCAATTCTTGCAGCCTCATCAAGAGCCTTCGGAATTGTGTCAAAGTAACCTTTACATACGTAGTAACCCATACCTGAGCTGGCAACAGAAACAAGGATAAGTCCGGGTACCGCACCTGCCTGAGTAAGTCCGAACTGCTTCAAAAGGAAGTACAGACAGATCATTGTGAGGAATCCCGGGAACATTCCCAGAATCAGCCAGAAGCGCATGAGCAGTGTTCTGCCCTTAAATCTCATTCTTGAAAGAGCATAGCTTACGCAGAGGATGATTATCGTCTGAAAAATAGTGACACAAACAGCTATGATAAGTGTGTTTGCATACCATTTTACGAAGTTAGTCTCCCCTGAGAACAGGAATCTGTAGTTATCCAGTGAAAAAGTATGAGGCACCAGATAATCAACCATTCCGCCGTACTCGTTCGAATAGGATCTGAAGCTCTGAAGCACCAGTCCCACAAAAGGGAACAGCCAGATAATACTTATTAAAATAAGAACGATATAACCTATAACGTTACTTACGGTTCTTTTTCTTTTATATGATTTCATCACTGGAAGCCCTCCTCATCTCTTACTGACGGAAGCATGTTGTAAACCACAAGGGAAACAACTGCTGTAACAATAAATACTACGATTCCGAGAACAGCTGCCATCTTATAGTTGGTATCCGTAACCGTCATCTTATAGAGCCAGGTTACCAGAAGGTCTGTATTACCTGCTCTCTCAGCAAGATTCATGGACTGCGGTTTTCCCTGAGTAAGAAGGTAGATGACGTTGAAGTTATTGAGGTTACCTGTGTACTGTGTAAGAAGGAAAGGTCCTGTTACAAACAGCATGTAGGGAAGTGTAATACTTCTGAACATCTGCCATCCGTTGGCACCGTCGATCTTCGCACTCTCGTACAGATCCTCCGGGATATTCATCAAAAGTCCCGTAGCGATAAGCATCATGTACGGAATACCTATCCAGATATTAACCACAATAATTGTAATTCTGGCGAGCATGGGATCTGTCCAGAACGGGATGTAGGATTGTATAAATCCCCACTTCTTCAGATAACCATTGATAAGGCCATCGTTTGCAAACATTTTCATGACATACAAAAGTGATACGAACTGAGGTACCGCTATTGTCATGACAAGAATTGTTCTCCAGAGCTTTTTAAATTTTATACCCTTTTTATTAATCAGAATTGCAACAGCAAGTCCAAGGAAGTAATCGATGAACGTTGCAAGGAAAGCCCATATAAGTGTCCAAAGGAGAACCTGTACGAATGTGGGACCAAGTCCGTTCTTTGAAAATGAAACAAGGTTTTTAAAGTTCTCCAGTCCCACCCAGGTGAAAAGATTGGTAGGTGACTGGTGATTTTTATCATAATTGGTGAAAGCTACCAAAATCATGAAAACAATAGGCAGCACAGTGAATACAAACACACCCGTTACCGGAAGTGCCAGAAGTGTTTTATCAAAATTCTTATCAAGTAAGGAACGAAGGGCATCGCCGTTGGTGGGAAGTTTTTTCCCTGACTTAAGTGCCAGCTCTTCCTTACGATTTTCCTTAATATTGATGTACCAGATTGTAATCAGAGCGATTATAGCGAAAACACAGAGTATTCCAAACAGCAGAATAAGAAAGCTGTTGTCGCCATAAACCGTCTTTCTCTTAACTTTTTTGGTGGCGATTGTACCAAGAGTTGTTATCTTGGACAGATACTGCCATCCGAAACCAAACATAAACCAGAAGAAAAGCACCTCACACAGAAGAAGCGCAATTCCTATAACAAATTGTCCTCTTAAAATAGGACCAAGTCCGAGAATTATAAATGAGAGCTTTGTCTTTATATCTCCCTGTGCAAATGTTACTCCGATCTCCTTAAAGCCATTCCCGATAGCCTCAAAGAACAAAGACGCTCCGCTCTTTTTCTTATTATTCGCGTCTCCTCCCATACCTTCGGCCTCCTTATCTATAGAACAAACTAGTCTTTCCAAATCCTAAGACAGGCTCGGAAACAATAGTGATTCCGAGCCTGAAGTTAGGATCTTATATCAGTTTTATGAAAAATTACTGAGCATAGCCTTCACATGTTGTCTGGAAGTCCTCAAGAGCCTTCATGAAGTCATCGTCAGAAGAATCCTTTGTGATCTCACCGGAGATAACTGAATCACCGAGTGATGTAGCAAGTGACCAATACTCGCCGGGATACTGTCCCTGAGGAATTGTGTACTGAAGCTGTTCTGCAAGAGCTGAAAGTGCTTCGTCTGCCTTAACCTCATCAGACTGCTGAGCATTGAGGTTTGAAGGGCCCCAACCTACTGCATTGTATCTTGCAAGCTGAACGTCTTCGCTTGAAAGAAATGCTGCAAGAGCATCACATACTGCAAGCTTGTTGTCATCCTGCTGAGGCTTAACACCAAGGAGCTTGAAGCCACCAAAACCGCTCATCTGATAGCTCTTGCCATCAGCGCCCTCAAATGTAGGAAGCTTAGCGCATGCATAGTTGTCGCCGAAAAGATCCTTAACTGTTCCTGCATCCCATGTACCATCGATGATAGCACCAACGTTTGTAGCCTCACCTGCTGCTGATCCATTCTGGAAGGACTTGGAAGAAGCAAGCTCTGCGATCTCCTTAAGTGCAACAACACCTGCATCGGAAGCGTATGTAGAATTACATTTTGTAAAGTTACCTTCATCATCTGTATCGTATGTAAGCTCAGCACCTGCACCAAAGAAGAATGCTGTCTGATACCATCCGGAGTTGATCTCGCAGTAGAAGTTCTTACCTGCTGCTTCACAATCAGCAACGATGCCTTCAAGTGTGGAAGGATCACTTACAACGCTCTTATCATAGTAAAGGAAATAACCATTGTCAGATGTAATAGGATATGCATAAAGTGTGCCACCTACTGTAGCTGCTGAAACAGCACCGGCATCGTTCTCAGCCTTTACTGCCTCTGCATTGCTCTCCTCAACCTCTTCAAGAGCACCTGCAGTAACAAGTCTTGCGATCTGATCCTGAGCAAATGCATAAACATCGGCACCTGCCTCAACGTCTGTGATCATGTTACCTGCTGCATCACCTTCACCTACAGGCTCAACTGTAAATGTGTAGCCTGAGAATTCAGGATGCTCGCTCTGGAAAGTTGCGATCTGCTCATTTGTGAAATCAACTACGTTATCAGCAACCCATACCTTGATCTCGCCTGTGCCGTAGTCTGTGTCGTCTGCTGCTTCCTCGACTGCATCCGCAACATCCTCTGTAACGTCCTCTGCAACGTCCTCTGCTGCATCTGCAACATCTCCTGCAGCTTCCTCAACCGCATCTGCTGTTTCCGTGGCTGCATCTGCAACACTCTGTGCTGTGTCTGCTGCTGAATCCGCACCGCTGCCGCCGCATCCTGCAAGCATTGTAGCAGCAACTGCTGTAGACAACATAACTGATACCAATTTCTTTTTCATTTCTTCTCCTCCATTTACCGAAACTATGGTTTTGGTTTCTATTGCGCAACAATATGCGCAATCGGTTGTTCTGAAAGTAATTGTAGTCCTGTATATTGTTGTGGTCAATGGGGATTTTTTAACAAACGTAAAACGTTTTCCTTATACAATTTGCACAATCGATTATTAAGTCGTGGTTTTAGGGTGCGCGCTTTGCGCAACCGCTAAACCAATGGTAAACACAGGCTTTATGTCATCTTCAAGTTTACATATAAAGTTTGTGCAGAAGTGCCATTTTACCCCTAAAATCCTGGCTTTTCGTTCCCTCTATTTTGCAAAAGCCGCATAAAATAAGGGCGAAAACGCTTTCTAAAAGTGTTTTCGCCCCTATTTTCCCTAAACAAATTATCTTTATATCAAATATTTTGATCTTATCTCAAAATCTTATTCTGCATAACTTCGGGATCCTGAGCGTACTGAATCGCCTTGTCTCTTGAAATCTTTCCGGCTCTGCACAGATCAATGATGGCTTCATCCATAGTGACCATGCCAAGCTTTCTGTTTGTCTGCATAATAGTGATGAGCTGGTGTGTTTTTCCTTCTCGAATCATGTTTCTTACCGCAGAATTGACGTGCATGACTTCGAAAGCTGCTACCCTTGCCTCCTCATCAATTGTCGGTATAAGCTGCTGCGAGATAACAGCTTCAAGAACGTTCGCCAGCTGAATTCTGATCTGTTGCTGCTGATGCGGAGGGAATACATCAATTATTCTGTCCACTGTGCTTGCGGCACCGATCGTGTGAAGCGTTGATAAAACAAGATGGCCTGTCTCCGCTGCGGTAATCGCAGTGCTTATGGTCTCAAGATCACGCATCTCTCCTACAAGGATAACATCGGGGTCCTCACGCAGGGCTGCGCGCAGCGCATTCGCATAATTGTCACTGTCCAGTCCAACCTCGCGCTGGTTTACAATGGATTTATCATGGTGATACAGGAACTCTATGGGATCCTCCAGAGTGATGATATGCGCTTCCCTGTTGCTGTTTATCATATCGATTATGGAGGCAAGCGTTGTGGATTTTCCTGATCCCGTGGGACCTGTTACAAGCACAAGGCCTCGCTGTCTCTGATACAGATTAATGACAGATGAGGGGATACCCAAAGTTTCCGCATCGGGAATTGTCGTCTCAACAAGGCGGATTGCCATGGCAATTGAGCCTCTTTGTTTAAAAACGTTCAGCCTGAAACGCCCCAGCCCCATAATTGAAAAGGACATATCGTGCTGTCCGTTTGCTTCCAGCAGTTCCTTTTGCTTTACGCTCATGATGGTATCGGCTATTTCCCTGGTATCGTCCGGCAGCATTTTGTTATAGCCCTCGAGCGCGATGAGCTTGCCGTTCACACGCATCTTGGGAGGAATACCAACCGTAATATGCACATCAGATGCACCATGTTCCTTTGCTGTTTTCAGAATATCATCAATCCTTGACATGACATTTCCTCCTATCTTTATCTTGTAGATACAGGGGACAAAAGTCAACGAACATAGAATGAAATAAAGCTAAAATTTAGATGAATTTTTGTTACTTTAGAATTTTCCTCTTGCAAAAAGGTCTCGTTTGTATATAATTGTTTTTGCGCGTAAACGCGCTTATTTTTTCCACACGGAGTTTCTCCGTATTTTCCTGTATTTGATTTCGAAGAAATCCTTTGATGCGCTATTTTTGCGCCCGAAAGGAGTATTTTTAATGTTCAGTACAGTAATTTCAGGTGCGGTAAAAGGGATTATGCCGTATCTGATGCAGGTAGAGGTTGACACCTCTGACGGCATTCCCATGTTCAATATGGTGGGCTTCATGAGCAGCGATGTCAGGGAGGCTGCAGAGAGAGTCAAAGTCGCCTTGAAAAATGCTGGCTATCCGCTTCCTCCCATGAGGATTACGGTCAACCTCTCTCCCGCTGATATCAGAAAGTCCGGAATCGCCGTGGATTTGCCGGTGGCAGTGGGTATCCTTTCAGCAGTCGGCGAGATTCAGGCAGATGCGCTCGAAGATACAATTGTCATCGGCGAGCTCGGACTAGACGGCGAGGTAAAGGCGGTCAGCGGAATTCTTCCGATGGTGACTCACGCCTATTCCTGCGGTTTTAAAACATGTATCCTGCCTGCGGACAATGCCCGTGAGGGAGCGGTTGTTCAGGGAATGAAGGTAATTGGTGTAAGCTCCCTTTCCGAAGTTGTGGCATATCTCAAAACCGATAAAGAGGAACGAAATTCACTGATCATGCCCACATTAGTCGATGTCGATGCGCTTTTCAAAAATGAAGAATGCCGTGATGACTATCTAAAGGGCATGGATTTTGCAGAGATTAACGGTCAGTCTGCAGTCAAGCGAGCTGTGGAAATTGCGACTGCAGGATATCACCATATTCTTCTGATAGGCCCTCCGGGTTCGGGAAAAAGCATGGTGGCAAAGAGAATTCCTTCCATCATGCCTCCTCTTTCGAGGGACGAAGCGCTGGAAGTATCATCAATTTACAGTGTCGCGGGAATGCTGAAAAAGGGCGAAACTCTTATAACCCGGCGCCCCTTCATGAGTCCGCATCACTCGATAACCGAGTCTGCCCTTGCCGGAGGTGGATTATATCCTCATCCCGGCGTTATTTCTCTCTCCCACAGAGGTGTAATGTTTCTTGATGAAATGGCAGAATTTAAACGCAACACCTTGAATCTTTTAAGACAGCCTCTCGAGGACCGTGAGGTTCATATAGCGCGAAGCGGTGGCAATTTTTCCTATCCTGCGGATCTTCTTCTGGTTGGCGCGATGAATCCCTGCCCCTGTGGTTATTACCCGGATCTCAACAAATGCAAATGCTCGGAGTCAGAGATACGTAAGTATCTGGGCAGAATATCGGGTCCTATACTGGATCGAATCGATATCAGCATAGAAGCCGCCAAAGTGGATGTCAGCGAGCTAAGTCATGGAACCGCTTGCAACGAAACAAGTGCAGAGATAAGAAAACGTGTGATGAGAACTGTTGAAATTCAAAGAAAGAGATTTGTATGCGAAGGTATACGTTTCAATTCTGAGATGAGCCCCAAACAGATTCAAAAATACTGCAAACTCGGAATAAAGGAACAGCGCCTCATGGAGCAGATTTTCAACACTATGGATCTCTCCGCCCGCGCATATCACAAGGTCCTGCGAGTAGCCCGCACAATTGCGGATCTTGAATGCTCTGAAAATATCGAGGCCCGGCATCTGACCGAAGCGGCGTGTTACAGAATGATGGATTCAAAATATTTCAGCAAAAGAGTTTCAGAAAGGAGCGTGTCATGATAACCGAAAATGCTTACGCATATATGCTCCATAATGTTCCGGGGCTTGGAAATAAGACTCTTATGAAACTCCTTCAGGAATTTGGAAGTTGTAAGAATATCTTTGAAGCCGATGAAAGTCTGCTAAAGAAAATCATGACTGTGAAGCAGTCCAAGGCCTTCGCCTTGAAAAGGAAGCAGTGGGATCTCGAGGCTGAATATGAGCATCTATACAATACCGGAATCGACTTTTATCACTATGGATCAGCAGGCTATCCAATACGGCTTCTTGATATCCCGGATCCGCCCTTTGCCCTATACTGCGCCGGCAAACTTCCTGATGAGAGGAGGCCTTCCGTGTCGATTATAGGTGCGAGAAACAGTTCCGAATACGGAAAATTTGCCGCCAAACTTTTCGGCGAAAAGCTAGCGTCCATGGGAGTTCAGATAATAAGCGGCATGGCTCGTGGCATCGACGGCATATCTCAGCAGGCCGCAGTTTATGCAGGAGGAGACTCCTATGGGGTTCTGGGCTGCGGCGTCGATATCTGTTATCCCGAGGAAAACCGGAGTCTCTATGATGAGCTGATATCCTCCGGAGGGGTGATATCGGAATATCTTCCGGGAACGCAGCCAAAGCCGCAGTTTTTCCCGCCAAGAAACAGGATAATAAGCGGCTTGTCCGACGCTGTCCTTGTGATAGAGGCAAGAGAAAAAAGTGGCACACTTATCACTGTTGATATGGCCCTTGAACAGGGCCGTGAGGTATTCGCACTCCCCGGAAGGATCTGCGACAGCCTGAGCTACGGATGTAATTCACTGATCAGACAAGGTGCAAATATCGCGTCAAGTCCGGAAGATATCGTGGATTATCTGAAAAGAAATCTTGGGAAGAATGTTTGCAAAAAGTCTGCTGCACTTGGCGGTAATTCTTCATCCGATAAAAATGATTTCATAAATGACTCATCCACATTTGGGCTCAATAAAACACAGGAATGCATTTTTAATTCACTGGATTTTTATCCCCAGACCACATCCGTTATTTTTGAAAAACTGTTGTCAAGTGGAATTGAAATATCGGTCGCTCAAGTCATGAACTGCCTGGTGGAATTATGCATTATGGGTATCGTATCCCAGACCGGGACCGGGTTTTATAGGCGGGGTTAATCTCTGCCTACCTCCTCCCCGTTCATATTCAAAGGTCGTCCCTCAAAATTACATTCGTGCAGTCATAGGTAAGCTCTATACCATTTTCATTCAGTGCCTCACCAATTCCGGATTGTCCATTCTCAAGCTTTATTCTTGATCCCAGATCGAAGGGCTTATATATACTGATCTCAAGTCCTGCAAACATATCCTTTATTACATCATTTGCCGCAAGACCTACAACTGCAGGGTAA
Source organism: Butyrivibrio sp. INlla16 (assembly GCF_900104155.1). Classification (GTDB taxonomy): domain Bacteria; phylum Bacillota; class Clostridia; order Lachnospirales; family Lachnospiraceae; genus Butyrivibrio. The sequence continues at coordinate 53,836 of NZ_FMYB01000012.1, forward strand.
TGCTCTCAATATATAAACCAATCATCATATTCTTCTGCCTTCCAAATTCAAAGTACATTTGATATTATGCCATAAGCATACGGAACATTTCGATTACCTGCTCCTTGGTTGCCTCACGAGGATTGCCGGGATAGCAAGCATCGTTAAGAGCATCTGTTGCAAGTGTATCGAGGTCCTCTTCCTTGATCTTATCAAGAGTCTTCGGAATACCAACATCCTCAGAGAGCTTCTTAACAGCGGCAATTGCAGCATCTCTGTACTCTTCCTGGCTCATGTTATCTACGCCCTCAACACCCATTGCTCTTGCAACCTCGCGAAGTCTCTCGCCGGTGTGCTCGCGGTTGAACTCCATGGAGATAGGAAGGAACATAGCGCAGGCAACACCATGAGGAGTATCATAGTGAGCTGAAAGTGTATGAGCCATAGCGTGGTCAATTCCAAGGCCTACGTTGGAGAAGCCCATTCCTGCGATGTACTGACCAAGTGCCATTCCCTCACGGCCTTCCTTGGTATTTTCAACAGCGCCGCGAAGATTCTTGGAGATAAGTCTGATAGCCTCGAGATGGAACATGTCTGTCATCTCCCAGGCTGCTCTTGTTGTATAACCTTCGATTGCATGTGTAAGCGCATCCATACCTGTTGCTGCTGTAAGTCCCTTAGGCATCGAGCTCATCATCTCGGGATCAACGATAGCAACGATGGGCATATCGTGTGTATCAACACATACGAACTTTCTCTCTTTTTCAACATCCGTGATAACGTAGTTGATAGTTACCTCTGCAGCGGTTCCTGCTGTTGTGGGAATTGCAATGATCGGAACACAAGGGTTCTTTGTGGGTGCAACACCTTCAAGTGAACGAACATCAGCAAACTCAGGGTTTGTGATGATTATACCGATGGCCTTGGAGGTATCCATTGAAGATCCGCCACCAACAGCAACAATGCAGTCAGCACCTGACTTTTTGAAGGCTTCAACGCCGTTCTTTACGTTCTCAATTGTGGGATTGGGTTTGATATCGGAATATATCTCGTAAGGAATCTTAGCTCCGTCGAGAAGATCTGTAACCTTTGATGTTACCCCGAACTTGATAAGATCGGGATCAGAAGCCACGAATGCTTTTTTGAATCCGTTGTTGTTAATCTCGTTAACTGCTTCTGCGATGGCACCTGCTCCATGATAGGATGTGCCGTTTAATGAAATTCTGTTTGCCATTATAAATGCCTCCCATAAAAAATTATTATTTTGCCTGCGTTACACAGACATTACCTACCACTTAAAACCTTAGCATTTATGGGATACAAATATAAGTTACACTTTTGATATTTTGTTCCATGATATTCCAAGCTCGGAAAAGAGTTTTGCAATCGGAGCCGGCATGGCGTCTATCATCAGATCAGCAAGTTCTGACTCTGATTCCTTCATGCCTTTAAGCACCCACTGAACTGTCATATAAATTGAGGCCTGACAGTACATTTCCAGAAGCTTTCGTGTTTTCTTATCCGGAAGCTTCCCTGTCTTTTCCCTTATGAGTCTGCAGTAAAACTCATAAATCATGATAAAGTCATGTTCCTTGAGGTTGTTTTGCTCATCAAAGCGAAAGGCTGCAGAAAAGAATACTCTCTCAGCCTTTATGTACTTGAATTTCTTTATAAGTCCCTCTTTCAGATTTTCCTTACTGCCCATTTCTTTAAAGGACTGCTCAAGGAGTCTGTCGAAGTACCAGTTTATGAGGTCGTACTTATCTATAAAATTGCGGTAGAACGTCTGCCTTGAAACACCACAGATATCCACAATTTGTTTTACCGTAATATTCTCAACAGAGGTTGTTTTCATGCACTCCTTAATTGCCTCTGCAAGCCTGTATTTACTGTCGTTGTTCATGATAATTTGCGTTCCTTATATTTTTCTTATTTCCTATCAGCAATCTTTCTAAACTCTTTGTTCCTCACAATAAAATACACACTTAAAGTTACTGTCCCTGTTATAACCCAGGAAATCGGATATACGCGGAAAAGTGCCTCAAAAGTATGATGACTCGGAATATAGGTAAATACATAAATCAGCCTGAAGACGCAGGTTCCAAAAATAGATATAACCGCAGGCGCCAGAGAATGGTTCATTCCTCTTAGTGCGCCACCACTGATTTCATAAGATCCTATAAGGAAATGCAGTACGAACGCTGTCATTATTCTTTTCATGGCAAACTCTGTTACCGCCTGATCGGTTGTAAATAGCTGAATCGCCTGATATCTGAAGGTCACCAGCAAAAATACTACCGTAGCAGACACCCCGATTCCACACAGCATGCAAATCCTGAATACTTTTTTGCAGCGATCGAAATTGCAGGCGCCGTAGTTCTGACTGGTGAAAGTTACTGCAGACTGTGCAAAAGCACTCATTGCACAATACGAAATGAAATCAAAATTGGTTGCGGCAGTTGAACCTGCAATCGCATCTGCTCCAAAGCTGTTTACAGCAGACTGAATCACAACATTGGAAAGAGAAAAAACTGCGCCTTGAAGCCCCGCCGGAAGGCCTATCTTCATCATACGGATGAGGTACTTCTTTTTAATGGAAAGCTTTTTAAACTCCAATCTGAACGGTTCTTCCTCCGTCACCAGAAAGCTCAGAACAAGCCCCGCACTGAACATATTTGAAAGCACCGTCGCCAAAGCAACTCCGATTACATGCAGATGGAACACCACAACAAAAAGAAGATTCAAAAGAATGTTTATTACTCCTGCAATCATCATGGCATACAGAGGGCGCTTCGAATCTCCCTTACTCCTAAGGATCGCCGAGCCATAGTTGTATATCATTACTGCAGGCATTCCAAGGAAATAAATGCGAAGATAAACGATTGCAAGAGACATAACATTCTGCGGCGCACCCATAAGTATCAGAATCGGTTTTGATATAAAAAAGCCAATAAAAACGAGTGCAATACCCGCGATGAGAGAAACCGCAATTACCGTGTGCACAGTCTCCTTTATCTGGTCATTTCTTCCTCTTCCGATTTCCATGGCGATAAGAGCATTTGCACCAACGGACAAGCCGATAAAAAAGCTGATAAGAAGTCCGATTACCGATGAGTTGCTTCCTACCGCTGCCATCGCCTCCGAAGAAGCGAATCTTCCGACCACAGCAAGGTCAGCAGCATTAAAAAGCTGCTGTAATATACTGGAAATAGCAAGCGGAAGTGCAAAGATAACAATTTTATCCAGCAAACTCCCGCTTAGCATGTCATATTGTTTTTTAGTTTTATCAGATAATCTATTATTCATATATATTATTATCGCAGAATCTTATTCGGTCTGCAAAAGCAAAATCCGAACTGCGATATTTAATCAATCTCGATAATCACCACTTCCGGATGATTGAAAAACCTTGGAAGCGGTATTCTCTCCCTTGAAAGGCCTCTGCTTACAATCATTTTGGTTTTATCAGATAAAGTATGAAGCCCATCGACATATTTAGGGAAAAGGCCCTGATCCGGCGCTTCTACTCCGTACTTTGTAAAGGGAATTCTCCACTGTCCGCCGTGAGCATGTCCTGCTACAACAAGGTCAAAATTATAATCCTTATACACATCTACCTTTTCAGGTCTGTGTGACAAAAGAATCTTGTAATTATCCGATGTGGTCATGGCGCTTTCAAGCTGCTTTCTCCACTCATCCATGGACATATAGGTGGGATCATCAACTCCGCAGATGTCTATTGTATTCCCACGAACTTCAAGTTCAGTGTTGCCACCTTCAAGCACTGTCACTCCGACAGTTTTAAGATATTCCTTCATCTCCTGTACTCTGCCGCTCCAAAACTCGTGGTTCCCGGCAACATAATAGCAGGGATATTCGGTAGCAAGTTTTTCAATAATCATTTTCGAATTGGAATCATCAAATCTATCATCGAAAATATCTCCTGATAAAAGTACTGCATCCACCTCTTCCTTATCAATCATATTTTTAAGTTTTTCCTGGTCTTTTCCGTAATAACAAGAATGGAGGTCCGTGATAAGTGCAAAACGCACGTGACCGGTAATTTTGCCGCCACTTTCAAGCTTAAAATTCTCTGTTACAGGGATTTCAAACCATGCGGTAAGCGCAAGGATAATAAATAAAAGAATGATTATTATCCATAAAAGCTTTTTGTTACTTCGTGTTTCTTTTTTCATCTAACTATATTTTCCTTGTCTTATATATTTCTCTTTTGTCTTCCCCCATCAAAATATGCTTCATTGCATAAGCTCATAGCAAAAACTCCGCCATGCAGTAATTGCTGATATCAAGTCCCTTATCGATGAGTCGAATACTATCCCCTTCACGAATCATGAGCCCGTCAGATACAAGCTCATTTATTACATCGCCGTAAACTTCGTCAATCTCACGGTCAAATCTTTTTTTGAATTCCTCCACTGAAACACCGCATATCATGCGAAGTCCAAGGAACATAAACTCCTCCATCCGGGATTTAACATCGAGTTTTTCTATATCCTCCCGTATGCTTTCCGGTCTGAAATCATCACTTACATTTTTATCTAAAGAAAGGCACTTCAGATATTTTTGAAAATCCGCGGTATTATGGAAGCGCTCGGCTCTCATGAGTGACGCTGCTCCAAGACCGAATCCGATGTAATCACCGCCCTGCCAATAACGCTTATTGTGAAGGCACTCAAAACCTTTTGTCGCATAATTTGATATCTCATATCTGTGGTAACCATTTTCAGCGAGAATCGCCTTAGTTAGCCGATACATTACGCGCTCTGTTTCTTCATCGGGAAGCGGAAGATACACATTTTCGCTTGCAACATTAGTCGTATCACCACTTTTTTCAAGCTGCTCCGCCTCGTCTCCATATATCTGATAGAAAGGGGTCCCCTCCTCGATTATGAGACTATACGCAGAGATATGTTCAGGCTTTGGATCAAGTTTGCAGACAAACTCCAGATTACTTTTCCAGTCCTCGAGGCTCTGCCCCGGAAGGGCACTCATCATATCCACATTTATATTATCAAAACCTGCTGCCCGGGCATTTTTAAAGCATTCCTCAAACTGTGACAGATTATGAATCCTTCCAAGGCGCTGTAGTTCTTCGTCCTTTGCGGACTGAAGCCCTATGCTCAGTCTGTTTATTCCCGATTCATGGTAGAGCTTAAGGGCATCAAAATCAGCTGTTCCCGGATTACATTCGATAGTTATTTCAGCATCCGCAGAGAGGTTGTACCGCGCCTTCAATATGTCCATTATTTCCGCGATAAACTGCGGTTCCACGGAAGTAGGTGTTCCGCCACCGAAGAAAACAGATACAACTTCATAATCTCCGCATTCATCCGCCGCTGATTCTATTTCTTTTTTCAGGGCATCAAAATAAAGTGCCTGCTGCTGTCTCCCCTCCGGAAAGGAGAGAAAGTCGCAGTACAGGCACTTCTGTATACAAAATGGTATGTGGATGTAGATACCAAGTGAAGTCATCAATTTCCCTCATCCAGTTTTAATACGCTGAGGAAGGCCTGCTGGGGTATCTCTACGCTGCCGATCTGGCGCATCTTCTTTTTACCTTCCTTTTGTTTCTCAAGGAGCTTCCTCTTACGGCTGATATCACCACCGTAGCACTTCGCAAGCACGTCCTTACGCATAGCCTTGACAGTCTCTCTGGCGATAACCTTTCCGCCGATTGCTGCCTGGATCGGAATCTCAAAGAGGTGTCTCGGGATCTCGCCCTTTAACTTCTCGCACATCTTACGGCCGCGATCGTACGCTCCGTCCTTGTGTACGATGAATGAAAGTGCATCAACCTGCTCATGATTTATCAAAATATCAAGCTTAACAAGTGTAGACTGCTCGTAGCCTTTTATCTCATAATCAAAGGATGCATAGCCTCTTGAACGTGATTTTAAAGCATCGAAGAAGTCATAAATAATCTCATTAAGCGGAAGCTCGTACTTAAGAACCGCTCTGGTAGCCTCGATGTATTCGGTACTGATGTATCTGCCTCGTCTCTCCTGACAAAGCTGCATGATGGATCCGACATAGTCCGTAGTAACCATGATCTCACCGTTTACAATGGGCTCCTCCATAAATTCAATCTCCGCAGGATCAGGGAGATTTGCAGGGTTTGTCAAATCAAACACTGTGCCGTCGGTCTTGTGCACCTTATAAACAACGCCCGGTGCTGTGGTTACAAGGTCGAGATTGTACTCTCTCTCAAGTCTCTCCTGAATTACCTCAAGATGTAACAGTCCAAGGAAACCTGCACGGAATCCAAAGCCCAGAGCCTGTGAAGTCTCAGGTTCATAGAAAAGCGAAGCATCGTTAAGCTGGAGCTTTTCAAGCGCATCACGAAGCTCCGGATATCTTGCGGTATCTGCCGGGTAAAGTCCGCAGTAAACCATGGGCATTACCTTTTTATAACCGGGCAGCGCTTCCTCGCAAGGATTTAACGCATCCGTAACTGTATCACCGACACGCGCATCCTGGATATTTTTAATTGAAGCGGTAAAGTATCCTACGCTTCCTGCTGACAATTCATCGCAGGGGATAAACTGTCCGGGGCCGAAATAGCCCACTTCAACAACTTCCCATGAGGCTCCTGAAGCCATGCACTTAGCGGTCATTCCTTTTTTCAGAACACCGTCCCTTACTCTGACAAAGACGATAACTCCGCGATATGAATCATATACCGAATCAAAAATGAGCGCCTTAAGAGGCTTATTCGCATCACCTGTAGGTGCGGGAATTCTGTGCACAACAGCCTCGAGCACATCCTCAATTCCCGTTCCCAGTTTTGCGGAAACAAGAGGTGCATCATGGGCCTCAATACCGATGACATCCTCGATTTCTTCCTTTACTTCGTCCGGTCTGGCACTGGGAAGATCTATTTTATTTATCACAGGAAAGACATCCAGGTCGTGGTCAAGGGCCAGATAAACGTTTGCAAGAGTCTGCGCCTCTACGCCCTGAGTTGCATCGACAACCAGAATCGCACCGTCGCAGGCTGCAAGACTTCTTGAAACCTCATATCCGAAATCCACGTGGCCGGGAGTATCAATCATATTGAAAACATACTCCTCGCCGTCCTTAGCCTTATATACCATTCGCACAGCCTGAGATTTGATGGTTATACCTCTCTCACGCTCAATGTCCATGTTATCCAGCACCTGGTTCTGCATCTCTCTACTGGTGAGAACACCCGTGGTCTCAATCATACGATCGGCAAGTGTTGACTTACCGTGATCAATATGAGCCACTATGCAAAAATTCCTGATTTTACTCTGATCAAATTCTGACATTTAAAAATCCATTCCTTACTAATTTGTTTCAATGATGCCTATACATCCTGAAACATGATACCATAACATGCAGCTCACTTCAAAGTCCTTCTAGAGCTGCCGATCAGCCTGTCTTTTAGCTTCTTTTCATCCAGATTTTTCCCAATGAAAACGCACTGGCAGTTATCATCCGGAGAGTCTGTCACAGCATACATACTGTCCGCCAGGTCAAATCGCAGTATTTCACTGCCTACCCAGAGCGTACCCTTAGCCCTGCTCACAAGTCCGAATTCACCTCTAAGGCAGTCCTCCAGGAGCTGAACGAGCTGTGTGGGATTATGTACTCCTGCCTTCTGTATGCTTACTTGTGAGAATACTTCCGAACTGCCGCTTTCAGTTTCATCTGAGACTGTCATCGCTTTAGTACCGTCACCATTGTCATGCGTTAATCCTACAGCCCCATCGCCTGTCAGTTCTGTCTGAAAAAGGCTGTCCCACCATTTATCATCCATCTTCGAGTAATGCTCACTGATAATTTCTGCCTTGGAATTTATTTGCCTGATTTCTTCCGTAACCTTCTTTATTTCATCCGTATCCGCATTTTCACATTTTGAAAAAACCACTCTGCCCGCATTTGCAATCTGATCTGTATAAAGCTCCGGCCACTCCTTCATGTTCTGCCTGAAGGAAAGAGGTGAAATCACCACCGTCGGCTGAAGCAGGAATATCACTTTGTTCAGAACCGGCTTCAGGTTCTCAATAATGCTGCTAAGCTTTCCTACACCTGTAGGCTCTATTATCAAGTACTCGGGATCAAGGGATGAAAAGATCGCAAGCACCGAATTGACGAAGCTGTCCTTCATGGTGCAGCACACGCATCCCTCCATAAACTCCAATACCTTTATATCTGATTCTTTTGATGATGCATTCTGAAGTTCGAGTGAATCCAGGTTATTCGCACCATATTCATTTTCCATTATGACAGGGCGCTTATCCGTCCTTTTAATCAGTTCCTTTATAAACGTGGTTTTACCTGCTCCGAGAAAGCCGGATATAAGTAAAATCTGCATATCTTTAATGCTCCTAACAATTCAAAGTCTACTTAAAAACAGGGCGGTCAGATGACCGCCCCGGAAAATCCTTTATTATGGCTGATTATCAAGAATTACAACAGGTTTAATAAGTTCAGCGGGCTTATCCTTCATAAGCTGTAATGCCTCCGGAATATGCTCCCAGCCGTGGAATACATGTGTTGAAAGCTTGCTTACATCAAGTTTTCCTGAAGAAACAAGAGCTCCGAGTTTTTCCATACGAAGTCTTCCACCGGGCATAAGTCCTCCTGCAAGCTGCTTGTGACCCATACCTACGCCCCACTCTACTCTGGGGATTGTGATATAGTCGCCGCTTCCAAGATAGTTGACATTACCGATCTTTCCGCCGGGCTTAAGTGACTTAACAGCTGATTCAAAGGTCTGAACACCACCGCCTGCTACAACGACTCTGTCAACACCCTGTCCGTCTGTCATTGCAAGAACCTGATCTTCGATTGTGCCGTTCTTGTAGCTGATGAATTCATCAGCGCCATAAGCCTTAGCAACTTCAACGCACTTCGGACGTGTTCCTACTGCGATAATTCTTGATGCGCCGCGCATGTGTGCACCGGCAACACTCATAAGACCAACCGGTCCGATACCGATAACAAGAACAGTATCACCAAACTGGATATCTGCCAGCTCAACGCCGTGGAATCCTGTGGGAACCATGTCTGAAAGCATGCAGGCATCCTCAAGTGACATACCCTCGGGCATGTGTGCAAGGTTACCGTCCGCATCATTTACATGGAAGAATTCGGAATCAAGACCATCCTTGAAATTAGAGAACTTCCATCCTGCCAGCATTCCGCCGGAGTGCATGGAATAGCCTGCCTGTGCCTCAAGTGAATTCCAGTCAGGTGTGATAGCAGGTACCAGAACCTTGTCACCGGGTTTGAAATCCTTAACCATACTACCAACTTCAACGACCTCAGCGCATCCCTCGTGGCCGAGAATCATGTTGTGGCGATCACCTACCGCACCTTCCCAGACTGTGTGAACGTCTGAAGTACAGATAGCGATAGCGAGCGGACGACAGATAGCATCCATGGGTCCGCAAGCAGGGCGTTCCTTCTCGATCCAGCCCACTTCGCCGATTTTGAGCATTGCAAAACCTTTCATTATACCTTCTCCTCCTTTATGAGTTTTTTGTTTCCCCCGAAACAGTTAGTGACTTAACTATTATAACAAATCTATCGTTTCTTCGAAACCTTTTCCGCAATTAAATCAATCACTCCGGAATCAAGCGTCATCACATTTGATGTAAAAATCATTTTCACAAGAAGGACAAGGAACACAAATACAAGTATCGGTATAACGCAGGCCGTTACGATCATAACTGCCAGGGATTCCAATAAACCACTTAAGAATTTTGTCACCCTGTCCACCGTATCGCTTGTAAGTGTTGTAAGCTCATCCAAAATTCCGCCCTCGGAATCCGACTCAATATCAAGCTCATTATACTCTTCAACTGTCTCATTAACCCTTGAAACCTGTGTCTGATACACCATGTCGGAGAGTTTTACACTGGCGGGAACAATCATATAAATTATGAGCCCGATGAGGGCTATTTTGCCTGCAACAGCTATCCAGCTCTTTTTTCCGAATATAACCACTCCGCATAAAACGAGGCAGGCTAGTGGGATAAATACTGAAAACGCGATATATCCCGAGATGCTTATAAGAAATTTTTCCAGATAGAGGGCACTAAGAATAAGCAGAAAATACTTTGCAAGTTCCGCAAGCTGTTCCGCTATCGGTGTGCACATATCCCCGGGAAGCAGAGAAAGAGTCGCCGCTGTCGCAGCTGCTCCGCCCGAAAGAGTGAGAACCGTGTTTATCTTCTCCTCCGTCTGTTCCATCGTATGCGTATGATTTTCAGGTTTCACCGCCCAGGGTGCAACATTTGTAAAAGAGATAACTGCCACAAGTATAAGAACAACAATCCATGTAAATTTCTTTAATGTCATAGCCGCGCTCCTTATTCAAATACAATTTCGTAGTCCGATGCAGAAGGGAAATTCCTTATAAAATTCATCACCAAATTCTTTGCCTGCTCATCGGATCTTTCCAGAATTCCGCTGTCAAGCGCCTTCTGTTTCGCTGTGTTTTCAAACTCAGCAAGAGAAATATTATAATCCTCAAGCTTCAGCGGATTCCACAATGAGTCCTTTTCAGAATAAATCTTGAAGGTATCCTTATCGACATTCACCGTCTGTATCTCAGACTCCGGCATATGGACCGTGAGCTTCTTTTCTTTCTCATCCTTGGTGATCTCGATTTTCTCAAAATCGATCCCCGCCATGACCGCACCGTCATAACTGTACATGAACTCAGAGGATGTAGGCAGCACGCTCAGAATTTTCTTTTCCTTGGTGTACTTCTCAACCTGCGTAAAATAGTACTCCTGCGTCAGCAGTATCCCCATATTTGAAAGTCCGTCCTGTATCGTCTCGGTGCTTATTGACACCAGGACCTTATCCTTTTGAGGCTTCATCTGCGCTATCGGTGTTTCCCCCTGGATCTCATCCGGGGCGGACTTTTTATCCCTGATATATCCACACACCAGTATGATCATTACAACAACCGATAAACCGATAATTACCAAATAGATGTTTTTCTTTGTCTGATCTGAAAAGTTCATACTTTGCCCTCCGTTTTTCCTGAATGTGGGGTATCGCACATTATCATTGTAAAACGGTTTTTTGCAAAAATATATTGCCGATTTCGCAATTTCCGATAGGTTTATTCCTCTATCTTTCTCTATAATATGTATTATCAATTATAAGGAGGATGACAAATGGACTTTATATACGAAATGCCCTCAAAAATGCTTTCTGAACAACCCAACAAAGGACGCATAGAAGTTCTGGAATATGATTCACAGACCTATGATGACGAGGCACGCATTCTGCACAAAAAAGCGCTTGTATATCTGCCTTGCGGATATGATGAATCAAAGAAATACAACATTCTCTACTTGTTGCACGGCGGTGCCTGCAATCATAATTACTGGTTCAAGGATTTTCCGGAGACAGTTACCATCCTGGATAACATGTTTGCAGAAAAAATATGTGATCCTTGCATCATAGTAACTCCTACCTTCTACCATGATGAAGAGGACCAGCACACACATGATGAATCCAGATGCGAGAACTTCAGATACGAGATCAGAAAGGATCTGATTCCTGCTGTCGAGGGTAAGTATTCCGGCTTTTCAGATAAAAATGTTTCGGAAGAAAACTTGATAAAAACCAGAGACCACCGAGCTTTTGCTGGTCTTTCCCTCGGTTCCATGACCACCTATCGCGCTGCTTTTTATAACAACTTTGATCTGTTTGCATGGTACGGCCCCTTCTCGGGATGCTGCGGGCCTTTCGGCGATCACTCGGTTGAGGTAGAGAGAATCTGCAAGACTCTGGCTGACGGAAAGGCAAACGGCTTCGATCTCAAATACATGCTTTGCTGCAACGGCGATAAGGACATTGCCTTCGAAGAGCACAAGGATATCATGGAAAAGGCTGTCGCCAAGTCAGACCTTCTCATTCAGGGACAGAACTATGATTTCTACATCATCCCCGGCGGAGTTCATGACATCAAGGCATGGCAGCTTCACCTGTACCACGCACTTCAGGTATTTTTCAAATAAAATAATTAAGCGCTTCCGAGAGTATTTTTTTATACTTCCCTGAAGCGCTTATTTTTTAACTTGTAAGTTCTTTTAGCAGACAAAGCCGTTGCTTATTATTTTCGAAATCCCAAGTGTGGCAGGAGCCTCCCATGCAGAATTTGCGGCAGTCGCAGTTTTTACAGTTTTCATCATTCTCTGCCCTGTCATAGCGGAAGACCTTGAACTCATTATTCCAGATATCGGTAAAACTGCGATCATGGATATTTCCCTGAATGGTCTTCGGCGTTCTTTCTATATCAAGACAGGCCATCACATCACCCTTGGAAGTGATGCTGGCGACGGTAATTCCTGCCATGCAGGTAAAGTACCAATCTCTTACTTCCCCTTCGTATTTGAGGCCAAGATAATGAAAACAGCCATAGGTAACAGGCATGTTCATAAGCCTTTTATTCCTGATAAATTCCATCAGGTTCTTATGATCCTCAGAAGTAAGTAGTAGCTCCGAATGATCAAGAGCCCTTCCTATTGGCTCTATGCCCATAATTCTCCAGCTGTCTATGTCCAGGCCGCACATAATTTCATACAGGTCATCGAGCTCGCTCATGGTCTCATGATTAACCACAGTAGTCACCTGAATCGCTTTCACGAAATCAGCATCAATAAGATTCTGTATTCCCGCCATTGCAAGATCGTATGCCCCGTCTTTTCCGCGAAGCCTGTCATGAGTAGTTTTTAATCCATCGATACTTATTGATACACTGGCCATACCGCATCTTTTCAGCATAGCCGCCACTTCAGGCGTTATGAGGGTTCCGTTTGTGGTCATTCCCCAGGTAAAACCAAGAGAATGTGCATAACTGAGAATCTCTTCAAAATGCGGATATAGTAAAGGTTCTCCGCCGGTGATATTTATCTGCGGAAGCTTACCTTCAAAGTCCACTTTTACCTGATCCAGGATTCTCTTCCAGTCATCTGCAGTCATCTCGTCAGCACTGACATCACCGCATCTTGATCCGCAGTGAAGGCAATACTCATTACACCTAAGCGTCAATTCAAAAAACAGCTGTGTGAGAAGAGGCTTCTCAATCAGCTGTTTTCTTACTCCCGCCTGGAGCTGCAAATGCTCGGTTTTGATATCAGCATCACTCATTTTCAGCCTCTTCTGATTCCTCTGCCGTGCTATCTGTTTCATTATTTCCGGTCTCTTCGGATGCGATATAACCATCCTGAGCCGGTTCTACCATTGTTGACGGGCCATAGCCACATGCAGCAGTCGAAAGAAAAAGTGCTGCCATTCCGACTGTTGTGGCTATTACCACCTTTTTATTTAAAGGTTTCATATTTTTTAATTCCAACTTTGAGCATATATGAAGCTACTGTATCTGCCATTATTATATGAGATGTAGTTCATACCGGAATTATATCTCTGACCGTTTACATCCTTGAAGGACTGAACAAATACATAGTACTTTTTGTTTGACTTAAACTTCTTTTTCTTAAACTTCTTGATTACTGCTCTGCCGGTGCTTGCCTTACAGGTCTTAACCTTTGTAAACTTGCCGCCCTTCTTGGTTGCAATATAAATGTAGTATCCTGATACATCATCAACCTTTTCCCAGTCAACGATAAGCTTTCCGCCTGATACATGTACATCAAGGCCAAGCTGAGTCTGTCCTCTCCTCGGCTTAGCGCCCGGCTGAGTCATAAGGTAAGTCCAGGGTGACCATTCAGAATAAACTCTCTGCTCCTGTCTATTATTTATATCAGAATAAGCTCTTATCTGTACCTTATAAATCTTGTTGTTCTTTACAGGCTCACTGAAAGTTCCACCTGTACAAGTTCCCTGGTCGATAACATTGCCTCTTGAATCTGTGAAGATATACTCATATCCATCTGCACAAGCCTGCTTATCCCACTCAATCCAACATGTAAGAGCTGCTCTATACCACTCTTTCTGTCTGGGTACTGCAACTCCGGGCTGAGTTTTGCAATGTTTTGTTGAAGCGTACATGCTATTCTTATATCCGGGAGTTCCTATAGCAAAACAAACTGTGCTGTGAGGCGCAAGATTGCTGATAGTATATGAAGTCTGTCCCTTCGGAACTGCTATCTGTCTGCTTTCAGCCATAGCCTTGGCCTGTTTTCCGGCATTACCGCTATCAGGATCAGTACTATAACCAATATAGTCCACACCCGGTCCTGTATGAGTCCATGATATTGTAACAGAAGTCTCTGTCTGGGCTGTTTGCATTATATTACTAACATAGCCATAACTAGCAGCCTTGGTGGAATCCCCACCCATGGTGAATACAATTGCAAATGCTGCCATTGCAACAAGCATCTGCGAGAATTTGAAGAACTTTTCTTTCATTCCCCTTTTCCTCCCTAAAATATAAAACAAAAATTGATAGTATCGTTGATAACGTTCCCTCTGAAAGTTACCAGTTTCTTATCATAACAGTTTTTCATTATTAATTTCAAGTATTTCTTTTATCCCCGAAAAAATTGTTCATCCCTTTTTAAATTTGAACTTAGCCTTCTTGGCTCCTGCCTTCTTGAGCTTTTTCACAATCTTGTTATAAGTTAAGCCATGTTGTAGAGCTTACCTTCTTTCCGCCCGCCAGGAACAGTTTATAAGGATACCCGACACTGTTTGAATCACAGTTGGTGACATCAACAAGATAGATTTTTCCATCATCCATACGCACATGATTCCACATGTGGCCTTCAGATTCCTTACCATCACTCATTGTTCCCGTTATGATGTAGCATTCAATCAAACTGTTTTCAAATGTACTGCCATCACAAAGATACTTGAAGGCCTTCGCATACCCTTCACATACAACATTTCTTTTTATACGCCTGCTTATGCATGAAGCCTTCAAGAAGTTCTTCAGATTCGCCCGCATTATCAGTTATGAAAACTTCTTCAGGTTCTGTCTGTATAAAAATAACAGCCTCTGATGCATGTACACCCATGCCAGAAGCTGTTAATATAGCACTTCCAATCATCAAACCTGCCACCGCAGTCAAAACATTGGAAAATCTCTTGTTCATTTCTTAAATACCCTCCGGAAACATATACAAAAATTTTATTTTTTAATCATCCCTTTTTATAGATGAAAACAGCCTTATTCGCTCCAGCCTGTTTGAATTTCTTTACAAGCTTTTCAAACATCTTCCTGTTCTTGCAAATAATTGTGATCCTGGCTCCATCCTTTATGCCCGCAAAACTGCCTGACACGATTGTACTTAGGCTGTTGCCCCTTACTGTAATCTTATCGAGATTCTTGCAGCCCCTAAAGGCGCCCTTGCCAATTTTGGTAATATTTCTACCCAGACTGAGAGTCTTTAATTTCTTGCAATTTTTATAGGAATTCGCCTTAATTTCAACGATTTTATAGGTTTTGCCGTTGTAGATGACGCTATCGCCAATCTTCACCTTTTTGACCTTCTTGTTGCTCTGCTTTGTCACAGCAACACTGTCAGAAGAGACTACCAGATAGTTCTTGTCACTACTGCTGATATTATCTCCGATAGCAGTCTCCTGCTCTTTATTATCTGCATTATCACCATTGTTGTTAAAAATCTCGGTATAGTCGATATTATCGTCTTTAGCAGCATTATTGTCAGCACTTACCGTAAACAGGCAGGAAGCCTCATATTCTCCATCGTAAGTCGAAACCGTGACATATGCGCTGCCTGTGCCTACAATCCTGTATCGGCCGTTTTCATCCACCGTGACAACCTGCGTATTTTTACTTGAAAAGACAAGCGTCTTATTCGTTGCATTTGCAGGAGTTATCGTCGCTGTAAGGACTCCTTCTGTGCCGATATCAGCTCCTGTAGCTTTCACAGTCTGAGGATCAATAGATATACCTGTAACTTCAACATACTGAACGTCACCACCGGAAGCAAGAAGTGTTTTAATATTCTCCCAGCTATACTGTGTTGACGTCGCTTTTGGAGAATTTGTTGAAAAACCATCCCTGTATCTGGTAATTGTTACCTGCGTAGAACCATCAGTATATGAATAATTAGATATCTGAGCCGTTGTCAGATGATAAAAACGATGCCTTTCCTCATACTCTGTTTCCGCAGACACTCCGCTGATCGTATCATCATCATCCCAGGTGACATCAACCTCGTACCACTGGCCTGACTGCTTGACGATATTCCAGGCATGGCCGCCGCCATCAGCCATTCCGCCTATAACCATAGAATGGATTCCCACCCCTTCCAGCAAATATTCATAAGCCATGGAGTATCCATCGCAAACTGATAGGCCTCTAAAAAGCGCACCATAAGCAGTGTGCCCTAACTGAGCAGGATTATTTGCACAATCAGGATTATTTACACAATCAAAATCATATGTAGTGATTGACATGAGCTTATCGTGAATTGCAAGCTCTTTTCCCAAAACTCCGTTTGCACTTGTTATGCTCTGATCAGAGAGGAACTCGGTTCTCTTAGCTTTCATTGAACTTGTAGTCTGATCAAACCAGGCCTGATTATAAACAGAATCGGAAGAAACCAGAAAAAGATATGTGTTATATTTTATTTCATTCCCATAATTAACCGGCTCATAGGCTATCTGAATATCAGACATCGTAAGCTGCAGCAAATCCGGATGATCATATCTGACTGCTTCGTATGCATCCTGTAAATCCTGGTCGTAGACTGAAAATACAGCAGTCTCATATTTTGCAAGCGGTGCAAGCTCGGTGTAGCTTACATTGTCTACATCTGTTCCATAAGCAAAGACATGACTGCTTGCTGCCATAAACGCTCTGTAGATAATCCTGGCATTATCACTCAGGTAATTATAATGTGTGCCCGTTGCGACCCCGGTATTGTAATTGGTACTGCCAAGGACCTTCGACTTCGTCCCTGTTACAGTTCGTTCTGCCAACTCTACACTTTCCGGCATGCGAAGCTTTACAAGGTCATTGGTCTTCCTTAAATATTGATTTTTGGGCGCGGCATTAACAGCTATATTTGTGAACGGTATTCCACCCAGGATGGACACCGCCACAAACACAGACACCATAAGCGAATATATTCTTTTCATATGCTTTTCGCCCATTAACTTCTAAAACCCTTAACCCTTTTTGAATTTAAACTTTGCCGTCTTCGCTCCGGCTTTCTTAAGCTTCTTAACCACCTTATCGTAGGTCTTTTTGTCCTTACAAACAACGGTAATCTTTGCACCGTTTTTTATGCCCTTAAAGCTGCCACCACCGACTGTTTTAAGATTGTTTGCCTTGATTGTTATCTTACCGAGGTTCTTACAGCCGCTAAAAGCGCCCGAGCCTATCTTCTCGATATTGGAGCCAAGTGTAAGGCTCTTAAGTTTTTTACAGTTCTTGTAGGCCTTGCTTTGAACAACGGTTACCTTGTAGCTTTCACCGTTGTAGTTGATTGTATCGCCTATTTTAACTGATGTGACATCCTTATTCTCAGCCACCATCACAGTTGCATTACCGGTCTCATCTACGTGATATTCCTTACCCGCAACCTCAATATTACCGTCTGCAGGTAACACTGCCTCATTGGCTGTTGTCTGTGCTGAATCATTTACATCATTCTTAGAAATTGCAGTACCGGTCTCGGTCTCGGAGACTTCCGCCTTCTGCTGTTCTGCTTCCTGATTCACAAGCTGCTCAGACTGTTCTGGCTCAGGAGTCACGAGTTCCTCAGACTGTTCAGGTTCAGGATTCACGAGCTGCTCAGACTGTTCAGGCTCCGGATCGGGATCTGCCGGTTGTACAGGCTCAGGATCGGGATCTGCCGGCTGCGTGGGTTCAGGATCGGGATCTGCCGGCTGCTCAGGTTCCGGATCAGGATCTGCATGTTGTTCTGGCTCCGGATCTTCCGGCGGTATAATTGTCCAATGCGCATAGAGAGTCATGTCTCCGGTCACTATTGCCGTAGCTGTAACTTCGTTTCCGCCTTCAGCAGCATCAAACCATCCGTCAAAGGTATATCCCTCAAATGCAGCCTCCGGGAGTTCTCCTATAGCATCACCATAAGCCACTTCTCTTTGAGCATCGGCATATGCAACACTTCCACCGTTTGCATCAAAAGTAACCGTGTATTTTATAGCATTCCAATGTGCATAGAGAGTATGGTCTTCTTTTGCAGTAACTACAGTCCAGTAATTTATTTTATCTCCGCCTTCTTTAGCTGTATACCAGCCGCCAAACTCATATCCTTCTCTGGTAACTTCCGTCGGAAGACTGTATCTTCTTCCGCATATCTGCCAGATATTATCCTCAACATCACCGGTTCCTCCGGCCAGATCATAGGTCACCTTAATATTTACATAAGGTACATTTATTTCGCATGCTGTTTCGCAGGATCCATCTTCTGATTTAGCTGTTATAATCGCTCTTCCGGGGCCTGTAACAGTATATACTATACCCTCAGCTCCTTTATCCTCTACTGTTGCAACATATTTATTACTGCTTTCCCAGATGATATTCTTATTTGTAGCATTAGCAGGAGCAATTGTGTAAGTTATGATTCCGGTATCTCCGTATTCACATTCAAGCAAAGTATCAGATAAAGTAATATTTCCTACGAAAATATTGTCGTTTTCATCTGTGACATATACGGATGCACTGCTTTTTACTGTATCGTTAGCTGTCATAGCCGTAACAGTAGCACTTCCCGGACCTTTAAGAATGTAATAGCCATAATCGTCTACCAGAATTACATCCGTGTTAGAACTTTCCCATAAAACACTTCTATTGTTAGCATTTTCAGGACTATAGGTCAGTGTAAAGCGCCCACTGTCTCCGGTTTTTCCCGTTAGCTGCTGCGGGGCCAATGTAAGACCCGTAACAGGAACCAGCGCCGCTTCTGAGTTTTTGAAAATAAGCTCTTTTACATATGTATAATTATATGCAGTTCCGTAAGCTATAGGGAATTTTGCCGAAGCATCTGTCCTTGTCCTTGCAGCCGAGCCATCGCTTATCTGCTCTGTCGACAAGTTGTAATACTTGTGCAGAGTTCCTTCATCGGTTGAATTAACATCATCCCATGTGACATCAACCTCATACCATTCATAGCCAAGCTGAACAACATTCCAGGCATGACTCTGGCTTGATACAATCACAGAGTTTATGCCGATGCCTTCAAGAAGATATGAAAATGCCATTGCATATCCATCACATACAGCTTTTCCGTCTTTGACAATACCATAAACACTGTGTCCCATATTATACACAGTGTTTTCCGCAAAACAATCATAGTCGTAGGTTGTTATATTAAGAAGCAAGTCATGAATAGCAAGCTCCTTTGCATATTTGCCCGTTGCATTTGTTATGGAAGAATCATTAAGAAACCTTGTGCGTCCCTGCTGAATCTTTGCTGTAATCTCGTCGAATTTGGCCTGGTCATATCCTTCGTTCGCAATAAGGCATAAATAAGTGTTATATACCTTTACATCTGAAGAAGTATATGAGGTATAGCCTGACCACATCTTAACCAGACACGCGTTAAACTGCACCATATCAGGGTGATCGTATCTAACAGCCTCGTATGCAGCCTGATACTGGTCAGCTGTGAATGCGAACTCCTCAGTATCACCATACGCGACTCCAATCATATGGGAATCTGTTATAAGAAAGCTTGCTGTATCATGGGGATATACATTAAGAGCCGCCTTGTATAATGCCCTGTACATCTTCTTCGAAGTATCATCGAGATATCTGTAGTGGATTCCTGTGTCAGCATCCATGTTCAGATTAGCTGCATTTCGAACACGAAGCATTAATCCATCATAGATAACCGGCTCAAGTTTATTAATCTCAGGTAATGGCGGATTAACATAATCATTTGATATATAGTTGAAATTCTCTGCCTGAACGTTTAAATTACTATTAAAAGTCAGCGCAAAGAAAAATATAAATAGTCCTATGATCAGCTTTAATTTGTACTTCATAATATAAATATGACCTCATAAGAAACAAATTAAGTGACTGTCAGCCCCAACAAATAACATTTTACTCAATCATAGTTTTAACATATTTTTCAATTATAATCTAGTTTATGATTTATTTCAAGTGCAATTATACTTTTTTTTATTTTATATTAATGAAACTACTTATCTATGCATATATCCGGCTTCGACATTGTTCTGAACAAAATTACCCTTGACATTATAGCTGTAAATAGCTAAAATATCATGGTGTATGTGGCATTGACTGTCCGTGTCCGGTTTCATAGCCATATTACCTAATGATAACGTATCAAATTTTCAATTTAGTAACAATATGGAGGAAATTATGGCTAATATCAAATCTGCCAAGAAGAGAATTCTTACAAATCAGAAGAAGGCTGCTAGAAATCAGGCTGTAAAGTCTGGCGTTAAGACAGCAATCAAGAAGGTTAGAACAGCAATCGAGGCTGGTAACAAGGAAGAGGCTGCTAAGGCACTTCTTACTGCTACATCAGCAATCGACAAGGCTGAGTCAAAGGGCGTATTCAAGAAGAACACAGCTTCCAGAAAAGTTTCTCGTCTTGCTCAGGCTGTTAACAAGATTCAGTAAGATTTATTTATACGAATAATAAAAATACCTCAGATATCTTCTCACCGATATCTGAGGTATTTTTTCCCTCATCCGGCACTTCGTGCCACCTTGTCTACGCTCCGCTTCGGTCCGCGCTGGACCGACGTCCCCCGGACGTCGAGCGCCCCCTAAAAGGGGGAAGGCTTTTTATTTTTCTATATTCAGAGTAATATCTTATACTTCCGGATTCGAAAAATCGATTACAGGGTGCTTGGGCTCTGAGACGTGCTCAAGTTCAACTACGTTAAGAATAGGTCCCACTCCCTGATATTCGGGAACGAGAGCTTTTCTTACCTCTGCTGTAATTTTGATCCATTCCTTCTCTTTTAAGTCAGATGCCTTATCATATTCGCATTTAAATCCCAAAAACTGCATATCCTCCGCACAGCAGGTCATTGCCATTCTTCCGGGAACAAATGCATTGTCTGCCATATCAAAGGGCTTAGCGACCATTGCTGTAAAGCTAACCTTTTTTCCGTCATAGCGATCCACATGCTCAAGAGCGTCAAGGTAGAACATTCCATATCCGAAGTTATTAAGCTCGATGGGATCCTGGTTAAGATCAAAAGGAAGATCCTCATCAAGAGTTACATCCACCTCACCATTCATATCTTCAAAAATGATGTCCGCTTTCTGGTTTATAGCCTTAACGTTTCTCTTATATGTAGCAAGATCCTCTATTCCGTCACATCTGTTGAAAAGGATTAGCTCTGAATTTCTGAGCTGCTCTGACAGAAGTGATTTCATATTGGTAAAATACAACTCAAAGCTAGAAGCATCTATTATAGTAATCTGCTGTTCAAGTCTCCATGCCTTGGGGAGTCTGAAGTTCTTGAAATTCCACATGCCGTTGTACTCGATAAGAATTCTCTCGGGATCGTATTTTGCCTCGAGAGCCATAAGTGTTGCGGGTGTGAAATCCTCTTCATCCTCGATAGTTTCCAAAATAGTGTTTGTAGCAGTCAGAAGCTTTTCTTCATACTCATTCTCGCCCTCTTCGCATACAATAAGGAGTGTCTCCCCTTTTGTCTTAAAGTAAGGCTGAGCAAGAGTATACTTGAAAAAGTCTGTTTTTCCGCTGTCAAGAAATCCATTTATTACATAAACCGGTTTCATTTTCTTTTCTTTATTCCTTCCAAACATATAAAACAATACTCCATGTACAATTGCCCCACCTTTCGGTGGGGCCTGTTATAGTCATAAAATTTTAAAGCTTTTTCCTGAATAATTTCTCGAGGTTGTCCTGGTTGAGTTCTGCACCGATTACGCAGAATTTTCCTGTTACGTCTGCTGCACCGTCTCTTACTACAGGCTCACCCGGAACATAGTCAAACTCAATCCATCCGCCATTCTCATTGGGAACCATGCCCTTCGCACGAAGAACTACTCCAAAGGTCTCCTCTTCCTCAAGTCTTCCGAGCATAGCCTCTATCTCTGCCTTGTTGTACTTGGCCGGTGTCTCCATACCCCAGCTTGTGAATATGTCGTCAGCATCGTGATGATGGTGATGATGATCATGGTCGTGATCATCGTGATCGTGGTGATGATGATCATGGTCGTGATCATCATGGTCATGATGGTGCTCATGCTCATGTTCGTGATCATGCTCATCGTGGTCGTGATGATGATGCTCGTGTTCGTGGTCGTGCTCATCATGATCGTGGTGATGATGCTCGTGATCGTGATCATGCTCATGGTCGTGCTCATCTTCATGGTCATGATCGTGCTTGTGCGCTCTGTATACAGTTACGCCTTCCTCATCTGTAAACTTCTCGGAACCGTGATCATGATGATGGTGATGCTCATCAGCCTTCTTCGCAAGAACTTCCTTCAAAAGCTCTGCCTCAAGATCATGGTTTCCTTCAAAAGTATCAAGAACCTCTTTTCCTGAGAGCTCCGCAAGAGGAGTTGTAATGATTGTAGCCTTGGGATTGTGCTCTCTGATAAGTTCAACAGCCTTCTCTATCTTAGCTGCATCAGCCTTATCTGTTCTGGTAAGGAGAATTGTTCCTGCATTTTCAATCTGGTTAGTGAAAAACTCACCGAAATTCTTGATGTAGATCTTAGCCTTACTTACATCAACAACAGTAACTGCGCTGTTCATTGTAAGATTCTCGCTCTCATCTGCTACGTTCTGAATAGCTCTCATAACATCGGAAAGCTTTCCTACTCCTGAAGGCTCAATGAGAATTCTCTCAGGTGCATAGGTGTCCATTACTTCCTTAAGAGAGGTTCCGAAATCACCTACAAGTGAGCAGCAGATACATCCTGAATTCATCTCTCTGATATCGATTCCGGATTCCTTCAAAAATCCGCCATCAATACCGATCTCACCGAATTCATTTTCTATAAGTACAGTTTTGGTTCCTGCAAGAGCTTCCTTTAAAAGCTTCTTAATAAGCGTTGTCTTTCCAGCTCCAAGGAAACCGGATATAATATCAATTTTTGTCATATTTATCACACTCCGTTCCTAATAATAAATGTCTCAACGCATATTTTATTACCAGAGGCTTTACTAGTCAAGAAACCCTGTTAGCCTTGGCTATTACCGTCACTTACCGCAGCTGGAGTCTGCGCCGGGGCGTTTTCCTCGGGGACAGTTGCATCACCGTTCGCATCGGGGTTCGCTGATTCCTCGGAGTTATTGTTTTCTTCATCAGCACTTTCCTCATCTGTCACTTCTCCTTCATCCTGAGCTTCGGCGCCATAACTATCCATATTGAATATTTCTTCTGAAATCTCAATTCCACCATAATTGGAAACCATAGAAGTATTAAGTGTATTAACTTCATAATTCTGATAAACTTTCGGATAAACGATTACTGCCTTGGTTATATCTCCATGCTTGTAACCGCACGCCGGAAGCCAATACTCGGCTGTCTGCTCGGTTTTCCCGCAAATTACATTTGTATTTGTTATCTCCTTAAAAAAATTACTGTTTTGTCGCGCCTCGTTTCTGTCCGTAGTCTGATGTTTATGATCTTCCGGAATTCTATCTACAACCATTTCGCACACATCACATTTGTATTTCGTATTACTTTCATTGATTTTCATATTACCTACATTGTATTTCTTATTACTTCCGGTCTTTTCAGTCTCCTCACTAATCTGAGTAAAGTGAGGATGATATATATACGTTCTCGTAGTCTCGTAACATGAGCTTATATGTTTGTGATATACCGGTGAAGTAAAGCAACCTCCCTTGGAAGCTGATTTATCACTGACTACATTTCCGTTTACATCCTTATGATAATGATGCTCATAAGTTACATTTCCTGAACTAATTACATGTGAGGGAATAAGCTTGACTGCTTCAATCAACTCAGCCATTGTTGCATCCTTACCGGCTTCATAGCCGCAAAGGTCGGACAGTATGGATGCCAGTTTATTACGATTACTGTCCGCACATTGAAAAACCTGCTGTACCATTCCGGCAACTTCTTCAATCTTTGTGTTAGCCTTATCTATTTTGGAGTTTGTATCTGAAAGTGAATTTCTGACTTCGTCAATATCACTTCGTGCAGAACCAATCTGTCCCTGAACATCACCGATCTGAGCATTCACTGTTCCAATATCGCCCTTTACATCTCCGATACCTGTTCCCAATGCATCAATGCGGTTGTCTGTACTAATCTGTGCCTGACGAACCTCATTAACTCCGCTTCCAATGTTATTAACATTTTCAGCCACTTTGTTTACTCCATCTCCAACGCTATTAACATTTTCTGAAACCTTGTTGACATTCTCAGAGACTTTGTTAACATCACTTCCAACATTATTAATATGTTCGGAAACCTTGCTGACTTTATCTCCAACCTTCTTCACGCCCTCAGTTGTTTTGCTCACGCTCTTTTCTACATTATCGAGCATATTGATATATGTAGTCTGAGTGCTCTTAAGATCATTCTCAAGCCTTGTGAGATTCTCTCTTGATTCTACCTTCTCAAGGGTCTTCTCGATGGTTTCAAGATTATTGATAACCGTCTTCTGTGAATCGGAATTTTCCTTCTTACTCTCTTTGAGTTCTGCCAAAAGTCCTGACACATCACCGCCCGACTTATCACAGCTCTTCTTTATATCACTGAGTGCATTTGTAATCTGGGCAAAGCTCTCCTTATCCTTGTCAGAATCTTTATTTCCGCCCTTTTCCATGCTCTCCTGGAGTTTCTTAATCTGATTATTGGTAGTGGTAATTTCTGAATGTATAGACTCGAGTGCCTTATCAAGTCCGTTTATCTTCTCTACAACCTTTGTGTTGTTTGTGGTTGTATTAGTATTTGTGCTGTTATTCTTCTCTTTTTCAAGAGTTTTCTCTTTTTCCAGAGTCTTCTCCGTAAGCTCCTTCTGCTCATTCTGAACAGTCTGAACTTCCTTCACCAGTTCTGAACTATCTGTAACTACCTTATCAAGTCTCTCAAGATAATTCTCAATTTCCTTAAGCTGATCGTTCGCTTTTTTCTGTACTCCGAGTGAGTCCTTCTTAACTTCCTGTTTTGCTGCATCCGCGCTTATCGCCGGAGTTGTCACGTAGACGAATCCTCCACACATAAGCGACGCGCCGATTACGCCAACTGTCAAAATGAGCGCATCATGCCGCTTAAGCTTCTTTAAAAGCTCTTTCATCGAGTTACTTTGTTTAATTGGTCTCATAAAACTAAAAACCGCCTTTCATAAAAACTTCTTGGAAAAAAATAAATGGAAAATCGTCACGGAGAAACTCCGGAACATTTGTCGACTGAATGCCGACAAGTTGAGACTATACCACAGCAAAAATTCTGTGGCAAGAGATTTTTTTGAAATTAAGAAAGGCTTAAGATTTTGTTAGGGAAGAGTACCGGGAAAGCAGCGGCTTTATGTCTGTCAGTCTGACGCCAACAGTTTCACCGGTATCGGAGCCGCCGACAAGAATACCGACATAATGTCCGTTTATGTCAAATATACCGCCGCCGGACATTCCGCTGTGGGCGGCAAGTTTTGTGTAGATCATCTTATAGCCGTAGTCGACAACAAGAATATCGGGATTGATGACAGGACCGTAAATATACTTGCCGGCGATACCGGTGTCGTTACCATAGTAGTTGTAGGTCTGGACTTCCTTGGCATTTACGAGATGATTGGATTCCAATGCAAATACTGTCTCATCTTTTTGCTTATCAAAACCTGACATGACAGAGTAATCCAAAGCAACCCTCCTGAGATTCATTAAATCATAGGGCTCTACTGCTGCCGTTTCAACACTGATAATTGCAGCATCATAATAATCATCGATTGTTTCAAGGTTCGCATCTGCCACTTTGCCATTAAAGAAAATGACATAATTACTTTCTGAATTATCCCACTTCTGTACAACGTGCGCTGCTGTGAGAATTCTTATTTTTTCTGAATCTATGGATATGATATTTCCGGTTCCGTACTGCTTGCCAACCTGGATCTGAACTGTTGAAGGTCGTACATTTAACGCGGTTTTTATAACTGCATCTTCTGTATTTGTTTCTGGAAAATTATAGGGAACTGCAAATGCATCAATAGAAAGCATGTCCTGTGCAATTTCGGAAGGCATAGGACCCTGGGCAGATGTATGTATTGAATACGCTTGGACTAGTATTGTTAAGAAAAAAAGAAGAGCTGAAATTTTGCAGAAAAGCTTGATCATGTTTTTTTTCATTTCGGCTTCATGCACCTTAAGACTAGTATTAAATGAATTTCATTTCTTTTTTTGTATGAGCAGGCCTGTAAGCCGGGTTATGTCGAGAATGATCATCTATCTAGGACTGCCGTTACCGACAGCCTCAAGCGACCCACCTGAAAACGGACCGGGCCGGCCCATAGTTTTCTTTTTGGTCTTGCTTCGGATAGGGTTTACATGGCTACAGATGTTACCATCTGCACGGTGGTCTCTTACACCGCCTTTTCACCCTTACTCTTAAAGAGCGGTTGTTTTCTGTTGCACTTTCCCGGGAGTCACCTCCGCCGGACGTTATCCGGTATCCTGCCCTACGAAGCCCGGACTTTCCTCACCCGCGCCCTTACGGGACTAGCGGCCGCGATCATTTGTCCTGCTCATACATAAGAATTGTAGCAATGAATTAAATTATGTCAAGCATATTTGAAAATGAGTACAAAAATAGACGCACAATTATGCACATTCACAACTAAAGCCCTGGTACTTCCAGGGCTTAGTTAGGAGTCTTTTATTTCATAATAAAGAAAATAATTCAGTTTTATTTCACACCTTAAAGCAGCTGCCACCGACAAACTCCCTGGTGAGTGAGTTCTTGGGAAGTGTCTGCGAGTCGACTGCAACAAAGTAATCAAGGAATTTTAGGAGGCGCTTTGCCTCAAAGTACTCGGGCTCATCCTTTTTGATAGCAAATAGGAGGGGCTCTGCGTACTGCTTCAAAACCGCAAGTTCGTATATCTGGGCGGAGTTGAACATCTCGTCCGCACCTTCCTGGAACGGGAAGATGTTCTGGTGTTCGCCGCGTCTTACGGAATCCCACATTGCAATCGTGTGCTTTGCGGTGGCACCGCGGGTTCTGGCATCACGAACTATACGTCTGATGAGACGCCCGTCGGTTGTGGGGATTCTGTTATGTCCGTCAATACTAAGTGTTGTCAGCGCACTAATATAAATCTTGAATTTGGACTCTGCCGGAAGGGCATAGCTCATCTTCTCATTAAGACCGTGAATACCCTCGATAACAAGTACATCGCCGGGCTTAAGCTGTATGAAGTCTCCGTTCATCTCTCGCTTACCGGTGACAAAGTTAAAGGTCGGCATCTCAACTCTTTTGCCCTCAAGAAGAGCCACCATATCCTTGTTGAACTGCTCGACATCAAGAGCCTCGAGACATTCAAAGTTGTAGCTTCCATCCTCGTTAAGAGGAGTATCCTCTCTGTTCACAAAGTAATTATCAAGGCTGATCGGATGCGGACGAAGACCGTAGGTACGCATCTGAATTGAAAGTCTGTTGGCAAAGGAGGTTTTTCCCGAGGAGCTTGGCCCTGCGATCATTACGAATTTTACATCCTTGCGCTCATAGATTTTCTGGGCAATTTCTCCGATACGCCTCTCCTGAAGGGCTTCCTGCACAAGCATAATGTCATTGAACTCACCTCTGCAGATGGCATCATTGAGGTCTCCGACGGTTTCGATTCCCATCATCTCACCCCACTTTGTGGAACGGACCATTTCATTAAACAGCTTTTCCCTGGGCTCACTCTCAGTGATCTGATCCGGCTGTTTTCTGGATGGAAGATGCAGAATAAGTCCGTCGTGATATTTTTCAACCTTGAACCACTTTACATAAGAAGTGTTCGGAAGCATATATCCATAGAAATAGTCACTGAATTCATCGAGCTTATAAACATTGACCTCGGAGCTTCTTCTGTAGCGAAGAAGTCTAACCTTATCGTCCATACCTTCTTTTCTGAAAATCTCGATGGCATCTGCAAGGGGATACCCCTTCTTGGTTATAGGAAGGGCATCATCCACCATATCCTGCATTCTCTTCTGGACGTTTTCGGCGAACACTTCAGTTACCTTGAAGTCACTTTTTATACTGCAGTAAAAACCATTACCGATTTTGTATTCAACCTTAGTGAAGGCATGATGTTTTCCTGAGACATCGCGAACAGCTTTGATGAGCATCATGATAGCAGTACGGGTGTAGGTGTTGTTGCCAATCTCATCCGCAGTAGTAATAAAGGTCAGGTCTTCATCCCTGTCCACTTTTTTCATGAGCTCACGGATTCTGGATCCGTAAACCACTGCTACAATCTGATTGTCATACTTGTGCTGGAATTCTCCGGCTATCTCTTCAAAGGTTGTGCCCTTTGCGTATTCGCGTTCTTCGCCTTCAATATTTAGTCTTGGCATATTAGTACCTCCGTGCCCCCAAGGGGAAGGCGTTAATACAAATTAAGTACGATTGAAATATCGTTTATTTTACTTATAATATCATGTATTCTTTCGCTATGCTCATTTTCAGATAATTTTAATAAAATGCTTTCCAGGACGCTCTTCTCGTGAGTCAGATACTCGAAAAGAATTTTGTCCCTGTTAAGGATAAGGGTAGGGCCGAAGCGGTCGCAGATTCTGATGGCGTCTTCAGCGGAAGATATTTCTTCCACTACCTTCTCATAAGCTTCATTATTATCATCGTCGCTTACTTTTACAAGCATGGCAGTGTAGTATTTTCCATCCTCGAAAATCTCAGCCTCATCCTCTATGAAAAAACGCTGCTGCCTCAGATACTCTCTGAAAACTCTGAGGTCCGACTGCGGTTGAAGAATCATCTTCTTTATTCCCTTTTCACGGGGAGAGCCCTCTTCGAGGATTCTCTTCATCAAAAGTCCGCCCATGCCGGCGCAGATAATCGTATCAGCCTCTCCGGGCTGCAGCTTTTCCATGCCATTTGAGAGCCTTGTTTCTATCTTGTCTCCAAGACCGTATTCGGCGATGTGCTGTCCTGCCCTCTCCAGCGGTCCTTCGTTTATGTCCATAGCTATCACATGATCACAGGCGCTGGAATTAATAAGATAAATCGGAACGAATCCATGATCCGTCCCGATATCACACACGCAGGCAGAGCCTTTTACAAGCTCTGCTACTGCGCTAAGTCTCTTAGATAAAATCACATTTTTCATAGTGTTAATCCAGATAATCCTTAAGTTTTCTGCTGCGGCTGGGATGACGAAGTTTACGGAGCGCTTTTGCTTCGATCTGCCTGATACGCTCACGTGTTACGTTGAATTCCTTGCCGACTTCTTCAAGAGTTCTTGCTCTTCCGTCATCAAGACCGAAACGGAGGCGAAGTACCTTCTGCTCACGCTCTGTAAGGGTTCCGAGAACCTCAACGAGCTGCTCCTTGAGGAGTGTGAAGGCTGCTGCATCAGCGGGTACGGGAACGTTATCATCCTGGATGAAATCACCAAGATGTGAATCTTCCTCTTCGCCGATAGGAGTCTCAAGTGATACGGGCTCCTGTGAAATCTTTAAGATCTCACGCACACGCTCTACCGGAATGCCCATCTCCTTGGCAATCTCCTCGGGAGTGGGTTCGCGGCCGAGTTCCTGAAGTAACTGTCTGCTGATACGGATAAGCTTGTTGATAGTCTCAACCATATGTACAGGGATACGGATAGTTCTGGCCTGATCGGCGATCGCACGTGTGATAGCCTGACGGATCCACCATGTAGCGTATGTGGAGAACTTGAATCCCTTACGGAAATCGAACTTTTCAACTGCCTTGATAAGACCGAGGTTACCCTCCTGAATAAGGTCAAGGAAAAGCATTCCTCTTCCGACATATCTCTTTGCAATACTTACAACAAGTCTGAGGTTAGCTTCTGCAAGGCGCTTCTTTGCCTCATTTCCCATAAAGGAAATGCTCTTAAGTTCCTTCTCATCCTTGTCCTTAACTCGCTCGTAGGCTTCCTGTTCTTCCTCTTTGACATCTACCTTATCGGCGCCGCCGGCTTCCATGATACGCTCTGCCATCATACCGTCTTCCATCTGCTGCGCAAGATTGATCTCCTGGTCAGCTGTAAGAAGCGGAACCTTACCGATTTCCTTAAGGTACATACGAACCGGATCCTCGATGCTGATTCCGTCCGGAACCGACAGGTCGATATTTTCCATATCAACCTCTTCCTCATCACCGAGTACCACACCGTCATCATCGGGAATATCAACATCCACATCATCTTCCATTCTGATAATGTCGATTCCTGCAGCCTCAAGCTGCTCAAGAACTCTGTCGAGGTTGTCCTCATCCAGATTAAGATCTCTTAAGAAATCACTAATCTCGTTGTAGTCGAGAGTGTTCTGCTTCTTTTTGCCAAGAGCGAGAAGTTCTCTGATTTTCTGTAAAAACTTCTCTCTGGTCTCATCATCGAGACCCTCACTACTCTGTTCGCCCTTAGCGCTTGTATCTTCCTTTTCTTTAGCTGCCTTCTTTGAAACGGGAGCTGCTTTCTCGGCCTTCTTTGCAGGTTCTTTTTTAGCCGTCTCTTTTTTAGCTGTTTCCTTCTTATCGGCAGGCTTTTCAGCAGCCTTCTTTGCAGGCTCCTTTTTAGCAGACTCTTTCTTTACTGTCTCTTTCTTCTCAGCAGCCTTCTCGGTAGTCTTCTTTGCAGGCTCCTTCTTTGCTGCTTCTTTCTTTGCAGTTTCCTTCTTTGCTGTCTCTTTTTTAGCAGTTTCTTTCTTTGCTGTCTCTTCCTTAGCTGCCTTCTTTGCAGTTTCCTTCTTTTCTGCAGTCTTTGCGACTGTCTTCTTTGCTTTATCCTTGTCAGCTGCCTTGCCGGTCACTTTCTTATCTGCCACTACGTTACCCATCCTTTCAACTATTATCTCATGCCTTCAAAACGATCTTCGTTCTCGACAATTCCTCCAGCATACGTTTGCCTTCGAGAGTGTAATTCCACCTCTCCGGAGCATCTGCCTCCATATCCGACAGTGTTTTTTCATAGCCGGATTTTTTTATGTCATAGAGAATGTCATGCATAGCCTTTTCACGTTCATCTTTTGTATCCACCTTAACAAGGTTAGTGTTGAAAAGCTCTGCGACCTCTCTTTGCTCCTCTTCATCGGTAAAATGGTTCATGACCTTCGCCGGATCAAAACTTCCGTCATCCAGTCCCTTCCACATTTCATCCGCGATGCTGCGGTACATCTCATCTGCAAAATCTTTTGGACCTATCCATTTCTTTACTGCCGAAAAAACTTCAGGCTCATCTGCAAGCCATGTTATAAGAAGTCTTTGCGGTTTTCTCGATGGATCCTCCTTCGGAGTGTTATACTGCTTAGGCGTTTTCGGTCTCTCTGAAGACTTCACAATACCGCCCTCGGCAGCGAGTCCCGCCACCAGTTTATGCAAATCATCAGCACTTATCATATAGCGCTGTGCTACCGCCTCAAGGTAATTCTCACGCTCCACTGCCTCGGTAAACTCACAGAGTTTTTTTCCTATATATCTGTGAAACTCTGTCTTCTCGGCCGGATCGCTCATATCAAACTCTTTTTCTTTTACTGCTATTTCAAAGAAAAACGGATTTTCAGCCTTTTTGATTCTCTCCTCAAAGGCTTCCCTTCCTTCATTTTTTATGAATTCATCGGGATCTTTGTAGGGCTTTAAGTTGAGTACTTTTCCCTTTAATCCCGCACCCTTTAATATCTCTATTCCTCGAAGTGCGGCGCTCGTTCCCGCTCCGTCACTGTCGTAGGACAATATAACCAGATCCGTGTAACGCTTTAAAAGACTTGCCTGCTGGGATGTGAACGCCGTTCCAAGTGAAGCAACCGCCATATTAAATCCGGCCTGATGCATCGCTATGACATCCATGTATCCCTCGCAGATTATGATGTAACCTGCCCTGGCATTTTTTGCATAATTAAGTCCGAAAAGGTTTCGGCTCTTATCGAAAATCATGGTCTCCGGAGAGTTCAGGTACTTGGGTTTGCCATCTCCCATCACTCGTCCGCCGAAGCCTATGACCTTTGAGTTTGCATCTAAAATCGGAAACATCACACGGTTCCAGAACTTATCGTGCGTTCCGTACTTTTCATCGTGTGAGGCGAGCCCCGCGTCAATTATCTGGGAGTCGCTGTAGCCCTTGCTCTTTAAATACTTCACGAGGTCGTCGCTCGTGACATTGGAATACCCCAGCCCGAACTTTTTGATGGTCTCGTCGGAAAGAGCTCTATCCTTAAAGTATTTAAGGCCTTTCTCACCGGCCGGAGATTTCAGCTGATATACATAATATTTGGCAGCTTCCTTGTTTATCTCCAGGAGAGTCTGGCGTTTGTCACGCATCCTCTTCGCTTCCGGGGATTCATCCTCCTCAGGAAGCTTAACACCGGCTCTCTCTGCCAGCGTCTTCATGGCTTCTCCGAATGTTAAGTTGTCGTATTTCATCAAAAATGAAAAGACGTTTCCACCCACTCTGCAGCCGAAGCAGTAAAACATCTGCTTCCCCGGCGACACGCTGAAGGATGGCGACTTTTCATTATGAAAAGGGCACAGTCCCACGTAGTTGGCACCTGCTCGTTTAAGGCTTACATACTGACCTATAACGTCGACGATGTCGTTGCGGGATCTGACCTCTTCTATGATTTCGTCAGAATATCTCATGTTGTTGTCCTAAATCTATAGTACGTTCCAGCTCTTGGGTACGAAGTACTCCTGGAACCTTGCAATCGCAAAACGGTCTGTCATCGAGCTTATGTAGTCACAGACAAGCTTTTCTTTTGGCTGTGAATCCATGAGTTTTTTCAGGTAATCCGGCAGAAGATCTTCATGATCCATGTAGTACTGATAAAGTATCTTCACAAGATTCTCGGCCTTCCCCTCCTGGTTCTTGGCCTTCGGATTGGTATAAACGCTCTTAAACATGAAAGCTCGAAGCGCCATAAGGGCTTCATGAACTTCCTCCGACATGAGGATGTCGTTGTGATTGGTGCTGGCCTCCACAATGTCATGGATAAAGGTGTCTAGCCACTCGCGGTTACTGTGTCCGATTACTTTTGAAATATTCTCAGGCACATCGGATTCCTTAAGAATGCCTCCGCGGATAGCGTCATCCATGTCATGGTGGATGTAAGCAATCTTATCTGAAAGACGTACCACTCTTCCCTCAAGAGTTACGGGAGTCGTGTCCATCTCATGATTGATAATTCCATCCCTTACTTCAAAAGTAAGGTTGAGTCCCTGTCCGTCCTTCTCCAAAAGTTCCACTGTTCGAAGGCTCTGCTCGTTATGTTTAAAGCCATAGGGACATATCTCATTGAGTGCCCGTTCTCCGGCATGACCGAAAGGTGTGTGTCCAAGGTCGTGTCCAAAAGCAATCGCCTCTGCCAGGTCCTCATTGAGTTTGAGCGCTCTCGCAATAGTTCTGGCATTCTGGGCAACCTCAAGCGTATGGGTCATTCTGGTTCTGTAATGATCGCCGTCCGGCGTCAGGAAAACCTGTGTCTTATCCTTTAGTCGCCTAAAAGATTTGGAATATAGGATTCTGTCCCTGTCCCTCTGGAAGCAAGGTCTGATATCACAGGGTTCCTCCTCCGTGTTCCTCCCCCTGGAATTCATGCTAAGGGTAGCATACGGACTTAGGTTCAGTCTTTCTCTGTTTTCTAAGCTTTCACGTATTTTCATACACACTCCAGTCTGGTACCAAGCCTGAAATCTTGGATTATCCCGGAAAAACTCCTCACTTTAGTAATATTCTGCGGGAATTCTGTATTTCCTTTTAAATTTATGAAAAAAATTGATTTACCACTCATTCGACTCGTATTGTTCGTTTATCCAGGCGATGGCAGCGTCGAAGCCTTCCTCTGTAATCTCGAACTTTTCAGAGATTTTCTTTTCATCCTCAGTGTCGTGATAGCTGTAGGGCTCGGGCCAGACCGTGGCCATAAGACGGGATTCCGGATTTCTTTGCTCCACAGGTGTGAAAACCACGTTTTCAAGCGGTTCTCTGGCAAGACGGTAACGCATTCCTTTGTAGCTTCCAAAGAATGCTTCGCCGTATTCATAGTGCTTTAGATTAAAAAATACTTTCTTTTCAATAGCCATAAGTGCTCCAATGATTTCACCTGGCTTGAATACTCTCGCCAGGTGATCTTTTCTTTTAATATGTAAATTTTCCTGTGTCTTTGTGGTTAACCACATAGTAGGCAGCATTTTCCTCGGGCTTTAAGTAAATCTGAAGCTCCTTGATGTCAGATGCCTTGTGGCCTAAAGATATGTACTGCTCACGAATCTTATCAGCAATATCCTGAGTTCTTACTTCGTAGTCCTGATACTGGATAAAGAACTCTGTCTTGGTGCTCTTCTTGGCAGCTGTCTCAGTGATATCCTTAGTTGCTGCCTTGACCGCATCCGCAGCCTTCTCACTCTGCTCCTTAATTGCCTTTGTTGCGGGAGCAGTTCTCTTCTTTACTTCCTTTATTACAGGATCTGCTTTTTCCATAACGTCTTTGATTACAGGATCAGCCTTTTCCTTTACATCCTTGATCACGGGAGCGCTCTTCTCCTTAACCTCGTCAAGCATCGGCTCAGCCTTCTCCCTTGCCTTCTCGATGTAGGGCTCTACCTTTTCAACATAGGGCTTTGCAGCCTCCTGTACATCCTTAGCAATATCCTTGAGTTTATCTGTAGTCTTCTTTGTTGCCATTTCTCATACCCTCCTAAGTTAGTTTATAGATTATCTGAATTTGTTCATAAAATTGGCTAAAGGTCCGATCGCATCCTGAAGATCCTTAATACCCTGATTCAGGCCGTCGAAATCAATGTTTGCCATTTTATCAAGAGACTCTGTCAACTTATCACCGTTATCATTCAAAATCGAATTCATGTTATCACCGGTGGACTTAAGTGACTCGGCCATCTTATCAATATTATCTATTGTGGCTTCTGCCTTGCCAATAGTCTCGTAAACAGAAGTCGCTGCCGTCTCAACCTTATCCAGAGTGCTTACGACTCTGGGAACAATTGCAAAAATCGAAATACCCACTGCAACCAGTATCACCAGAACGCAAACAGTTCTGATTTTCTGAAGTTTAAGGCTCTTATTAGAATTGTCCAGTAATTTCTGCATCACTTCATCATTACCCATATTTAATTGCCCCCTATCTCTACTTAGCGCAATTAGCGCTGATTTACATAAAAGTATATGCTTTTATGGCTAATTTTACAATGAAAACACGTCAAAAACCATGAAAGTACATCATTTTAGTTTGTTCTTTTTTCCGTAATATTTTATGCAAATTTAAGAATATAAAAAGAGTCTTTTTATAGGAATATGATACGTTTATTAATGATAAATAGGATTGCCATATCATCGAAATAATTAAGCGCAATTTTTTATCAAATAACAGTTATTTCCTTTTTACTAAGGAGGACATTATGAGTGACAAGCCCACAAAAATCCGCAAAACCGGAAAGATAAGGAACAAGCTTCTGTTATACATCGTTCCTATCGTAGTAATCATGATCATCATTCTTATCGCCATCGCTTCTACCATGTCCAAAAAGCGTATGACCGAGCTTGCAACGTCCAACCTGAATTCCTCAATTTCGAATCAGGCTGATAACATCGTTGCATGGCTAAATAAGAATCTGGAGTATTTCTCAACGGCAAAGCAGTCCATAGAAGCTGCAAACCCTGATGAAGCACAGCTCCAGACTATTTTAGATGGTTTTTATGGCTATAACAGTGATTCCCCTGAGGGACTGCGCATAGGAACTGCCGATGGCGCATATTATAAGGCCACCGAATCTACTCTGGAGGAAGCGAATCCCACTGAATCCACCTGGTATAAACAGGGTCTTTCAAGAGTTAATCTTCAGTACGGAACTTCCTATACAAACTCCCAGGGCAAGGATGTTATAAGTGCATCCGGTATCTTAAACATGGGCGACGAATCTATCAAGGTTATAGCAGCTGATGTTACCCTTGATAAAATCACCATTATCGTAAATTCAGGTGTCAAGATGGATAAGGCCAGTTCTTTCCTCGTAGACACAAATGATAATACGATTCTTGCTCACAGAGACACTGCTCTTGTATCCACTAAGATTGCGGAGGACAATGGTGATGTTCTTCTTGCCAACGTGGCAAAGGCAATTAACGCTGAAAACTATACAACGAAACAAATCGGTGACTATGTAGTTGCTTTCAAAACAATAACCGGAACTGATTGGGTACTTGTTTCATATATCGCACAGGATGTGATAATGGCCAGCATCAAAGAACTTGTAAATTACCTTGTAATTGCAGGTCTCATAGCAACCATTCTCATCACCATCATGATTCTCTATGTTGTCAGCAGAGTTATTGCTCCTCTTGCAGGCATCACCAAGAGTATCAACGCTATGAGTGAAGGTGACTTCACGATTGATGTCAAAGCAGAGAGTAATGATGAAATCGGTGCCATGGGCGGAAAGATCGCCGAATTCGTTGAGAGCATGAGACATATGCTATCAAGTATCAGCGAAGAGTCCGAAAAGCTTAAGGCAGAGTCCGAGGCTTCAGATTCCGTTTCAAGAAGCATGTTCGATGCATCCCAGTCACAGGCTGAGGCAATGCAGCAGCTGAACGACACCGTTGATCAGCTTGCTTTAGCTGTCGGCGATATTGCAAACAATGCTACCACTCTTGCAGCTGTTGTTGCCGACACCCGTGACAATTCTGTCAAGGCTGATGAGAGCATGAAGGAAACCGTAAAGATTTCCCAGAAGGGCCGCGAGGATATGGAAAAATTATCCCATGCCATGGATGGTATCCAGACCGCAAATACCAAACTTGTTGATTCCATCAACGAAGTCGGAAAGGCTTCCGAAGAAATTACAAATATTGTCAGCATGATCGGTGAAATTGCTGAAGAGACAAACCTGTTGTCACTCAATGCATCTATCGAGGCAGCAAGAGCAGGTGAAGCCGGAAAAGGCTTTGCTGTTGTAGCTACTCAAATCGGAAAGCTTGCTCAGACAAGTTCAGAGAGTGCAACCAATATCTCCAACCTGATTGAGGAAGTTCACAGACTTATCGATGAGGCTGTAGGCCAGGCTAATGCAAGTGCCGACAGCATTGAAGAAAACAGTGAGCTTATCCATGTAGCTGTAGAAACCTTCGATCAGATTTATGAGAACATACAAGCATCAAATGACTGCATAGAAGAAATGATCAGAGATGTTGAAAAGGTTGATGATGTAGCAACGAACGTAGCTGCCATTGCCGAAGAACAGGCAGCCAGCGCTGATGAGATACTGGCAACCTCAGAGAACATGGTTGTGGAAGCAAAGAACATTTCCAAGCACAGTGAAGATGTGGCAAACAACTCCCACGAGCTGGCAGGCACATCCGACACTCTTACTTCCCATGTTCAGAAGTTCAAGATTTAAGAGGAGGTCTTATCGTGAAGAAGAATTTTTATACTAAATTATTAAGTATTGCTGTAGTTCTTGTTCTTACGG
Source organism: Butyrivibrio sp. INlla16 (assembly GCF_900104155.1). Taxonomy (GTDB): domain Bacteria; phylum Bacillota; class Clostridia; order Lachnospirales; family Lachnospiraceae; genus Butyrivibrio. The sequence goes on from NZ_FMYB01000012.1 coordinate 91,378, forward strand.
CATCCACCCTGACAGGATGCGGAAAAGCTTCCTCCGGTGGCGGATCCGATGGATCCGGTGTGAAGGTGTTTTTCTCCACACTGACTCTTGATGATTTCAAAGAGCTTGTCCAGAACTCAGTAATTGAAGCAGGTGCAAAAAATGGCGTAACTGTAGATGTAGGAACCCCGTGCGCCACCGTGGATGAGCAGGTTCAGCAGTTCAGAGATGCTGCAGCAAAGGGCTACGATGCCATTATCTGCAATCCTGTAGATGCCGATACTGCACTTCAGCTTGAGGTTATAGCAGGTGATATTCCAATTCTGTTCACCAACACACAGCCCTCTGACGATTATCTCAAGCCCGACAAATACATGTATGTGGGTAGTTATGAGATTGATGCAGGAACCATGCAGGCCGAATATGTATGGAACACTCTCGGAAAACCGAAGAGCCTTAATGTAGTTCTTTTCCAGGGACAGCCCGGACACCCCGCTGCTACCAAGAGAACTCATGCGGTTAAAAAGTATTTCATTGATAATGGCGTAAACGTAAACTATGTATTCAACGATACAGCTTACTGGGATACTCAGAAGGCAGCCGATGGTTTCAAGACTTTCCTTAAAACTCAGCAACCCTATGACTGCGTAATCTGCAATAACGATTCAATGGCTATCGGCGTTGTTCAGGCGATGGACGAACTGGGTATTGATACCTCTGCTATTCCTGTTGTAGGTATTGATGCAACAACAGACGGTTGCGCTTCCATTATGAACGGAGGCATGCAGTTCACAGTTCTCCAGTCTGCATCCGGCCAAGGCGCAGCCTGCATCGAAGCAGCTATCGCTCTTGCAAAAAAAGGAACCACAAAGGATGTCGAGTACGTCACCGATGACCTTACCTATGTATGGGTTCCCTTCACACCTGTAGACAAATCTAACGCAGGGTCGATTAAGTAATCTTTTTATAAAATAATACGCCCCGACAATATATATTCATTCCAGCCCTCGTTGCACTTCGCGCATAATCGGTCTGGTCTGAACATATATTGCCGGGGCTTATGTTTTATATCGTGAGCTTTCCCTTCTTGAAGTGCTTGCGGCAAAGGGCGATGTAGCTTTCGTTGCCGCCCATGAATACCTGCTCGCCGTCACGTACGATCTTGCCATCGCATATTCTGGCATTGCAGGTTGCCTTCCTTCCGCACCAGCAGACGGTCTTGACCTCTTCTATCTTGTCTGCGATCTCCATAAGGCGTGCAGAACCCGGGAAAAATTTCTCCTGGAAGTCAGTGCGAAGTCCATAGCAGATAACGGGAACCTTATCAAAATCAACGATGTCCGAGAGCATGTCGACCTGCTCTGCAGTAAGGAACTGAGCCTCATCGACTATGATTGCATCGTATTTTTCTATCATCTTATGCTTTCTGTGGTATTCATCAAGGAAATCCTCCACAAGCATACACTCTGCCTGAAGACCGATTCTTGATCTTATGATTGTAGCTCCGTCTCTGTTCTCAAGGCCGGGCTTTAATATGATCGAGTTTTTACCTCTCTCATGATAATTGTAATTGACCATTAGCGCGTTGGCTGTCTTGGATGATCCCATCGCGCCGTATCTGAAATATAGCTGTGCCATTAACGTATCTCCTCCTGATTTTTCGGCGTGCCGCATCCCTATCTTACCATATTTTTCATCCTTTTTTTATAAAAAATACAGACCTCGGACATGTCACGTACACATGATTAAGCTAGATTATATGTAGGAAATTTCTTGCGAAAAGGAGGTCTCTTACTATGAAAATATTGAAATCTTTCATGGCAGCGATGATTATTTTTTTACTTTCAGCAAACACCGCCCTGGCAGCTGCAGCCACCGATAGCGATATGATTGACGCAACCTCTCCCGATGCCGATATTCAGGTAATGGAAACCTATGAGCACTCTTCTGAGTGGGGTTATAAGTACCTTATCGCCGTATGCCAAAACAATACAGATGAGGATCTTGAGGTATCCTGGGATACCGTTAGTTATGATGCAAACAATAATATTCTGGAAACAGGTTCATCCTACAGTTCCTACGTAGTAGGCAGGCAGTGGTTTGTGCTCTATGCCCTTTTCCTTGATTCTGATGATGCGGAAACTTACGATTACAAGATCAATATCGACAGTGCACAGTACATTGTTCCTGCACAAAAAGATGTAACCCTTGAGGCAGAAATGTCCAGCAACGGTAAGCTGATCATCCAGGCAACAAACAATAGCGACAAGGATATCAGTACCATCCAGGCAGCTACTTTGTTCTTCGATGAAGATCACAATATCGTAGGTTTCGAGGATTCCTATGTTGTAAACAGTAACTACAACGTAAAAGCCGGCGAAACAGTAGTGAACGATCTCACTCCTCCCGATGGCGCCGACACCTACGAAATCTACTACACAGCTTATCGGTATTGATACCCTAAACTCTATTGAATAATACGCCCCCGGGATATATGTATTCGTCCCCAGCCTCGTTGCGCTACGCGCATAATCGGCTGGTTCCGAACACATATATCCCGGGGCGGATTTTGCTACAGGGTTTCGTCCTGGTGGTGGAGGTCCTTCATTTCGTACATTTTTTTGTCGCTCTCGGCGAGACAGTCTTCCACACGGGTGGTTCGCTGCATCCTGGTGATGTACCAGCCCTGAGAAATACTCAGCTTGAAAGGGAAGGCTCCGGCTGCATTTTTTCTCTGCATACTGCTCTCAATCTTGGCTGCCACCTCCTCGGGTGAGGCCTTTGAAGCAGGGAATACCATGAGAAACTCATCGCCGCCGGTTCGCGCACAGATGCCGCTCTTGGGGCATTTCTTTTTTATTATCTTGGAAGCAGTTACTATAGCCATATCTCCTGCCTCGTGTCCAAGATTGTCGTTAATCTTCTTAAGGCCGTCGAGGTCGAGCGTCATGAATGCGATTTCTTCCTTAGATGCAATCCATTCCTTTGTATTCTTTGAAACCCACATCTCAAAACCGCGGCGGTTACTCATACCGGTCATGAAATCAGTAAGACTCTTCTGTTTTGTCTGCTCCAGAAGGTGTTTTAGCTCAGCTGAAATGAAATGCTTATTCAGGGCGAGCGATATTTTCAGAACCCAGTCAAAATAATACTGATCAACCGTATCCTTCATGGAATCGAACTCCGATGCCATAAATCCTATGCAATTATGGCTGTCGTGCAGCAGCGAAAAATATATGGTTTTGGGCTTATTCTTTTCATATACATCCACCATGAGCAGATTGTCTGTCCTGAAGGATTTGTTCTGTATCTCGAGCCTTTGTCCTTTGTTGTACGCAAAGATAGGGTGCACAACGTCCATAACATCCTCGGAAAAGGTTCTGCCACCGTTTTCGTTCTCCTCACCGGACAGGCATATATAAAGAGATTTATGCTTTACCACGAGATCAACGTTCCTCTGAATAGTATCAAGAAGTTCCTCCATTGTATTGCATCCGTCGAGGTCGATCTGGAACATTGTCTGGTTATGCGGCTGTCCCAGCAGGTGGCTCATTCTCTCATAGTACTGATTCAGCTGCTGCTGATAAGAAACCATTACCTCTTCACCGTAGCAGCCACAGCTCTCTCTGTACATAATCTTCGCGGGAACAGCTATAACATTCTTTATATACTGGTGGTTAATGAGCTTGTCAGCCACTTCCATGGTGCGCTCAGCCATGCCTTCGAGGTCTACGCTAACAGTGGTAAGTGTAGGATGGTATTCCACAGCTTCAGCTATATCGTCGACACCGGTTATCTTCAAATCCTCGGGAACCCGCACTCCATGCTCAATAGCTGCATTGCTCAGAGCTCTCGCCATATGGTCGTTAGCGCAGACTATTGCCTCCGGTATATGATCGGGGTCCTGGAAGAAATATCTGAAAGCTTCCTCACCTTTAAATCTCCACATATCGCCGTGGAAAACAAAGTTGTCATAGACAGGAAGCCCCTTGGCTTTCATTGTTTCAAGATACCTTTTAAGTCTCTCATCACTGTCGTAATGGTCCTCATAGCCCGCCATAAAAGCTATATTTTTACAGTGATGATAATCCGCAAGGTGATTGATTATATTGATAATTGCGTCATTTGCGTTACTTGAGATGCACAGAAAATCCTTGTATTTTTCCCTGAAGCTGATAACAGGACAGGTCGCTCTCGCCCTAATCTCATCCTCAAGTACCTGTCTGATGGACGGTCTGTCAAAAGTATCATAGGCAACAATTATGGCGTCCAGATGCTCTATCGGCGCAAACTTCATCATCTTTTCATTCATCTTGTTAAAATCGCTCTCGTCATCAATGACCTCGAACGTCATGAAGAAAAGAAGGTTATAGTCCATCTTCTTGGCGGCGCTTGATAGCGCATGGCAGAATTTTCTCTGAAATCTAACCTCAGAACAGTTAAAAAACACTCCTATATTTTTTCTTCCGCTTTTTGTAATTTCCGTATCCATAGTGCACCTCTTAATCCTTTAAAAGGGTCATGTATAAAAGTATCGGTGATGTGAAAATCATCGGCAATGCATATCTCGAATAAACCATAGGACTTACTATCAAAAAGAGCATATTCACCACAAAAGGAACAATGAACAAAAGGCTCTTTTTCTTATCGATAGATCGTTGTCTGTATACGCAGTATGCCGGAATCCAGAGCACATAAAGTGCGTGCTGGAATAAAATGCAAAGTCCTGGGAAGGATCTGATCCACTCGTAAATCTCCGTCATGGAGGTATAGACTCCCTCAGGATTCACATGGCGAATCTGCGCGAAAATCCCTTCATCCGTAGGTATATGGTCAAATATTCCGATGTCATACCCGGAGGCAAAGTACATTCCACAGATGGGGAGAGTTGCTCTAAAATATGCACCGGGATGCTTTAACCCCTGCCTAAGCCATAGCTTGTAATAATCGGAAAGTTCCTTCTTCGTCACATGCAGATTGTAGGTCGCCTTTATATTATCCGTCGTCTCAAAAGTGTAGTTGTTTACAAGAGTGTCGTAGTCCACCACCTTCGAGATGATCTCTATATCTTCCTCCGTCACCTCTTCTCCATAATCCCTCACGTATCTGGCGGTCTGCTGGAAAAGAGTTCCGAGAATCTCCTGCTTTCCACCGGGGAATATGTTGAAGATGGGATATATCAATTTAGGCAGTATTATCAGCATCAAAAGTGCTGAGGTAACAGATGCGATAATAGCAGTTTTCCGTTCCTCCCTCGCCCTGATAGCAAGAAAAATCCCGGTCAGAATAACAAAATATACACCTGTATTCTGAGTCAGAACCACCAGGATCGACAGAACTATCCACAGTATCCTCTCCTTTTTTGAAAAGACGTGCCCGTTTATCGCTATCTGCAGAAACATAAACACATACAAGACGATGAGTATCGAGTGAAGTGAATTCTTAAGCATGTTGCAGACGTAATACGGAATAGCCGGAAACAGTGCAATAAATGTAGTAATAACCCGCCTTGCCACGGGGCTCTTTTTATCTCCTCCGGTCCATGCCTTCTCTATCACATAGGAGAAAACAAGCGCTGCCAGTACCATCTGTAAGAGTATGTACAAAGTAAGGCCCACAGCCGGTTTTCCCATAAGGATACCGATTTTAATAAAACTTCCGAAAATCAGCGTCACAAACACGGGATGATGCGCATTGAAAAGTACCGTCACCTCTTCCTGGCCAGGTGCATAGCCAAACGGAACCGCAGATACCCCGTCTAGAAAATCCTTAATCTGGTTGACCGTGTCATAGTTCACAAGACCCGGAGCATAGATGATAAGGTAGGGAAGCCAGCACACGAAGAAAAGGATTGCTGCACCGAGCCATCTTTTCACGGAAAATGCTGTGTCATCTCCTGTCACGCTATGTCCGCTGTGCAGACGTATATAATCCATCAATGAGAAGAAAACAAATGCGGCGATAAATGAAACCAGAAAGTACGCCATCCATTTAAAATGCTCTATTGTGTTCCAGCCAAAGCATGCGTGCGAGAGCGTGGCCTGTATGCACACCGCATTTATAAAAGCAATCACGGCTGAGTATATTGATTTCCGGATAAGCCTGCCACCTGCCTGTATACTTATCCTTTTGTTAAACTCCATGTAGGTTCCCCTCTCACCTCTAAATTGCGTATTTCATGTACTGAATAGCCACCTTTTTTCCACACTTTGTTAAAAGTCTCGTGCCCTCTTCAAGGTATTCAGTCTCCAGAACTTCAGACCGCTTCGTAAGCTCGTGTAGAGCCGCGCCATCTGAATACGGGATCAAAAATTCACACTCCGCCTTCTCTCCCTCAAGGGTGCGCTCAATCAGTGTCACAAGTTCGTCGATTCCGATGCCATCCTCAGCAGCCATATAAATCCTGTCATCGCGGACATGCGGAATAGTCATGGAAGCATGCTCGGAATTGTCAATCACAAGATCCGCCTTGTTAAAGACGTAAATTATCGGCACCTTACCCGCACCAATCTCCCTGAGAGTGCGCTCGGTAACTTCCATATGATTCATGTAATCCGGATCTGAAAAATCTATGACCTCCAGCAAAAGATCTGCATAGACAGCCTCTGCCAGGGTTGATCTGAATGCCTTTACAAGAGTTGTCGGCAGTTCATCAATAAATCCAACAGTATCCGAAAGGAGAAAAGGTCTGTGTCCCGGAATGTCTATCCTTCTGACGGTGGTATCAAGCGTCGCAAATAGCATATCCTTTTGCATGACCTTTTTATCGGACACCTCTTCCACATGGCTCGAATCGAGCATAGCATTCATGAGCGTGGACTTGCCGGCATTGGTGTAGCCCACCAGCGATATTCTGGCGAGGTCAGCTGAGAGTCGCTTCGAACGCTGCGTGTTCCTCTCGCGCTCCACATTCTCAAGCTCTCGCCTAAGCTCGGCGCATCTGTGCTCAATCCTTCTTCTGTCAAGCTCAAGCTTCTTCTCTCCGGCACCCTTATTGGAAAGTCTGCCGCTGCCTCCGCCCTGACGGCTGAGCTCGGTTCTCATTCCGGCAAGCCTCGGGAGCATAAACTGAAGCTGTGCATATTCAACCTGCATTCTGGATTCTCTGGTCCTGGCTCTCTCAGCAAAAATCTGCAAAATCAGGCCTGTTCTATCTATGACCTCGGTATCGAGAATCCTCTCGAGGTTCCTTATCTGAATCGGTGAAAGCGTATCTCCGAAGATTACAATGTCCGCATCCTGCATGCCTATGAGGTTCTTAAGTTCCTCCACCTTACCGCTTCCGATGAACGTACTGCCCTCGGGATGAGGAAGTGTCTGTGTCACCGTAAAAACGGGCACAAGATCACAGGCCTCTGTCAAAGCCTTAAGTTCCTTCATTGATCTTTCGAATTTCGCTTCGTCTCTATTGTCGTAATTAAGTCCCACAAGGATTGCCCTGGGGACATCGTAGTTCAATTCTTCTTCTAAATTTACCACTCGTTTTATCCTATTTTGTCAGCTGTTTTCAGCAATACCAATCGCTTAAATTCCAAGTTTCATACATCATATCATTATACCACCAACCCTTATATTTTAAGCGATTTTTCATTACTTTTTGCCTTTAACTCTCTTTATTTTCACATTGTCGCTTATTCCCGACTTTTCGATAAGTTTAAGGTTTTTCTGATAGACTTTCTTGCTGACGTTCATCTTAATTGTACCCTTCTTCATAACCTTAAAAGCACCCTTACCGACCTTTTTAAGCTTACTTCTGATAGTAACAGTCTTTACCTTATTAGCACCTGTGAGAGCATTCTTATCAATAGTATTTACATTTTTACCCACATCAACAGCTGTAACCTTTTTGCACTTCTTCATGAAGCCCTTTTTAAGCCTTGTTACTTTGTAAGTTTTGCCGTCGGCTTTTACAGTGTCAGGTATGACAACTTTCTTGTTATTGACACTAACCTTCTTAAGGTCCAGTGTTCCACTCTTGGCAAGCTGATAATCATATTCTGAAATTGCTTTGTCTGCTTTATCATAAGTTGTTACTACGATTTCTATCGATCCCTTACTATCTTCCCTTACTTTCGTAACAGTTTTGGTTCCGTCGGGATTAATCACGGTATTATCGTCTGTTTGGGGTTTATCAGCTTCGCGCTGCTTTTCAAGATCTGTCTTGAGTTTAGAGACAATCGCTTCCAAAGCAGCAATATTCTCTGCTTCGGTCTTGGAATCATCGTATTCATATGCTTCTAATGCAGCCTTAGCATCAGCTATAAGTTTCTTTGATGCGTCGCTATCATCTGCTTTAGCAAGTGCTTCAACCTCTGCAATTTTGGCTATTTTTGCAGCTTTTATCCTCTCTGCCGGCAGCTTTTGCTTTAATTCATTTATAATCACCTGCAGAGCCGCTTTATTATTATCTAATGTTTTATCTTCGTCATAGAAATAGGATTCCAGAGCTGTCTTTGCATCGGCAATAAGCTTCTTACATTCATCATTATCACCTGATTTAGCAAATCCCTCTACTTCCGCGATTTTAGCAGCTCTTTCTCTCTCGAATGAAAGATCTCTCTTTAATCTGTCTTCAATCTCATCTAATACTGCCGTATTTTGCTCTTGGGTCATTTCGTCTTCATAAACATATTCATCAATTTCATCTTTTGCATCCGCTATCAAATTGCGGCATACTGCATTATCATCTGCCTTGGCAAGCATGTCCACATCTGCAATTTTAGCGGTTTTTACCGTTTCGAAAGCAGCCCCTGCTGCAGACCAATATGTGTATGTATATGTCGTACCGGATCTGATTACTGTTGTTGTATCAGGTATCTTGCTCCATCTACCGGGTGAATAGCCCGCATTCGGCATTGTTCCTGCCTCGGGAATCTTATCATAAGGCAATCTGAACTGTGTAGTTGGGCCAACTTTTACAACCTTGGTAGCATCAGTGCCATCATCCCATTTTCCGTTTTTCACTACAAAGTACACATTATAAGCAGCATAAAAAGGCTCTTCTGGCATGAGTGTGGTTAGTTAAATACGCTGAAGTCCTCATGCCATGCGGCTTAAGCGTACTTTACACGGTTGCGATTTGGTAACGGTATTTTCAGGTCAGAACAGTATAGCAAAACCATATCGATCATACTGTCTACGTCCCTGAATCCATACGCCTTCCGGATAAGCAATTTTATCTTGTTGTTGGTTGCCTCAATGCGGGCATTGGTCACACCAAGCTCGATAGTGTTAAGGATATGATCCTTGTGGCGCATGATCTTTCTCTGCAGCTCCACAAACACCGGGATCCTACAGTGCCTTGCCCATTTGACCCATGCGATAAGTTCGCT
>NZ_FMYB01000029.1 GCF_900104155.1 Butyrivibrio sp. INlla16
TGAGAACTATACATGCGAACAGATACTTGATACATTGCGCTCAATGATGATGCATCGTCCAGGCGAAAAGATGGGATACACCCCGTCCTATACACGCACCGACATCACAGATCAATTACACCAGACCGCTGGCTTTCGCACGGATTATGAGATCACAACAGACATGGGAATGCGAAAAATCATACGTCAATCCAAAGGCAAAAAATAGTTATATATAGCTACACTTTTATGCATTTTAAAATGGCGAGAGATGCCTTAAAATAAGGCTTCTCTCGCCATTAGACTGTCAAAGATGGGATTATACAAATTCAGCAGAGCATTGTCAACAAGTGTTTTTTATTCTCTGCAAAACTCCTTTATAGCAGTCTCATACAGATTATTCCCCTCTGAATCTATAACTACTATGGCAGGAAAGTTTTCGACACGTAGTTTGCGTATTGCTTCTGTGCCAAGATCATCATATGCTACAACCTCTGATTCAACAATTGCTTTAGATAGAAGCGCACCCGCGCCACCGATAGCAGCAAGATATATTGCTTTGTTACGCACAATAGCATCCAGTACTTCCTTGCTGCGTTTTCCTTTTCCTATCATGCCGCTTAATCCCATATCAAGAAGCTCCGGGGCATACTTGTCCATACGGCTGGCTGTTGTGGGACCCGCTGATCCTATCGGTCTGCCTTCTCTGGCCGGTGAAGGTCCCATGTAATATATTACGTTTCCTTCTATATTCATAGGAAGAGCCTCTCCTCTATCCAGAGTTTCCTTCATTCTCTTGTGCGCAGCATCTCTCGCTGTATATATATCGCCGCTAATATATACCATATCTCCACTGCGGAGTTTAGAAATTGTGTTCTTATCAAATGGTGCAGTTATCTTATATTCCATATAACAGCCCTTTCAGAAATATAATTTGAATGAGTTTCTTCTATATATAGTGGTTTTTATTTAAAAAAGTATTTTTATACCACAACACTTCGATGTCTGTTGACATGGCAGCATATATTTACTGCCACAGGAAGTCCTGCGATGTGAGTCGGATATGTATTGATATTCACAGCAAGAGCAGTAACTGTTCCACCAAGTCCGCCGGGACCAATTCCGGTCTTGTTTATCCTGTCCAATATCTCTTTTTCCATATCTGCCACATAAGGAATCTCTGAATGTTCGCCTGTTTTTCTGGTTAATGCTTCCTTTGCCATGATCGCACACTTTTCAAAGGTGCCACCTACTCCTACGCCTACCACCATGGGCGGGCACGCATTAGGGCCCGCATCCTTTACAGCCTGAACAACAGCATCCTTGACACCTTCTTCGCCATCAGCGGGTTTTAGCATGAAAACCCTACTCATATTTTCACTTCCAAATCCCTTTGGCGCTATAGTTATTTCTACTTTATCTCCGGGCACAATATTATAATGAATAACCGCAGGGGTATTATCTCCCGTATTCTCTCTGATAAGAGGATCCTTTACCACTGATTTTCTAAGGTATCCCTCAGTATATCCCTGTCTGACTCCTTCGTTTATGGCATCAGTAAGATCCCCGCCCTCGAAGTGAACGTCCTGGCCGATATTTATAAAAAACACTGCCATTCCCGTATCCTGGCAAATGGGTATATTATCCTTTTCTGCGATTCTCAGATTCTCTTCAAGCTGAGAAAAAATCTTCTTTCCAAGGTCAGATTCCTCAGCCTGTCCTGCCTTGCAGATAGCCTCCTTCATGTCTGGAGACAGCGTATAATTGGCATCTATACAAAGCTCTTTTACAGCTTTGGTTATTTCTGATACATCTATAGTTCTCAATTCTTCCTCCGAATAGAACTTCTTAATATGAATAAGAAATTTGTCATCAAAACTTTATTGTTTCACAAAGCGCTTTTAATTCTTCTGCTGAAGGAGATGTGGGATTCCATAAAATATGCTGTCCATCATCCTTGTATCTGGGAATAACATGAAGATGAAAATGAGGTACTGTCTGGCCGGCTGCCTCTTTATTATTCTGTACGATATTTATTCCGTCAGCTCCCAGCTTTTCCATAAAATGTGCAGCCAGCTTTTTTGCAAGCTTCATTGCGTCTGCTGCTGTTTCTTCGGGAAGCTCAAAAATATCCGTATAATGATCCTTGGGCAAGATAAGACAATGCCCCTTTGTCGCAGGGCCATTATCCAGTATTACATTGAACTTATCATCCTCATAAATTGAATTTGTGGGAAACTCCCCGTTTGCAAGCTTACAAAAAATGCAATTTGAATCTTTCATAGTCATTTCTCCCTTATGATTAATTATTTAAACTCAAACAGCTGATCCATTGTTCGCAGCAGTTTGAAATCCCCTTTCATCTTCAGATTGCCTTCCATGAATGCTCTCTGGAAAGTTATTCTTCCTGATATAATCTGCTCAAAAACCGATGTATTCATTGACACATGTACATTACAGCCCGGTGCTTCTCCCGGTTTACATTCCATATCCTGATTATCTATTTTGATACAAATATCTTTGTCTTTTATCTGATCAAGAAGTGTAATCTGGTAAGCTGCGTGAATCCCAGGCATAGGCTTAAAATGACTTTTTAAGCTGCTGATAAAGTCTTCTGCGTGCTCCGCAGCATGGTCCTTATCCATTTTATCCCTGAAAATGCTGCTAAGTTCCTGAATGTCTTCCTTCTGTTTCTGGACATATTCTTCATTCGAAACATATCTTGAGAGCTGCTCAGTTTCCTGGGGAGTGAGATCCGTTATCTTAGTAATAGAGACTCTGTTCTTAACAGCCTGATTACTCGTTGGCAGCGTCTCCATCTTCTGATTCATATTCCTATATATATTTTCAGCCTTTTTCTCAATATAATTCTGGTAACTCTCAGTTCGCTCAAATGCAGAAGTATCGGCAATATATCCGCAGATACCATCAAGGGGAACTCCTCCGAGTATCTCCCAAGCCGACGCAAGTTCCATCATTCCCTCACGTTCACCATGAGTAGTTGACATCACAATGGGAGCCATAGGAAGGCCCGCAATTTTGTCCTTATCACCATACAGCCAGCATGCATCCAAAAACTGATGCATATATCCACCTACTCCAAACCATTCAACAGTTGAAGCAAGTATTATTCCATCTGCATTTTTAAGAGTTCCGGGAAGAGCAGTGATACCGTTTTTCTGCTCAAAAAGATTAAACTGTTCCACCTGAACATTAAGTTCCTTGAATACCCCGGTCATTCTGGACAGGACCAGGAGAGTGGGATCATCTATGATTCCTCTGCCACCATAATAAATATTGATTTTCATACCATTATCTCCATGTAAGCTGAATCAAACTAACCTATATTGTACCATAAATCAGCGCTTTGAGACACCTGACCTCACCATCATCGATAAGCATAGACACACTTGCCAAAAGAGACTTCATCATCCTCAAAAAGCTCAACTTTTTCATTCGGCATAAGTCTTCTGCCGTTAACAAAAGTACCATTTGTTGAGTTTAAATCCTGTATCCACAGAGAATTTGTCCTGCAATCCTCTCTGAACAGTCTTGCATGCATGCGGGAAACCGATTTGTCCTTTATTACCGCATCTGCACAGGATGATAGCTTTCCGACAACCATTGGAAGTTTTTGAAGTCCTATATTATCAAGACCGTTTCCCTCCTCTGCGTAGAGTTTGTGAAGCTTTTCCTCAAAATCAAAGGAAAGCAAGACTGTTTCCTCATTTTCTTCATCCTCGTCGGTCTGCGCCAAAACATTATGCTCATACGCTCTTTTTCTAATATAACCTGCTTTATTATCTGCACTGTATAGAGGCATTTCTACCAGATCCGAGGATGGAGCTTCTATGTTTTTATCCATATCAGTTGTACTCTCAGGCACTGGTGCTTTTACTTTGTTACCAAATACTTTTGCATTTTTTCTAAGCTGCAAAATAAAACAGGAAAGAGACATCATGACACTAATCATGAAAACGGCGATATCCAGTATGTTTTCCTCATACGTCAGAATATAAGCATATCTGAGGTACCACAAGGCTCCCGCTATAATAGCAAACAACATTGCCATCAGGAAATTCACTCCCAGCGGTAACATTATTTTTATCTTTTTCTCAGTTACTGATTTATCTTTTGCTTCCGCCTCATCTTCATCATCCTCGAAGTCCTCCTCATCATTCATTTCAAAGCTCTCTTTTTTCTCATTCGCGTTTATTCTTGTCTCATAGATATCCTTAGACGTGCGTATTGTGGACATTTCTTCCATAAAGGCTTCCTCCGGTTCTGCTCGAACCGCTCTTTCCAGTACGCTAAAATCAATTCCGCTGGCATCACAAATTGTATCCAGAAGTTCGAAAATCAGCTGTGAGCATCGTCCGTCCTCAAGATCAGCATATTCCATAAGTCCTTCAAAAAACGCATGATCTATGGTTTTTTCATGTACCGGATCATATATGAAATAGAATCTGCCTGTTGAAAAATCCTCAAAGACTGCCTCCGGAAGAAGTATAATATGGCTTGGATCAAGAAGATAATCTCCCAGGTTCTTTGCGGTTATAACCATATCCGACAAAAACCGCTTAAGCTTTTCATAAGACATCTTTTTGCGATCATATCTGTTTTTTATGCTCTGCCTCGAATCAATTTCATAATATAAGTAGTAGCATTCATCAGTATTCCTCAGACTAAAAGGCAATAGGCCATCTATTTTGTTGTTTTCAAGCATCTTGTATTGGAAAATATTATCTTCATTAACTTCTGCCTCCAATATAAGATAATTGTGTTTTGCATCCTTATAATATTGAATATCCATTACGGTTTTCCTTTCTTTTTGCTTTTCTCTGCCGTTTGAGTGATAATGTCCTTCGCTCTCTTCATTTTCCGCATGGTTTTTGCAGGTGTTATGATCTTTACTCTTGCAGCAGCTTCGGATTTCCATATGTCGGGTATTTTTGAAAAGTAACCAAACAGGGCTCTGTGATTTGTGGTTATACTTCCGTCAATTCTTATGTCTTTACCTGAGACTGACGATTTTATTTCCGGTTTGCTGCTTCCAAAGTATCTGCTTCCGGTCTTTTCATCCGAATGGTCTGTCACATAATCACACGGCGATGAATAACCCTGTTTTTCATAGAGCAGATACGCTCTGAAGCCCAAAATATACACGTCCTGTGATAGAACACATCGCCCATAGACCATAAATGCCATGTAAATGATCAAAACAATTCCAAAAATAGCTGCAGGAATTACAAGAGCTGCCTCTACTGTCATGTATGCCGGTAGTTCCAGCTTCTTATCTGAAGGCAAAGCTCATCACCCCCACTCCCACTGTTAGAAATGGCATAAAGGCCATCACACTTTTGCCGGATACTTTTTTCATAATAAGAAGAATTACTCCGATGACGGCCGAAAATGTAAATGATATAAGTACAATAAGCATGGTATCCATTATTCCAAACAATGGCCCAAGCGCCAATACCGTTAACCCATCTCCTAGCCCAATCCCCTGCCTGGTGAAATAGCTTACTGTCAATAAAACGATTCCGGGAATAAGCGAGTATAAGAAATCCGCCGGCTGTGTAATTCCCTTTGACCACAAATAGATAAAACATAGTCCGGAAAGTGTCATTTGTACGGTCGGAATTGATAATGGAATCTTTTTCTCCCTTATGTCCATGATTGTTGCGATCAGCAAAATTATCAATGCAAAAACCTTAAAGAAAAGGCTTACTATTACCGTATTTTCAATAATTTCATAAAAATCCATATTATCTCCTTATCATCCGGCACATTCTTTGCAAGGACTTTTCCCTATTGCCTCCGAAAGTCGCACCGTTCTTATTGTTCTTTTAATACCACTGCAGTTTCTGTTTGAGTGGTATCTGTTTCCATAATTGGTTATATACACCGAACTCCCTGCCTTTTTTCCACAGTATTCGCAAGGGTAATACTTTGCTCTGTCCGCATTTCTCTTTCCGCTGACTTCTGATTTTGAAATCTGTTTCACACTAAGCTTCAAATGCGAACAATCAAGGCTTTTGTGATAAACCGTTCCATGATCCGTTATATAAACAAGTTCATCCGTCTCATCATTCTTTTCATGACTTTCCCCCGGACTGTATCCGGTAAACGCATGTCCGTAAAACCTTCCCTCCACCGAAAAATCGGTAAACGCTGCTATTTTGAAAAGCGGATGCGCCTTATAGGTCGCAACAATATCAATTATGTCTCCGTTGGAATAAAAGGTTGTTTCGCCAAGCTTAAGACCGGAGGCTCCACCGTTTATAGGACTGTGGTCCAGATATTCTTCCCCGAGATAGTTTTTTACCATCTTACCTGCAACTGCCGCATTTAATGCTCCTGTCGCAGCTCCCAATGCAGAATCACCATCCTCTGATTTTGCAAAAGATCGTGTGGTGGCTTCGGTTATCATAAGTTGTCTGCCTGTTTGGTGGAGGGCTGCTTCCAAATCGCACTGGAATTTTAAAATGTCAAAGACGCTAAGCAGATTGACAAAGAAAAAGAGAAACAGGGGTAATACCAATGATGCTTCGATTGTGACAGAAGCAGCCAGCGACGGCCTTTTTCTATTTGCCCGAAGAAGCAAATCCTTTGTATTAAATTTTATTTTTGAGTTCTTCGAACGATTTTCATTTATTTTTTCCATATTTTATTTTTTCCATAATTTATTTTTTTATTTTCCTTATAAATGAAAAAGGCCATCGCCGGCCACTCCTGTTTCTCAGTCAAACATTTCGTAGCCGTATATACGCTCTATTTCTATCTTTTTGCTATAAGCCCCCAAAATCTCGAAATCGACGCTTATTATGTCTACACATCTATCCAGTGAAAAAGCCTCATTGCCACTGAGTTTTCTTATATTTATCTCAATGATATCCATAAGTCTCATGGTCTTTTTTTGTTTCTTTTCCAATATTAAAAGCATTTTCAGGTAATCTTCATAACTTAGTCCCGATCCTCCGCCATTTTTTAGGTGATCCCTAAACTCCAGCATATGTTCGAGGGAAAGATTCCAGCTATCCGCAGTCTTGATTAGTGGTACTTTGCCGCCACTTAAGAGAATTCGAAGATCTGATATTGTTTCTGCGAATGTCCAGGCAAATATTATTGCCATCTTTATCGCCTCTTGAAGTTCGGGAAGCGTAAGAAGTACTGAAGCCGTTAGTGCCAGTGCATCAGCTTCCGCAAGTTTTGCAGGATCGTTCATTATATACACGTAATTTGCAGCTTCTTTTATAAGGAACAGCCTCTCAACAACCTTCTCAAGATTAGCGTAATCGCTGTCCTTGCCCGCCAATATGTATTCCAGTTCATATTTCAGGTGAGAATCCTCCTTTTCAAGTCCGTAACATCCGCACTTTTCATGGAGATATCTCTCAAAAAGCATATCCGGTCCTGCTCCCATTGCCACAGTTTCGTCAAGGCCGGTTCCTTTCAGTAGTTTTCTGTGTGAGGCTAAGGTAGATGAATCAATAGCAGCTGTAGAAATTGCATTAATGTTAGGTGCTGCCAGCGAGAGAATTCCTACACTTTTTTGAGCCGTGACTCCTGCTGCCGGATTATCAACGTAATAGGTCTCATTTTCTCCGTTTCCGTCCAGATCAAGCTCCCTCGGGGTATTTATATCATTTGCATTACTCTGTGCCTCATTTTCCACATTCATTTCCTCGAACCCGGAATTTTTCAGCTGATCCGCATTATTCTGTATACTTTTTATCGCTGCCTCAACAGGTTCAGAACCCATGTAGGAGAGAATCTGTCTTTTTAACACAGCTCCGCCACCGTCCGTTGCAACCGAGTATCCGGTAATGTCAGCTGACGAAAGCCTGGCGGGCATCATTGTGCTTCTCCCGGTTACTAATCCCACCGGAGATAATTCAAAATTTTTAGAAAAATACTTCTCAATGTGATCCCTTGTATGAATTACAGAACCGTTTGTCCCTCCATAGGTTGTATCAATCAGAAGAAGTCCGTATTTTTCAAACAGCTCTCTGTTGTACTCTCCGAGAGCTGAGTTCATAGCAATATCTACCACCAGTTCAGATTTCATTCTCACTGCTCCGGTCCTTGCACCCTGCAAGAGTGCAAGAATAAGAGCAAGGATTATTGTCAGTGACAACGAAAGATAAACCGTTATATAGGCATCAGCCTGTAACCTTTGCCGCATCCGAATTGATTGTTTTAAAGATCTCGGTAACAAGTCCGTCTATCTCCTTTTTGAAAATAATTACAAGCCCGATGAGAACAACGATAATCAGTATTACTTCCACAGTTCCCATCCCCGCTTCATCCAAAAGCAGTTCCTTAAGCTTGTCTTTTGCGCCGGAAACCACATATCTTAGTTTTGCCTCCAGCATGTCTTTCTTGTTTAAAATCAGTTCTTTCATTTTTCCTCCTTCATTTAATGAACTATATTTCAGTAACACCTTGTGGTGATTACCTTCGCTAAAATGACAGATATGCCGGTATCATAATTACCACCATAACTATCAGAAGCATGAGAATCATCGGAACAAGAAGTTTTGTTCCCGCCTCCTCTCCAAGCTTTCTTGCATAGGACATTCTCTCAATTGTTGCCTTATCTGACTCTTCTCTAAGAAGAGCCATCATCTCAGAATTTCCTTTCTTTAAATTTTGTGACAAAAGCGTCACAAGTCTTGCATATTGCTGCGAGCCGCATCTTACGCCGAGTCTCTCATATACATTTAATTCAGGAACTCCGCTCTCAAGCTCGTTGCAGCTTTTTAGTATTTCCTCATATAAAAAACTTCGTTTTCCGCCTTCTTTAATATGGGCTTTATACTCGTTAGCAAACTTTTTCAATATTGCTCTTACAGACATGCCGCTTCCCATATACAGCACCAGTCTTGATACAAAAGCCGGATATTCCAGAATCATTTGCCTTCTTCTGTACTCCACTTTCTTTGTAAGATCTCTGTCTCCGGCTATAAAAATCGTAGCCGCTGCTATAAATGAAAGCACAAGGATCATTATGCTGTTTTCGTCGGTAGCCTCTTGCCAGAAAAGGTTTATTCCTTCGACATTTGCAGGAAGCATGAATCTGTCTTTTGTCCGAGTCTCTTCCTCGATTTTTGTTATGTTTCCTTCTATCTCCTGCTTAATGATTTCTTCATCGGTAAAGTCCCTTGGAACAACCGTGATCTCAAAGTCGTTTTCCCATTCATAGTCTCGATAAGTGATATTGGCAGTCAGTACAACCCTGGATGTCTCAAAGAAAATGTCTTCATTCATAACCTTTCCGTCAGAGTGAATCACATCGATATTGTCGGATTTCCATGAAATCTCAAACGGATATCCTTTGAGCTGAGAAGGTAGCTTCAGGTCGCTTTTCACATGTCTTAAATCTTTATTTTCCAAGAGTATTTCTTGGGACAACGCCTTTAGCATTTCTTTATACAGTTCTTCCGATTCTTTTTCTGAATACTCTTTTTCTGCGATAGAGACGTTAAAATCTCCGAGTTTATCTCCATCCTCATCCATGGCCACCAGCTGCGTTTTTTTATCACCCTTCCCATAGTCGCTTCTTAATACCTCTCCCTCGCTATTAAGAGAAGTATTTCTCCTTGAGGAAAAGCAGGACAATAGCGATAGAAGCGATCCGAGAAATACTATTATCAGAACGACACTTATTTTCTTTATGTAGTAATCACTCAGTCTTTTTTGTACATCTGCCTCTGAATCAAGCTTTTGCAGATTTTCTCTCACCCGGCGCCTTCCATGGGATTTAAGAAAAAGCCGGTTTCTTTCGACAAATCTCCTGAATATATAAGAGGCCGTCTTTAAAAAGATTTTTTCTATTCCCCCCTGTTTTCCGCCTTCGGTATCCGGTATTTTTTCATCGAAGGATAATATCAGTAATAGTCCTATAAAAACCGGAATTACCATATATATCACCATTAGTATTCTCATTAGTTTCTCCTGTCAGATCTCAATATCCACAATTTTCTGGGTCAGCAAATACGCAGCAATATATATGACAAGACAAACTGTCATAATGACTATTCCGAGCGGATTGCCATATAAAGCATCAAAAAAACCCGGATTGGTCAGCCCCACATAGGTCATTATTCCAAAAGGAACAACCTCCATTATCTGAGCCTCCATTCTTTTTGCGGCAATAAGGATATCAATTTCATTTTCTACATCCATTCGTTTTCCTATCAGATCTATGCATCTTTCTATGGTTTCAGTCATATTTCCGCCGCTTCTTTTGGCAACCGCAAACACAGCCGCAAATTCTTCAATGTCCTTATTATTACTGCGTCTCCCCAGTTCTCTAAGCATGACTTCTATGGTTACGCTGTTTTTTATTCCCTGTTCTATGCGCTGCAGTTCTCTGAAGATAGGTGCACTTTTCCCGTACAGAATTCTCATATCGTGTATTGCTTCCTTAAAAGAATTCTCTATGGAATATCCTGCCTTTTGAGCAGCCAAAACCGCCATCATGGCATCCTTAAACTGAATTCCGAGATCATGGTTTTCCTTTTTTATCTTTTGCTCTTTTTGAATAACAAACCATGGGATAGATAAAGGAAATATCAGAATTGATGCGATAAAACTGCCATAAAATAGTTTTCCTATCATTAGAAGAACCAGAATATTTCTACCTATAAGCGGTATATCAAAGGCTGTCACTTTTAAGTCCAAGACCCGCCGCTTCCAGCTTTGATACATTTTCAAGTTCATTTTCACACCTCCATTCTCCTAATATCTTTCCTGTTTCATCCGTACCTGTTTCATAAAACTTGTACAATGTTCTTATTTCTATCTCCCCGGTCATTGGCACGGTCCTTCCTGTTAGCTCACAAACTTCAAGAACTTTCCTAGATTTATCGCGAAGTCTTCCCAGCTGCACAATGATGTCTATCCCCGATGCTATCTGCCCTCTTACAGCCGCAAGAGGAAGATCCATTCCCATAAGAAACATTGTCTCCAGACGTGAGAGCATGTCCCTTGCTGTATTTGCATGCCCCGTTGACATAGATATGTGTCCGGTATTCATCGCCTGAAGCATGTCAACACACTCATCTCCGCGGACCTCTCCTACCACTATTCTGTCAGGACGCATTCGGAGAGAGGATTTTATAAGGTCTCTGATAGTAATTGGCTTACACCCTTCTACATTTGAGTTTCTGGTCTCCATCCGGACTATGTTCGGGACATGATTTATCTGTAATTCAGCATTGTCCTCAATCGTTATCACTCTCTCGTCTTCAGGTATGCTGTCCGAAAGTGCATTTAAAAATGTTGTTTTACCGGATCCTGTCCCACCCGAAATAAAGATGTTATAGCCGGCCTTAACCAGAGTTTGCAGATATTCTGCAAGCTCTTTTTTAATTGAACCTATACTTATCAACTTATTAATTGTTATGGGATTGTCCGGGAACCTTCTGATTGTAAGGATTGGACCGTTAAGCGCCACAGGCGAAAGAACAACATTGACACGTGAACCGTTTTCAAGTCTGGCATCAACTATCGGCGATGCCTCATTTACTACTCTGTTGCATTTACTGACTATCTGTTGTATTACATCTTCAAGTTTTTGAAGAGATTCAAATTTCATTTCATGTCTGTATAATCTCCCGTTTTTCTCAATAAAAATATGATCGACACCGTTAACCATAATCTCGGTTATCCCAGGGTCATCTACCAGTAGCTGCAGAACATCAAGTTTTCTGATTGAATAAAAAAGTTCTTTTCGCAGCTGTATTTTTTCATCAAGCGAAAGCTGCTCTTTTCTGCATCCGTATATTATTCCTTTATCTATTCTCTCAAGCATTTCTTCGTCATCAACATCTCGTGAAAAATCCATTCCTTCAAGTATCTGATCTCGAATCATTGTTTTAAGAGCCTCACGTTCCAAGGTTCTCACCTCCGATTCTGCTTATTCTATGTAAATTTCTCATGTCAAATTCCTCATCGGAGTGCAGCTCATTTAAAAATAATTCAATTCTCATATGTGCATTATAATCATCATTTGACAACATATAGACCTCATCACAAAGGCGAAGCATCTCAAACAGTTCTCTTACGCCCTCCGCGATATCCACTACGAGGCTGGTATATTTTCCTGTATCCTCTATCTGCTCAAAGAGCTTTTCATACTCTCTTCCGGTTATAAGTCGGCTCTGACATGCACTGGAAGAAGCCGGAACAAAATCAAGTTCTTTATCATGTCTTACTATTCTCTCCAGATAAATACCAAACTTATCGCCACCACACTCAGCAAAGTACATAAGATCCAGCAAAGTCTCGGAATATGTGTCACTCCTTATGATTTTATTAGTACAAAAGCTGTCTGTATTAATGTATAAAGCCTTTTCTTTTTCGCATAACCGCCTTGCAAAACCAATAGCCTCGCTGGTCTGATCAGTATTAGGTACCGGTGTATAAAAGCCTATTATTTTCATCTTCTTTCCGGTATCACCCTTTTTACTCTTTACAACTATTCCGGGGATGTCCAGACACATGCTGAGGATACTATCTGTGATATGCTCACTCTTTTGGTATTTATCCATGTATCTTATATCCACATCTTTTAGTCCATAGGACTTATCGCATTCCGCAAGATCCCGTTCGTTTTCCTTTAATACGATTATGTGTTGAAAACCGCTTACACTTTCTATATTGAACAGAGCCTCCGATATTAGGAGTAAAACATTCTTTGTCTCATCCCTAAAGCCTGATAAATGCTTTATATCCGTTATCTCGAAGATATCAAATGGGATGCTGAGATTATCTCTTATAAAGCTGTCCAGTTTTTTACAATAATTCTTGTCCTTATCACATATTATTAAAATATTCTTATTCATAATTATTCATTTCCTCTTCATTAAGTGCATATAAGACCACCACCGCCTGTCACAAGAAAGACACTGATCATAATAGGGACGGCAAAGTGAATGGTGCAGTTATGATCCTTTTGGATAAAAATCTTCAGCACTCCGATCACAGCAGCTATGATAAATGCAATTATTATCGAACTCACAGTTTCTCCCGTGGTAAGAAACATTGAAAGAACCGCAAAAAGTTTCAGATCTCCCCCTCCTATGCCATGAACTATATATACCGGAAGAAGAAACATAAGAGTCAGTAGCGCTTTTGCTATGGGTATAAATATAAGTTCCTGCATACCGCTGCCTGTTAAACAAAAAGCAAATTTTGCCAAACATCCCAGAAGGAGCCAGCTGTTAAATATTTTATTTTTCAATATATCTGTAATTGCCGATCCGGAGACCAGGCAATACAAAATCGGAATTGTCATAATTTCGTTTCAATCCTTTCTGAAAGAGTAATAAACATGCCGGTGTAAATGCGATTGCATTAAGAATGTACGTATAATTGATTTTGGAGAAAGCGATGAACGCCCGCACCGGCATATTTATGTTTATAAAATTCTGGACAGCGTTAAATTCCTATCCATTCCGTCGCTGTCGGTGACGATATTATCACCGAAAAATCAGCGGCGCAATACCGCTTCCGGCCTGAATTTTTCCTTCGATTTTTTTCTTAAGAAAGTTTTAATTTCGCTCGTGTGACATATAAAAAGCCGAACTGACATCCCTTATTTTTGTCAGTTCGGCTTTTTGATTAATATATAGTAGAAAAAAATCGCCAAAATTGAATTATTAAATTTTCTTTAATTTCTCAGGCCATATATCCCCGTGATGCCAGATCTCCGCTTATACTCTCTTGTAAACGCCCTTTTCCGTATGTAAGTCCCGCATAGACTTTTGGTACATTTGTCATTAGTGAGTCTTCTCTGTCCTCTTTTTCCAGCGAAAGATATGCTTCATGAAGTTGTTCAAAGGTTCCTGTTACATGGGAAAGCCCGTCTTTACTCAGCTTTCCTATAGATCTGATAATCTGTTTCTTCTCAAACAGGTACAGAGCAAGAAGATTATTTCCCAGTTCATAGTTCACATTCAGTGAATGAATCAATTCATCAATGCAGTTCATGGCTCTGCGGAGCCCTTCAATAAAGCCTGTTTTATCATCATATTCCAGACATTCTTCCGCTTCGCTGATATAGTCGAGTACCATTTCATACAGAATTGTTATCATCTGGGTTTTATTGGCTAACGTTATTCTTCTTGTATATGCATGTTTCTTTTCTTTTGTCATAGATATTCCCTCAAAAATACACCATAAAATTACTGGAGAAGCTGCAAAACCTGTTGAGGTCTTTCATTAGCCTGTGCAAGCATGCTGGTTCCCGCCTGAGAAAGCACCTGCTGTGTGGAATATACGGTCATTTCCTCTGCCATATCCACATCCATTATTCTGGAATAAGCTGCTGTCATATTCTCGCTGGTTACATTGATATTGCTGATTGTATGATCCAGTCTGTTCTGATACGCACCCAGCCTGCTTCGAATATCAGAAACCTTCTGAATGGCATTGCCAATATCCTCAATTAACTGATCCGCACCAGTATGTGGAGCATTTCTTCCTCTTTCATCTCCGGCTTTCATGATGTCCTCTATCTTTGTTTCGTAATCATTTTGGGCTCTTGTTCGAAGGTCATCATAATTGGCCTGTGTAATTGCAATATCCAGATCTCTTTGTGCCTCAATCGCCGCCTGATTTGCAGGATTTGCTGCTATATCAGCTGCTGCCTTATCCTGAATCTTCTGAATCTGTTCAGCCTCAGCATCGTAATAATCCTTGATTGCATCCTGCGTTTTTCTGTATTCCTCAGATATCTTTCGTGCATCATCTCTATTTATGAAATAATATGATGAGCCATCTTCTATACCTTTGGTTTCATCTATAGCTTGTTTCGTACTGTCATAATATGTCATATCGATGATTCTTTGTTTTTCAGAATATGACATATAATCATCAGCATCTAAAAAGTCTGCAGCATCTATAAGATCATCTTTAAAGGTCCTGCTAACATCTGCATATGCAATTCCCAAATTGCTCAGGGTTATCTTTGGAATTCTGATGTCAAGCGTCTGACCTTCGTTAGCACCAATCTGCATAGTCATGGCACCCTTTCTTGTGAGTTCCATGTCAATGCGTTCTCCCTCCAGTTTCTTATTTGCTTTTATTTCAATCTCTCTGCCATCCCTGGTGGCAATCTTAATAAGATCGCCATCTACAGTAACGTTGGCTTCCGACATATAGGTTATTTCTTTATCTCTGCCCTGGGAAAGGGTAATCCTTGTAACATCAATCTTAACCGATTCTGCTTTGTACCCGTCTTCATCAAGAAGTGTTACCTTACCCGTCTTTTCATCATAGTCGCAGTAAAGCCCTTCGATATAATAGTTTCCGCCGTCAATCAAATCACTATAACTGTTTATTGTTATGTCAGGATCGGTATCATCGTCAACAGTAGTATAGCCTCTGAAATCAAAGGTGCCATCAAGAAGAGTCTGCCCGTTAAACTGGGTAACCTCTGATATTCTTGTTATTTCATCCTTCAACTGTACGATTTCATCCTGGATAATATCTAGATCTGTCTGACTGTTAGTTCCGTTTGCTGCCTGAACGGCAAGCACACTCATTCTTTGAAGAATGTCGTGAACTTCATGAAGAGTACCGTCAGCGGTCTGAATCACGGATACGCCGTCTCCTGAATTGCCGCCTGCTACACCAAGGCTCTTAATCTGTGCATTCATGCGCCTTGATATTGCAAGGCCGGACGGATTGTCCTTGGCGTTTGCAATTTTTAATCCACTTGAAAGTCTCTCAATGGATTCCGCCAGCTTGTTATCATTTGCAACAAGGGCATTGTTCGCAATCATTGCTGAAATATTGTAGTTAACCTGCATGATGACCTCCGATTCTGTATATTCCTATACTGCGTGTATAAAAATCTCTGCCATCCTTAGCAATGTGCGATTTTCGAAAACTCCGTTTTCCGATCCGGCTATCGCGCTTCCGGCTTCCTGTCTGCGATAGAATATTCCGATATTTGTACTATCTGTTAAAAGTTCGGGCTCTGCTTCTTTTAGCCCATCTATAAATCTTTGTCTAAGCTCTGTCATATATTCGGCCATTTCACCTGTATGCGGATATGCTGCAGCAAATGCGCCTTTTATCACGTTATCCTCAATTGTCATGGCCATTGAAATGTGTCCGTAATCTATAGTTTCAACTTCCGCTTCTACTTTTCTTCCATCAAGAGCAGTCTCTCTTAAAGTTACGTGCATGGATACGGTTCTTCCTTCCAGCTCAACCGGAATCTCAAAACTCTTCTGTCTTGCCATGTTTGTTGCTACCGTGAGTTGTTTTTGCATAAGATGAATGGTTCTGACATCTATGTATGTATCGGTTTCATTCATCAAAATATTATCCAGACTTTCCGATAGCTCAAGCATTTTCTCAACGTAAGCCTCTTCATAGTTGTCTTCATTAATGAGATCATCCAGCATTTTCTGCCTGGTTTCCTTAAATGCCAGCTTTGCAATTTTTTCTGCATGATCCCATACAGAGGTTTCCCTCCCCTTTCGTCCGGATTTAAGATTGAGATATGCCTGAACATTTTCTACATTTGCTTCAATACTATATCTTGCAAGTTCCTTAGACATTTCTTCCGATATTTGTCCGGATGCTATTTTTCTTAAGTCTGAGGCTTTTTCGCTGTAGTATTTTTCTTCTGCTTCCGTTCCTTCCGGGGGTTCTTCTGCTTCTGTCAGTTTATCTGCAAGCTCGTCCAGAAGCATTTCTTCTTTTGCCTTCGCTGCATGAAGTTTCTCAGGTTCGAGGTTGTCATAAACCACATCCGCTTTTTCACTGTAATATATAAATGCTGTTTCTATCTGTGCTGATATGGATTTTGCCAGAGTTTTCTTTCCTTCCACTCCGCCGAATTTGTCATCAACCTTGAAATCCATTCCCTTCTTTTCAGTTCTGGATGAGCGGACCGCCGATAACAAATTTTCAAGAGTCATCTCGGCTCCGGTCTCCAATACCGCGCCTATAGCGGCATTATCTGTAACTTTGAGCGTATTAAAAAGTCTGTAAATGCCAATGAAAGATTCTCTCTCCTCAGGTGTTATTTCGGCATTTTTTTCAAGTTTATAAAGAAATCTGGCGTACTTTTCTTCCTGTTTTCCCGAATTCTTATCCTGATCTGACAGCTCGCTTGATAGTTGATCGAGCGTCATTTTCAGCGGATTATGTCCATCACGTATCATGTTGAGAACCGCTCCGGGTTTTAGCTTATTTATGGTACTCATAAGCTTTTCATCCATTGCTCTGACCCGCTCAATATTCTCTTCCGACACTTCCATCCGGTTATATCCGAGTATTCTGACTACTCTTCTGTTTTCCTCATTAATTTCCTGTCCGATGTCTTTAAGCAGGTCATCAACATTCCTGAAAGCCTTTTTGATATTATCCCCGAGATCTGCTCTTACTTCGGTTCCGACAGCTTCATATGTAGCACCTGCTTTTTCATAGCGATGCTGGATTGCCTTAGCATCATCATAGATTTCACCAAGACTCTCTTTAATTGAGAGATCATGTCTTCCAATGAATGCTAAGGGCAATTCTTTAAATTCGGAGATTTTTGCGGTTGTCTCTTCAAACAGATTATATTTGGAAGGATCAGTCTCTCCGAAAAGCTCCCTGCTAAGAGAATCTATTTCTTTATCCAAAGCCTCTATAACCTTTGTTATCGGCTCTGTTTCCAGATTAAATCCTTTATCAAGAAGTCTTACATTTGCTGTAACTGTCATTTTTAGCCTGACTTCCTCAAGCTGTTTTCTGGCCTCAAGTACTTGGATTTTTTTCTCCGGCAGAAGATTATCTTCGACATTAATTCTTTTTTCTTCTGTTTTCTTCGTGCCTAGACCGCTATCTTCTTCAACTGTTCTCTCAGCTTCGGATAGATTTTTTAAATTTATTTCTTTATCGTCCAGGATGGCTCTTTCAATTGCCTTAGTGCTTATCCTGTCCACTGCTTTTTCAATTCGTACAGCTTTATCAATGGTGCTTTCCTGCTCATTTATATTACCCTTGGCTGCACCGTTCTTATTTGCTATGGATATTGCTGCAGACTTTACTATTTCTTCCTGCGTCATTGGCAAAGTCAGACTTTTAAGCTCATCTACCTTTTGAAGATTTTCTTTTGTCAGCGGAATCGACTCCTCTATCATCCACTTAGCTTCTTCAAGAACGCTTTTCTTCAATGGGTCAAAACCGGCCTCTTCAATTACCTTTTTTGCCTGCTGTTCCAAGGATTGCCATTCAATTTTCTCAGCTTTTTGGCCATAATAACCCTCTGCCTCAAGTGCTATGAACATTCCGGACTTTCTGTTTTGTCCGTTTGTCGCATGCTCAGCAAGATAGATATTTTCCATGGTGGGTTCAAGTTCATTTAATGTCATAAATTTAACCGCACCATCACTAAGAGCAGTTATTTCCTTCATATTGTCATAAACTGCCATTGTATCCGAAACATTATTCTCAGTAATGGGAATGTCATTCTCCTGAAAAGAAGAGATTATATCATTGGCAAAGGATCTGCTTCCTGTTATCTTCGTAAGCTCCTCGGCAGATATAGTATCCGTATAGCCAATAACTTCTGTCCCTGACATAGCAAGTGTAGCCTTGATTTTATCGAGTATAGTCACTGTTTCTTCCGGTTTCATATCACTAAAATCAAAGCCTTCAGCAGCTGCTTTTGCAAAATCCTCTGAAGACATATTATTGGCCATTACCGACATATAATTATGGCGAATAGCCGCATCTGTATTCTGCGCCTCCGTCATTATATCATTTTGCGTTTTTCCGGCTTTAACAAGCCCTTGCTCATTGCTAAGGCTTCCTGCCAGATCAACTGCTACCACGCCCCTTGGCTGCGTGCTTTTTACATTTGAAAGAGTAAAATTTACTCCTGCATCCATGCTCTTTCTTGTACTATCAATATCGGATTCCATTCCATTAATTGCATTTAAATTCACGTTCATATATTTCTCCGATTTCAAGAAAAAGGTGATAAACACTCTTTGTGCTTATCACCTTTTATTTCGGATTATTTTCGAATTTCTTTAAGATTCGTTATTTTGTCTTTTTTGAAGAAGTAGTCTTCTTTGTAGTTTTTACAGCTCTTTTGGCAGTAACTGCCTTATTTGCCATCTTCTTCTCAGCTGTCTTTTTAACCGTTTCTTTTACTTCCGGATTCTGGAAAACAAATACCTCTGCTCCATACGGAGGTAATGTCATCGTTATACTGTAATCCTTGTAATCACATAGTCCGGGTTCCGCCTTTATGGATGTCGGAACAGAGCTTCCGCAACCTGCATATTTCTTATCCGCACTATCAAGGATGTGCTTATAATTTCCGGCAAAAGGTACTCCAACCTTATAGTCTTTTATCTCCATAGGAGTAAAGTTCAAAACAAACAGAATGTTATCTTTTCCGTTTGAAGCTCTTCTATAAAAGCTATAGATACTGTGATCTGCATCATCAGCATTAATCCACTCAAATCCGCCCCAATCGTTATCCACTTCATAAAGAGCAGGATATTTTCTGTAGATCTCCAACAGGTCTCTCACATAGTCCTTCATACCTCTGTTGAGATCTTCCTGAAGAAGAAACCAGTCAAGCTCTCTCTTTTCACTCCACTCACGCTCTTGTCCAAAATCCTGTCCCATAAAGAGAAGCTTTTTACCACTATGACCGAACATGAAAGTGTATCCTACACGAAGATTCGCGTATTTATCAACCTTATATCCGGGCATCTTCTCAACCATTGAGCATTTAAGATGAACAACCTCATCATGAGAAAGCGGAAGAATATAATTCTCGGCATTGTTATAGCTCATCGCAAAAGTCATCATGTGATGAGCACCTTTTCTGAAATAGGGATCAAGCTTCATGTACTCGCAGAAGTCATGCATCCATCCCATATTCCATTTAAAGCTGAAGTTAAGACCATCATCCTCAACAGGCGCAGTAATCTTAGGCCATGCCGTTGACTCCTCAGCTATCATCATAACATCAGGATATGTTCCTCTGATAACACTGTTAAGATGTTTAAAGAACTCAATAGCCTCATAGTTCTTATTTCCGCCATCCTTATTTGGAACCCACTGACCATCGCGTTTACCATAGTCAAGGTAAAGCATGGATGCCACAGCATCTACTCTGAGTCCATCTACATGGAACTCTTTTATCCAGAACAGCGCATTAGCTATAAGGAAATTCTTGACCTCATTTTTACCAAGATTAAAAATCTTGGTTCCCCAATCGGGATGTTCTCCCTTTCTCGGATCGGGATCTTCATAGATGCAGGTGCCATCAAAGCATCCAAGTCCGAATTCATCCGGGCAGAAATGCGCAGGAACCCAATCGAGAATAACTCCGATGTTATTCTTATGAAGTAAATTAATGAGATACATGAAATCAGTAGGCTCACCGTAACGCGAAGTCGGTGCATAATAGCCTGTTACCTGATACCCCCATGAACCATCAAAGGGATGCTCGGCAATTCCTATGAGCTCAATATGGGTATACTTCATCTCTTTGAGATATTCTACGATACGATCGGCAAATTCCCTGTAACTGTAAAAGCCATCCTCTGTACCGTCGGGATGCTTCATCCAGGAACCGATATGGCACTCATAAATAGCAATTGGCTGTTTGTTTATGTCCTTGCCTTTTTTGCCTTCATACCACTTATCATCGCTCCATTTGAATTTTGACAGATCTGTCGTTCTTGAAGCATTGCCGGGACGAAGCTCGGCATAATTAGCATATGGATCTGCCTTGTACAGCTTTCTTCCATCCGGAGTGTGAATCAAATATTTATACAGCTCACCGGTTCCTACACCGGGAATAAAAAGCTGATAAATACCCATATTTCCTATTTTTTCCATGGGATACATGCTCTCATCCCATCCGTTGAACGACCCAATAACATGCACTGCTGCCGCATTCGGTGCCCACACAGCAAAAAACATGCCCTTTACACCATTTTCCTCAGAGACGTGTGCCCCCAGCTTTTTGTAAATGTCGTAATGCGTTCCCTGTCCGAACAGGTACTCATCCGCATCTGAAATGAAAACAGTCTGACCCATATGTTATCCCCTTTTAGAAAAAATTTACGTAAAAATATTATAGCATAATAAAATCTTTAATGAAGAAAATCCTTCTCTCTTAAGATGATCATATCTTCACTGTCAAAGCGCTTTCTGAGCATTACGTCAAAGTAATGACCAATTGAATGCTTATCAGCATAGTAGATAGCATCATCAACCATTTCTTTAACTTCTGCAACTGTCACCTCATGGTCCAGTGTCTGTCGCTCTGAAATCTTTTGATGAAGGGCAAGTATTCCCAGATTATCGATAACATGCTCTTTTTCAAGTGCGTACTGCTCTGCATAAGCAACCAGAGAATCATCATCAAGTGCTTCTATGTCAACCCGGACATTGAAACATTTTTTGAGGTCCGGATATTTATCAAGCAGCCTGTCAATATCGTCTCTTGTGTCTTCAATGACTAAAATATATCCCTTATTCTCACTCTGCAACTGCTTAAGAAGAGTAACTACCGTATCCTCCTTAAGATCAGCTGCTCTTCTGATAATAAGAGCACCATTGACTATCTTATCCAGAATTGAGCTGACAGAACTCTTATTCAGCTTAATCGCCGTAATCATAGCAACTTTTCCTGAGAAGTTTGAATCTGTCTGCTGTACTGCCTTTATCAGACCCTTTGCCAGATTCACGGTACCGGCGCCTTCCTCACCTGTAACTATCGCATTGTTTGTATATGCAGCCATGCTCAGGTTGTCGATTGCGCGTACTATCTGCCTTCTGGATCTCTTGTAATGAATATAAGGGCCAAAGAGTCCTTTCTCCTCAGGAGTCATTACACGTACTCTTTCTTCTATTCCTCTGTCTTCTTTTTCATCATCCTCAGCAGATTCAGGTTCATCTTGAATTTCTTTGGAAATGTTTTCTTTAGGAGTCTCTGCCTTTACGGGTACTTCTTCTTTTGTAGGCTCTTCCTCGGTTGTAGGCATTTCTTCCGACTCTTCAATGTCTTCAGAAGCTTCCGGCATTTCTTTTTCAACAGGTTCTTCTTTTTTCTCGTATGTCAGTTCTTTGAGTCCTGCCTCGGCTCTCACGATCTCAGCAGATTCTATCTCTATGGTTTCTCCAAGATCGATTTCTGCTGCCTCTTTTTCCTCGTCCTCGGACTCTTCCACCAGTTTCTCTGCTGCTTCAGGCTCTGAGGCCTCTTCCTCGAGATCCTCTCCTGTAATCTGTACCATCGAAGTTGTATTCTGAAGATCATCTATGGGCGCAATCTCCTCTGAAGACGCCTCTGCAAAGGTATCCTCTTCTGAAGATGAAGCCTCTTTTTCTTCAGCAATTTCAACCTGCTCGGTTTCTTCCTGTGCAGGCTCTGATATTACCTCTTCAATAGGCTCTGTACCCTCATCTGTCACCGGCTCTTCTGTTTGGATTTCTTCAGAAATTTCTTCCTTTACAGTCTTCACAACAGGAGTAATTTCCTCATCCCCGGGTTTCAAAATTCCGGAAATTGCGGGTTCTTCCTTAGGTTTTTCCTCACCAAGTGCCGAGTTCAGAAGGTCCTTATCGAAATCTTTAAACAACTCACCTGTCTCGGACGCTGCAAGCTTCTTGACACTCTGATACTGCTTTTTCTGCTGCTCCTTCTTATATCTCTCCCAGTCACTCATGAACTCATTAATGCTGATCTGACCGGTGATCTGTTTCTCAACCTGCTTGGCATCATCAATAGCCATGCTGATCTGACCGTCATATTCCTGTGACAGCATGTTATCAAAGTGATTATTGATCTGATATCTGATATTCGGTTTTATTACCGCACCCGGAACCTCATCCTGAAGTGGCTCATCCATGAAAACAACACCTTTATACATAGTGTGATCATTCATGGTGGTCTGCGCGATATTTGCGGCAATTTCCTTATCTTTTAATTCCTCTGCTATAGGAGTCTTAGTCTGTACTGGTTCAGGAATCTGTTTCCTTACCTGCTCCATAGATTCCGTATTCCATACCTTTGTATCTGTGCCGGGTACAGGCTCAGTATTAATTTCCTCTTTTTGTTCCTCTACAGGCTCATCATTTTGTTCCACTGCAGATTCCTGCATCTGCGGAGCCTCTGTAACAGGTTCTACTGCAGCTCTCTCCTCCTGCACAGCCTCTGTGCCATATGTCTTGTCCTCATAGAAAAGCTCTGACATTGAAGGCTTCTCAATATCACCTGTAGTTTCAAACATATCTCCGGTATCAAGATTACCGGTTTCTTCCTCTTCTCTTATAACCTGCGGGCCATGCGCATCTGCAAAAAGCGCGGCATCAGGATTCTCCGTAAGTACTTCCTTCAGATTCTCAGCTATTTCCTTCTGAAGATCTACTGTGTTGTAAGTATCAACATTTACTGTCGGAACAGAAAATGGTTCATTTATCGGAGCCTCATAGATAGGCTCTTCTGCTACAGGCTCCTGAACGGGCTGCTCATATATAAGCGCTTGCTGAACAGGTGCCTCCACCGGCTGGCTCTCATAAACCGGCTGGTTGTAAAGCTGCTCTTCCTGTGTGGGCGCAGCTACATAGTTTTGCTGTGCCTGCGCCTGCAATTCCTCCTCAGATATATGCGGAAGCTCTCTCGTAGGTGCTTTTTTTCCATCAACAGCATCCATCCCCGGAACAGCCTCTTTGAACTCCGGTGCATGAATGTTTCCGCTTGTCTCTGCCTTATATTTTGCGTATACTGCTTTCTGTTCAGGAGAAAGAGGTTCATGAAGGGCTTTTAATTCAAGTGCTTTAATAACATAGCGCCCCTCTCTCATGTATAAGAAAAGCTCATCGCATTCCTCTATACATTCTGTTGTGAGGCCTACTCTATGATATAAATAAGCAAGCTCATATGCCCACTTTTCGTTATAATCATGCTTCTTATATTCTTCAAGCACAGCAATACGCTCTTCAAGACTAACTTCCTGAGCCTCGTAGAGCTTGTACTGGAGAATATATCTGGCGGTGTTCCTGGGTGCAAGTCTTACAAACTCCTTGTAATACTCAACTGCCTGAACAAATTCACCCATGGCAATAGCCAGTTCACACAGAGAATAAACTATCTCTCTCCTTGTAGGACTTCTGTCATATGCAAGGAGCAGGATATCTCTACTCTCCTCCAATCTTCTGTTTACCTTGTAAAGGTCACTGATTGCACAAAGCATACCGACACTCTTAACTCTCTTCCAGTCAATTGTGTCGGCAATCTTAACTGCATCTGCAAAACGCTGTGCTCTTATCAGCGATTTAATTTCTTCTGCCCGAATTTTATATTCTGTTTTATCCAAAATATTGTCCTCTAAAACTTTTTCATACTACATCTAGTAGAATTTTAGCATAGAGGTCTTTTGATGTCAAAAAATCACAGCTAAAAATCCGCGTATTTTCGCGGTTTTCCTCGCAATTTGATTTTAAAATATGGCAAAATCTTTACTGAATTGATACAATTAATTAACAAAACCATTTGTTTCAGAGTTTTTCACTACTGAAATCCCAATATTTATGAATTCGGAGAATAAAAAATGCCTACACTTGGATGTGCATCCGGAACAAAAGCAGTTTTAGAAAAATACAACTTAAGTATTCAAAAAAAATTCGGACAGAATTTCCTTATAGATGACTCTGTTCTGACAGGAACCGTAGAGGCTGCAGGTGTCACAAAAGAAGATACTGTACTTGAAATCGGACCCGGCATCGGAACAATGACTCAGTATATTGCAGAGAGCGCAGGTAAAGTCATAGCCGTGGAAATAGACAAAATGCTTATTCCCATATTGGCGGATACACTTTCTGCTTATGATAATGTCAAAGTTATCAATCAGGATATACTAAAAGTTGATATAGAAAAAATTGTTCGTGAGGAAAACAGCGGAAAGCCCATTAAGGTCGTTGCTAACCTTCCTTACTACATCACAACTCCAATTTTAATGAGACTTCTTGAGAGTGAGCTACCAATAGACAGCATTACCGTCATGGTGCAGAAAGAAGTTGCGGACAGAATGGCAGAAAAGCCCGGGTCCAAAGATTACGGAGCATTATCCCTTGCCGTGCAATATTACACTGAGCCTTCCATGGTTCAGGTAGTTCCGCCAGGCTGTTTTATCCCTCAGCCCGGCGTTGATTCCGCAGTAATTCATTTAAAATGTCACAAAAATCCTCCCGTAGAGGTCACAGACTCAAAGTTTATGTTTTCAATAATCCGCGCCGCATTTGCCCAGAGAAGAAAAACCCTCTCCAACGGTGTTGCGAACGGGAATCTTGGACTCACAAGGGAGCAGGTAATAGTTGCTCTCGAAAAAATGGGATTAAATCCTTCGGTTCGGGGCGAAAAGCTGTCTCTTTCCGAGTTTGCCGAGCTTTCGAACCTTTTGATCGGAGAAAGAAATGATTTTTGAAACACATGCACATTACGATGACGAAGCTTTCGACAGTGACAGAGATTCTCTTCTCTCATCCATGACTGAGAACGGAATCGGAACAATTGTAAATGCAACCGCATCAAAAAGAACTGTCGAGAAGTCCATTGAACTTACTAAGAAATATCCTTTTATCTACACCACAATCGGTGTTCACCCCAGTGACTGCGATGAAATGGATGAAGAAGAGCTCTCCTGGCTTGAAAGCCTGTGCTCCTATGAAAAAGCTGTCGCTGTAGGAGAAATCGGTCTTGATTATCACTATGATGAGCCTTCAAGAGATATCCAGAAAAAATGGTTTGAAGCGCAGCTTGATATGGCCAGAAGTGTTAAACTCCCGGTAATAATTCACTCACGTGACGCGGCAAAAGACACCCTCGATATTATGAAAAGCATGAAAGCCGAGGAAATCGGCGGTGATATACATTGCTTCTCATATCCTGTTGAAATTGCAAAGGAATATCTGGGTATGGGATTTTATATAGGTGTCGGTGGTGTCATCACCTTTAAGAATGGAAAGAAGCTGCGTGAAGTTGTTGAATACGCCCCCATAGAGCAGATTGTCATAGAAACCGATTCGCCCTATCTTGCACCCGAACCCTATAGAGGAAAGCGCAATTCTTCCTTAAACCTCCCATTCGTTGCCGATAAGATTGCCGAAATTAAAGGCTTGCCTGTGGATAAGGTTATTGAAATTACTGAATTAAATGCAAAGAAACTATATAACTTATAATTTAAAAAAAGCTGCCAAAGTGACAGCTTTTTTTCTTTATTTCTTAATTATCATTTTCTCCGAATTCACTGAGTACTACGCTGCCACTTTCTCTGGTAGCAGGAACATTAATGACTCTTTGATTTGAAGACCCTCTGAACCTCAGAGAAATATTTTTCAGCTCAAGTTTAAACTCACCATCCACAAGCACATCTATTAGCGACAAAATCGGCTCCGTGTCTTCGCTGTGACAGCGTTTATTTTCCTCATCGGTTAACTCTTCCCATAAATAACCGGAATATACCCATATCGATTTATTGGGAAACTCCCTTCTAACCCTTTCAATAAATGGTCTAAGCACTTTCTGATTTTGAATTTCCATTGGCTCACCGCCAAGAATTGTAAGACCATTAACATAAGCCGGACTTAGTGATTCGATTATCTCATCCTCCACCTCTTTCGTGAAAGGCTTACCGAAATTAAAATCCCAGGTTTCTTCATTAAAGCACCCCTTGCAATGATGAGTGCATCCCGAAACAAACAGTGAGGTGCGGACACCTGTCCCGTTTGCAATATCTATTGTTTTTATCTCTCCGTAATTCATATATCCTTTATCCTTTTGAAAATAAGAAGGGAAGTAAAGGGGCTACCAACCGATAGCCCCTTCTCCGTTATTTTTAAATATATTATAAATGTAATACTCTCTCTTTGATTTCCTGTGTTCTTCCCTGATTCCAGTACTGAGTTCCGATATAGCCGCAGGTACGTCTTGCAACGTTCATCTTGGACTGATCGGTATTACCACAGTTGGGACATTTCCAGATCAGCTTGCCATCGGTATCGTTCTCAATCTGAATCTCTCCGTTGTATCCACAGCACTGGCAGTAATCACTCTTTGTATTGAGCTCTGCATACATGATGTTCTCATAAATATACTGCATCACTGCAAGGACAGCCTCGAGATTATTGTTCATATTGGGAACCTCAACATAACTGATAGCTCCTCCGGGTGAAAGTGCCTGGAACTCTGATTCAAACTTGAGTTTTGTGAAGGCATCTATCTTCTCAGTTACATGAACATGATAGCTGTTTGTTATATAGTTCTTGTCTGTAACACCATCAATAATTCCAAAGCGCTTCTGAAGTGCTCTTGCAAACTTATAGGTTGTGGACTCAAGGGGTGTTCCGTATAAACTGAACGAAATATTTGTTTCCTTTCTCCACTTTGCGCACTTATCATTCATAAACTGCATTACTCTGAGTGCAAAGTCTTTTCCTGCAGCGTCGGTATGAGTTACGCCCTTCATGAACTTTGTGCATTCGCAAAGTCCTGCATATCCAAGAGAAATTGTTGAATAATTGCCATATAAGAGCTTATCGATTGTCTCACCCTTCTTAAGTCTTGCAAGTGCTCCAAACTGCCAAAGGATCGGAGCAACATCGGAAGGTGTTCCAAGAAGACGGTTGTGTCTGCACATAAGAGCCTTCTTACAGAGCTCTGTACGCTCCTCCATTATCTCCCAGAACTTCTCCTCATCTCCGCCTGATGAGCAGGCTGCATCAACAAGGTTTATGGTTACTACGCCCTGATTAAAGCGTCCGTAATACTTATGATCGCCCTCGGTATAGTTCTGCGCATTGGCAATATTGCCCTTGTTGCACAGACCTTCGGCAAGGTCTTCACTGTCAACTGTGAGGAAGCTTCTGCATCCCATGCAGGGATAAACGTCACCGTTTTTATATTCCTTCATCTTCTTAGCAGAGATATAATCCGGAACCATTCTCTTTGCTGTACACTTGGCAGCAAGCTGTGTGAGGTACCAGTATGGTGTGCCCTCGTGAATATTATCTTCATCAAGAACATAGATAAGCTTCGGGAATGCAGGAGTTATATAAACGCCCTTCTCATTCTTTACACCGACTATACGCTGCTTCAGCATCTCCTCGATAACAAGAGCAAGATCGTTTCTGAGCTGACCCTCAGGTACCTCATCAAGATACATAAATACTGTAATGAACGGTGCCTGTCCGTTGGTGGTCATTAATGTGATTACCTGATACTGAATAACCTGAACACCGCGCTCTATCTCCTTGCGTACGCGCATCTCGGCGATATCGTTTATCTGTTCATCAGTTGCATCCATTCCAGCATCGATAAACTCCTGACGAACTTCTCTTCTGAATTTCTGTCTGCTGACATCAACAAACGGTACAAGGTGGGACAATGTAATACTCTGTCCGCCGTACTGTGAACTTGCAATCTGTGCTATTGCCTGAGTTGCAATATTACATGCTGTGGAGAAGCTCTTGGGACGTTCGATCATTGTCTCGGAAATAACCGTTCCGTTCTGAAGCATATCCTCAAGGTTTACAAGGCAGCAGTTGTGCATGTGCTGAGCAAAATAATCGGAATCGTGGAAATGAATGATTCCGTCCTTGTGCGCCTTAACCACGTCATCAGGAAGAAGGAATCTGCGTGTAATATCACGGCTGACCTCTCCTGCCATATAATCTCTCTGAACACTGTTAACTGTGGGGTTCTTGTTGGAATTCTCCTGCTTAACCTCTTCGTTATTACACTCGATAAGAGACATAATCTGCTCATCCGTTGTGTTTGACTTACGGACAAGTGCATGGCGATAACGATAAGTGATATATTTGCGTGCAACCTCAAACTTCCCGGACTCCATGAGGCCATCCTCAACCATGTCCTGGATTTCTTCTACGTTTGCAGCCCTGGTAAGCCTGTTACACTTATCCTCTACCTGCGCCTCTATGCTCTTAATCTGATCTTCAGACAAGCTCTGATCGGGAGTTACTTCCTTATTTGCTTTCTCAATGGCAGCCAAAATCTTGGCACCATCAAAAGTAACCTCTTTACCGCTTCTCTTAATAATCTTCACTGGCGAACCCCCTATTTAAGTACATTTATATGGAAATACCTATATTTTTAGATAAATAGTAGCCACCCGAAACTATATCTTGTGGCTACAATTAAACTATAATACATTATATAGTATAAATCAAGTAACAATTTTCCGTTATCAAAACTTCCTTACAAATTCAAGCCTGTTCAGCATTCTAAGGTATTTTGACAATCTATCGTTATCCGTAATTTCGTCTCCTGACTCATAGTATGTGGTGTTGAATCCAACCACAATATCTTGTGGTTCATTAAAAATAATCTCTTTATCTTCATCATTTTTAACTTCTAGACCCATAACATCACCCAAATGACTAATTGTCCCGTGGTTTCCGTCTATCAGATGAATGCTGTCACCCAGCAGTTCTCTGTAAAGAGGTTTAAAATAATTAAAATGTGTGCATCCAAGAACCAGCGCACTGTACTTTTCATAGGAAGCATTAACTGACAAAAAGCGGTTACTGATATAATCCCTTACCTCTTCCGTGTCGAATTCTTCTCTCTCCGCATATTTCACAAGCCCCGGCATCTCAAGTAAATCAGCCTTGTGCTGCAAATCCACTCTTGAAAGAAGTCTCTCAAGCTTTTTCTCTCTTATGGTAACGGGAGTAGCCATCACAAGAATTCTTTTACTGTCGTCACGACACTCCTCAACAGCCGGCTTCACTGCAGGCTCCATTCCAAGAATTGGAAGCTTGTACTTTTCCCTTACCATGGATGCACCCACACTGGTAGCTGTGTTGCAGGCAATCACTATGGCATCGACATCTTTGCTGATGAGAAATCTTACAATCTCATCAACATAGCCTTTTATCTCTTCCTCAGACTTTGTTCCATATGGTACATGCCTTGTGTCGGCATAAAATATGTATTCCTGATCCGGAAATCTATGATAAGCCTCATTCAATACAGAAAGGCCTCCGACACCGGAATCAAAAATTCCTATTCGCATATCATTCCTCGTTGTTGTATCATTATTAATTATGAATGAATCCTACACATTTGAACTTCAAAAATTATATGATGATCCGCATGTAAGCCCTTTTATCCAGGAGGTTTGCGAGTATTACGCATCAAAAGCCGATTACGGCGATGGCTCCGACAGAGAAGAGATTGAACCTTCAGAAATAGTGGAACCCGTATATACTCTGTTTCTTCTTCAGCGAAGGGAAACCTTGCTGGATGAGCTCTCTTATATTCATAAAAAATATCCTCATCTGTTCGCCAGTGTTGAACAGCTTTATGAGGATATCCTTATTCACATGGACATAAGACCTCTTGAATCCGAAACAGCTGCCCGCCTGTCACTTGCTCTTGATGAAAAAGTCTCGGCCGGGGCTATCACGGAGAAAATCGAAAACCTCTGTGACAGTTACGAGGATATCGGTGAAGCACTGGATCCGTTCTACGGTTGGCTTCACGCCTTCTATTCCTGAACTGTCGCATATTTCATGACACAAAAAAGAAGCTGATTATCATAGCTTACCTGCGCCCATTCTCCGTCATCACTAACGGCGACTCTGTCTAGCGTAGTTCCTTCCGGCACCTGAACAACGATAAAATCATCGCTTGCTGTGCTGGGAGTGTTGCGCAGATTAAGGTCCGCAGTCGTAACTATCTTATCTCCTGTCTTTGTGTATCCTGCAAGCTCACCTACCTGAACTTCAGTCTGCTCCTCATCCGGATCAGGTCTTAGATATTTATCATAAACCTTAGCCTTAAATATCATTCCAATAAGAGCAAGTATAATCAGTCCCGTAACTATCGAAGATATTCTTACTATAATAAGCGGATCAACTCCGCCCTCATTATCATTACCCTCTCGACGCTCTTTATGTACTTTCTCTTTTGGCACCTTTTCTTTTTTGACTTTTTCTTTTTTTACTCTCTCTTCTCGTACCTGCTCTTCCCGTTCGAGCTCTCTTGCCCTTTTTCTTATATATCGGGGCT
This sequence comes from Butyrivibrio sp. INlla16, assembly GCF_900104155.1. Classification (GTDB taxonomy): domain Bacteria; phylum Bacillota; class Clostridia; order Lachnospirales; family Lachnospiraceae; genus Butyrivibrio. The sequence goes on from NZ_FMYB01000029.1 coordinate 31,058, forward strand.
TTTCTCTTGGACTCTCGGGTTCAACACTTACAGGCTCATGGTCTTCATCATCAAGATAAAATTCAGGCGAGTCCTCATCAAGGCTCTCCCTTTCCCTATCCATTTCCGCCTGTCTTGATCTGTAGTACTCCTCCCTCTCATCAGCTGAAAGGAAATCAAGCGGATCCTGGATCTCTATATTTATCTCCTCTGTAAAGTATTCATCGTTTCTGTTTTTTCTTCTGTAATCGTTAAAATTTCTGATATTGTCCGCCATGACTTCTCCTTGGGAAATCCCTTGGTCAACATCTCCCCCTATAAACGAAAATATAAATCGGGTAGGCATCGCCTACCCGAAACTATAATAGCACATATTTGTTATAAGCAAAAATTTGATTATGATACAACCTTATCAATCATACTCTGAAGCTTAGCTTTGCTCTGAGCTCCAACCGCCTGATCTACAAGTTCTCCGTCCTTAATAAATGCAAACATCGGGATAGACATAACGCCATATTTCTGAGCAATCTCAGGCTGCTCATCCACGTTTATCTTTCCAACCTTGAGCTCTCCGTCATATTCTTTAGCAAACTCATCGATCATGGGTGCCATCATCTTACAAGGGCCACACCAGTCAGCCATAAAATCGATAAGAACCGGAAGCTTACTGTTGAGAACTTCTTCCTCAAAGTTGTCTGTTGTAAATGTGTACTCAGCCATCGTCCACCTCTTTCCGCGATATTGTGGTATCGCTTTGCGTAAATTAATGTAACAACCCTAGCGCTTAATAATATATTTGAAGATCGGATTCCCTTTAGCGGAAAACTTCTCCTCATATTCTGTCATTATGTTGCCATCGTTCATTGCGGCATCATTATGAAGATCATAGGTCACAGCTTCGGCATGCCAGCCGGCCGTGTTCAGTTCCATCAAAGAAAAATCAAAAAGGTCTCTGTTGTCTGTCTTGAATTCCAACTGTCCGTCTTTTTTAAGAATGCGGTCATACCGCCGCAGAAAAGTGCTTGAAGTCAATCGCCTCTGAGCATGTCTCTCCTTGGGCCAGGGATCAGAGAAATTGAGATAAATTCTGTCTACCTCACCTTCCTCAAATACCTCATTAATGATCTCAGCTTCCATTCTTATGAATCTAACATTGGTAAGCTCAAGTTCAGTCTGCTTTTGTACCGCTCTTAAAAGTACACTGGAATATTTTTCTATTCCTACATAATTTATATCGGGATTGGCTGCTGCCATATCCATTATGAAGCGTCCCTTACCCGTTCCGACTTCTATCCTCACGGGATTATCGTTTCCGAACACTTCCTTCCATTTTCCCTTATGCTCCTCCGGATTATCTATTGTGAAGGGGCTCTCTGCAATCCTTTCTCTGGATCCTGCTACATTTCTAAGCCGCATAAATTGAATTCTACCTTTCAATATAATAATTATAATACCAAATGCTACATATTGAAAAGTTTTTGCAGCTTCATCTTTGGTTTTATCCACTTTTAGTGTATCATAGATTAGCAGACTGTCGCTACAAGGAGTTTTATGAATTACAAAGGTTTTATAAATAAACTTAATATGATCATTTCCATGGTTCTAATATCTGTTCTGCTTACTCAGAACGGGTCTTTTTGCCATGCGGAAACTGATCTTGAGGCAGCGCAGAATGCTCGAAAAGAGTTGCCCATTCAAAGCAATGACACTCCGGGATGGCCCGCCGGTCCTCAAATTGGTGCAGAGGCCGCAATTCTGATGGATGCCAATACCGGGACAATTCTTTATGCAAAGAACATTCATGAAGAGCTCTACCCTGCAAGCACCACAAAGATAATGACTTGTCTTCTTGCGGTTGAAAACGCAGGACTTAATGACAGAGTTGATTTTTCCTATGAAGCTATACACTCCGTCCCCTCCGACGGTTCAAAAATCGGCATGGATGCAGGTGAATATCTGTCACTTGAAGAATGCCTTTACGGAATCATGGTTGGTAGTGCAAACGAAGTTGCAAATGCCGTTGCGGAGCATGTAAGCGGATCCATTGACGGCTTCATCGATCTTATGAATGAAAAAGCCGCTTCATTGGGATGCACAAATACTCACTTCTCAAATACTAACGGTCTTCAGGCTTCCGATCACTACACAAGTGCTTATGATCTTGCCCTGATTTCTTCAGAGTTTTTCTCAAATGAGCTCCTCTGCAGAGTCGGTAATACGCCAAGATATCACTTTGAGCCAAGTGCCGGGCAGCCCGATGATTTTTATCTTAATAACAAGCATAAACTGATATCCGGTGAAATGTCTTATCCTGGTATCATCGGCGGCAAAACCGGTTATACCGATCTGGCCAGAGAAACCCTCGTCACCTGTGCAGAACGCGGTGGTATGAAACTTGTGTGTGTCGTTTTTATGGAGGAATCTCCCTCTCAGTTTACGGATACGGTAACTTTATTTGACTATGGTTTCAACAATTTTAAAACAGTAAATATTAAAAGTGAAGAAAGCGGATATATCCCGAGGGATAACGCCTTTTTCTCTTCCGGAAACGATATTTTCAAAGCACCCTCTTCTGTTCTTGAGTTTGGAAAATCGGATTATGTGATTCTTCCAGTTAATTCCTCACTCTCGGATGCCACATCCACAGTATCCTATGATAATGCAGATGGTTCTTCAAACGTAGTTGCAACAATTAATTACTCATTTAACGATGTACCTATAGGTTCCGGACATGTCCTCGTCTCTCAGGCATCATCCTCTCAGGCAGCTTCTGAAGACAGAGACATTAAAACCATATATTTAAACATGAAACAGATCATTACATATTTTGCCTTTGCCGGCTTTTCATTAATTCTTCTTATCTATATATCTTCACTAATCAGCACTTATAGCTTTGGTGGAAGCAGAGAAGATCGTAAAAGACTTAACAGAAGAAAACGTGAAGCAAGGAAAAGAAGCGGTCCGAAATTATGAGTTTTTCTTATGGTCCGAAAGCCTGTTAAAGCTTTTCTTTTCGGATTTTGCCTTCATTTCCAGCATTTCTTTATCTGTAATAAATTTGAGAGTCTTAACCGCATAATACTTCTGGCTTTCCGCCTTTTTAACACGGACTTTAGCTCTCATATATCCATGCTCTTTGCAAAGCGATACGCTGTAAAAGTGTTTCCCGTTATTAGAGAACCATTTCACCTTACGCTTTATGGGCTTATTACAGATATAGCACTTTGTCCCCATTACTTCGGGATCTGATAACAGTTCTTCTCTCGTCTTAAATTCTCTTGAAATATATTTTGCATAATGCTCAAAGATTATATGAACTTCCTGGTCTTTGGTCTTGGGAGTCACATAATTATCAAATGAGTAGTTATAAAAGACCTTGCGACTCAGCTCACAGAATATTCTGGCTGTATAATCCGCATCCGACAAAGCTCTGTGGAAGGCCCCGTCCTTTTCCATTCCGAGGCTGTCTGTAGCATGCTCCAACGACCTTCGCATTTTTCCGTCTTCATACTGGATGCTGAAAAGCTTCTGAACATCATAGAACGGAAGCGGTCTGTCTGAAAGTAGCGGGAGATCGTAAAAATCCATATTGCGCTGAAGCTCAGTAAGATCAAGAGGTCCCCAGGTACAAAATGTCGGTTTCTCACCGCACCACTCCAGGAATTCGGTAATAACAGTAACGAAATCATCACCCTTCTGAAGATCCTCCATTGAAATATGGATAAGATCTTCAGTTATCTTATGCATCTTTTTATAAACCTGCGGTCTTATGAGTCTGCTGAATTCACCTGTCCTGTTCATATTTTCATCGATACGAACCGCACCGATCTCAATAATCTCAAAGGGCAGGGATTTGCCGTTTCGCTCTTTTACTGTTTTCCCCTGATTCCACTCAAGGTCGAAGACAATGTAATTACCCATTCTTTACCTAAATCCTCATCAGCATTAATACTCTTTGGCAGGTGTCCAGTGTTCCTGACCATACATATCAGTGAATTTGAAGGTTACGAGAACTTTCCCATCTCCCACGGAAGTGTTTGCAATGTGCAAATCCTTCATATCACCTTCAATAGTCAGGGTCTCTCCAAGATGATATTTATCCTGGAATACCTGATCATAATCATAAAAGTCACAAAGGAAATCTATTGTATCGCCTTTTACAAGTTCAGTGAGGTTCTTTGCTACAGTCTCAGTCTCTCCTTCGACATAATCATAATTTACACCTGCAACATAGCCATCCTCGTTTTCAGAATCAAATACAAGAATAAGATTTGCCCTTACTCCGTTTACCTCACAGGGAACCCTTCCTGTTATAGCGTAGTTGTCTGAATCCCCCTGGGTATCCAGACGATAGTATGCAACCGGATGACCATCTATGGAAATCCAGGTTCTGTCTGAAGGAGCTACGGGATTTCCGTCTGCATCAATGTCGTAGGAATTATCAAGTCCGAGATCAATATATCCTGTGCCATCGTCATAGAACATATTTACATCAAGGTCTGAAACAAGCTCCCACTGCTCCGCGGACATCTGGATTACCGATTCCCCATCTGCATTTTCAGTCCACATGAGATTGTCTAAGTCAAAGTGATTCTCTGCGACATACTCAGCCATAGTCTCAACGTCAAGTCCTCTTCCAAAGAATGAGGAGTTGGATGCATCAAGCCCCGATACACCTGAAACACCATCTGACATCATGGCTCCGAATAATTGGATAAGCACATCTGCGCTGGAAACACTCTGTCCTTGCCCACTTACATCTCCGAAAAGGCTTCCTGCAGGAGAAGTTGTTCCGCCTGCTGCAACCTGACCGGCAACCTCCATGGATGCTGCCTTCTGAATACAATCAGCATAGCTGCTGTCCATTCCGATGGCTTCGTAGGTGTTGACCATGTTGTCCACCTTCGAAGTCTTTTTATAAGGAAAATAAATCGACAGTCCATAAGCATTTGTCATGCTCTGACTGGTTCTGTTGTACTTTACGCACCCTTTAAGTGCCTCGGCAAGCTCTTTTGACTCTTCCGTACCCATGTTTGTTGCAAGATGAATGAGATCCACCTGATCTATTCTTGAGGAAGCAGCAAATTCTCTGGCCTCGGATCTCGCATTTGAAACAAGCTTATATTCCTTATTGGATATTTTTTCCGACGTTTCTGTCGCAAAATCCTTTAACTCTCCGGGCACAGTATTCTGAAGCTCGGCGAGGTCAATCAGCGAAAGTGTCGTCTTCTGGCCTCTGCAGGTTTTTGCACATTCATCAGTGTAAGAATCAATTATAAGTTTAGCCAGATCAGGAGTTTCCATTGAAGGATTTTTGGAGTATTCATTTAACCAGGGTGTGTAAAACCAGCCAACACCGGGTTCTGTCTCCTCTGAGGCAATCATGTAATCCGCATAATTGGATGCAACAAGAGCTGTCTCAACTGTTGCCATAAGGCAGGCATCAAATCCGATAAAGTCATAGGTTATTCCGCTGTCCTTAAGGGCCTCGTTAATCTGAGACAAATCCATTGAGCCGTTTCGTGCGAATTTTTCATCATAACCGTAACCGCTGACCGAGCCGCCGCCGTGATCCCAGAAAATAAGATCATATCTGTCAGCTTTAAAGTTTTCGCTCGCCCATTTTACAAAATAAGTCAGATTAGCAGGATCTGTCATAGGCTTCTCGCCAAGGCCATCCTGCAAAAGAGCAAGTCCGCCCTTTTTAACCTGATATATCTGATTGGTTCTGCTGGAAATAAGGTTGTTCTGCCAGTTCTTACAACCACCCGTATAAACAATAATATTAATGTTATCGGAAAGATCCGCGCCCATCATTTCCTGAAGATCCTTCGTCGCCATAGCGCTTCTGGACTCAAGATCTGTTCCGCACATATACACCATAATTGTGGTGGTGTCTGTTCCGTCGCCTTTTAAAACAGTTCTCTTATCTCTGGAACCATCAGCGACATCCTTGTTCAGATTACCTGTATTGGGAGTTTCACTCCACTGGCTGCTTGCCTGACCGTAATATCCCGTGCCTCCGCCAAGAAGTGTTCCCAAAAGAGAACCCATCTGTGAGCTACCTGCACTGTTACTGCCACTTTGTGCAGATGCAGTGTCATTTTGCTGCGTTGTACTCTGTGTTTCCAAGGTAGTAGTTGCTGTCTGCGGGGTAGAATTAGTCTGTGACTGCGTATTCGTATAAGCAGTCTCGTTTCCTCCGGAAAATCCTCCCATGAGACTTCCGATACCGCCACCGCCTCCAAGAAGTAATATCGCCAGAATAATTATTATGGAAAGAGGACTTCTGCCACCTCCGCTTCTCTGAGGTCCGCCTCCTCCTGTTGTTCCGGATCCGCCACCTTTTCCCGAATAACCGTCAGATGATCCTACGGGTCCTCCTCCGAGTCCGTCACCTCTCTTATAGACTCCGGTTCCCCCTTCTTCAATGTTTTTCTTTCTCCTGATCGGTTGATCCGCCATAACTTTTTCCACCTTTCCTCTTGCTTACTCTATTACATAGATTTTTTTGCCAAAACTGTCGGCAATATATAATCTTCCCCCTTGCATGCACATTCCCACCGGAGATACCAGTTCTGCATCAGGTATTTTTTCATCCTTTACTTCCACTGTTGTCACCTGACCATCACTGATTCTTCTTACTGCGCCGTTTACCGTATCAGCAACGAAAACAGTACCGTCATTTGCAACCGCAACAGCCTTGGGTGAAGAAAAAGTCGCTGCAGATGCATCCCCGTCCGTAAATCCCTCGGTTCCACTTCCGGCTACAACCTCTATATCCCCGGAGGATTTTTTTGAAGAAGCATCCGATACGTTAACTCTTAAAATTCTGTTATTCCCGGTCTCAGCAATATAGAGAAATCCGGAATTATATCCAAGTCCCATGGGACAGTTAAGATCATCAAGAAGAGTTATGATGTCTCCTCCTGATGTTATCACCTTGATACTATTGGCATGTGTATCTGAAACAAAAAGGTTTCCGTTCTCATCTGATGCCATGCCTGTCGGGAACTCAAAACTCTCCGAATCACCGGATGAATTCAGCACAGTTTCGACTTTATCTGCGCTTACTATACGAATAACTCCGTTGTCTGTATCCGATACAGCTATTCCGGCTCCATAAGCACTCACATCCCAGGGCAGTTTAAAAAGAGCCTGCGCAGGATCTGCATCATTATAGCCTCCCTGCGGTTTGTCATACGCATCTTTCTCACTGTCGGCACCGGCAAATATTTCTGCTCCGCTCTCAGTAACCTTCCATACACACTTTGAGTAGGAGTCCGTTACATAGAGGGCGTCTTCAAACACGCACATTCCGCCGGGTTCAACGGTATCCGGAAGAGCATCAAGATTAAAATCTATGCTATTTTCATTTTGAATCCCAACTACTTTTTCCGGGGAATCAGATGAAGTTTCTTCAATATAAGCTTCCTCTGTCTCCTCAGCACTCTCTTCCTGTGCGGCTTTTTCCTGTTTTTCCTTAAAAAGGCCGCAGGCCACCATGGACACGGTAAATGCTGTTACCAAAAGTACAAGAAAAACGATTACCCACTTAAATCCTTTTTTCTTTTTTTTGTTCATAAGACTCCCCCACAAGAATCTATAATCACTACTATTATGAGTATATCACAAATAATGCCTATTTCCGCTGTACTACGGCATCTATTTCTTTAAGCTCATAATCCTTTATCCTTATTCCGTCAAAGGTGTGCTCTATAGTAAAATATGCCTCTCCTCCAAGTCTGGTAGCTTCATCCTGCTTCTGATCTGCACGGAAATTTCCAAGAGAATAGTACACAAGCGTCTCACCGCCATCCTCTCTTTCAAGTGTCTGAACGTATTGAAGTACGTGAGGATGTGTTCCTATTACCACATCTACTCCCGCATCACACAGGAGATAGGCAAATTCTCTCTGGTCATCACTTATACTTTTTGTGTATTCATCTCCCCAGTGAGCATAGACAACGATAAAATCCGCTTCTTTTTTCGCATCTTGTATATCGTTTACACACTGTTCCTTTTCCTTTTCTGTCTTCGGAATGTAATGGACAGCGTAGGGATACTTTTCGGACATATCCATCCCGTTTGTTCCGTAGGTATAACTGAAAAGAGCAATCCGTATACCGTTTTTACTTATTATTTCGTACGGTCTGTATGCCTTGTCGCTGCTTCCCTGTATTCCGATACAGGTTATATCATTCTTCTTATAAAAAGAGGTAGTAACATCTATACCATAAATTCCCTTATCAAGAGCATGATTATTCCCGCATACTGCTACATCAAATCCCGCATTTTTTATGGCTTCTCCAACCTCTATCGGAGATCCAAACTGCGGATATCCGGAAACAGCGGAGGGCTTATCCACCAGTATGGTCTCCGCTTGAATTGAAGCTATGTCGGCAGATTCTATCTCCTTTATAAAAGGCTCATAGAGAAAGCTGAAGTCGCCGTGCTTATTGGTATACGCGTACTCATAAATACTCTTATGGATAATGTTGTCTCCGAAAGCCGCGAATTTCACCTCATTATCGATGTTCTTAAGGCCAAACGAGCTCCATATCCATAGAGTATTATCATTATTTCTGTCTTCTGTGAGGATTATCGCTTCATCTCTCTCAAGCAATTTCATTCTGGTCACAAGTCTGCCTATATCCGATGCAAACCACTTGGAATCTATCTCTCCGTTTTCTGAGATGTCATATATGAAAATATGCTGAGAATAGCTGATTTCATCCCCTGTAACCCAGAAGGGCTTTTCATTTCCGTAGCGTCCTCTCTTCCATAAAAGAAGAATCAGTTCCTCGTCACCGTTTCTGTCTATGTCAGTAATAAAGGCATCCTGTATCTTTAATTCCTTATTGTTTGTCCACAAAAGATTTCCGTCTCTGTCAGTCAGCGTAACCTTTTTTCTTTTCAGGTGACATTCGATTCCGGCATCTGACGTAAATTCCTTTTCCTGCCAGGAAACCCACGAGGGTAAGAGCAGCGCCCAATATATGCAGCAAATGGCTGCCGCTATTACAAGCAGCAGCCACACTGATTTTTTTGAACTCAAAATTTTTTTCATCTCTTCACGCGATAACTCATAGTCCACTGCGGTTTGTCAGGTGTGGATTCCGCTTCAACCCAGTTCCAATCATCATCCAGATATCCGCCGTTAAGTCTTCCTCTCCACTCTGAGTCTGTCATTCTATCCGAAATCGGTACCTCAAATTGATAGAAGCTGTAAACACTGCCTCGTCCGACATGAAGTTTTCCGTCAATAGGAAATACTACATATACACGGTCAGCTCCGCCTGTACCTACTTCGAGAACCGATCCGTTGGGATCTGTTGCGATGTCCGCAACTATTGGGCACGGTGCCTGATAGCTGTATGAAAGTCCCTCCACCGTATCTTTATTTACTTCAACCCAGAAATGCTCGAGGTTACCACCGTAGCATCTGATAAATTCGTAGTCCTCATCACTAAGGGATTCATTTTTCAGCTCTTTTTCGGAAATATCAAGAAGCTTTTTAGCCATATCGGAAAGCAGATCAAGGTCTTTTTCTGCGGAAGACTCAAGCATTCCCATATCTTTCAGTCCCTCTTTTGTCTTGTTTGAGAGGAATAAAAATCTACTGTATACTACCGGCTCCGGATCTACATATCCCCTGTCATCCGGAATGTCCTCATCATCGTCTCCGCCGCCCATTTCTGCCATTATCTGCTTTGCATATAAAATGGTATCGTGCTTGAGCTCGGCATAAGAACCCGCAAAGGTCTCCAGATCCTTCTTTTGCCATTCATCGGACAGCATGTATGAAGGATATCCTTCAGGCTTTTTCTCGAACAACGGTCTCAGCGTATTGAGCCATCCGGAATAAAGGCTTGCGTTCCAGAGTTCATTGTTGTCACCGCTAAAGAAGCCTTTGAGAACAGTGAGATTGTCGGTATAATTCTTATAATCCGTTGCCCCGTTCTCATCAAGAATCGAATATGCAGTATCAGAACCAAGGACTGCTGCCGTATCAAGGGTATCAGGAAGATATCTGTTATCTCCGTTACTGTTTTCCTGGACATTTCGATATACAAGGCGCTGCATTATTGAAGCATCTATGGTAAATCTCTGTCCCATAAATCTGAAGGAAGGTATAACAACCTCTTCATCTTCGTAAACGGGAACCGAATTAATCTGCGGAGGATCCAGTTTTTCTGCTGCCTTTATGACTTTATCCAGTGATGAACTATCGGAAGATAAATCTGCTGCTGCCGGCATTTTTCCATAGCATGTCTTTACAAGATCAGCAAAAACATTATATCCCGGGTCATCGGACGCTCCTGCAAAGAAGCTTGTTATACTATAGATATCAGCCCAGTCCTCAGGCTTTTCATCTATCGCCATAGTCATCAGTACTGCGCTCTTAACTCTCTCTTCGGATTCAAGCTCAAACGGAATACGTCCATACCACATCATGGCTCTGAAGTACTTCTCCAGAGTCTCATCTCCTTCGTAGTAGCCCCTTACCTTGTACTGAGAATAATCCTCGTTAAGTTCAGTGAGTCCGCATACACTGATGCCGTCAGCCGACATGATTTTGTCATACTCAGCGCTTACAAGGTCTTCAAAATTCTTATCATTTATCGGAGCTTTATTATTTCCATCCTGAAGGAGTGACCCTATATAGAAAAAGGCAAGATTATTAAATGCTGCTTTTTCCCAGTCTGTTCCCTTTAATTCTTCATATTGTTTTTGTGAAATCTCAAGCATATTGTCCGTAAGACTCATAAGCTTATCCGACAAAAACTTCTTTTCCGTATTTTTCATAAGGAATGCAAAATACAAATGATAAGTATGCATCAGTGAATCCACTGTTACAAAGCTTGGGAAATAGTCGTAACGATTATCTTCATAAACATCAAAGAATTCATCTTCATTGCTTTCTGTCACAACAAAAGAATTCTTTATAAGCATGTTTCTGAAATCAGTTACATTATTGTATTCGTCCTCATACTCAGTCTCAAAGAGTCCAGCAAAGCGTTTATGATATTCTACATTTGAAAAATCTTCCGCCACGGAATATGCAGGGATGGACGGAACAAGGTTCTCGTCGTAATAGATTTCTTCCATGTCTCCAAGCAGAGACAAATTGATGACATCATAATCAGATCCGCCTTCATCTTCCTGCGAATCTGTGGTTTCATCAGTCGTTTCTTCCGGCTCCTCATTTTTCACAGAAGCATCATCGTCGCTGCTCTCGGTTTTTTCATCAACAGCAGCCTCTGTTGTATCTTCTGAGTCCTTTGCTTTATCACCAAGATCAGTCTGGTCACTCACACTATTACCTGGAGTGGTACTACCGGCACATCCTGATATGGCCATAGATAACGTCAATAATATAGTAACAACCTTTTTCTTCATACTAAAACCCTCATTAAAAAACTGTATTGCGTTTTTGTTGCAACTATAAAAAGTATATCACATATTAAACAAATAGAAAAAACTGCTCAATTCATGCAATGTATCTCTCGATTATTTTTGCCGTCTCATCAATTTCAAGTTCTGTGTTATCAATAAACATCGAAAACTTACCTTTATTCTTTCTAAACCAGCGGTTAAAACCAACGTGTGGTTCAATCACTTCATCAGAAGTGAAGCCTCTCTCTGCCGGTCTGGCCTTAAGCCTTTTTACTATCTTCGGAAATTCTTCCCAAAGTTATTCCAGAAAAAACTGTATTCTTCATTTCTTGCAAAAACGAAGGCGTAATAAGAATTTCTTCTTGCCTGCTTCAGGAACTGTATATATTCCTGCTGATAAGGAACAGAAAAAGTATGATTTTCATAGATGACTATCAGCGGTAGATCAGTAAAATCCGCTGCTCTTGAATCTATCTGCTTATCATCTTCTGTGCCAATGAGCCTTAGAGGAATTCTGACAAGCTCAGACATAAAATACTCTGAGTAATCGGGAGCATCTTTATCCATTGAGCTCAGATACATACGCACCCATTCTTCTCCAAGTCCCTGTGATGCGTAATTCTCTGCTGAGGTGATGGAGGGCGAAAACATTGGAAGATTCACTTTCTTTCCATATACCAGCTTTTTGATGGTTTCAGGTGAAAGATAGAATTCTTCTGCTATTTCCATGATAGAGTGTCCCGCAGAGTAGCGATTGCAGATCATGGCATTTCGCTTATTGAGTCTTTCTCTATAGCCGGATGCTTCGCCCCATCCCTTAGCGGATTCTTTCTTAGGAATATATATCACTTTCCCGCCCGCATACTTTTGAACTTCCTCTAATAGTTTTTCAGGCAAAATGTTTTTGGCATTTTCGTATTTCATACAAGCTTATTCATTCTTTCTTCAAGAGCATTTATGGATTTTACGATTGAATTGCAGGATTCAAGGTCATCTATTGAAGCATGCCATCTGAGTGTAACAATTCCTTTGTAATAAGCCATGCACAAGAAACGCTCTTTGAAATTCTCAATTTTAATATTCTTTTTCTTTGCATATTCATAGAGCTTTTCCGGAACCAGAAGATATGGCTTATTGAGATCAAGGATTACAAAATCCATCAGATAATCCATTATTCCGGCTCTTCCCCAGTCAGCGCAGTAGGTCTTTCCGTCTTCTCCAACGATCATATTACAGAAGAATGTGTTGTTGTTGGCAAGAAATCTCTGACCTTCGCAAAACGGCGCATACTTAAGAGCTTTTGATGCGATCTCGTTGTAATAATCTTCCTCAAGGAAGGTGGTTCCGAACATTTCCTTCCAGTTCTTCCAATAGCCATCCTCAGGATCACCGAGCATATCATCACGGATGAAAGCTTCAAGACTCTCAAATGGAGCTCTGTTGTTCTCATCAAACTCTCCGTAGCCTTCTACAGAAGATACATCGGTAGCTGCAATCTCAAAGATCATGTCAAAAAAGTTTTCATAACTCTTCTCAAATTCTTCAGGAGAAAGTTCACTTGCGCTTCTGCCCTTAGGGCTCATCTCTATTTTTTCCTTAGTAAGGTTTCTTATAAAAATATCTCTGTTCATGTTTTTGTCCTCATCTATTTGTCTTATGTAATGTTTACTTTGTCTTTTGTATCAGCGCTTTTACAATTATGATGATATCAGCGTCTGTCCTGTAATCAAATAGAGAGAACCGTTATAACAGAACTATACCTAATTTACTCATTTTTTATTGCGATAGCTGTGAACTCGCCGGGAAGCATATCATTCTCCCAGGACGGGTGTTCATCAAATCTTTCCAAAGTAAAGCCATTTCCTATTATGGAGTTGATGATTTCGCTGATTGTGTACTTCCGATACTGGCACTTTGGAATCTGCCTGCGAATTTCTTCATCATAGAATCTGGCATGTGCCATTTCTCCCTCAAAAATATCAGTAGAAAAATAGCTCATAGTAGGCTGCTGCAGACCAAGCGCATCTGAAATCTTTGTAAATGGGTGGAAATCACTGCAAATCATTTTCCCATTTGGTTTTAAAAGCTTGTTCATCACTTTCATAAAGGCATCTATATCATGGAAGTAGTGCAAAATTCCGCCTTCCATGAATATCACATCAAAGAAGCCTTCATATTTGCTCATGTCAATTTCCATGATATCGCAGACTTCATATCCAATTGTGGTGCCTGCTGCCTTGGCAGTCTCGACTGCATATTTCTTATTGGCTTCAGAGATATCGAATACTGTCACCTCCGCTCCCAAAAGTGCAAGTGGAACTGCTTTTTTTCCGCATGATCCACATATATTGGCAACCTTTATACCTTCATATGTATCAAAATAGTTTGCATATTGTTTGAGCATCTTTCCGGGATTTTCCTTATCCTTTGCCGCTCTTTCCTCCGGTGTCCCCGCATTTCTTACCCAGAAATCATATGCATCAAACTCCCAGGCTTTCTTGTGTTGTAAGCTATACTCTTCCAAATCATTCACCCCTTTTTTATCTTTTCCCATAATTTATTTTTCTGTTCTATACCGAACTTCAAAATCTTCCATAATGAATCGACCGCATAAGGCACATAAACCTGCATATATGAAATATGCATCTGCTCAGCACCTTTAAATATCAAATCAAACTCTTCTCTTGATATTTCTTCCGTGCCGAAATACCCTCTCAAAAAACTCCTCGCCAAATCAAATCTGTAAGTCATCTCTTCTGTATCGTGGTTGAAATCCACAAACTGCATTATAAATGGCCAACCCAAATCTAAGTACCTGCTACCAATACCCATGATCTTTAATATAATAATTTCCATCCTTTGCGGCAAAAATTCCTGGCGCCATACCATTTTCATTGCCCAGATATAGGTGTGATGAAGTATTGCTCTTTATTGTAGTCTCAGGTACTGAGTCAGGTAAGCCTTTCAGTAGATAATCCTGCGTTTCTGTTTTGATTTTAAACATCAGCCTTGCAGATTCTTCATTGAACCTCTCTCCTATTTCAGGATTATCCAAATCCCAATGACACTGAACTATTTCAAGGATAGTCTCATCACTAATATTTATCATTATTTTTCTCCGGTTACAAATCAAACAGGCTCATCTGCTTATACTTATCCGGCATCTCCTGTATAAATTCAAAACACTCTTTTGGTGTTGAAAGGATATTATTTTCCTTACAAATATTCCGAAACAGCGCTTTCAACTCTTTTGAATTAGGACTTGGAAGTTCATATGCATTACCATATCGCTTTATGTATTTCTCTTTCATCCCGGGAAAATTCTTATCAAGCGCAGCATAATAGTACTCCCTGTCGCCTTCCCTGAGAGTAAGACCCATTCCAAAATCGATGATGCCCTTTACTCCTGTCCTAACACATTCATTCAGAATAGCTTCTATGTTTTCTTTTGTATCATTGATAAACGGAAGTATAGGTGTCAGCCATACAACTGTAGGGATGTCTCGTTCCTGCATAATTTCCAAAACCTCGATACGGCGTTTTGTGTTGCAGACATTTGGCTCAAGAATTTTACACAACTCATCATCATAGGTTGTAAGTGTAATTTGGACTACACATTTTGCACTGCGATTTATTTCTGAAAGAAGGTCAATATCCCGAAGTATTAAATCTGATTTTGTCTGAACTGCTGCCCCAAAACCATTCTCCAAAATAATTTCAAGGCATCGCCTCGTTAGCAGAAGTTCCTTCTCACAATGCATATAAGGATCCGACATCGCCCCTGTCCCAATCATGCACTTTTTTCTTTTTGACCTTAGTGCCTGTTCAAGGAGCTCGGGTGCATTCTGCTTTACCTCAATATCCTCAAAAGGATGTGTGAACTGATAGCATTTACTCCTGCTGTCACAATAAATACAACCGTGGGTACATCCACGGTATATATTCATCCCAAAGTATCCATTTTTTCCGGATAAAATGCCTTTCGCATCAGTAAAATGCATCTCTTCACCTTCCAAAAATTCATTAGCTTTTGTAATTTATTCTCCATCCAAATAATTTACTTCAGAATCCATTTTGAATGACTTTTGCATGCCACCAGCCATAATCCGCACATTGCCTGAGTCGGGATACAATATGACATCCGGATTAGCTTTGGTATCAATATCAAGATATCCAGATCTTACAACTGATTTTTTAGAGTCAATATAAACTCCAGCATTTCCTTTTCTGTTTTTTCAGGGTATTGGTATCCACAACTATCTGAAATCATAATGCCAACTCTGTTCCAAAGCACTGCCACAGCATCAAACGCATCCCATATTTGATCATAATCAGCATTCGGATAAGTTCTTTTATATATCTGAAACATCTATTAGTTTTTGTCGCCCGGCAAGTATAGTTACTGCTCTTTCTACATCCATTACAGTAAGTCCTACCTCTGCATCCGTCTTAACCTGATGTTTTCCTATTTCAATATTATTTAACTCGAGGTCATCCAGTACTACCCAATTATCGTATGAGTTCTCTTCTAGCCACAGCAGTATTTCATCAGCCTTAACAAGACTGAATTTCTTAGTCTTTCTTATCTCTTCTGTAGTTAAGTCCGGTGTAACTCCTGCAAACTGAATACCTTCGCTCTTCATTGCATCAGCAAAAAACGCGGCTTCCGGCCTAAGTGGTTTCATTGATTTGTCAAACCAAAATCTCCAACCTGAGTGGAGAATTATCTTAGCGCCAGTCCTTTTTACAAGACTTCCCAACAAGCTTACTTTCTCAATATCTACGTATTTGCCTTCACTAATTTCTCGCTGATGCTCGTTGTCCCAGAACTTTGAATTCAGAACTCCATCAACATCAAGAAATATAATATTACTTAAACTTCGCACATAAAAAAGTGCTTTAGAACCTTGATAATTCAATAAGAACTGGCATTTTTAAAGGCGTGAAGCCTCTGCATTTGGTATAATTTAAGTACCACCAAAAACCATCCCAAAGGAGACTCACGCCTTGGCTAAAATTATATCACAGAACGACTACGATTCTAAGCAGATTACTGATTCTATCAGATACTTTTTTGAACGTTTTCACTTATCAGCTGTTCTCAAAGCATCCAATGCAAAGAAGTCGAAAGGCGTCGCACCGCTCCAGATCGTGAGTTATGCCTTTGCTTTGGTTTTTAGAAACAAATCTATGTACATGGACATGGTTCTCGGAAATAGCGAATTATCTTTTGCCAAAGATACATACTATCGTTTTATGAATAGCATCAGCATAAACTGGATTCGTTTCACAACACTACTTGCCGCCAACATCTGTAAGGAATCTATTGCACCTGCTACGTCTGAAGACAGAGTTAATGCACTTATCATTGATGACTCCACTTATTCAAGGAGCTGTTCCAAAAAGGTAGAGATGCTTGCAAAGATATATGATCATGCTAAAAATATGTACCTTTATGGATTCAGAATGCTCACTCTTGGGTGGACTGATGGAAATACATTTCTTCCGGTTAACCACATCTTACTTTCATCTTCAAGCAAATGTCAGGTCAATGGTTGTAATCCTATTGATTACAGAAGCAATGGTTACAAACGCAGAAAGCTCGCTATCATGAAGGGAACAGATGCAATGATCGAGCTTATCAAAGAAGCAAAAAAAGCAATGATCCCAGCTGATTACGTACTTTTTGACAGCTGGTTTGCTTCACCCAAAACACTTATTGCCGTACAGAAACTTGGCTATGAAGTTATTGCCATGATAAAGCGGTCTGAAAAAATGACTTTCAATTATGAAGGTCAGAAGCGCTCTCTCAAAGAAATATACAAAACTAATCGCAAGCGTCGTGGCAGATCAAAGTATCTGCTTTCTGTTGTTGTAGATGTTGAGAAGGATGGTGCTGTTATTCCTGCAAAAGTTGTATATGTCAGGAATCGTTCCAATCGGAAAGACTATCTTTGCCTGATTTCCACAAACGTAAACATAGATGAGGAAGAAATCATCCGTATTTACTCAAAGCGCTGGCAGATTATGCCGATATCAGCATAATATTCCATATGCCGATATTTTAGAAATGCCGATTTTTTCTTTCTAAAATATCATGAGCATAGCACTATGTAAATTTATCGGCATTTCTTACTATAGTGGTGTAACTATCATTGCTATAGATAGGAGGCCGCTTATGGTTAAATCAGACCACTTACTGAAACCATTGACCAATCAACTCATGAAGGAGGTGAGAGCCTACGGGATACTTGAGGTGTCCCTGGAGCAATACCAGGTAGTTTGCAACTTAATAATTCACTTCGCCCAAATGCTGCAGATAGATTCTTATAGTCAAGAACTGATGCAATTGTATACGGACAACATCAATGAAAGATGTTCTGCCGGAGAGATATGCAAGGAGTATCTTAGATTTCAGCGGAGGGTTATACGTATGCTTTCTTCGTTGGCAGAAACTGGTACTGTGGATTTTTCAAGCACAAAGTCACGACCAATTAAGTATATAGTTGATGATGAAACAACTCAGCTTGTCGAAAAGATACTTGAAAGCTATCCAATCAGTGAAGATACTAAAAAGGATCTCCGTGCACCTCTTAGACATTTCTTTTGGTATTCTGAAGAGCTTGGCCTTAAACCAGAACTGATCGATGATACTACTGTTATGAAGTTTTTAATCAATGAAGTTCCAGTATCAAACGGTGGCAGCACAGGACGCACGCTTAGATGTGTAAAGTATGCTACTGAATACCTTAAGAATCACGGTAATCGCAGGCTGCATCGTGACTATTCTCTCCTGAAACTGAAGAATGATCATAGGCGCATCATTCCTGCTTATTCTGAAAATGAGATAGAACGAATTGCTAACGCAGCAGACTTTGATAAGGCCATTGGCAAAAGGGATTTTGCTATTATTCTCTTGGCATACTGTACCGGCCTACGTGGAGTTGATATCATCGGTATCAAGTTATCCGACATAGATTGGCATAATAATAAAATCTCTGTAATACAATCAAAGACGCATATGCCAATAATGTCTGAACTGAATGGTTCTACTATGAATGCGTTGGCAGACTACATTCTTGATTGGCGTCCTGTTTGTGATGTGCAAGAGGTTTTTGTGACAGTAAAAGCTCCATATCGTGGATTGTCAAAAGGCTTTGGCAACATGATAGATAAGTACTGCAAGATTGCAGGCGTGACTAAAATTACTTTTAGAGGTTTTCACAGTCTAAGGCGTTCTTTTGAGACAATCATGGTTTCCAGAGGAGTGCCCATTGAAACTGCATCTCAGATGATGGGACATAAATCCATTGTTGAAGATAAGCCTTATATAACTTACGACAAAAAGCAGATATCATTTGTGGCAATGGACTTTTCGGATGTTCCTATCTCGGCTGGTTTTTACTACGTCCCTGATAAAGCCAGAGACTCCATGAATGGAGGTGGTGGCTGATGACGTTGGATACCAGACTCAACAATGCATTTGAAGAAATGATGGAATACCGGCAATCTGTAGGGTATGCGACAGCGACATATAGGTCGTCTGTTCCGCCGTTTATAAAGTTCTGTATCAAGAAATATCCCGAATCAAAACGCTTGACATCTGAAATGGTTGATGAATGGCTATCGTTTTACCCATACACGAACAACAGCAAAGCGGCTTTTATCTCTCTTCTGAGGGAGTACACAAAATACCTTAACTTTCTTGGATATGATGACTATATACCCGATGATGATTATATCGTAAAACGCACAGCGTATAGCCCATACCTTTTCACAGATGAAGAGTTATCAGGATTATTTAATACAATCGACTCCTATACTGGGAGAACTTGTGGCAAAAGATACTTGCCCGAGGTGGTACTGCCTGTGTATAGTCGCCTTCTTTATTGTTGCGGACTCCGCCCACAAGAACCGCCGGCAATACGTACCGAGGATATTGACCTGAATACAGGGGATGTATATATAAGACAGTCCAAGCGACATAAGGATCGCCACATCATCATGTCCGAGGATATGCGCATTCTTTGTAATCGGTATGACACCATAGTTGGAAAGAGACAATGGTTTTTCCAAAAATGGGATGGAACCCCTTATGAAACATCCTGGTTCAACTGCATATGGCGGAATCTGACAGATAAAAGTGGTATATCATGGAGAGGTGTTCCGAGGCCGTATGATCTGCGGCATGCATTCGCTTCAAGGAATATAATTCGATGGATGAATGCTGGCAAGGATGTGATGGAGCTGCTTCCATACCTCTCGGCATACATGGGACATTCAGAACTTACGTCCACACTATACTATATTCACCTTCTTCCGGAGAATTTGCGCAGATCTAAATCCATCAACTGGTCCCTTCTTTCACGTGTTTATGGAAAGGAGGTTCAGGAGTTTGAGGATTAAAGCAAAAGATCCAAAACTTGTATCCATTATGAGTGAGTTCATGAGAACTTACCTTCCAGGTGTTAAGAATCGTGATGCAGATACAATAGCTTCCTACAGATACAGCATAAACCTGTTTGTGGAATACCTTGAAGCTGAGAACAAAGCGACTATCATAACCATGCAGTCTTCTGATTTCAGCCAGACAAACATAGTCGGGTTCATGACATGGCTGAAGTCTGCTAGAAATAACGTGGCACCAACTATTAATCACAGACTGTCAGACATTCGAGGATTCTGTAGATTCTTATACAAGAAAAACATGCTTTCGTTTGAGGAATACGAAAGCATCAGGGAAATCAGTGATGTCGATGATGACCGGGTGATTGAGTTTACTTGGCTTTCAACAGATGATATGCGTCAAGTAATCAACAGTGTAAAAAACAACCGCGATGCCATCAGAGATCACTTTCTGTTGTCTTTGCTGTACGAAAGCGGGGCAAGGATAAATGAAGTGCTGTCACTTAAACTGCTTGATATTAAGAAAACCACCAATGGCGAAGCAGATGTACATTTCTACGGCAAAGGTAAAAAGCACAGAGTAACTCCGTTATCCAGTGAAATATGGAATCAGTTTGAAGTTTACTGCGAAAAATATCATCCCGACAAAAACTCGGATTCCCTGTTGTTTTATTCATTCCGAAATGGCAGACGTAACAAAATGTCTAGTGATAACGTGAGCCGTATGCTGACAATGTGTGAGATTGAGGTTCGTAAAATCAATCCCGGCTTGATTCATCTGCACTCACATCTTTTCAGGAGGACAAGAGCCATGCATTTGTATCAGGCTGGAGTTCCACTAGCTACTGTATCAGAATGGCTCGGTCACTCAAATATAGAGACTACTCGTTTTTACGCCAAGGTTACCGAAGATATGAAACGGGATGCGCTGCATAAGCTTAGCGATAGCGACAGCTCCGTCTTCAAAAATGATGTGGCATTTAAATATGCTAACGATGAAGATATCATCAAACGGTTGTGCGGGTTAAAATAAATGCCGATACTCTATTCTCTGTGCCTGGCATTAAGTCAGGCACAGGATTACATCAACGACATATCGGCATTTCTAAAATATCGGCATATGGCAGAT
>NZ_FMYB01000071.1 GCF_900104155.1 Butyrivibrio sp. INlla16
GCCGCCTCTATTGCATCATGATGTGTCAGCATCTTGATGCCTGGGGCAAAGCTCAATCCGATAACCCTGTCAAAGATATATTCGCACAAGCCGCCTGATTTTTAGTTGATCAACTGATAATATTCTACCACACTGATCAAAAAAGTCATTTAAAACAGGTGCTGTGTTAAAGTACGCCTTTTTTAGGACATATATCACAGAATCATCGCTTTCATCTTTCTTTTGGGGATAGTATTTACTTTACAATGTTCATTAGGGGCGAATCCCCTCTATTTATGGTCTAAATGCCCTTCAATTCCGAAAGGCTATGAAGGCTTTGACGAGGAAGTTTTACTTTCCACCTAGTGCATGTAGAGTAAGTTCCACCACTTCTTCAAGGTTGTGATCCTTTTCCTCAATTGTGATGTCCGCATACTTTTCATATAGCGCACTTCTCTCATTGTAGAGGGATAAAAGAGTCTGCCCTTCTCTCATGACTACGCCGCGCTGTTTCGCATCCTGCAGGCGGTTTGTCAGCTCTTCCATATCCACCTTGAGGTAGACTACTCTCCCTATATTCTTGTAGTGCTCCATTGCCTCCTTGCCGTAAACTACGCTTCCACCGGTAGCAATGACACTTTTTTCTTCCTCTATCTCGGAATTTGTCCTGTTTTCAATCTCAATGAATTTCTCAATTCCCTGCTCTTCGATGATTTCGGACAGTCTTTTTCCTTCCCGCTTCTGGATTACCAGATCGGCGTCCACAAAGTTGTATCCAAGAATCTTCGCAAGAACAACTCCCATCGTGCTCTTACCCGAAGCCGGCATACCAATCAATATAATATTGTCTTTCTTCATTTCCAGTTTATCCAATCTCTATAATTACAATTTAATTTCCGCCACAGTCTGCCTGGACCATGCAACTGCACCGCATCTTGTACAACCATAACGCCTGTAATTTCTTGTAAATTTCGAATCGCGTTTTCTGTATATCTTGGCACCGCAGCCTCTACAGGTAAAAACGTATTTTATCGCCAGCGGAGTGCTCTTGTAATCCTCTACTCCCTTCTCACTGCCCCTGGTTATGCGTTTTATGTTATAGCCGTAGATTCTATTCATAATATCCGCATTTTTCTTCCAGCGCCCTGTATGATTCATACTATCCTTGCAGGTATGCAGTATCTCATGGATCATGGTCTCCAACACGGCTTTTTCGGAAATTCGGTCATCCGTAAGAAGCGCTGATGATATCTGTATTGCGTACGTACCATCAATATTCTTTTTACACTGTCCCCATCTTGTTTTTGCTCTTTTGTTAATCTCCCAGGATACAATATTGCCTATTTGTATCCCCGCGCTTTTTACATCGCTGAGACTCTTTTCTTTTAATGCTTCAAAATCCTTCATGTAGTTCTGTTATCTCCGTTAGTCAGCCTCTCTGAAAATAATCTCGCCGTTGTCCTTCATCTCATCGATAATAGCAAGAGAAGTGACGTCGTATCCCATCTGCCTTAAGTCCGCGCCTCCCTGCTGGAATCCCTTTTCTATGCAAATTCCTATGCCTTCCACCTTTGCTCCTGCCTGGTCACAGATTTCTACCAGTCCTTTCATGGCATTCCCGATAGCTATGAAATCATCGATTAAGAGAACATGGTCATCCGAATTTAAATATTCTCTCGAAACTATTGCATCATATTCTTTTCCATATGTGAAGGAACTCACCCTTGATACATATACATCATTACCAATATTAAGACTCTTGGATTTCTTGGCAAAAACAACCGGAACTCCAAAGTGCTTAGCAACAGCGCAGGCTATCGCTATTCCTGAAGCTTCGATAGTAAGAATTCTGGTTATCTTTCTATCCTTATACTTCTCGTAAAAAGCTTCTCCTATCACTTCCAGAAGCCCTACATCAATCTGATGGTTCAAAAAGCTGTCCACTTTAAGAATGTTTCCGGGATATACCTTGCCACACTCAAGAATCTTTTCCTCAAGAATCTTCATGATTGTTCCTCCTCATAAAAAACTACTATATCCGTTCCTGCTATTAAACACCAAAGCTGCATATTTATTATATAATAATTTGCTTTGCTAGATTTCTAAATTATTAGTGAAATAAAAAAGCTGCCCGAAGACAGCTTTTTGTATATATACTCATTTTCCCGGCACACAGGTTACTTATCCAGAATTTCAGCGGCTTCCTTCAGAAGGCTGATTATTGGCAGGTGCTGAGGACAAACTCCTTCACACTGTCCGCAGCCGATACAGTCGGAAGCGGCTCCCGATCGCCCTTTGAGCCCGTTATAGAAATTCTTGGATCTCCAGTCATCGGGATACCTTCTAAGTGTATTAATTGTCCTGAAAACATCGGGGATACTGATGTTTTGAGGGCATCCCGGGGTACAGTATTTACATGCTGTACAACCTATCTGGGGAATACTGAGGATCGCCTGTGTCACTTCATCAATTATAGCCTGCTCTTCTTCGGAAACAGGTTCAAAATTCGTAAAGGTCTTTATATTATCGATAATCTGTTCTTCATTTGACATACCGGATAATACAGTCATTACCCCGGGAAGTGATGCCACAAACCTGAGAGCCCAGGAAGCCACGGAATCATCAGGTCTCTTTGCCTTGAACTTTGCTTCAATATCGGGAGCCATATTAGCGAGCATGCCTCCTCTTACAGGCTCCATAACGATAATCGGAATATTTCTCTCATGCAGAATATTATAAAGGGCCTCTGAGCGTACTACGGGGTTGGTTCTGTCCAGATAATTAAGCTGTATCTGCACAAATTCAACCTCAGGATGCGCGTCAAGAATCTCCTCCAGAAGCTCGGGGCTGCCGTGATAGGAAAAACCAAAATGCTTTATTTTGCCTTCCTCTTTTTTCTTGATTCCCCACTTAAAGCAGCCATACTTTACATATGTATCATAGTTTGAACCATCTTCTATTGAGTGAAGGAGATAAAAATCGAAATAATCAACACCTGCTCTTTCAAGCTGCTCTTCAAAAATCCTGTCTACATCGCTTTCCTTTTTAATTTCCCACGCAGGCAGCTTAGTAGCCAGCATGAAGCTGTCTCTTGGATACCTCTTTACAAGGGCTTCTCTCGCAGCAACCTCAGAATTGCCGCCATGGTATACGTAGGCAGTATCAAAATAGCGCTTATCCATTTTCATATAATGATCCACCATTTTGCAGACCTGCTCCATGTCGATTGCCCCATCAGACTCCGGAAGACGCATAAGGCCAAATCCAAGCTTTGGCATGTTATTTAAATTAATAGCCATAAAACCTCCTTAAAAAAACCAGAAATCCTGCAAATAATTATAGCGATTATTTATCAATTCCATCTTCTTATATTTCGCGATTCAATCTGTCATTTTTTGTCGTCGTCATATATCCCGTTAACCATGTTCCAGAATTCCTCTGCAACCTTGGAAAGATTGCGTTTTGAACTTTTGACCAGTACATAGCCTGCAGTGACATCCGGCTTGACGATGCGCTTAATAACCACGCCTTTACTGATATATTTGGCTGCAGATGCGGGATAAATTGCGATTCCAAGCCCGCCCGCAGTCAGTTCGTAGGCGTTCAGCATGTGCGCTATACGGCAGATTATCTTTGGTTCACAGTTTAATGGTGCAAACCAGTTCTCTATCTCTTTTCTTCTGGATCTTCTGGAGGGAATAATAAGCTCATAGGGTGCAAGCTTGGCGATTTCTATGGAATCGCCTTTTTCTGTGGCAAGTGGGTGATTTTCCGGTATCATTGCAACCCAGGGCTCCGTGTAAACAAGCCGCCCGTCCAGACCCTCTTCATCATAGGGAAGCGTTATAACTCCTACTTCGTTTAGCCCTGCATGAACTCTCTTCACAACATCGTCGGAATTTCCGTTCCACACCTCGTATTCAACAAGGGGATATTTTTTCTTAAAATCACAAATCCAGCTCGCGAACAGTTCAGGTGCGTGTCCTTCAACCGTAGCAAGGTACAGCCTGCCTGTAAGGCCTTCTCTCATCTCTCTGATATCCTCAAGAGACTGGTCGGAGAGCTGCTTAATACGCCTTGCGTACTGCATAAATCGCTCGCCTGACTCCGTAAGCTCAAGTCCTCTTGCCTTCCGTACAAACAGCTGCGTATCAAGCTCCTCCTCCAGATCCCTTATCTGCCGGCTGAGCGGAGGCTGCGCGATACATAGCTTCTCTGCAGCCTTTGTAAAACTGCCTTCTTCCGCTATTGTAAGGAAATATCTGATATGTCGAAGTTCCATAATGCTCTCCTTTCACATATACCTTTTAGGTATATCATATCCTCTTATATATGTATTATACAACAGCTATGCAAGGTGTTATGCTGTAATCAGCTAAAGGAAATACGAAATAACGCCGAAGGAAAACGGCATGAGATGAAACATATAGTACATATCTTGTTTAAGAAAGGGGGACAGGTTATGAGACATCTTTTTAAAATGATTGAGGAAGCACTTGAAGAATACTATAAGACTTTTGCATAAAGTTTAAAATCCGCGGCCTCGCCGCGGATTTTTTATTTTATACAATATTGGTATTAGCTTGTCATATCTTAGTCGTCCACTTTGTACAATCTATTACTTCCGTAGCAAGATCCTCGTAAAATTCAGGCTCATGACAGACCATAAGCACGGTTCCCTTGTACTCTTTAAGCGCTCTGTGAAGCTCTTCCTTAGCATCTACATCAAGGTGGTTTGTGGGCTCGTCGAGTACAAGAATATTGGATTCCCTGTTCATAAGCTTGCACAGGCGGACTTTTGCCTGTTCACCACCGGAGAGTACTTTACATTTACTCTCTATATGCTTGGTGGTAAGACCGCATTTTGCCAGAGCTGACCTAACCTCATACTGGGAAAATGACGGGAATTCATTCCATATCTCCTCGAGACAGGTTGTCTCTATATCAGGTGACATTTCCTGTTCAAAGTACCCGATTTCGACGTTCTCACCCCTAGTAACCTTACCTGAAATAGCGGGTGTTATTCCCAAAATACTCTTCAACAGGGTGGTTTTACCGATTCCGTTTGCACCGGCAAGTACCAGAAATGAGTTTCTCTCAATTGCCAGATTGAGCGGTTTTGAAAGCGGCTCATCATAGCCTATTATGAGATCCTTTAGCTCAAACAGGTATTTCCCCGGTGTCCTCGCTGTCTTGAAATAGAACTCCGGCTTGGGCTTTTCCTGAATCTTCTCAATAAGCTCCATATTATCGAGCTTTTTCTGTCTCGCCATCGCCATGTTTCTGGTTGCAACTCTTGCCTTATTCCTGGCGACAAAATCCTTTAAATCCGCAATCTCCTGCTGCTGTCTGTTATATGCAGCTTCTCTCTGTGCTTTCTTTACCTCATAGACTTCCATAAACTTATCGTAATCACCCACATATCTGTCGAGACTGTGAGTCTGTCCGTCCATGTGATAAATGATATTCACAACATTGTTTATAAAGGGAATATCATGCGATATTAAAATAAAGGCATTTTCATATTCCTGGAGATATCTGGTCAGCCAGACGATATGCTCTGCGTCCAGATAGTTTGTGGGCTCGTCCAGAAGAAGGATATCCGGCTTCTCCAATAATAGCTTTGCAAGAAGAATCTTGGTTCTCTGTCCACCGGAAAGCTCCGTTACATCGCGCTCCAGGCCAAGCTCCAGAAATCCCAGCGCCCTTGATACCTCTTCGATCTTGGAGTCTATCAGATAAAAATCGTGATTTGTCAGAAGATCCTGGATTGTTCCCAGCTCTTCCATATACTCCTCAAGCTGCTTTTCATCTGCCTCACCCATCGCGTCACAGATTTCATTCATGCGTTTTTCCATATCAAAAAGAGGCTCGTAGGCTGAAGCGAGGACATCTCTTATCGTCATACCCTCTCTGAGGACCGCATGCTGGTCAAGATATCCGACCTTAACATTCTTAGCCCATTCGATATTGCCCGAATCAGGCATGAGTTTACCGGTGATTATATTCATGAAGGTGGATTTTCCCTCACCGTTTGCTCCCACAAGTCCTATATGCTCCCCTTTGAGGAGTCTGAATGACACATCATCAAAAATAGCCCTGTCTCCAAAACCATGTGTCAGATGTTCAACATTTAAAATACTCATTTAGTTGCTCCTTTCTATCAATACAGTATATTGCATGGTGGCAGTCATTTGAAGAGCGAATTAAAACCTTGCATTACAGCCGAAAATCCGCTATATTATCAATATCAAAGACAAGGGCGTCTGCTATTTCGATTAGCCGATGCCCCATTTTTTTAGATAAATTCCAATCGTACACGGAAGGAGTGAGAGGTTATGAAAAAGAAATTGTTAGGTATTGTAATGGCATGTATGATGGCTACTGTAGCCGGCTGTGGCGGCGCTTCAGGCGAGTCAACACAGCCTGCATCAAGCACTGATGAGGCAGCTGCAGAGGCTCCCGCAGGCGATGCTTCGGGCAAAGTTTGGAAAATCGCTACGGATACATCCTTCAAGCCATTTGAGTACACCGATGACAGCGGAAATTTTGTCGGAATTGATATGGATATTCTCGCAGCTATCGCTGAGGATCAGGGCTTTAAATATGAGATGCAGGTTCTTGGTTGGGACGCTTCAATCGCTGCTTGCCAGGCAGGTCAGGCAGACGGTATGATCGCCGGCGCATCCATCACAGATGAGAGAAAAGAGTCCGGCTGGATCTTCTCAGACGGCTACTATGATGCAAACCAGAGCATGGCTGTAGAAGCATCTTCAGACATCACAGGCTTTGACGGCCTTAGCGGCAAATCTGTTGCTGTTAAGACAGGTACTATGAGCGCATCTTATGCTGAAAGTCTTGCTGATCAGTACGGCTTCACTGTTACATATTTCGAGGATTCACCGACCATGTATCAGGCCGTTGTAGGCGGACAGGTTGCTGCAACTTTTGATGACACACCGATCATGGCTGCCAACATCAAGGATTCCGGA
Organism: Butyrivibrio sp. INlla16; assembly: GCF_900104155.1. GTDB lineage: Bacteria > Bacillota > Clostridia > Lachnospirales > Lachnospiraceae > Butyrivibrio. The sequence continues at coordinate 6,972 of NZ_FMYB01000071.1, forward strand.
CTCTCCATGAAAATCGTGGACGGAACAGGTAATGATCCCGCTCAGTACGGCTTTGCTATCTTCAACGCAGACAATCAGGAGCTTGTAGACCTGTTCAACAAGGGACTTGCAAACATCAAGGCAAACGGAAAATACGACGAGATCATAGCTAAATATCTTGGTGAATAACCCGATTATTATTGCCTGCAAAAAGCCTCATTATGGGGCTTTTGCAGGCTATTGTGCATTTTTATGAGGAACAAATAAATGGTTAAGATTATTACAGTATATGGCGGTATGCTGCTGGTGGCTCTCGGAAGAACACTTCTTCTTGCCCTTCTGGGCCTGTTTTTTGCATGCATCATCGGTATGATCTTCGGAATAATGGGTGTCATTAAAAACAGAGCCTGTAACATCATTTCCCAGATATTCGTAGACGTCATAAGAGGCGTTCCTATGATTGTTCTGGCGTTTTTTGTTTATTTCGGAGTTCCGTATTTTTTCAATACAATCATCGGAGGCTTTTCAATAAGTCTGACCGCACTGCAGGCAGGAACTATCTGTCTTGCTTTGAACTGCGGCGCATATATGGCTGAAATTGTCCGCGCGGGCATTCAGTCAGTTGATATCGGTCAAATGGAAGCAGCTAGATCACTCGGTCTCACCTACGGAATGGCTATGAGAAAAGTCGTTCTTCCTCAGGCTATTCGGACCATGATTCCCACTTTCATCAACCAGTTCATAATTACACTTAAGGATACCTCGATTTTGTCGGTAATCGGCTTCCCGGAGCTCGTCAACACCGCTAAAAATGTGCAGGCGAACACCTTCATGTCCTTCCAGACATGGGCCATCGTCGGAATCATGTACCTTATCGTTATAACTATCCTTTCACGAAGCGCAAAGGTGGTTGAAAGGAGGCTCAGCGTTGGCAGATAAAAACGAAATCAAAATAAAAGTTCAAAATTTAAAAAAATGCTACGGAAGTCTGGAAGTACTTTCGGACATTTCCGCAGAAATACATAAGGGTGAAGTGGTCTGTGTAATAGGCCCCTCCGGTTCCGGAAAATCGACCTTTCTTCGCTGTCTCAACAAGCTTGAGAAGGTTACATCGGGAACAGTTGTTATTGATGGAAAAGATATCACTCAAAAGCAGATAAACATCAATCATGTCCGCGAAAACATCGGAATGGTTTTCCAGCATTTCAACCTTTTCAACAATCTGAACATATTGGACAACCTGACTCTGGCTCCCGTTCAGCTCAAAAAGTGCAGCAAGGATGAAGCCGTAAAGAGGGCCAAGAAAATGCTTGAGAAGGTCGGTCTTGCTGACAAGGAATCCAGCTTCCCCAGCCAGCTTTCAGGCGGTCAGAAGCAGCGCGTAGCTATCGCAAGAGCTCTTTGCATGGAACCTGACATCATGCTTTTCGACGAACCCACCTCTGCTCTCGATCCCGAAATGGTAGGCGAGGTTTTGCAGGTTATGAAAGACCTTGCGGCAGACGGAATGACCATGGTTATCGTAACGCATGAAATAGGCTTTGCGCGTGAGGTGGCCGACAGGGTTATCTTCATGGATGCGGGCTATATCGTTGAGGAAGGAACTCCTCAGGAAGTTCTCCTTAATCCCAAAGAAGAAAGAACCATAGATTTCTTAAATAAAGTCTTATAAATAACGGTGGAATTTATGAAGAATATAATAACTATAAGCAGACAGTTTGGTGCCGGCGGAAGCACCATCGGCCAGGCTGTCGCTGACAGACTCGGATTCTATTATGGTGACAAGGATATGATATTAAAAGCTGCTATCGAAAGCGGTAACCTCTCTCCGGAGGAAGTCCGCTACTACGATGAGCGTGTTCCTACAGAGTTCGGATTCGGCCAGAGTCTTTTTGATTTCTATAACAAGCCCCTGGATGAGCGCCTTTTCAATGCACAAAAAGAAGCGATAAAAAAAGTCGCTGAAAAGGGTAACTGCGTAATTGTCGGAAGAAACGCCAATATCATTCTTAAAGAGTACGACCACACTCTCCACGTTTTCATCGCTGCCTCTGAGCATTTCCGCCTGCAGCGCATGCGCGGAAAAATGCCCGGTGTCTCTGATGAGAAAATTCTCGAGCATATGCATTCAGTTGACAGGACCAGGAAGAAATATTGTAAGCACTACACCGATACCACTTTCGGAAGCGCCGAATTCTATGATCTGGCGGTAAAGAGTTCAACGTTAGGCATTGACGGCTGTGTTGATCTTATATGCAAGGCAGCGCAGGATACCTGATATAATAACATCCAAAACCATTAAAAAGGCCCCGGAGTATGATTAGCTCCGAGGCTTTAACTATATCCATCAAACCAAAATTATTTCTTTGATTTCTTACCCTTAGGCTGCTTAGCCTTCGCATAGATGGTTGTGCTGGTTACTCCATAGTATTTGTCTTCAATATCGTAGTAGACTACCATAATATTTGTAGGCGCATAGTCTGAGTAATATACTTCGTCAATAGTCGTAGTCTTATTTCCTAGTTTAGCATCCTTGTCAACTTCTGTTGTAGTCCACTTTCCTGAATTAGATCCATATTGTCCAAGCTTTATGGTTTTTCCGGACTTAACCGTCTTGTATTTCATACCACGATTGTACTCGTAATTACCATAAACCTTATCCAATACATCTCCGTCTCCGTTATAATCATGGGGTGTAGCATTCGTCTTACCTTTTGCAGACGAAGATCCATACTCACTATCAACATCATAGTATGTATTGGAATACTTATCATAATCCACGCCTTTTATAGACTTCGGCTTTTCATACGTTCCAACGAGAATTTTTACAATCTTATAGCCCTTATTGGCCTTAACTACAAGCCTGCCTTTTTTCTTTGTTGAAAGATTATAATCATAGGAATTTACTTTTCTGCCATAGTTTATATAGTTTTTGTCCCCATAGTGTTTCTGAATCAGGGATTTTCCACCAAAAGAGAAGGTCTTAAAGACATCTCCATCACTTCTTACTGTGATCTTAACAGCAATCTTTCCTGTCTGTTTACCGTATTTATTGTAAACAGCAAAGGAAACCTTTGATGTGCCGCATCTCTTAGGGGTAAGCTTTATGTAGACTGCCGCAGCTGAACCGTTTGAATTCTTATATTCTGCTGATTCTTTGTCGTATCCGGTTCCTTTAGCATTCTTCGGAATTATTATCTTTTGTCCTGTTGAAGTACGGTAATAATAATTTCCATTCTTATCCTTTTCAATATCAGCATTTTCATCAGTCTTTGCAACACCGCCCTTACTACGGTCAATTGTTGCTGTGAGGACACTGTTTTTGGATGATTTAAGCTTCTTTATGGCAACATCGCCATTTCTGAGTCCGACACCCAAAAGAGTCGGTCCATCAGAATTTATATAAATTCGCTTAGTTAATGTCTCCTCCTCAGCATATGTAGCCTTCGGATCTGCATCTGATCCGGTTGCTCCCGAAATCTCGTTTTTAACTGTTGTCCTTACCAAATAATATGTTTTGTTTCCCTTGACTGTAGTGGTCACTCTCTTAACAGTGCTATCGCCGGAATATTTCGCAGCCTCCGCCTGAAATGCCTTATAATCCGTAGTCTGGTATATTATCGTATTATCTTCGGTAATAAGCTTACTGGAATATGTAACATTTGTTTTTTCCTTCTCTAATTCAATATACCTGATAGGATAGCCTGCGGCATTAACCGAAGACGGCGTAGCGAACGCTACGGACAGCGCAAGCGCAAGTGCGGTTGCACCGATTTTTGAAAACTTTCTCATACACTTTCCTCCATTTTATAAATGTTTTTGTCCCCTCGTACAGTGTTCCATTATATCAAAGCGTGATAAAATAACAATATGTTCATAAACAGAAAAACTCATTATTTATCGGATTCACTATTCTGCGCGTCAGGAATTCATCTCCTGGCGAACTTAATACTGTTTATTGCAAGACAGCTCATCAGATCGAAAAACGCATCCCGTCCGGACATGCTGAATTCCCGCATTCTGATGAGTCAGTTTATCGTGTCATCACTCATGATTCTCGTGATGGCTTTTGTTTTCGTGTCAAAATGGCGTGCGCTAAAAAAATCCCTCTCTGTCGTGGAGGAATCCGACAAACTCAAAATGGCGGTCCTTCAGCAGGAGGTAATGGGCTCAAGCGTTCCGACTCTCTCCGGTGATGCAATAATCCAGCTCCTTGAGCTCTGGGGCGTGATACTGGTCGGCGTACGCCTTGTTTATGATATTTCTTCAATTGTATATAGGAAATTCATTTTGAATCTTACAGAACTTGCCGATTACACGAAAGAACTTCGTGAGCAATATGTCATGATTTACAACAGCTCTCACGGCTTTAAATATATAAGCCTTCTTGTGGCGCTACTTCTCGGTCTTTTCATGACGGGAATATGTCTTAAGGACAGACTATTAAAAGCAATGGCCCTTTTACTTATAAGTTTTTTCCTGATATCCTTCGTCCTTCTCGGAATGCAGACAGTAACTGTAGGCGACTATAGAATAGGTATTGTATGGTCCTCACTTATCTTCCACTTCACTGAGACCTTCGGGCTACTGGGTTTAGGTATATACCTTCGCCGAAGATATGTCGGAGTATGACCACCATACAACCACCCATACAATATTGTATGACTCATCTATAGCATTCTGTCAGAAGCCAGAAGAATACTGTTTCCTCTGTTTTCACACATTGTAAGGCTCGTATATTTGAATATCCCCTGCAGGAACTTCTGCGTAATATAAGTCTGCATCTTCACAGTTCCACCTGCATCGTTGATAACATTCATAGCGATAATTCCATCAGGCTTCATGATCATCTTTGCCATTTTCAGCATATTCTCGGTAACAAGCCCTCTGGCTATCCTGTCTCCTACATAAGCATCGTACAGGATAAAATCATAGAGAATTTTCTTATTATCACTTACTCTAAGGTTATATTCCGCAATCTGTGATATATAGCTTTCGCCTGCCATGCATTTTATCTCAAGCCTGTCGCTTTCTTTTATTCCAAAGAATCTGTCTGCTACATCTATACAGCGATTATCCATCTCCACCGCGGTCATGGAATTCTTTTTATCAATTCCAAGGAATACCTCTGAAAAAACCAGCCCTCCACCGCCTATCATGAGTGCCTTATGTAATCCGCTGTATTTTCTGCAGATATCCTTCAGCATCACCATATATTTAAAAAGCGGATACTTACGTTTATGTTTTTCCAGATAAACTCCAGACTCTCTGGTTTTATCTGAATAAAAAATCCTGACAGCTTCCCCGTCCTCAATTCTGTCGACCACAGAAAGTCTACGATCCTCACTCACGTATACAGTTTTAGGAAAAATAAGTAATCTCAGAATCTCTAATGTAGTCATCAACTGCTACCTCAGGCTTTGAACAAACAATCCGCACAGCGGAATCGTAACCACGGATAAAAGTGTCGTCAGCGCAACGCCCATAGATGCTGTCTCTTTGTCACCGTCATAGGCCTCCGCCAGCATAGCAGTCATACTTCCTACGGGAGTTGCAACCATAACAAAGCATACACCGAGCAGAATCTTGTCCGTGATGAAGAAATGCAGCCAGAAAATGGTAACAACAGGTATTATGATCAGCTTAATGAATGCAAATACCAGGAGCCTCTTTTTGGAAAACAGCTCCTTAAGCTTCATTCCCGCAAGAGAATAACCTATTACCATCATACTCATGGGCACCGTAAGGCCGCTCAGAGAATCTATGACACTCTCAATGGAAGCTGGAACCCTCACCCTGAATAAAAAGAGTGCAACGGACACAAAAACTGCTATGACGCCTACATTAAAGATCTTTTTCCACTGGATATTCAGCCCTTCTCCGTCTTTGCTATCACCCTGCATAACACTTATACCATAGGTGTAGATCAGAAGGTTGAAGGGAAACTGGAAAAACGCGGCATATAAAAGTCCCGTCTCGCCATACATCGCAAGAATTATAGGGAAGCCCATGAAGCCTATGTTTGAAAATATCGTCATAACTCTGTAGGTTCCCACATGCTTAGCATCCACTCGAAGGAGCTTTGGCAGGAAAACCGCGATAATTATCAGCTCTGCATAGATAACAACCGTTACTATTGCACAGGTTATCAGCATGTCATGTCCGATATATGTCTCCTGGTTTATTCCCGCAGACAGAATAAATGCCGGACTTGCAATATTTACTACGATGGCGGACATTCCTTTACTGACCGCATCGTTCATCATCTTAGTTTTTCTGCAGATAATTCCTACGCCCATTAAAACGAACAGAATTATCATCTGCTTAAGCATTACCATCTTTATAACTCCTTCGGGTATAACAAGAATCTTTAGAGGCCTCTGGCATATGTGTGGAAGCCTACGCACCTTAACAACATAACAATATATACTTGAAAAGCCATCTGGCTTTCCTTAAAGTGTAGCTGACTAAGAAACACAAAAGGAAAGGATCCAGATGACTTCAGCTACTACTTTATTCAAGGAACTCTTAAATGTCAATGATACGATTATTGATGATATCAAAGTCTCAAAGAACCACTATGATGAAAAGGTTCTTATAGCCAGGATTCATCCTCGCAAAGGGCAGCAATGGAAATGCCCTATATGTGGTAAGCGATGCAAGGTTTATGACCAGCCATACGAAGAAAGACG
>NZ_FMYB01000028.1 GCF_900104155.1 Butyrivibrio sp. INlla16
TGAGGAAATGAAAGAACGCGCAAAGAAGCTACTTGAAATAATGAATTGAATACCCAATTGTTAAAAGGTAATTGTCACAGTTTACGGTGATTATTGCCTTTTTTGATGCATAAATATAATTGAGTACGTTTTAACGGACATGATTTGCGCATAATATAATTAAGGGCATTCTAAGGCACAAAATAGACTGCTTAAAATATGCAAAAACATGTGAGGAGAATGTAAGATGAACGAATTAAGGCTAGAAGCATATAAATCTGATAGGAAAATACCAGCAACAGAATTTTATGTGTATAACGTCATTACACCTAACGTGGAAGACAGCGCTTTCAAGATTGTCCGTGGAGTATGCCGAAGTCTTTCTAACTACAATTCCGAAATTGGCATATTTGAAAATGGAAAGCAGATTATTGCAAGTGATGAGATAACAAATATTCCTCGAGGAATAGATTTTGAACTGCAATTTGAAGAAAAGAAAATGCTTGTTGTAGGTGAAAACAAAAGAGTATATGAGGAGTACATTAAGTATCTAATTAAGAAAAAACTAAAGACAGTTAAGGTATTCGATAAATATAGGAAGTATTCTTGTAATAGCGAAGTTACAAGTTGCTGGTTTTTGAATAACCAAGGTCGATATGAAATATATGAGTGTCAGGATAGGAGTATAAGGCTTGAAAGAGCATTCAATATCAGTGTGGAGATTATCGATGATATTGCATATCTTTGGCTTAATACTAAATCGTTTTTTGGATCAAAGCTAAGTATTATGGATTTGATCGCCATGAATAAAAATGTCTGCGGGTTGGAAGTGAAAAATGAATGGGCGAGGTTTAGTCAAAGTGGTACGGTTACTCAGGTGTGTGATTATACTGTTATTGATAAATTGGATTTTGGATATAGTCTTAAAGACTATTACATAGAAAAGAAGAAAGAGGCAATAATGGTTAACGAGTTACCGGATAATACGCCTGTAGTTTTAGTGGAAATGTCCCGTGGTGGTATAATACTTCCTTATTATCCGCAGGCATTAAAACCTATCATCACTCGAGAATATATTACAGGTTATGATCCGGGATTTTCTGTTAGGATTGATAATTTAGTAAAAAGAACAATGGCAAAAAGACTGCAGTCAGATTATGAGTTCATCTCTGATATTGGGGAGATAGTTGAATTGGATGGTTTGTCATTTGAAAAAGAGTGTTGTAAGCCTCAGATGCTAGGATATAAGTATGGACAGATTACTCCTCCGGAACTTATTTGTGGTGGTGGTAGAACTATAAAAATAGGCGGAGAATATCAGGTGTTCAATTATGGTTTTTATCAAAAGCCTAATCACAAGATTAAAGTAGGATATCTTTATCCAAGAGGAGAGTATGAACTCTTTAAACAGGTGGCGAATGATATATTTTTGTTTGCGACAAAAGGTGAGTATCATGGTAGTAAAGACGAATATACAAAGGAAAGGTTAATTGATATACAAGTGGCTCCAGTGATCAAGGAAGAGTATGATCTGGGTAACATTACTGACTACAAGAGAGCGGCATATAAGCTTAAGGATACAAATGATATTGATATTGTAATAGCATTAATACCAGATAATGAAGACGAAGAAAATCCATATAATCCTTTCAAAAAAATCTGGGCTGAAATGAATATTCCTTCCCAGATGATTACTATGGAAACTGCTCGATTGTTTATGCAAGATGCTCACAAAAACGGAAGGACATCTAAGTATTATCTTCAGAATATTGTACTTGGAATACTTGGAAAGACAGGAGGTATTCCTTGGATTGTGAAGAAGATGCCTGCAGGTGTGGATTGCTTTGTAGGATTAGATGTTGCGATGGTGGAACGGGGTATACATTACCCGGCTTGCTCAGTGGTTTTTGATAGTTGTGGGCGTATGTTGGGTTTTTTTAAACCACGTATTCCTCAAAAAGGTGAAAAAATAACTACGGAACTGCTACAGGATATTTTTGATCAGGTTATAATTTCATATGAGGATAATTTTGGGGAGAAGCCTCATAACATAGTAATTCATAGAGATGGGTTCAGTAATGAAAACTCGGAATGGTACGAATACTATTTCAATGCTCAGGGAATAAAGTATTCAATTATTGAGGTTAGAAAAAATGTAAGAGCCAAGTTAATTGAAGAAAACGGAAATGATTTGAATCCGGCTTTTGGATCTTGCGTGTTCAATGATAAAAAGGCGTATCTTGTTTCGACTCTAATGAAAAAGAGAAAAGGGTCTCCAAATCCGTTGTTGATAGAGAAGAATTGCGGCGATGTTAGCATAACAGATGCTGCTGCTCAGGTTCTCTATTTGACACAGTTACATGTGGGATCTACACAGAAACCAAGATTGCCTGTTACTACAGGATATGCAGATAAGATATGTAAAAATTTGGAATATGTTCCTGCAGGACAAGTGGAAAATAAGTTATTCTTTTTATAATAAATGATGATCAATATGCATTAAATCAAGATATTGACAATAAAATATGTAAGTTTTTTATGCTCTAGTAAAAAGTGCAGGAGGAAAATATATGGGATGGCTTGATGGTCTTTCTGAAAATCAATTAAAAGCAATAAATACTATTGATGAAGATTTGCAGATAATAGCGTGTGCTGGTGCTGGAAAAACCGGAGTGGTTACTAGAAGGGTAGTTAATATATTAAAGCAGAAGAGCAATATCCGACCCGAGAATATTGTTGCATTTACTTTTACGGAAAAAGCAGCAGAAGAGTTAAAAGGGAGAATATATAAATACGGCGAAGAAGTTTTAGGAAATACGCAGGGGTTTGCGACCATGTATGTTGGAACAATTCATGGTTTTTGCTTGAAAATGTTACAAGAATATATTCCTCAATTTCAGAAGTTCACTGTATTGGATGAGATTAAGACAAAGCTGTTTATAGAAAAATATAGTGACAGATGTGGGATGAATGAACTAGGTTTAAAAAAATACACCGAAACAAATTTGTTTCTAAATGTAATGGGAGTGTTGAATGAAAACTCATTTGATTCAGATAAATGGGATGATAAGGCAAAAATAGCGGTACAGAAATATAGAGAAGTATTTTACGAAAAGAACTATTTTGATTATTCATTGATAATGAAAGAAATGTTGTTTCAGCTTGAGAATAATAGGGAATTTGCAGACTTAATATATTCTAAAGTGAAATATCTTACAGTGGATGAGTACCAGGATATTAATCCGATTCAGGAGAGGCTTGTCTCATTTATAAGAGAAGGGGGATGCAACCTTTGTGTTGTAGGAGATGATGACCAAACAATATATCAGTTTAGGGGTAGCGATCCTGAAAATATACTCACTTTTAAAGATAGATATAATGTTAAAAACTATATAGTTTTGGACAAGGATTACAGAAGTACGGAAGGCATCGTAGGAATTGCTCAGAAAGTCATTGAAAATAATCTAAAACGTTTACCTAAAAAAATGGTTTCCGGATCAGTGGTTAAATATGAGGATACAGATACTATTTATTCTGAATTTAATTCGATTGAAGATGAATGTAAGTTTATTGCTGATAGAATTATAGAACTACATGATGCTGGTATTATGTATTCTGAGATGGCAGTTCTGCTAAGAAAAAGGAAGTTTGGATCAAGTTTTGCTAAGGTTTTTGAGGGAAAAGGCATACCGTTCATAGTTGAAGGGGTTAATGAACTTTTCACAACTGCTGAATGTAAAGCGGCCAAAGGAATATATGAATATTTAAATGGCGATATAACAGCAGCAGAATTGCGAAGACTATGGATGGATATAGCATATCCTTTGGATGTAGAGGAAGTATCTGACGCAATTCAGGCAATATCACATATTGACGTAAAAGGAATGAAGTTTTATGGAGAGTTTGTTATCCAAAAGGTTTTTCATGATTTTTTGCGGCATTTATCGATAGTTTCTGACTCGGATAATAAAAGTGCTGAGGTAATACTGTACAATCTTGGAAAGTTTTCACAAGTCATTAATGATTTCGAGACTGTGTATTATGCTACACTACCTAAAAATAAATTGTACAATTTCTGCAGTTTTATGAAATACATGGCGGAAGGTACTTATCCTGAAGGCTATATTGCGAATACCTATATTAGACCTGACGCGGTTAGTATAATGACTATACATCAATCAAAAGGATTGGAGTATACAGCGGTCTTTATTCCTCAGCTGAACAAAAATAACTTTCCATCAAAAAAGATTGGCGGGAAAGGAATATGGCATGTAATAAGCAAAGATTGGATTAGAAATTCTGATAAAATTGCTGGAGATGATCCTGAGGATAGGATCGAGGAAGAGAGAAAGCTTTTTTACGTAGCTGTAACACGTTCACGAAAGTATCTTTTTTTAACGCGTGCTCCATATAATAGGGCTGAGAAAGAAATATCACAATTTTTGATTGAAGCGAAAAGATCATCATACATGATTGCGTATGATGAGGATATGAAGTACTCGGGCGGGGATATTCCGAGAGTGAAAAAAGAGTTGGCGCCAATAAACCTTAATTTTTCAATACTTCAGGATTATTTTGAATGTGCTTATCGGTTCAAACTTTCTATGTTTTATGGCTTTGTTCAGCCAATTGCGACAGCAATGGGATATGGAAAGGCAATGCATGAAATTGTTATGAACATTCATAGAAAGTATATTGCCGGTGAAAAATTGACCGAGGACGAAGTTCATGCAATTGTAGAGAATAGTTTTTACTTACCATATGCAAATCCTAAGCTTGAAGAAAGTATGAGACAAGGAGCAGATAAAAGTGCTATAAACTATTACGAGAAAAATATGGACGAATTCAAGAACATTACCATGGCAGAGGCTGATATTGAGCTTGATATGGGTGAAGGGATTAAAGTTAATGGCCGTATTGACTTAGTTAAAAGAAAGGATATTTCTGGCAATACAAAGACTTATATTGTTGATTTTAAAACTGCTGATAGAGATGTGACGGAATGTATTAATACAGAGCAATTGAAAATATATGCGCTTGGATACGAAAGACTTACCGGTGAAAGGGCTGACTTTTTAGAAATATACAACCTTGATAATTCAGAACAAGAACGACAACGAGTTACAGATTCATTGATGACGGATGTTGTTACAGAAATTAAAGATGCTGCAAATAATATTAGGAATGATGATCTTCCAAGAAATTGTAGTAGGGAGAAGTGTAAAGGATGTTATCTGAACTACTTGTGTTTAAATAAGCAAGAAAAAAGCTTATATGAAGTATAATCACATTTCTTTTGAAAAGGACAAAAATCTCACTTGTGCATAAATGCGGGTATGTGAGATTTTCCTTTTTTCAGAGAATCATTCCAGTATTGTCTTTGCATATTCAAAGATTATCGTATTGGGGAGTACATGGTGTAAAATAGATAATAAAGAGCAAGAGACCGTTTGTTAGATGTAATGGTGAGGGGTATATGGAAGTTGCATTTGAACAATTGAGTAATGCAGATTTAGTAGTTGATACCGTGTATAAAGGTGGAAAAATAAGTGGAAAGGGTTCTGAAGTATTATCCAAACTTATGCCAGGATGTAGTAATTCTGGTGGATTCCGCAAGGTTATGAGAAAAGATGGCTCAGGATTACCGGCTTATGTTGTTTTGTATACTTCCATGCAGGAGCTTGCTTGGCCTGACTTTTTAGATGAAGAAACAGGTATTTTTAGGTATTATGGCGACAACAGAAGCCCTGGAAAGACGATTCTTGATACTCCGAGAAAAGGTAATCTTTTGCTAGAGTTTGTTTTTGATTGTTTAAATAGCAGAGATGGTTCTATCAAAGATATCCCGCCATTTTTTGTGTTTAAAAAGACTGGTTGTGGGTGGGATGTCAAATTTATTGGATTAGCTGCTCCGGGTAATCCAAAGATTTCTCCCGATAAAGATCTTGTTGCTTTTTGGCGAACCATGAATGATGAGAGATTTCAGAACTATGAAGCATATTTCACTGTTCTAGATACGAATAAAGCAATAGATAGACGTTGGTTGGATGCGTTAATCTACCACCATGAAGACAGTTTACAATATGCCCCGGAGGCATGGAAGCAATTTATGGTAAAGGGAAGGAATGGAATTATCCCTTTAATAGCTAAAAAAATTGTGCAAGTGCCCAATAAGTATGATCAGCTTCAGAGTGATAATGAAGGTTATGAATGTCTGAGAAAGATCCGAAGCTACTACAAGACATTTCCACAAGGATTCGAAATATGTGCTAAAGATATTTTGGAAAAGACAGATGAGAGATTTCAAGATTTTGAATTAACCAGACCTTGGCGCGACGGTGGTCGAGATGCTTTGGGATACTTTGTTATTGGCGCTGGAAGCAAGGCTAATCCTCCGCTAAGAATAGATTGCGCTTTGGAGGCAAAATGTTATAGTGAGTCTAATTCTGTTGGAGTTCGAGAGATGTCACGACTTATTTCGAGGATACGATACAGGCAATTCGGGGTTATGGTAACAACAAGTTATGTGGATAGCCAAGCATATAAAGAAGTAGTTGAAGATGGGCACCCAATATTGATAATTACAGCTTCTGATATTGCAAGAACTCTAAGGCATAGCTCTATTACCAGTGATAATATTGATGAGTGGCTTATTTCGTTAAACGAAGCTGATAAGCAGAGGATAAATAGAATATCTGCATATGCTGAAAAACTAATTAAAAAGTAGTTTAAATCTTGGATAATGAGGAGCGTATTATATCAAATAAACTGTCCATTTTATAGGATTGCATTTATGAGATAATGAATTATCGAATGGACGTGAAAGTTTTCAAGAGATTACGGATCGAGAAATAGATCATATAGCATAAAAGGGAATGGTGTGCGCTGGAAATAGATGTCAATTTGCGCATGGTATTTTCATTTTAATGCGTGTTAAATTATGTTAAAATTATATGTAGTTTTGTGGTTAAGTAATAGGGAAGAGAAGTGAAAAATGTGTACTACTATTGAATTATTTGCTGGTGCAGGTGGATTGGCACTTGGCGTGGAAAAGGCTGGCTTTGAAACTATAGGATTAATTGAATTTGATGCTGATGCGTGCCAAACCTTGCAGAAGAATAGACCTAATTGGAATGTTATTCACGATGATATAGCTAATATTTCCTGCTTGGATTTGGAAGATTACTTTGGCATTAAAAAAGGTGAATTGGACTTATTATCAGGTGGTGCTCCCTGCCAGGCATTTTCTTATGCTGGAAAGAGACTGGGCTTTGAGGATACTCGAGGAACACTATTCTATCATTATGCTGTTTTTTTACAGAAGTTACAGCCAAAGATGTTCTTATTTGAGAATGTCAGAGGGCTTCTTACACATGATGGTGGAAAAACTTATAGAACCATGCTCAATGTTTTTCAGGAAGCAGGATATACGATTCAGAAACAGATTTTGAATGCATGGGATTATGGTGTAGCACAAAAAAGAGAAAGGCTTATTACTATAGGTATTAGAAATGATTTGATAAATGATCTTCATTTTGAGTTTCCTAAGCCTCATGAGTATAAGCCGGTTTTGCGTGATATTTTGAAGAACGTACCGGATTCTCCATATACTCCATATGGAGAGAAGAAGAGACAGATATTTGAGATGGTTCCGCCGGGAGGATATTGGAAGGATATAGATCCTGCAATAGCAAAGGAATATATGAAGAGCTGCTGGTATATGGAGGGCGGAAGGACAGGAATTCTTAGAAGACTGAGTATGGATGAACCATCACTTACAGTACTTACTTCTCCATCACAAAAACAGACTGAAAGATGTCATCCACTGGAAGCAAGGCCTTTTACCATACGCGAAAATGCTAGATGTCAGAGCTTTCCGGATGAGTGGGAATTTTGTGGAAGTATTATGTCACAATATAAGCAAGTTGGAAATGCAGTTCCTGTAAATCTTGCATATGAAGTGGCAAATGAAATTAAGAAGGCATTGGAGGCGGATATAATTGCATTGGGAGCTTGATTTTATTAGTGAGCAAGACTTTGTAAAGCATGTTGAAGACACAATTACCAAATATGGTGACAAACTTGAACCATACGATATTAAGCGGTTTAATTCAAATATTATAGATCCGATAAAAATGCTATTTGATAAAACTGTCTACAATGTTTCTTGGGAAGAAATTGTTGGAAATGAGATCTTCCGGCAAAGGGATAAGTCAAATAACAATGATATAGGGTATTTTCATCAAAGAATATTTAAATATATTGCAAACTGTCATGTCCCTGAGAATGGTCAAGAAGGCGGTTGGGATGTTATTTATAAGAATGAAGCTGGAATAAATTTACCTGATGGAGATACAGTTCATACAATTTATGTTGAAATGAAGAATAAGCATAATACAATGAATTCTGCTTCAGCAGGGAAGACATACATTAAGATGCAGGATCAATTGCTTAAAGATGATGATTGTGCATGTTTTCTGGTTGAGGCCATAGCAAAGTCATCTCAAAACATTAAATGGGAAACAACTGTTAATGGGAATAGAGTATCACATAAAAGGATTCGTAGAGTGAGTATGGATCAGTTTTATGCGATGGTCACAGGTGAGGAAGATGCATTTTATAAAATGTGCATGGTATTACCAGAGGTTATTCAAAGGGTTGTGTCAAGTAATAAGGCAGTAAAGGTTCCGGAAGATACAGTGGTTGAGGAATTAAAGAGGATTGCTGCTAAAACCAACATTAAACCAGATGATTTAGCAATGGCAATGGCCATAAATATGTTGGGATTTGGAACATATAAGGGTTTTTGTGGTGGCCTGAAAATAGATGGCTTCGGAGAAAATGATGAAGGCAAAATGCTTGAACGATTATATGCATATGCCAGTCAGATAGTAAAGAAATAGCAAAAATGGTGTGTTCATGCTTAGAATGATCACACCATTTTTTGCTAAAAAGTAGGAGATGATTTATTGAAAACAGCGTTGGATTTTTATGTACGAGGGAAACAAAAAGAGACAAGTGCTGATGAATATAATTCCCATGGATATTTCCCAAAGGGAAGGTTTATTTGTCCTGAATGTGGGGAACCCGTATATATAAGACCAAGTAAGTATGCGAATTTTTTTGTGCATTATAAAAAGACGGATGAAACGGAGGAATGTGATAGGCGTGTTGATGGCGAAAGCCATGAGTCGGTATATGAAAGGTTAGGGCTACCACTTTATATTAGAGAATTTCAAGATAAAGAATTCAAATTACTTATGGGATTTAAATCATTACCTGAAGATTTGATACTGCAGGCAGAAAAAAGCAAAGCATCAATAAGTTTTGAAAATTCAGAGAGGTATTTAATTAATCGTGAACGCTTTTCAGCTGAAATGACGTCGATGATTCCTATTGGTTATATTCCGCAGGGGGGGAACAATTACTGTTTATCAATAAAACCTAGTGAATTTGCGCAGAAAGTAAAAAAGCATTGGTCAAATTATGCAGATGGGTTTTCTCTTGATGGAGCGTTATTTTCTATTACGGAACAAGGAGGTAGAAAGATTCGGCATGGGGATATTATTTCGACCGATACAGAATATTATTGGGTTAGAAGACAGAAAGGAGTTCCAACTAATTATAGAGGAATCCATATGGAGTTATATGGAAGACTTTGCATAAAGGACAGAATATGGAATGTGTATAAGGGGCATTTTTCATCTGAAATAAGTGATTATGAATATGCTAGGTTATCAGATTATTTACGTGAGAATTTAAGATTACATCTTTTAGAAAAAGCTCCGGAGTTTATTCCGATATGGCCACCTTTAATAAAACGAGAGGATGGCTATGCATATGATAGTGAATGTAAAAGGATTTATGGAAAAGTAATATCAGGAAATGAAGAGCCAAAAGCATATGTTTACAGAGGTGTTTCATGTGAGCCAGAAGTGATGTTTACTAATAATATAATGGAGGTGCAAACAAGAGGGAATCGGCTGGTTGTGAATATAGATAGGAAATATATTTCTGGCGGAGCATACTTTTATGAAGGGAAAGGCTCTTTTGAAGGCATAGATAATGTGGTTTCAATAAGTTATGAAGATAAAAAGCTAATAGTATGCGATTTGGATTCAAAACAGATGATTTACATTAAGAAGTCAGGTGAATTATCTAAGATTCAAAAGGAGAAAGACGTAACAATTGAAAATATTGCAAATGGTGATGTGATAGTGGTTTTGTCACATGGAAATCTGGTTGCATATGAAAAAATAGAAATATATGAGGAAGAAGCTGATTACATTAATGAGAAGTGGCTATACCGAATTATGGTTAAATATGATAAGGCAGGTAAAGTATGTTTGCCAAGTACAATTGGAAGATGGTTGATGAGACTTGAAATTACTGATCCTAGATTAAAAATGAAAATTCAACAAATTGTACGTGAGACGAAATTATCTAAAGTATTAGTGCCTATTTTGGAGGAGTGTGTGAATGCTAGACTTAAATAATGATTTGATAGAAAAATATGATGACCAAGAGATATCGTACATATTTGATAATGCAGATTTGGATTATTTTTTGGAACCCATGAAGAAAGAACCTGTGAGATATAAAAAATATGTGCGTAGGTTGGGGAATATGGATAAAAAATCTCAGCTAGTAAAAGCATTTCTGCCTAAATATGCATATTCATTATATAAAGATGGAGACATAAAGTATAAGGATGCATTAGTAAAAGCTTTAGAGCAACGCATGGATTTATTTGAGCAAGTTATTACAAAAAAAATAACACCGACGGTGACTTTTGATCAAATAAAAACTTTTACTGAGGAAGAATATGCTGAACTTGTAAGTAAAGTAAGTCAAGAAACGAAAGACTTACCTTTGGAAATGATACTGTTAATACTGAAAGCAAAGGACATAATTATTGATGATTCATTTGTTGCTTCAATAAAAGCAAAGATAAAACAAGGGCAAAAGTTTAAGGAAATTGAATTACAATATGCTCATAAAATCGATGAAGCTTTAAAAAATCAAGAAAGAACTCTTAAACAGAAATATGAATCAGAAATTGAAGACTATTCAAAAGATTCAAAAAGGCTTAGCAATGAACTAAAAGAAGCAAACAAAACAATAAGGGAGTTACAAGCACAGATAAAGGATATTAAAGATGCAGAATCCCTAGAACGGAAGCAATTGTATGATAAATGGGAAAGGGAGTCAAAAGAAAAACTAAATACAGAAATTGGACAAATGCGTCAGGAAAGGCTTTTAAATTTAGAAGAAGACATTAAGGAGAAACAAAATAAAGCTGACGAAACATTACAGGAAAAGATAAAAGATGCTAATGAAGATATTGCAAAGCTTAATAAAGAGAAGGATGAGCTATTGGAAATAAAGCAATTATTAACCAATAAGATAGCGAATTTAAATCAAGATAAAGAGAAGATAGATAAAGAATTACAAAATCTGAGAATTTCTGAAACAGAATATTTTGCCAATATTAGGCAGCGCTTTTTGTTACATGAGCTTGATAAAAATCTTTTTGGCATTGAGGACAAAAAAAGAACTCAGCAAGGGGAAGATCATGATATAGATGCATATGTTTATAAATGGAAGTCATTTTCGGATAATACAGAATCAAGTGATGAGATATCTTGCATAGCGGATTTTTTTGATGATTTTAGAGATAACATATCATTGAGTTTCGATGATCCATCTGAGATAGCAGCGCTTATTATTTCAACATTTGCGAATGGTAAGGCTGTTATCCTGGAAGATGGAGTGGCATTATATGCGGTAGATAGTATTGCGGAATTAGTAGATGGAGCGTCACCTACAGTGGTGGAAGCCAATAATGCAAATGCTGCGGAGATAATATCTATAATAAAGCGAACAGATGCGAAAGTCATTTATCTAGCTGGTATTCTCGATTTGTACAATGAGGCATTATTTGTAAATATATGTAGACAATGTTGTAATGAAAAATATCTGTTCTTTGGGATTAATTCTGTGGAGGATGTTAAGCTATTTTCAAAGAATATACATAATTACGGGGTTATATTAGATATAGATGGGCATTTGTCATTTGGATGGGATGAGCCTATTTTGACAGGCAAATACGATTTTAGAGATGTTCTACCTATTATATCTATCGAAGACAGCAAAAAGGTCTATGACAAGCATTTTAAGAAACTGGTTTCTGATGGATTGATTTCTAAAAGACATGCAATAGATTATTCAAGACTGCTTGGTATTTATTTTGAATCAATGGACGGAATAGGTAGTGTATTGAAAAAATCCTTCTTGATAGGTATACAAGGCAACCTTGATGAAGAAGAAATTGATAAAGATTTAAAAAAGTGCGGTTGGAAATGATATGAGTAATTTGATTGATACAATGGCAAAAGATATGAGAATATACCCATATCAAGGAGAAAGCCGTGAAAAGTATTACTGTAGGCTGGCTTATTCTGCAACAGCGCATTGGTTTCGCTATTTAACACAGGATAACAACATAGATAGTCACTACAAGAGTAAACAGTATATTCTTAGTCGCGGGAAAGAGATATTATACGCAATTAGTGAGAGCATTCCGGAATATCAAACATGGATATACCAAGAAGGTATCGAGAGTATTGAGGACGCAGTAAGGATTATACGAGAAAATATGCTGTTAACGGGGGAGCTTGTCGAAGTAAATGATAATTCCCGGATAACGATACCAGAGTACAAAAAGACTCCTTGTGGAATGTCTTTAAAACGTATTGTTGGCATATCAGAGAATAAAGATATATGTGAGTTTGTAGGGCTCACTCGGATACAAAACTCTAATGAAGATAATGAGAATAAGGAAAAAATAGTATTATCTGATTTTCTAAATTGGATTTATAAAACAGCAAAATGGAATATATGTGGAAATATAAATGACTATGAAATATTTGATGTAACATCAATTAAAGCTCCGTATCAATCATGGTCAGACCGTAAAAACAAAGCTATTTCTGATCATTTAGGGAGATTGTCACTCTTTAATGGTATGCACGAATATTGGTTGCTAAAATACGATGATGGTGAGTGGTATTCCGCTCCGTTGTCACCAATTTTGACGGAACTAAAAGAGGAACGACGTATTATTTTGGCGTTACGACAGCGACATAATAACCCTATGAGGGCATCATATATATATAGGAATCAAGTTATATTACTCACTATGTATTGTAGATTACCACTAAGGGAAGAGCGATATTTGACTACATACTGTTGGCCAGCTAATTATCTAACAGATAAGCTTAATTATATTGTCCCTTTTAAAATGTGGGATCAGGTCTCGGAACTATTATCAAATGAGTTAGGAATAATTCTTAAGGAGAAATTCTAATGGATGAGTATAGTATAAGCAACACACATGAAGCGTTAAAGAATAGACTCATTAACTATGTAGAAACAGCTTATTTTGGAAAAAACGATGATTTAAGGGATTTGTGTAAGGAAGAGTTAGAAGCGCAGGGCGTGCTATGGAAAGAACCATATATCGAAGCAAATCCTGCTTATATGTCAGTTAAAGACGGTTTAGCTAATAGTATGGCTATTCCACGTAATATTAAGAAAATACTCGAAAAGATGACAAGTAATAAGCTAGGTGTGTATAAATCTCCATATTGTCATCAGATAGAAGCAGTTGAAAATTTTTATAACCATAAAGATTTATTCGTTGCGACTGGAACAGGTTCTGGAAAAACAGAATGTTTTATGTGGCCAATGATAACAAAACTGGTTAATGAGGCTTCATCGACTCCAGCAACTTGGGATAAACGAGGGGTGCGAGCAATGATGCTATATCCCATGAACGCTCTTGTTGCAGATCAGATAGGTCGTTTGCGGCGAATGATAGGTACAGATGAGTTTATGACCATGTTTAAAGAATGTGCCGGTTCAGCAAGGAGACCGCAATTCGGAATGTACACGGGAAGAACACCATATGCAGGTGAGAATCAGCGACAACAAGACGTAAAACTAGCACAAACTCTTAGAGATAATCTAATAGAGAGGGATGATGAGACACTAGAACAGTTAAAGAAAATGGGTAAATACCCAGCAAAATATGATATTGAGAGATTTGCAGATGGTCTTATAGAGGGACAGCATATAACAGATAAGCGCGATGCAGAGTTAATTACCAGATTTGAAATGCAACAGAATACACCAGATATTCTAATTACAAACTATTCAATGCTAGAATATATGCTTATGCGTCAAGAGGAACAAAGCATATGGGAGAATACAAAGGAATGGTTAAATTCTGACAAAGAGAATACACTTTTATTCATTATAGATGAGGCTCATATGTATAGGGGAGCTTCTGGAGGAGAAGTTGCATTACTGATTAGACGTTTTCTTGATAAACTTGAAGTGGATAGAAATAAAGTTCAATTTATTTTAACAAGTGCAAGCATTCCCCAAGATGAAGAAGAGAAGGTAAAAAAATTTATTTGCGATCTGACAGCACAGGATTGGGAATATCGCGATTCTATAACCATTATTACAGGAAAAAAAGAACCTATTATTCTTGATAACAGTATAGATGTTGATCCAGTAGCTTTGGCAAAGATTGATGTGGATGAGCTACATGATGAAAAGAAACTTTTAATAATAAAAGAAATTGCCGGCGTACTGGGGTTGGATACTTCATCATGTGATTTTGATAATGAGGAAATAACATATAACTGGCTTTATAGCGAACTAACAAAAGTAAAGCCATTACTAAAAATTATGAAGTTGTGCCGAGGAAATGCATATTCTTTCCATAAATTGGCATATGATGTATTCCCAGATGTTGATAAAGATATCGCCCAAAAGGCGGTAAGTGTTTTGCTGGCAATTGCGCCTTTGGCGAAAAGTAAAGCCGGACAAGTATTGTTTCCGTCAAGATTGCATATGATGTTTAGGGGGATTTCAGGAATATATGCTTGTTCAAATCCGAATTGTAGCAAGAAAAATCATTCATCTCGACTTCCACTAGGGAAAGTATATATTGGAAAACACGATGATGTTTGTAGCTGTGGTGGGAAAATATATGAACTACTTAACGATAGGTCATGTGGAGCTATTTTCTTGCGGGGGTTTATTGATGAGGATGAGCCTGCTGCACAGTTTGTATGGAATAAGAAAGGGGTGAATATATCTCAAAATCTAAAAGAAGTTCATTATTATATAATCCCTGATGACTTACCAGTTAAGGCAAAGAAAGATTTAAAAACGGGATGGATTAATTCTATAGCCGGCAGGTTAGAAACGAGTGATTCAAATGCCGGGCATCCACATTATTTACATGTTGCTTATTCGAGTAAGCCATTGTCAAAAGATGATAAGATTTACTCGTTTTCTACATGCCCAAAATGTAAGAAAATGCATCTACATGTCACGGATTTCTCTACAAAAGGAAATGAGCCATTTTTCCATCTTGTATCTGAGCAGTTAATGATACAACCGCCAGTGATTACAGATCCTGAAAAGTTGGAATTAACACCAAATGCAGGGAGAAAAGTATTGCTTTTTTCCGATAGCAGGCAACGAGCGGCTACCTTGGCTAAAGAATTAACATCTGTTGCAGATGAAGATGCTATGAGAAAAGCTATCACAGTGGCTGCGAAAGAATTAGAAGAATGGGCTCATGCAGAACATAAAGAAGCATCTATGGAGTTATTATATGTTTCGTTTTTAAAGGTGGCGTTAGATAACAAGCTTAGATTTTTCTATGGTAGTGACGAGAAAGATCTTCATGAACATCTGCAGGCTATGAAAAGAGCTCTTGAGAGAATGCAAAGGAGAGGAAGAAGGAACAGTTTAGATTATCAGGATTTGAAGCGTCGTAGTTTTGCAACGGTTCCGGAGCTATATTCTAGGTATTTATTAAAAATACTCTGCAGTAATTTCAGATCCTTTACAGATTTGGGATTATGTTGGGTGCAACCATGTAATGAAGATATGATAGATGATGTTCTTTATGATTTAGAGTCTCAGAATATTTTGATGACTCCGGAGTCATTTTGTGCTTTTTTTGCAGCGTGGTCGGCTGAAGTGCTTACTGATAGTTACGCTTATGATCAGAGTATTAGCAAAAATGTTAGAAGAAGTGTGACTAATGTCCCGAGATTTGGAATTGACCCGGAGGCTAAGTTGCCGAAGAGGTTTGCAAGTATTCTTGAAGAAAATGGAATAGATGAAACCAAGCATAAATACATACTTACAGGTCTATTGCAGTTTACAACGAAGGGAAATGATGATAATGAGAATTTGTATCTTAACCCTCAGCTTATTTCTCTTAATTTTGATGCTGATCATGACTGGTATAAGTGCCCTAATTGTGGAAGAGTTTTTCCTTATACATTATGGGGGAAATGCGTTTGGTGTGGAGAAGGAGCTCCAAATGTAATGAAGGAAAATGAATTCAAGGGATTAGAGTTTTGGAGACAGCCTATTCTAGACGCAGTCGAAGGTAAACGAGATGCGCTGATGACAAGAATTAATACTGAAGAACATACAGCTCAGCTTTCACATAAGGATCAACGTATCGATATGTGGTCTACAACTGAAGAATATGAATTGAGATTCCAGAATGTATATATTGATGATAATGGACCTGTAGATGTACTTAGCTGTACTACCACGATGGAAGTAGGAATTGACATTGGATCATTAACAGCTGTGGGATTGCGTAATATTCCGCCAATGAGAGAGAACTATCAACAGAGAGCAGGACGAGCAGGTAGAAGAGGATCAGCAATATCAACAATAGTAACATATACAGATAATGGGCCACATGATAGTTACTATTTTAATAATCCTGAAAAAATAATAGCAGGAGAACCGAGACATCCATCAATAGATATGGATAATCCAAAACTTACTTATCGACATTTAAACGTTATTTATTTGTCAGAATTCTTGGAAGAAAAGAATACTTCAGCGAATTCTATGGGAATAATTGAGTTTTTTGATCGATTTTATTCAGATTTTGTTAATTATATAAACGAGAAAGAGCTTTCAGGTAAGGAATTATCTATATTAGTTCCTAGCACTCAACATGAATATATTGATAGCTGGAAAACTCAGCTTTTAAGAGCCGTTGAAGGCTTGTCTAAAAAGGTAGATGGTTTTAAAGATGATTATTATGATTCCAATAATAATGAAAAAAAGTTGTTAGATGTTTTTCTTGAGGAAGGCATTTTTCCAACTTATTCATTCCCAAGAAATGTAGTTGGATTCTGTATAGAGGATCTTAAAGGCCAGAAAATAGAGCAAGAGCCAGATAGAGCTTTGGATATGGCAATAAGTGAATATGCACCAGGTAGACTTATTGTAGTAAATAAGAAGACCTACAAATCTGGTGGTATTTATAATTTTCATTCCAAGTTCCGTGAAGAAGATAAGGAACATCCAGCTAGAAAATATTTTTCAAGTAATGAGTACATAAAGTCTATTTTTTATTGTAAAAACAACTCCTGTAATTGGGTTGGAAATAGTGATCCGGGAAAAATTTGCCCGTTTTGTGGACAAGATACCATTAAGTGGCAAAGGATGGTAAAACCATGGGGATTTGCGCCTATAGATGGTACAAGTATAAGAGAAGCTGAGGCAGAGGCTGAGATGTCTTATGCGGAATTACCAAGTTATGCATCGCCAATAAAGGATGATGAGATGGAGCAATCTTCAGATTATCAGATGGTAAGGTATGGGCGCTTGGTAGATCAGCCACTTACTATTATGAATCAAGGTCCGGAAGGTGAAGGCTTCACTATATGTGAAGACTGTGGAGCTGCAGTGCCAGGAGATGATGTGGGTGCATTGCAAAAAATAAGACCTCCGTATAGACATCCAAGAGTGAAATTTAGATGCACACATCCTGCTGATAGAATTGCAAATGCATTTTTGGGACATGAGTTTCTAACAGATATGGTACTTATAGAGTTAACACTCGATCCAGATAAGATTGATGTTAGTCATGAAGCAATGTGGATTGATTCTGCAAGTCAAACTTTAACAGAAGCGTTGGTTTTGGCGGCAGGGCAACTCCTGGATGTCGAATTTAACGACTTAAAAGGTGGATACCGTCTTCGATATGATGGAGCAAGAGTTAATGTAGATATATTCCTGTTTGATAGCTTATCTAGTGGAGCTGGTTATAGCTCTATGCTGGCAGGTAGATTAACAGACCTTTTGAAAGAGGCAGAGCATGTATTAGATTGCAAAGCCAATTGTGCTACAGCATGTCATAATTGTTTGAAACATTATTGGAATCAAAGAGTGCATAATAAGTTAGATCGTCATTTGGCAAGAGAATTGCTGGATTGGAGCAGAAACCAAAAAATGGCAGATCCGATTTCATATGAGAAGCAGAAAGTATTAGTTAAAGGTATAAAAGAAACCGCACTTATCGATGCTGACTTTGATATTAAGTTTGAAAATGGTCGAATAACGGGAGTCTCTGGCAATACAGAAAGGGAAATATACGTATATCCAGCAATGTGGAAAAAGAATAATTATCTTATTCCGAAAGGGTGTATAGCTGTTTCTGATAAACTAGTGATAAACGCAATGCCATCGGCATACAGCATAATTCGTAAAGGGTTGTACTAGATTTAGAAGCAAAATGATGGAATTAGGAGTTTTATGGCAGCAGGATATTTGTTAAAGGAGGCAGAATATATAGACAGACCACTTTCTGATGATGAAATGTGGTCCTCCTTTGCATACCTTTTTTCAAGTAAGTCTGTTAATGATACTAGTTATAAATATGGTTTCCTCAAATCGATTCTGGACAATCTCTATAACACTAATGATAAACTTATTCTTGATTTTGATCAGCTGTTTCTGAAGTTTGCTGAGATTTATTGGAATCTTGTATTGAAGCATCATATACTTCAAAAGAAGCCAGGAAAGTTAAATAGACAGTCGGAGCTAGAAAAAGCACTTATATTGGGTAAAGAGAAATATGGGATTTTTGAAGACATCCCATTTGAAAGTCTTTCCAATGATATGAAAAAAGATATTTGTCGAAGAGTAAAGGCTAAGTGTAAGCTAAATGTAGTTGGTGCGTTGTACGCAGATTTGGGAGGCCTGTTTTATTCATTTTCGAGAAATGAGGAGTGGTTGCAGATAAATCCGAGAATGTATGAATTTGTTTGTAAACATAAGGTTGCTATAGAAAAGCTGAACTATTATGAGTGGGCTAAGTTTTTGGAAAGAGTAAATGAGGATAGTGTTGTAGATCACCTTCTTAGCAAGATTGATGAGAGTACTTTAAGAACCCGTAGCAGCCTTGCATACTATAGGGACATTCTGTTCCGAGAATTTGAAAGTAAATGTTTTTATTGTGGGAAACCTGTTACTAAGAAAAGCGTTGAAGTAGATCACTTTATTCCATGGTCATTTATAAAGGATGATCAGATATGGAATTTTGTTCTTGCTTGTCCGGAGTGCAACAACAAGAAGAGGGATAAGCTTGCTCAGGTAGATTATCTCAACAAGATATCAGATCGTAATGAGATTTTGATTGAGAGAAATACTATAAATCGCGCAGAGGCAGCAGGTCGTATAAAGATGATTTACAACTGGGCTCAGAAGAATGGATATAACGAAATCTGGACACCAAAGAAAGTAAGCGTATAGATGATTATTGATAAAAATGTTGAGTACTATAACAATAATGCTGACAGTTTTTTTCAAGGTTCAGTTAATGCAGATATGTCAGGCGTGAGAAATAGTTTTTTATCTTATATTCCTGATGGAGGCAAGATTCTAGATGCGGGCTGTGGAAGTGGGAGAGACAGTAAGGCTTTCACAGATGCAGGATATGAAGTTGTATCTTTTGATGCTTCGGAAGAGATGTGTAAAAGAGCATCAGAGTATATTGGACAGAAAGTCCTGAATATGCGCTTTGAAGATATGGAGTTTTCAGATGAATTTGATGGAATTTGGGCGTGCGCTTCGTTACTCCATGTTCCGATAGAAGTGTTGTCGGATGTCATGAATAAGATGCATAAAGCACTGAAGAGCAGCGGTTATATATATGCTTCTTTTAAATATGGCGAGGGAATAAAGCTTCGAGGAGACAGGCGGTTTTGCGATTTTTCAGAAAGTAGCGTAATTCCAGTATTTGAGGATGCTGGATTTGAGATCGTAAGCAATATTGTTGGCACAGATTCAAGGCCTGGAAGAGAAGAAGAGAAATGGGTCAATGTGATTGGCAAAAGGTGCCTATGAAAGTATCCGGTTTATAAAGATTTAATCTATATTCTATATTTTTCTCATATATTGCAATATTAGGTGCTGTATAATGAATTGGGGAGACGTGGTCTCCCCTTTGTTTTTTGTGGGGAAAATTCACAATTGTTTATACATTTTGGAATATTGCATCAAAGGAATGGTGGCAGAAGTGGAAAACAAAGAAGCAGAGGCTGTTGTTCAATCCGAGAAGAAAAAAACTGATGATAAAACAAATATACTGCCAATAGGTGGCAGCATAAAATATGATGATGATATCACTCATGAAATGGGGGCTAAATACTCCGTCCTCATAAGCGGAAAAAGCGAAAATGACTTTATTGATAAGATTGGGAAATGGCTCGAATACGGAATTAAAGTCTTGTGGTTTGGGGATAATAAATCATGTGAAAAGATAAAAGAAAAGTATAAGGTATATATTGATGCATATTTGCTTCAGGTATATGTTTGCTGTGGAAATACCGGAATTATTATTGATGGGAACGATGAATCTGGCCTGATTGATAGGCTTGAGTCAGCGTGCCCATTTTTTAATGCCGCTCAATATAGGGTTGAACATAGCAAAGCAGATGAGCATATTGTGGTTCAGGCAAGTGCAGGAACAGGGAAAACTACGGTAATGATTGATAGGATCATGTTTCTGATGCACACAGTGCCGGATTTTCATATGTATGACATATATATGATTACATTTACTAATGATGCAACGGAAGAAATGAATCGTAGATTACAGAAGGCGTTATTGACCCGTTACCATCTTACTGGAAACATTAAATACTTTAAATGGGTTGAAGAGCAATCTCAGATGCAGATTAGTACTATTCATAGTTTTTGCTATTTAATGCTAAGACAGAATGGCATAAATAAGGGATTTACAGAAAATCTTTCAATTAAGGGGTTATCACTGGAAAAGCACAAACTTATATCTGAGGTTATTAATAGCAGAACAGAAGAATCAGAAACCATAGAGGAGAAGGTAGGAGAGTCCTTATATCAGACAAAAGCATTGGCTGAAAAATATTGGGACCAGTTTGCGAAGATAGGGGTGTCTCATAATGATATTCATAATATGTTGTGGGGCGAAAATTTTGTAAATGCTGAGTCAGAGCGGTTTTCGGAGTTTATAAAAGAAACAATACCGGAAATTGATGATAAGTTCTTTGAAATAAAACGGAAAATGGATGCGATTTCATTGAGCGATATTATCAGAGATTTGCAGGTAGTGTTAGAGGGTTATGCTGAAGATAAAGATAAGGCAGCAGACAAAGAAGATGATACAGGCATGCTACGTTTGAATATGAAATATCTGTTTATTGATGAGTTTCAGGATACGGATCTTTCACAGATTGCGGTTGCTATGCTACTGGTTAAACTGACAAATACAAGACTTTTTGTTGTCGGTGACGTAAAGCAGAGTATATACGGGTTTCGTGGTGCTAATGATGAAGCTTTCGACACTTTTAGCGAAAGGCTGCTTGAAATCGATAAAAACGGATTTAGGAATTATTCTCTGAAGAACAATTATAGAACTTCGAAGGAACTGATGGATTCTATGGATAAGTACTTTAGAGCCTGGGGAAAAGCAGGACTTTTAAAATATGATAATCCGGTAGTTCCTTTAAATTCAGGATTAGACGAAAAGATAGAAGTTTACCATTGCATGAAACCTAAGAGTTTATCAAACATAGTATATGAAGAAAATGAAGAAGATGCACAGGTGCTGGATGCAATGAAGGGAAAATCAAGGAATAATGATCCTACGCAGCCTTCAGGGGAAGAGATTGCTAACATCACATGGGACGCCCTTGATAATCTTGTTAAACGTATTGAGGAATCGGGAAAAGAACCAAGTGAAAAAGACAGGGTTGTGCTGCTCACAAGAACAAATAACCAGTTAGATGAGTTATCGATGCTGCTTCGGAAAAATAAGATACCGTGCGTGGTTAGAAGGGAAGGCTGCTTTTATAAAAGTGAAGCAGTGCGTGATTTTTATGCGCTTATCTGCTCGTATATGTTTGAGAATGATCCTAAGCATATCTTTAATTATCTATTGACGCCATACGCTGGCTATACGGGAATGATAGACCTTAAGTTTATTGAAGAATTAAATGGTGATAGGGATAAGATTCATGCCTATCTGAAGGGCTTTCTGGATAAAACAGATTGGGAAAAGTATAGAAAAGAGATGAGGCTGAGGCCTGTAATATCTGTTCTGAAACATATTTTGGAAGATTCATCTATACTAGACGAACTCATGAAAAACAATCATGGGAATTTGGAAACCAGTGATGAAATATATGCCGAGGAGGGAGAGCCTACTGAAGAAAATGTGGATGTGAGTGAGGAATTAAATGAGTCGGATAACTTGGAAGATGATGAATCGAGTGAAAAGAAAGATGATTCAAAGAAAAAGAAGAAAGATCCGAATTACATCTATAACTATATTGCGCAGTTAAAAAAGGCGGCAAATGATGAGGACTGGGACGAGAAACGAAAAGAAACGATGGTCTCAATTCGCGCAGCACAATATAAAGCAAATATATATAAGCTCATGGAGATAATACATGAAAACTTTGGTCGTGGGAAAACAAGCCTTTATGACATTTATCAGTTTTTGAGGATACAAATAGCAACTAATCGCGATGAAGAAGAGCCTAACATAAGAACCCAAAATGATTACAAGAGTGTTTTGTGTATGACAGCTCATAAGTCAAAAGGTCTTGAATTTGACACGATTATTATCCCTTACACGGGAAAACGGCTTTATACAAAAAAGGAAGCAGAAATAATTATTGATATAAAGACAAAGAGAGTTGGTTGGAATGGTGAGGGTACAAATTTCTGCAATGAATATTATGAAGAGCTTCATGATATGAAAATCGATAAGGAGAGGCGTGAAGAAATCAGAATATTGTATGTTGCCATGACAAGAGCCATAAACAGACTGACGGTTATTCTGCCGCTTCAGCCGAAGGATGATACGTGGGCTAGCTATATAGGAAATTGAAGGAAATGTTATGGGAAGGAAAATCTATACGTACACTGAACGTGAAAATCTATATAAGTGTAGTTTTTGGCAGGAATTGAAAAATATTCCTCAAATTGTTGTGTCCAATGATATGAAGAGGTGCCTCAAAGGTAAGGATAAAAAGGGAAAACCTCAGGGGATCTTTAAAAGTGATAGAAACTTTAGTGTTGCTTCATTTGATGATCTTAAAAGGATTATTCTGTCAGAGTGGAATAAGCCTGAAAATAAGTATCTTTTGCGTGCTTCAATTTCGAGATTGATGAAACGAATGATAGAGAAATCTGAGGATGAAGTTAAAAAAAATTGGTTACGTGGATGCAAGAAAAATATTGGAGGGATGATTGACTCTATTCAAATATTAGAGGAAGCAAATGTTATTCCAGATGATTTGAAATACTGCGTAAATGCTGATATTCAACTTTTAAAGGAGGTTTGGATTTATTTGCTTGAAAATGAAACTGTTATTGGGGATTTCAAAAAAAAGATGAAAGTATTAGAAAACCCAGATAATATGTGTAAGATATTAGCTGCCTTGTTCGCACTTCCTGAGAATACTGTAATAGATAAGGTAGTAATCCACGGATTTTATTACATAACACCAATTCAGGAAAGAGTAATGGATTTGATGGAAAAGTGCGGGATAGAGCTGATTTTTCTTTTCCCTTATGATTCTAGATATGGGTTTGCTAACGAAATATGGAGAAAAACGTATTGGGGAATAAAGTATGAGAATAAGTGGATAAGCGAAGTGACTAATGAAAGTGATCCAGCTGGAGAGATATTCGAAGGATGTAGTATAGAGCCTAAGAACAAAATAGTAATAATAGAATATGGTTCGATGCTTGACCTTGCGAATGGGATTTATAAGAGTAGAAATGTTGGATCAGGAATATATTCAGGAAATCAGAGTGAAGCGAATGAGATTTTACAGGATTTTTACCCTGAAGAGTATGGAAAACGCAGATTATTAGCATATCCGATAGGAAAGTTTATATGGTGTATCAATGACATGTGGGATGAAGAAAGAAATGAAATAATCCTCACAGAGAAAAAGTTATTGGAATGCTTTTCGTCCGGATGGTTAGCTAAGGATGGAAACAACGGAAAAGAATATGTAGAGGATGTTGTCAATCTTATGCCTTTCTTTAGGGATTGCGTAAGCATATCTGAGTGGGGAAAGCGAATGAATGTCCTAGAAGATATACATAAGAACAGCTTTTCAGAAATTCCGAAAAAAAACGATGAAGTAGAGAGTAGATGGCAGCGTGTCATGGGTAACCCTCTTGGATCATACAGCCAGTTTTCGGTTTTACCGGAACGGGCTCATGTTGTAATGGAATTGATCAGGCATATGTTATTCATAGCAAAAGAGTTATTTACAAGTGATGGAGAAATCCAGATAGCAGATCATATAAAAAAGCTGAGAAAAATAATCGCTGAGATTGATGTAACAGATGAAGTTTATGTTGAAGAGAGGGAGATAGTAAATAGAATCTTGCTTAAGATTCAGAATGACACAACTTCAAAAATCAAATGCTTCCCTGAGGATGCAGCAAGTGCATTGGAATTGTATTTGAATGATGTGTTTGATGATGGTGAAATTGTTAATGATGTTGGAGATGTTGTCTATCCTATGTTTCATACAGAATCAGCTAATTACTTATTTGGAAAGGCACATATATGCATGTGTGATAGTAATAGCATGCCTGGGGGAAAAGCGTCAGTACCATGGCCACTTAGCATGGGGGCAATAGAGTTGTTGTATGAAAAAACACACAAAGAATTGTTGGGAAATTTGATTGCTGTGAAAAACAATCATGGTTTGGCAAACAGATATTTTATGTATTCGGCATTAAAATGTAAGGAAGTTACTATATCCTGGGTTTCTAAAATAAATGAAAAAGGCAGAGAAGCATCCCCATACATAGGACTTATAAGTGAGGCTACTAATACTAAAATTTGGAAGGTAAATAGTACTAGAATAGGGAAGGAAACGTTTGAAATAACTTCTCCATCGGAAGCAGCCGTTAGTTGTTATAAAACTGAGGATATTCCCAATGTGGTGCCTAAAGAGGCCAAGATGGATTTTATGGTCTGTCCACTAAGATATCTATATGGGTATTTACTGGATGAACGACCAAAATTCCAAAGTGAATTCATTCAGAGCAGATCTATTTATTCATTAGTGGTTGCAATATCAAATTTGCTTGACTCGAAGGAATCGGGATTGGATGAAATATTTGATAATGTGACAGAGCTTTTCCCGGGATTGCAAAGCTCTGACAAAAAAGCAATATATAAAAGCCTGACAGATAGAACTGTGTCAGATGATGATGGACTTACAGGAATGGACGAAGAAGGCGGAATGTATTTCTCTGAGGAACGATTGAGAGTGCATTTTCCTGATTGGAAATCATTAAAAAGTGCTATCAGAGAATATGGGAAGATTGGAACTAACGAAGGGGAGAAGGAAATAACCTTCAAGAAACCATCAGCGAGTTATATTTCTGAAGGCCATATGTCCAAAAGCCATCCGTGTTCTTATTGCCCTAATGTAGAGTGGTGCAAGTATGCGTTGTTCCCAAGGGATAAGGAGAAGATCTATGGTAAAGCGTGATTTTTGGGATAAGGTTAATAAAGCCTGGGTATCGGAAACTAATGGAATAAATCCGAAAATTCCACGTATTGCAGATCGTGGAACCGGAATGACAACGGAAGAAATCAAGAAGCAAAAGGAAGAATTAAAAGAACAGGATAACTATGACTTTTCTGACTTTTGAGGTGCTGATATGGGAGAAAAATTCTTAAATGTCTATAACAAAACCATAGAGATGACCGATGCTCAAATGGATTGCATTGATTATGTCGGAGAAAAAGTCTTAATGGTAAAAGGCGCAGCAGGCACAGGAAAGAGTGCTGTTATTCAGTATAAGGCACTAAAGTATTTGGAAGAGTATGAGGCTGGAAAAAATAATAAAGTCATCATTTTTACATATAATAAGTCACTGGTTAGGGCGACAAAACAGATTCTTTCTCTTAATGGTGATAAGAGTGGCTATATTAAGGTTACTACGCCAAATGCGCATTTTGAGAATATATGCCTTGCCTTGAAACTCGACAGAAATAGCATATGTGATCAGGAGACAAAGCGGCGCTTTGTTCGGGAAGCATTACAGGAACACAAGGAAGCTGCTGGAGTGCATAGGCTGAACAGGCTGAGCACTGATTTTTGGGAAGATGAGATTCGATGGATGAAGGAATCGAATGTTACAACAAATGATAAGGAATACTATTTAAAAAAGCTTAAAAGACCCGGACGTGGGACAAACGTAGTTTTTTCCGATGAGGAAAAAGAGGTTGCTTTTGATATTTTCAGCTGTTATATGAATATTTTAAGAAGAAAGAAAATGGTTGATTGGGAGGATCTGCCATTATATATAATTCGGCATCCTGAAAGAATACCGGAATCTTTTAAATATGACCATGTGCTTATCGATGAAGCGCAGGATCTTTCGCTTGCTCAGATGATGGCAGCCATGATGATATATAAAAAAGATATGTTTGTAGCGCTGGATATAAATCAGCGATTATATGGGAAGCATTGGACAACAAAGCAGCTTGGTATAAGCAGTACAACAAAGAAGTTGGAAGCTCCGATGAGGACAACCATGCAGATAGAAGCTCTCGCTGAGTCACTCCGGGCAAAAAATGATGATGACTTTATGGATGATGAGGATGATATCAGTCTTAGAGAAATACCTAAAATGTTGGGAACACCTCCAACTGTGGCAATGTTTAATTCTTTGCAAGAGGAGAAAGAGTACGTTATTCGTATAATAAGAGCGTGGCTTAAGGAGAGCGATGAGATTTCGATTGGTATCCTTGCTGCAAAAAAAACACAATTGGATGTATATGCTTCTTGGATGACAGATGCAGGTATCCCAAAGGAAATAATTAAAAGGGATGGTGATTTTGATATTACAAAGCCTGGTGTAAAGATAGTGACAACACATAGTGCAAAGGGAATGGAGTTTTTTAGAGTAATTATTCCGCAGTTTAATGAGGGCAATTTTCCATATGGATATAGCCCGAAACTTGAGGATGAAAAAAGAGAATTTTTGATAAAGGAAAGAAACCGTGCTTATGTGGCTATGACAAGAGCACGTGTAACACTGAATATTACTTGTAATAAGAATAAAAAATCTAGATTCTTCGATTCTATGGATCGAAGATGTTATGATTTGGAGGACATGACGATACAAACTGATTAGGACAAACTGATTAGAAGTGCAAGAACAATTGTTCTACAATGAAGAGAGGATTATTGGACAGCAAAAGAGTTATAGTGTAATCATAGAAAACAAAATAAGGTTTGGGATTTGAAAAAAGTTTGTTGGGGATGCAATTTTTACATCATTGAAAGGTAGGTATTAACTATGATGAAAAAAACTTTGATTGCATTTTCAACTTTTTTTGCTTTAGGAATTGTAGTAACGATGGTAGGAATAACTGCCCATGCAGAGACCAGACAGGAGAGGTATCAAAGACGACAGTATGAAATGTGTCAGAAATATCTGGACGAGCTTGAAGAAGCAGGGAATCTGACACAGGAAGCAATAGATGCACTTGATGGACCGAATAGTACAAGAAAGCCCAATCATAAATCTAGTAGCTCAAGCAATAATACAGAAAGCGGATCCAGTTCAGCAACCACCCAGGGCAAAGGATGGGTTTATTCATCGGATGAACTGCATGTAATAGGTCTTCCTGAAGGCTCTAATGGCTATACAAAACCCGGTTATTATGGAGACGTGGATGGATCTTATTCATCAGGATATTCTGGAGCCGGTAAAGGCTGGGTATATGATGCTGATGAGCTTCATGTAATAGGATTACCTGAGGGAGAAGATGGGTACACAATGCCGGGATTTTATGGAGATATTGATTGATAACATCATACTGAAAGGGGCGTGATGTTATGGAAACTTTTATAATCCTAATGCTGAGTATTATTTATTGCATTTGGAAATATTTAAAAGATAATAGGACAAAGATTGTTAGGAATATAAAGATATGTTTACTAAAACTATTGTCAGGATTTATGGCAGTATTGATGTTGGTGCTGATACTTTTAACAGAATTATTACAGGAATCCTTGAACAAAATAGGCGAAAAGGAAAAGAAACTCTCTTTACAAAAGAGGTTGGATTCGTGAAAGGTGGTACATATGGGTATATTTGGATTGTTTTCAAGTGATGATGAACATGATGTCAGGTTAACAGATCGTGAAATAGAGAAGCTTACAAAGAATATGTCCCGTTCTGAAAAGAAAGAATTCTATCGTAGGCAGGAAGAACTTGAGCGCGATCGAGCCGATAAGGAAGCCTGGCTTTGGGCTATGGGAGATTGGGACGAGGATGATTGATTATTATACTAGTGGTATGATGCATTACATTTGTAACCATGTTATTATGAGTACAACAAAGGAAAGAAACAGGGCGATGCCCGGAAAGGATTAAGCGATGTTTACAGTTACATTTAGAAGTTATCATAGTGAACGACTCTATGCACTGCACGGATATGAGCAGGGCTTTAATAGAATGCGTCCACATCAAGATAACTTAAAGCGAATGAGCTGTATGGAGATATAACCGTTTTGGGATAATACCAGACATATATGCCGCTTATCTTGTGAAGGACAGGGTAAGCGGTATTTTTTATGCAATAAGGGCTTGTGGCGAAAATGGAATACGCACCTGACTTAGGGCTCAAAGCGTCCAGTGGACGCTTGCCCTGAGCCGACCGGAACGGAGTGTAGACAGACGTCGCAAGGCATGAGGGTTCGATCTGCGTTTCACTTCGGTCCGCGCAAAGCCAGCATCCCCCGGATGCTGTGCGCCCCTCCAGGCCCATCAGCTCATGAAGTACCGCTGATAACAGGAAGAAGGAGAAAAACGATGTTTACAAATATTCCTGCGATCAACATGGTCGCAACAGGGCAGAGAATTTCAGATTTAAGAACAGCAGCGGGGATGTCCGTAAAGGATTTACAGGATGTATTCGGATTTGGAACCCCGAATGCTGTATACAAGTGGCAGAGAGGGTTAGCTTTGCCAACAGTTGACAATTTGGTTGTGTTATCTGCGGTATTTGGAGTTTCAATAGATGACATTATTGTAGTAGATACTGGCATGAAGGCGCAGATAAGCGCATGAAAACAAAATAAATTGCGGGACTGAGGGTAAAGCAGTTCCGCGCATGGTCCCCTAGTCTAAAGGTTAGGACACAGCCCTTTCAAGGCTGGGATACTCGGTTCAAGTCCGGTGGGGATCACTGTGGCCATAGTACAACGGTTAGTACGGCGGATTGTGGTTCCGCATATCCGGGTTCGATTCTCGGTGGTCACCCCATGGGTAGGTAGCCTAGCGGCGAAGGCAGGGGTCTGTAAAACCCTGACAACAGAAACGGCGTGAGTTCGAGTCTCACCCTGCCCACTATTTTCATTTATAGACAGCTCCTGATCATAATGAAAGGGGCTGTTTTGCCAATTTATCAACCACGAGTTAACTGACAATGGTGCGCTTTATCATTACAATAATATGTGAAGCTCCATGTTGTTTTAGTCTTGAAAGAGGTTAAGGAGATTCTGGGATGATTAAGTGTAGTTATGACCAGCTTAAGGATATTTTGGAAAGATGCGGAATTATTGAAGCTCATAATGCTTTAGATTATTTTGCTTCCTGGGAGGAACCTGACAGATCTGCAGGTATAGACATGGAAGCTACAAAGAAAAGAATATGCGAGCTTATCAAGAAAAAGGGATTAAAAGATAAGACGATAGCGGAGAAGATGGGAATTACACCGCAGGCTGTAAATAAGTGGAGACACAAAGGAACTTTTCTTGTAATAGAGAACCTGTATATTCTTAGCGGATTATTGGGAGTCAGCATGGATGATCTGATAGTTCCGGCAGCAGTGAAGAAGAATTATTGTTTGATTGAGAGACATTAGAAATGAGCAGAGTGTTGGTTATTCCAGATGTGCATTTAAAGCCCTGGATTTTTGATAAAGCAGATAAAGTAACTCGGGATTCTTATGATGACATCGTAATTCTTGGAGACCTTGTAGACGATTGGAATAGAGGAAATGACCTCGATGTTTATAGGGAGACATTGGACAGGGCTGCAGAGTTTGGGAAAACTCATGACAAATCCCTGTGGTGTTATGGAAATCATGATGTTTCATATCTTTGGGATGCTATGGAATCAGGTTATTCAATACAAGCAAGGGAAACAGTTATTGAAGGGATTACCAAGCTGGAGCGTGTGCTGGAGGATCGCTACAGATTCGTGCATAAGATTGAAAATACTCTTTTCAGTCATGCAGGACTTACTGAGACTTTTGTGCTTCATGCATGTGGATATCATATCAAAGATATAGATGAGATTATCACAAAAATTAATCATATGAAAAAGGATCAGTTATGGAGAAACAGTTCGCCAATCTGGGCAAGACCTCAAAATGATTTTTACAGGATGTTCAGGGATGACATTTTTTACCAGGTAGTTGGGCACACTCCAGTGGAGGAACCACTCAACCTGGGTGGAGTATTGTCTTTGGATCTTTTCTCGACATACTCTGACGGCAGTGCTTATGGTAATCAGAAACTATATATTGTAGATACTGAAGGAAGGTCTTATTCAGAAGCTGAGGAGCAGTGAAGAATTATGTTTTTTGAAGATGATGATAAACAATATAAACTGGTGGCACCGGACATTGACAGTCTTATTCGCTATTTTGACAGCAGGGATTTAATCAATGCCAGAAAGTCGACTCCGGAATTATTTGCCGCCATGAAACCAATATTTGAAATACTAAAGCCGCTGGCACCAATCAGGAAGAATAGTGATGTGAAGGCGCTGTGGCTTAGGATTCCGCGAGGTACGATTGATGACTACGACAGCTTTGAAGATATGAAGCTTTATGGTGATGTAGAAACCTATGAGGAATATGAGCAGCGTTGGAATAATGATTACCCGGATGAGTATATCTGGTATGAGCTTGTTGTTGCCTGGTGCCTCGATAGGAATGGTGAACTTAGTTATTATGGCATGGATTTGGGAAATGAGAGAATCATCGCGGCATCCATGGATGACGTAGTGTTTGAAGGAAGAGGATATTACGCTCAAGAGGCAGCAATGAAGCTTTGTGAGCTTATAATACCGGCAGTAAAGGAGGCCATGAGCCTTCTTAAGGAAGGAAAATATAATGATCTTGTCGAAAAAGAGCTTCCATATGAATTCCGTACAGGCGTGGTAAAGCGTTCTGATATCTGGAGCACTGATCCGGAAACTAAGGAATATGCTTATGATGGATTATCTGAAGAAGCTGTGAGTCGGTTTAGGGAAATGATCAGTTCCGGTGTAAATGATCTGAATAGAATCGGGCGAATCAAAGAATTTACTGCCAATGATTTCTTCAAGGCATGCAAACTGGGATATGATGCAATAGGAAAAGACACCAGTAGATTCTCATTATCAGAGATGTATATGCGTTTTTCGGATGGAAGGGACGAAGGCCTGACGGGTAAGGGCCATGGTCTTAATGAGGGTCCGGGAATAGATTTTGAAGATCCTAAAGCCTGGGATGAGTGGTATTACAACAGAGAGCAGCAAGGTGGTCATCCATGGGAAGTTGTCCCCGGCGGCAACAGCACACACATGGAGCTGTATGTCTGCAATGATAAACGTGATCTTGAATGGGATTTACGAGGAGGCGAGATTACAGAGGAAGAGTATCAGGAAAAGATCAAGAAGGCAGGGTATTACTTTTATATAGTCGGCGTTCACAGACAGTTTGAGTCAATAAGCTTTTATCTTGCGTTATCAGATGCAGGACTTCCGGTAATCATTGGAAGTGCTGAAGAAATGGTGGCAAGTTTTGATGGATCAGATTATGTAGGAGTTGTTCCTCATCATATGTATACCAGATACTGTTCAGATCTTTTCCCTGATGAATATGGGGATATCATAGATTTTACACATGTTTATAAAGATGAGGATGCCTGGTTTGACAAGATCACATGGCTTCCTGAGGAACCGGCAGTATTATTGCAGGACTGATTATAAAAGCATGGATGCAATTTATAGCAGGAAGTTTTCAGCGTAATACTCGTTTGTAAGCTCTTTTATAAAGCCCTCAGGTGCTCTGACAACGGTACTTTCGCGTATGTTCCGGATGATGAGCGGATACTTGGGGGCTTTTGTATTAAATCCGAGAAGGGCATATTTGTTGCCATCGAGGCCAACGAAGATCCTTTTATACATGCCTTTCCCAAGACCAAGGTGGGTATACTTCCATACATCACGGTCGAATTCCCTTTGAGCGATATCATCCTTGTCATGACCGTTATTTACGGTAAGTTTGCTGGTGAAGTCATTTTCGGAATATGAGATGCTGCCAAGAGAGATGGTCACACCATATTTTTCTTCAAGGCTTGCGACAGCTTCTTTAAAGTCTCTACGGAACTCAGTTAGGGTATTCTTGTTTATTTCCATTGTTATCTCCAATTAAAGATCAAAATAGTCTCTGATAGCAAAGCCAACACCGTTATGGTCGCTGTCCTTTGTAATATAGTTTGCAAGCTTCTTTATATCACTGCGTGCATTCATCATGACGATAGAAATTCCTGCGGTAGTTAACATATCGCGGTCATTGTCGGCATCTCCAATGGCCATTGTTTCTTCAATGGGGATACTGAGGAGAGAAGACAGCGTCTTAAGGGCAGCGCCTTTCGAGACTCCCTCAGCATTCATTTCAAGGCTTGTTTCCTCTGCCAGTGCAAATGTAAGGGGGAGATCTTTTAATTCCTCATAACCGCGGTGGCGGTCTTCCTGATTCCGGAAGTATATGTTTATCTTGGTGATGGAGTCGTGCTTTCGACTTTCAGCAGCCATGTCATCAAACTGTCTGGTTACTTTAAGGTACATGGGCTGGTAAACACCCATATGGAAATCGTCCATGTGGTTGATATCAGCTGAAGATACAATGGATTCATTTTCTGTGAGGAAAGTGAGCATTCCGTCGTATTTATCTGCGACTTCAATTATTCTTTCAAAGCAGGAAGAAGGTACTTCTTTTCTGTAAATGACCTTCTTGTCCATGCAATCATAGATTATTGCGCCACTGTAGCAGATGGCATAGCGGATCATGGGAGTGATCTCAAAGTACTCCTTCATTTCAACAAGCGCTCTGCCGGTTGCGTAGGAGAGGTGTACTCCTTTATCAGCTACCAATGAAAGATCATCAAGCGTCTCAGGTAGAATCTTTTTATCCGATGTGAGAAGGGTTCCATCCATATCCATTGCGATCAGGCTGTAGGGTAGGGAGCCTTCTTTGTTATTATCATTATTCGAAATAGACATAATTACGTCCTCTTGCATATCTGTGTTCATCCTTGCAAATTATACATGATTTTGAAGAAATGCCAAGGTGAGGAATTTATTTTCAGATTGGCTACTTGAAGTCCATAACTGTCTTATGAAAGTCCATTTCTGTCATAATTGGTACATCAACTGTCTATTCAGATTCCATTAAATCCTGAAATCTTGATAAATACTCCCTTATTCTTTTTCTAGTCATCCTTAGAAACAGAAACGATGAGCTAATCAAAAAATCACATGATAATAATTATAAAAATCCAATGAAATTGATATGGGGATATTGCTGGGTGATGTATAACATAATTACAGAGAGTACACACGATGAATAAATAGCAAAAGCGATGAATATTGTGTTTTAAAAACCCGGGAAATAATATTATAAGCTCAGAAAGAAAAAAGCAACAGCCAACTGGCTAACATATACCATAACCAAGAAAGGGGTAAAATACTATGAGATTTAATGATGTTCAGGATACAAGAAAAGCAGAAGTTAAGAGAGAGCAGAGAAACGAAGCATTCCATAAAATGTATGATGAATGCCTTGAGAAGCTTTCAGCATTCTATAACAGAGAGAAGATGACAGTAGCTTTTGGAGCAACATTTACACTCTGATTCTTCAAAGGATAGATGAAGTTTAATGAAACGGAATAGAATGATAATCCCTGGAGACGTTGATCGATTTTGGTCAATGCTCCGGGGATTTTTACGTTATAATATTAATACATTATGATGAAGCGAGGGGGATTGTTTTTTGGAAGAGATTTTTGATGTAACAGATGATAACGGTTTTCCTGTGGGCAAGACGGTTACAAGGTCCGAGGCTCATGATAAGGGAGTACCACACAGAACAGCTCATATATGGATAGTTCGTAAGGCTGGTGATTCATATCAGGTATTGCTGCAGAAAAGAAGCGCCAATAAGGAATCGTTTCCTTTGATGTATGACACTTCTTCAGCAGGGCATATCCAGGCAGGTGATGATCCGTTGGAATCAGCGCAGAGAGAACTGTTCGAGGAACTGGGAATAAAAGCGCATGAGGGTGACTTTACCTTCGCAGGTAAGTTCCATATCAAGTATGAGATGGAATTCCATGGCAAGATGTTCAGGGATAATGAGGTTGCTTTCGTATATGTCTATGAAAAGCCAGTGGATGAGACGAAGCTTGTCCTCCAGACCGAGGAAGTAGAATCGGTTAAGTGGTTTAATATAGATGAAGTACTTGAAGGCTGCAAGCATCGAGATGGAACGTTCTGTGTTCCGATGGAAGGGCTGCAGACAGTGAGGAGATATTTGGGATATGATAACTGTTAATCTTTATTACAAGGGAACAAATGGTAATGCCAGAGCTTTTGCTGATGAGATGGAGTCATCGGGGATAGCAGATTCAATCAGAAATGAGGATGGGAATCTTCGCTATCAGTATTTCCAGCCAATAGGAGATTCTGAGACAGTGCTCCTAATAGATTCATGGACAGATCAGGCGGCTGTTGATGCACACCATGCCTCACCGATGATGGAGCAGCTGGCAAAGCTCCGTGAGAAATATGATCTTCATATGACAGTTGAGAGATTTGTCAGTGATGATTATGAAGGTGATGAGGGCTTCATACGAAAGTAAAGTGTAGATGGTAGGAGTTTCAGAAAGTGCAGATCAGAGAACTAACAGAGGCTGAGTGCGTGGCCTACGATGAAATGACTAAGAATGCAAAACAGCTCACAATATTTGGGACTGAAGAGGAGCTGGATGCCAAAGATTTTATAATTGACCGGCAGGACGGGGAAGAGTAGTTCTTGGTACATTAGATACAACATAATAAATTCTATATGCCAGAATTATCTGCGACCAAAGCGGAGGATTCTGGCATTTTATTTTTCAAAATGGAGAATTATGGAATGCCATATTGCGTTTCTGAATATACATAATATCGGTTGCTTTTAATATCATATTTATATCAGATAAGTGCATAAACACACAGAATAAGTGAATTATGCAGAAAGGTTCCTTCCAGGTGATATAAGTGTGATAGAAGCACGGATAACATATCATTATAAGGAACAGAAAGCAGGGGTGGTAGCTATGAAGAAGGTATTTGTAAAAAGAATCATAATGGTAATTGCAGTAGCAGCAATCGTTTCAGGTTTTGGCTTTGCTACTAACATGAAGGTGGCAGAGGCCAAGTCACAGATGATGGAAATAACATGTCATCACTGCCATGAGAACACAACCGTGGATGTTTTGTTGGATGATGTTACATGCAGTCACTGTCATGAAAATATCCATATTGATGGCTGATACATTACCGATAATATGAGCCCAAAAGGTTAACATAATGCCATCCATACCCGATATATATATCAGAAGGACAATCATACAGGGAACGCGACAAGCCTCCGGTTTCTGTATGTGAACCTCCCGAGAGAGCCCGAGCTTTCAGAGGATGTAACTAATGAAACGATAATAAGAGAAAATCTCCTTTTTAAAATTCCTAATACAATATAACCAAAGATGCCCTGATCAGATGGTCAGGGTATTCTTTTGCAATAAAATTCATAGATTGTGAACAGAGGAATTAGCAATTTTGTGAATGGACAATAAATGACCAATTAAAATTATAAAATGATCATAGTAACACAGATATACCCTATCAAGGAGGTCATTATATATGCTTGATAAAAAAAAGAAATTCAATGATTACTATGATGAAATAACTAGCAAGTTTGCTGAACAGTTGGTGGCAGAAACAAATAATGTTGTGTTTTCGCCATATTCTATTGCTTCAGTATTGTTACTCTTGAGTGAGGCTGTGGATGGAGATGCTAAGGAAGAACTATCAAAGCTGCTAAATGGCAGTAAGAACTTAAATTATACGCAGGATGAGATAGTGGCATTTGCAAAAGCTGTTGCTAAAAACGTAGAGTTTCATTCGACTAGTGCAGTTGCAGTTAATGAAGATTATGCGGAAACCATAAAAGACGAGTATAAGAAAAGAATTAATAAGATATTAG
Source organism: Butyrivibrio sp. INlla16 (assembly GCF_900104155.1). Lineage (GTDB taxonomy): Bacteria > Bacillota > Clostridia > Lachnospirales > Lachnospiraceae > Butyrivibrio. Next base: position 36,731 of record NZ_FMYB01000028.1, read on the forward strand.
GGGCTAAAGTCTTTTCGTCGGATAACATGGTTGAAGATATAAATGCTTGGGTAAAAGAGAATACCAATGGCATGGTAGAAGCCATCGCTAATGAAGAAAATATGAAAAATGTGTTGATGTGTATGCTGAATGCGGTAGCTTTTGAAGCGGAATGGCGACAAATGTATGAAAGCACTGACGTTGAGTATGGAGATTTTCATAACGCAGATGGTAGCTGTGATGAGATTGTACTACTTAGGAGCACTGAAGATGAGTATGTTGAAAATAAGGATTTCGCCGGTTTTATAAAACCATACCTAGGCAACGAATTCATATATATGGCTCTTTTGCCTAAGAATGAGAAAGCTGATATGAAGAAGCTTCTTCGGAATAATGGAATATCGCAATTATATAAAAATAAAAAACATGGCGACATAATCGTAAAAATGCCAGAGTTTAATTATGAGTTTGAAACAAATCTAAAAAAGTCGTTGGAAGACTTTGGCGTTTATAAGGTGTTTGGAGATAATGCAGATTTCTCACCTATGTCCTCAGCACATTTACGTATGGATGAGATTAAACACAAGGCTTTGATCAAGGTGGATAGGAATGGAACAAAAGCTGCAGCGGTGACATGTGGAGATACAGGTGCCGGTGATATATGTTTGCTCGAAGATTTTAGGGAAATTACATTAGACAGACCATTCGTTTATGCAATTATCCATGCTGATACGGAACTGCCAATATTTGTAGGGGTTACGAACGAGATTAAAAATGCACAGATAGAGATAAATGAAAAAAATCTTGATATGGAAGGATTTGAGCCAAAGCACTATGAATTTAGAACATTGGAAGAGCGTTATGATATGTGTTGCACCAGATATGATGAGATAGAAGAAAAAATAAGACCGGTCATTGAAGAAGATCCAATCAACAATATAAGGCTCAGAAGAATTAGTGATCAGATGCATAGTGCCATGCGGAATAGTAACATACGGGAATTGGACGCTATAAATTATACAGTGAACAACATACTTGGAATCGCTAAAGAGGAATCCTCAGAAGTCTGCGAGCATAAGGAGAAAATTGATTGCAGGAAGAACGTAGAAGGCATAGTCAAAATTATCAAAGAAAAGATTGAAGAAGGAAATTAGATCGCATTCGTATCAAACATAATGGTGAAATGATACTAAATATTCCTGTGAATGCTGGGATTGTTGGTGGTGTTGCGGGTATGTATTTTATCCCGTGGGCGATGATAATAAGTGCAGCTACAGCATTTGGATTAGGTTGCAACCTTGAGTTTTCGAGGATAAGCAAAGATGGGTGGAGGAGTGTGTGATTCCGCTGTAAAAGGAAGGCACAAATTGCATTTTAGAGTAATTTAATAATCTATAAGCATATATTAGCTATAATAATAGTAATGGGGCTTTTTGAGGCTCCATTACCATTAACAATCTAAGCGATGGACAGTGGTTGTCCAATATCAAGGGTATAATCTAAGCATCAAGGTAACATAAGCAGGAGAAGTATATGGCAGAGGATAAAGAGGTTAAAAGCAACCGTGCCTTATCTATATATTCGCGTCTTATGAATGGCCGTATTATTTACAAGACGGAAGAGGCAGTGCGCTTTGGTGTATCTGAAAAAAGCATCCAGAGAGACATCGAACAGATTAGAAGTTTTCTGGATAATCAGGCAGTAACTGATGGAATTCCTAATAATTTAATATATGACTATCAGAAAAAGGGCTATCTTATCGAGCAGGCTGAGGATGCACACTTTTCAAATGATGAGATCTTGGCTACCTGCAAGATACTATTATCTAGCCGTGCATTTACAAAGAAAGAGATGAATATCATCTTGGATAAGCTGATTGCATGCTGTGTTCCTATAAGTAATCAGAAGATCATTTCCGATTTGATGCTGAACGAGCGATATCACTATGTTGAGCTTACACATAAACAGAACGTATTAGATAAGATGATGCTTCTTGGGAATGCGATAGAGTTCCAGTTTGTTATAGAGTTTCAGTATCAGGGAGTAATAGGGGTTGCACCAAAGCATAGGGAAGTTGAACCGCTGGCGATAATGTTTTCTGAGTTTTACTTTTATCTTGCAGGCCGTATAAGGAATATTGATGCAGAGAAGGAATTCGATAATCCCAATGATGCATATCCCACAATATACAGAATTGACAGAATAAAGAAACTTGTCATAACAGAGGAGCATTTTTCAAGACCATATAGGAGTCGCTTTGAGGAGGGTGAGTATAGGAAGCGCATTCAGTTTATGTATGGCGGAAAACTTCGAAAAATAAAATTCAGATATAGCGGATATTCTGTAGATGCTGTGCTTGATCGATTACCTACAGCCAAGATTCTCGGGGAAGACGATGGAAAATATCTTATAGAAGCGGAAGTCTTTGGAGATGGAATAGATATGTGGATTAGAAGCCAGGGAAATTTTATAGAACTGATGGATCAGTGACAGGACATCATGCTTGGAGGTTTTTATGACTGATAAAAAGAAAAATGATTTTTTGGATAAAGCAATGGCTACTATGGGTGAGATTGGTTCAAAAGTTGGTAGTTCAATAAATGACATAAAAGAACAAGCTACTCCTGCAGCAGAAAAGCTTGCAGGTGAAGTAAAAAAACAGTCTCAGAAGGCAATGGACACTTTACAGGAAAAGGCGCAGGCAGCTAAGGAAGCTAAAGAGAAAAGGGATAGGGAAAAGCATACCGTAGTTCAGCTAAAGGGTTCCGAAATTAAAATCCTTATTCCGGATGGATATACAAAACTTCAAAATAAGAATCCTATTAAGGCAGCAGCACAGAATATTGCCAATGAAGATGCTGCATTTCAGAAGGTTACAAGCAATTCTAATAATGTTGTGGTTTTCTTCAAAACTACACCAGATAAGGCTATGGATCCTGATAATCTGCAAGGGATAATTGATGGTATTCATGAGGTTCATGATGATAATCAGGGATTGGTTGAGGCAAGAAATGGAGAAACAAAGAGGGGATATAAGTATATCTATAGCATTGTTAAAACCCACATGGAGGAATCCATGGGCTTTAGGTATTTTATCAGACTGAATCTGGTAAATAGCTCGGATATTATCGAGATCAATGCGGATTTTATAGAGATTGGGACTACTGGTGGAAGGGAAGCAATATGTATGGATTTGGCCAGAAGAGCAGAACTGATGAATTGGTCTGAAAACGGATTTGAGGGATGGTTTAAAGATCCTTATGACCCAGAGCATTCCAGAGGCTCGCTGAAGAGTCTTGCAGAAATGGAAGGGATAGACGGATTTTTCCCAGATCATCCTCTTACGCAGGCACACGAATTGCTATATGCAGTATTGAACGATGAGTTTGTCACTGTCAGATCTGAGACAGCGAAAGATGCTGATGACAGTGAAGAAAGTACGGATAAGGAGAAAGAGCCAGAGAGAACGGAAGAAGAAAAAAAAGAAGAGGAGAAAGAATTCTTATTGGGCCTATTTGTTGATGAGTGTAGAAGATACACATATCCCGTAGAAATTGAGAAAGAAAAAAAGGCAAAGGACATAAAAAGGGAAAAGAAGGGAATGGCCGCGGAAGAGGAATCAACAGAAGAATCCGAGCGGACGGAAGAAAATAATGGTAAAGAGAAAAAGGTAAAGGATTCTTTAGATGATAAGCTTCGAAGGGCAATTGATGAATATAATGCAGCATATACGCTGATGAGTGATAAGGGAACCAACTTATATATTCAGCGAGAACGATCAATAGATTTAATGCAGAATGTTGAAAACCTGATTAACAGCATAGCTAATCATCCTAAGTCATTTGATGCTGATATTTCAGAGATTGTAACAATGCACCAGAACTTTAAAAAAGTATGTGAGTATGCAAAGCAGGAGCTTGAGGCAGCGCAGAAATCAGCTATGAGTGCGGGAGCTGGGTTAGCTGGAGGAGCGGCAGTGGCAAGTTTGGCGCCAAGTGCTGCTATGTGGGTTGCTACAACATTCGGAACGGCATCCACAGGAACTGCTATATCAACTCTGTCTGGAGCAGCAGCTACAAAAGCAGCGTTAGCATGGCTTGGGGGAGGTGCATTATCCGCTGGTGGAGGTGGAATAGCTGCAGGAAATGCGCTTTTGGCATTGGCAGGACCTGTTGGATGGGGACTTGCTGGTGCTACGTTGCTTGCATCGATTGCTTTATTTACAAATAAAAAGATCAGACTTGAAAAACAAAAGAAAGAAGAAATCGAGTCAGTTTTGAGGAACACTGAGAGTCTAAAAGAAGTGGATGAGAAGATTAAATCATTACTGGATCAAACTGAGTCTCTACGAGATAGTGTTAATGCTCAATACGGAAAGTGTCTAAGTTCTTTTGAAAAAGATTTTACTTCCATATCGGAAGAATCGCAGATGGCGCTTGGGACACTTGTTAATGAAACAAAGGCACTGGCAGCATTGCTTGAAAAAGGAGTTTAATGCTTATGGCAGTAGAGGAATTGGCTAAGAGTAATCAGGAGCAGGCAGTAGCAGCGTGGATCAATTATCTTAATCAAGTGAGATTGGATAGGCTTGTGGAATTCCTGGGGCAGCAGGACATTAATCTTGAAAATGCGATGGCTGATATTGATAAAGCCTTTGAAGAGATTCATGAGCTTATTGATACTAATCGTGGCGGGCTTAAAGGAATGCATGGTTTCATAGCTGAGGCTGCTGAAGTTGGTATCGGAAATGCCAGAGAAAACATAAAAGGTAATCCGGATATATATACCTGGCTCAATGATAATGGGGTTTCGGATTTATTAAGAGGCAGTACGGAAATACAGCAGAAATTCTATCAGTCAGATTTGTCATTGGGGGCTATTTCAAGACATTTGGAAAAGTATCCTGATTACTTAAAGGGTGGTGCCAAGTATCAGATTCCAAAAGATCAATATGAAAAAATAAAGGAGCTTCTTTCTGTTTCAAAAGAAGAAGCTAATAAGATGCCAACATCGGATGGTACTTTTTCACTGAAACAATGGAAGATGGTGCATGAGTTTTTTGAAAAGGGCAAAATCACGATAGATGATGTAGAACCTTCAGCTTTGGAGTATAAAGAAGTTCAAAGGAATCAGATTGATACTACGCTTGATGAAGAGCGGGAAGCTTTAAAAGAGATTGATGCAAAAAGGAGAGTTGAGGCGAGAGAGGCTGCAGAGCCTTCTTTGCAGGAAGGGCTAAAAGCTACAGCTGTATCAGCAGCTATAGAAGGTGGAGTTGCATTAACAAGCGCTATCATAAAGAAAAAGAGATCCGGCAAAGCTATTAAAGAATTTTCACAGGATGATTGGATTGATGTTTTCAAGGAAGCCGGGATAGGTACAGTAAAGGGTGGTATAAGAGGGTCAAGTATTTATGCACTAACAAACTTTACAGCAACTCCTGCAGCAGTTGCTAGTTCATTTGTGACCGCATCGTTTGGCGTGGCAGAGCAAGCTCACTTATATAGGACAGGAGAGTTGGACGAACTTCAATTTATCAATAATGCAGAGTTGCTATGCTTGGATGCCGCCATTAGTGCACTTTCATCATTTGTTGGTCAGGCAGTTATCCCTATTCCTGTAATAGGAGCTGTTATTGGAAATACTGTTGGTTCAACTATGTATAAGATTGCTAAGGACGGTTTATCCCAAAAGGAGCAGCAACTCATAAAGGAATACAATGATGAAGTTGATGCATTCCAAACAAAAATGAATGATGAATACATAAAATATGTAAACAGACTGAGAGAAGAATATGGGTTGTATATGGAGATATTGGAACAGCTATATTCTGTTAATGTTATGGAGGCGTTTGAGGGATCTGCAAAGATAGCTCAGTTCTATGGCGTTCCGACAGAGGAAATATTGGATACTAAGGAAAAGGTTGCAGCATATTTTCTGGAATAAGCCATATCATTTCAAAATGTTAGGTTGATTTTTGAGGGTGGTGCTATATGTGTGAAAAACTTGACGTGAGAATTAGTAAGAAATTATCAATAACGATACTTATTATAGTGTTTCTGTTAGCATCTGTTTTTATCGTAGTTAATGCAGGAAGCAAAAAAGTAGTAATGCATGGTTTTAAGTATGAGATAGAGGATAAGAACGGTTTTGATTCTTCACGTGGAAAAAAAATAGAGAAATTCGCATATGGTAAAAACTCAATAGGAGAGTTATCAGTAAATGGTGCCAAGGAAGCATCTGGCAAACATGGTGGTTTCTATACGTATGGTGCTACTGAAGAAGTGACATTGTCATTTTCATATGATGGTGCTTTTCATACTGACACAAAAGAGGATTGGAATATCACTTCTTCAGATGAGAAGACTGTAAATGGTTGTGATATTTCAAAGCAAGTAAAACAAGGTGCAATTGTTGTTCAGCAATCAAAAAATGGGAAAGATTGGGTAAACGCTCAAATATTATGCGATTGTTTTAAGAAAAAACCAAAGGATTTATTAGATTTTTATATAATTCCCAAAGAAGATATTTTGGAGGGTTTGTATTATAGAGTCTTAATTGCATATAAAATGGGTAGAAAAACTGGAACAGAGAAACAAGTATTTTTTTCTACAGATGTATTTGAGTACAGAAATTTTTTGGAAGTCTATGATTTTTATGTTTGCTATGGTGAGAATCCAGTAGTATTTACAGATATACAGAATGGCACGGTAATCAAATCAAATAGTACTGTTGAAAAGGGATTTGTAGTAAATAAAAGTGGAACCGAATATGCTGTATCAATAAAGAAAGATGGTGGTAAGGAAAAGAGAATTGACGATCTCACTTCTATAACCGAACCAGGAGATTACGATATCACTATTATCTCCGATACAGGTGCTAAATACTATCAAAAAATAAAAATAGCTAAAGGGATAAAACTATCTAAAGTAAATCCGATGTTATATGAGGGAGGGAAAAAGGGAAAGTATCAGATTGAAGAACCTGTTAAAGGGAAAGGAACATTTGGAAAGGAATCATTAGCTGTATTAAAGATTGGACAGGATGCTAATACGAATACAGTTACTGCTGAAAAAGATGGGTTTAACGGATACGGTATTGTAGGTACTAGTGCAAGCATATATTTGAATGTAAGTGCTAGAGATATTCCAGACTATGATGATTGGGAAATATATGCGGATAATTATGGAAAGAAAGAAAATGAAAAGATTGGTTTAACTGAGGACAGTGAGGGTGTGTATGTAGGACCTGTAGATAAAGGAGCATTGGCAGTTCAAAAATCATCGGATGGCATAACATGGAAGGATGAGAAAGTAATAACAAAAACAACGGATTTTTACAACTATTATGGTGAAAAGGGTGACACTCTCATTTATACACCAGATGGTAAGGATGTCTTAAATGGAGTGTACTTGAAAATATATTTTGCGTATGAATTATATCAGAAAAGTACAAAAACCTATGACAAATGTATAGAGGTATACAAAGTATATTTGTGTAATAGTGATCTTGATGCTGTAACTTATAACAATATGACTGTGAAAGATGATGTCATAAAAGCACAAATTGGTGAAGAAAAAGCATATCAAATTGAAGTATATAAAGATGCCCAGAGCCTCAGATCAGGATCTTGCTCTGTATCAGGATTTGAAATTAATACAAAACAGAATCCGACAGTGACATATACAGTTAAGCATGATGGAAATAACATAGCCATTCCATCCGATCATAAATTTACGGCTTCTGGTAGATATGATATTTCTCTTAAAGGGGCACTAGGAAATACCGCTAAAGTAACGCTTTATGTTGATAGAATGACTGCGAAACAGGCATTTGAAAAATATTTTTCAGATGGCTTTATTGAAGGTGTACGTATTTATTCTGAAGGTAACTATCCAGTGTTTGAAGGAGGCAAAACAAAATATAGGATATCTGATATTGAGGGTTCCTTTCTTCCTGTTAATGGAACAATTAAGAATATTACAACTAATCATGAGGTTAAAATAAACGGTAATCGTGATAGTAAAGAGGGAACTTTAAGGACCCCAGGAGAATATGTAGCAACTTTTTCAACTGCTCAAACTGACGCAAAAGGCAAATTGCCTGGCGATTATAGAGTATTTACATACCATTTTAATGTGATAGAAGAAGGAACAGCGCCCGGTCCAGTAAATAATAAGAAAGCACTGTATGATTATGCTCAAACATCTATGAGTGACTCATATCCAATGTACTATGGGTTAACATATCCAAGCGCGACAAAAGGAGATATAACTCTAGCCTTTTTGGATAAGGATGCAGCTTTGGACTTTGAATATGAGTACGATTATCCGCAGTTCCAGATTATCTCTAATCTCATGCGGGAAGTGTATAAATTCTGCAACCTTCCCGCAAAGATTACGGATAACTATTCAGTAAGGCCACAGAAGGCGAGAAGATCGGCTTCTTTTCCCTTCCAGTTTTTAGTGTTTGTTTTATTGTTTGCAGGTTCATGCTCGATAGAGGCAATCGCTTCTGCTATAGTGTCACTATCTGCGTATGCATAGATCGAAGTAGAACTTATATCCGAATGTCCGAGAAAGTCTTTGATATAAGAAAGGGGGACTCCCTTCTTATACATAGCCATGGCTATACTATGACGCAAAACATGTGCATGCAAATCAACAGGAAATGTAGCATCAGTCTCAACTGCTATCTTGGCATACTTTTTAAGCAGATAGTCAACGTTTTCAGCTGACATCATGGTATGCTTGTTATCATGCACAGTATAGAACAGATAATCACTTCCCAAAGGCAATTTGTGAAATTCGGAGAGATATTCATTTAGGTGCTCAACTACTGTACCGAAGAGCGGGATATACCTTTCTTTCCTACCTTTCCCAAACAGTCGCAATTGAGTTGTTTCACCTTTGATGATATCTTCGATTTTTATATTAAGAAACTCATCTATTCTGGCACCGGACTCGTACAGCAGTATCATCATAAAGCGGTCTCTGCGACCCATCCTGGTAGAGATGTCTGGTATTGAGAAAAGTACTTTAAGCTGTGGCTGAGAAAGATATTCTACCTTTGGGCTTTTCTCACCTTTGAATTTATGTATTTTTGTTACTGCTGTGTAATAATTTATGACTGATATATCCTCATCCCCACTATATTTCAGAAAAGCTTTTATTGCAGCAAGCCTTTGGTTAAGCGTTGAAACAGCCAGCTTTTTCTCATCTCGTAAATACACGAGGAAGCCGTACACATGATCCCTGCTGAAATATGAGAAATCCATTGCTGTAAAACTAATGTCATAGCGTTTCTGAAGATACAAGCGGAACTGGTTTATTGCCTGTTTATAAGAGCGAATGGTATTCTTGCTTGCTGATCTGTATGAAACAAGATATATCCAAAAAAAGTTGTGCATCATAATGAAAAGATTACTTGTTGTATTCTTCATGTTTATTTACCTCCGGAAGTATTTCAGAATTAACAGAAGACAACAGTTGCTCCATTTCTGGATAGAATGATGATACAAGATGCAAGTAATAATCCGTAGACGCGTATGTTGTATGCCCTGCATACTCGCTGAGGTAAACGTACATGGAATTGATATCCTTTCCTTCCTTTACCCACTGGTTCAGTCGCTCCGTCAGCATTGTATGTCTCCAATCATGAACTCTGGGACCGTTTCCTGTGACCATTTTTGCTTCCGGAAGCTTATCCCAGACTTCATGGAACCATCGATCCAGCGTGCCTTCAGTATAAAAATCACCAGAACGGTTTGGAAAAAATGGGATCCTTTCAGGAAGCATTGCTTCGATAAGCTGATCATACTCATTAAGGTTTTCGAGGAGATCCTCGCTGACATATATTACCCGTGATGTCCATCCCTTTGATGCATGGACAACAATCCTCCCGGTTAAGAGATCAACCTCTGATCTTTTAAGTGTCAGTGCTTCAGATGCTCTGAGACCGCAACAGTAAAGCAGCCTGAACACCATTGGCGCAACATAGTGTTTAGTAGGAGACACCTTTCTGAGAGGAGTTTTGTCCAGCGAGTTAAAGAAAGAAATTGTTTCCTTTTTAGAATAAATATGAGGTGTATAGGGAACACGATTTTGTATTGTACCCGAGGGGGTTATATATGCCGGGATACCAATACCATTTATGTACTTTGAAAGCTGCCTAACAGCACAGACGTTGTGCTCAAGGCTTTTGGGATGAGATGATCTCCTTTTGATCCATGCATCACTAATCTCTTTGGTTACCGTGCCTGCATACGGAAATGATTCCGCAACCATGGAATCGAATTCATGGAGGATTCTTGTGTTTGATTCATATGGGAACCCGAGGGATTTTTTCAGCGTTATAAAAGACGTTATATATGCGGCCAAGCCGCTGCTAAATTCCTTACACATTGGCAGTACCTCCATTCCAGTGTTTCTGCCCGATGTCTTGGAGATCCAGTGAACACATCCTAAGCATTTGAGCTTCCATGGAGATGTAGCATTTATCAGAATTCTTGTCAGTATGACCAAGTGTATCGGTGATTACTTGGTGTGGTACATTCTTTTCAAGTAATCTGTGTACCATTGTCTGCCTGAATACATGACTTCCTTTGTGCTTGCCATCAACTATGGATGCATTGGAGAGTTCTATTGCTCTCCTGCACAGAGGATACATTTTACCAAGCTTATGATAAGGCGCAAATCTGTTCAAAAACACAAAAGGAGATGGTGGGCTAGTAGACGGTCGTTCATTGATTATATAATCATAGATTGCATTACCCACTTCAGATGTAAGAGGGAGGACTAAGGGCTCGCCAGTCTTATGCTGATGAATTCTTATTCTATCCCCGTACCAGTCTATTTCGTCAAAACGGAGGTTGCAAATGTCTATACTACGCATTCCAAGCCTTAACGCAAGGAGCGCCATAGCCCGTTCACGGAGGAATGAACCATTCAAGTATTCCAGGACTTTTTCCTCGTTTTCGTGATCCAGGTAGGGTACAATCCGACCTCTCTGCACAAACGGCTTTAAAAGACACCCTGACAAATCTTTTTGGGTATAACCATGTTCCCATAGCCAGCGCAGAAGGTTGATCATTATATTGAGCACCGTATGGAGACTGGAAATACAGCATTTCTCTGCAAATGATTTTGATATACACTGCACTGACTCATAAGAAAGAGAAAACATGGCTTCTTTACTGCTGATTTCTCCCAATGAGATCATAGATCGGAACACATAATCACGAAGAGATATCGTTGAAGGGCTGAGATTCTCAGCGTTCAAAGACGATATGTATTCTTTGTGTATGGATTCCAAACCGCCTTCATTGAGTACCAGTTCAAAAGGGGATATCTTTTTCCAGTAATAGTGACCGGTAATGGCAACTTCCATGATTACAACCGTTGCTTTACGATTTATTTTCCAGCGCCATTCCTTGATCAATCCTTTACGATACTTGAGATCATTTTCTTCAAGGAACTCCTGACATCCTTGTGGTGAGTACATTATGTTTCCGTATTTTCTTATGAGAAATGCCTGAAAGTAACGAAGAGCATGAAGATACTGTCCTATTGACGATTTTGACAATCTTATTGCTTTCAAATCTTCAATGGTTCGTGATATCAGAATACCTGAATCAATAGAACCCGAAATAGGAAATACCATGCGTTCCAGTGCTTTGTTGGCATCACCATTTGAAGGGAGATCTGGCGGATTGAAGAATTGCCCTTCTGGAGTAAGAAGGTAAGTTCCAGCTATCTTATCAACTTGTTTAAGAACTTGCAAATGCATTGATCGCCTTTCCTTTGAGCCATGGTCATCATTTGCAAATGCATCAAATAGTTTTTGGCATGGTTCGGATAATTTCATCTGGTTTGCCAGGTTCAATAACTGCTTTAAATAAGCCTGCCTGCTTTGATATGTTGATGGCTTTAACTTGACTTTTAAATCCCTTAACAGCAGTGAAACAATTGATTGCATATCTTTCATAATCTATACTTCCTCCTTTCATTGATGGTAGGATAAGTATAGGACACAAAAGAGTTATCTTAAATCCTGCAGCGCAGATTTCTGCGATTAATGCTTCATACTTCGAGATTGGAGATAACCTGGAACTGCGGATAATCCTGCTTATCAGAAATTTCTGATAACAATGAGAAAGGCATGGTAGAGCCACAAGAAGACGGTACATATAGATATAAGGGAAAAATGATATTTGCACAAAAGGATAAATATGTTTCTGCTATTGATCTTACAGATGCAATATATAAATTTGCAGAAGAGGCTGTATTTATTTCATATTTTGATCTCACAGATGATTTTACATATGCAACTTTGAGAGACGATGACTTAAAGAATAGTATAGATGATCTAAGATCATACAAATTGGGTAAGAGTGCTGTTGTATTTGCGCCAGGTGAAAAGGAAAAGCTATGTAAATTGGATGTACTTCCTGTTATTAGTGACAAACCTTGTTATTATATTATTCCTGGGAAGGCTGGAAGTACTAAGAAAGACCACACAGACTTCAAACTTACTAGGGATGAACATGGATATGATTCGGATAAAGCTTATTTAACAGATAAAAATGGGAAAAAATATGATCTGGAGTATGGAGAAAGTGTTGGAAAACAGCTCAATAAAGCTGGTTGCCCTAGTGGAATAGTCTATATTACTGAAGAAACATGCTATGGACAGGTAGGAAATCCATATGAAGCTATCTTTATTGCTGATGGGGATAATACGGGAAAATTAGGCATTACTTGCTATGAGGATGGAATACAGTCCATGAAAACATTTACACAGGAAGATGATGGAGAAACCTTAGAGGTAGAAACCTTCAAAATTTCAAGTATATCCGATGAATTAGACCCGTATTCTATTATAAAAGTAATATCTCCATCAAATGAAACAACATATTATGTAGCTGACCAGGAGTATACAAGAGTGTGGGCTGATCAAGGCGAATATAGAATATCGCTTATAAATAGACTCGGTTTTTCATTTTCTGTAACGATAAATGTTAAAGCTTCAGAATATGCAACAATATCTTTTGAAGGTGACGGAACTGACAATATAGAGTCAATAGTTACAAAGAAAAATGAAGAAAATATAGAATTGCCAGAGTTGACGAGGGAAGGATATACCTTACTTGGATTTGAGGATGAACAAGGCATACGCTATTCGAAACAGATTAGTCAAATTTCATTTGTTGGTAATAAAAAACTTAAACCCGTATGGGAGGCTAATAAGTATAAGCTAATTTATAAGGACGCTAGTGGTAAAGATATAAAGGCTGTAGAGGTTGAATATGGTGGTAAGTATGAACTAGAGACTTTTGAGTGGGATGACAATGTTTTATTTATGGGATGGACAAGAGAAGGTAAATTGTTGGATCAAGGTATTATTAGTGTTGATAAACAGGAAGATATTGTACTAATTCCACGTTTTGAAGAAAAAATAAGTTCTGAAATGACGTTAGGAAATGCTCAAAATAACGAAACTGAAGATATTATTAATAGTGATGAAAAAGATATTTCAAACATTGAGCAAGAAGACAAGCATAATGAAAGTGATGATAAAACTGTTCAATATCTATTATATATTTTGATATTTGCTACCGTTATGACTTTATCAGTATTGGCAATAAGGAAAAGGGAGTACATCAAAAAAGCTATTGGTAGGTTTGTGGCAAAAAATGATTCTGTGAAAGGAGATAAGGATGATGAAGACAAATCATAAAAGAGTCCTTTCTTCAATAATTGCGGTAATGTTATTGTTGACCACAGTAACAGGCTGTGCTAACGAATCGCAGAATGCATCGATAGATATGGGAATTTCAAATTCATCTATTAATGATTTTGGCATGAGCAGTAGCAACCATTCCGAAGAGAAGGCGGAAGATGAAGCAAGTACTTCTACACTTGAAAACACTATTATTTCCAATGTGAAAACGGATGAAATAGTAGAGAAAGCTGTAGAGAAAATCCAGAATAATCTATCTATTAATTGGGAAGATTACATTGGTGATGTCGAAACTTTTGTTTATGGCCTCATTGCTAATCAGCTTGGATATCAATATGACGTTTTCTCTGCATCTGTTGAGTTGCCTGATGGAATAGAGGTTACAGGAATTGGGTATACGGATTATCAGGAGTGTTATGCAAATGATGATGGAACAAAAGTATGCTTTAAGGCAGGATTTATTGCTTGTTGTGGTGAGGAGATAATTTCTAAAGAGGATTTTGATTCAGGACTTGTGCTAAATAATCTCGATTATTCAGATGATGAAACGTCATTTATCGTTGGATATCAGAGTGAAGCATTTACAGAGCATAGTGTTTTCTATAACAAATACATAAAATATGGTGTCGATGACGATGGGCAAATATTTTACGAAGTCCTTGATAACAGTGCGGAAAACTATGATGAGGAATTAGGATCACTATATTCATACGATGATTCGAGGTACATTTTTGATCTTGATGTTGGTGAATATAAACCTATTACGGGAGAATCACTGTCTACACAGATAGATTTTGAAGAATTGCAGAATCAAATAAATGAAATAATAGAGAAGCAGGATAAAAATTTTGCCACTGTAGACATAGAATCAAGCGTATATTTTGCACAAAGCTCAGTAGATAGCTATCTGTTGTCCCTTCAAGAAGAAACATTTTTGGGATATGATGTGGAGCAGCTAAGGGAAGCTGCAGCTGCGTTGGATCCAATGGAATGTTATAGGATTACAAATGAAGGCCTTATTACAATTGATTTGGAACATTCTACAAAAGACCAAGTGGCACAGTGGCTTGTTGGAACTACGTGTGTAGTTGTAATAGCGGCTGGATTAGTCGGTTCAGTTGTTTTTATAGAGTGCCCGGCACTGTCTGCAGCATCAGGTGCGATGACTGGTGTGGCTATAGAAACATTTATGCAGGTGGTCATAAATAACCAAAAGGTACAAGATATTAATTGGACAAAGGTGGCCATTGCTGCAGTATCAGGTGCGACTGCTGGATTTTTAGGTCCATATATAATGGCGACTACTTCTGGAGCAGCAACTTTTATAGTCGATTCAACATTAGATGGACTAATTGGGGCTGTAGAGCAGACGGTATATGCTTGGATGGACGGAAAAGATGGTATGGAAATGGCAAAATCATTTGGCACAGGATTTGCTTTGGGATTTTGTATGAGTGCCGGCTTCAAAGCTGCTGGAGCTGTAATAGGAAGAGTTGCAAATAAAGTTGGACCAGGTATAGCTAAAGCGGGCAAAAAGATTTTTCCTAAGTTATCTGGAAAGACAAGTAAATTAACAACTGCTTTATCTAAAAAACTATATGGAATGAAGGCTGTAGCAGATTCTTCAGTTTTCCATAGCAAGTATATTTCAAAGAAATTATCCTTTAGACAACTTGAGAGAATTATAAGTAATAATACAGATAATTTGAAAAACAAGTCAATAAAAAGCCTCAAGAATGTAGATATATATGATGCGGATGGGAATAAGATAACGAAGGATGCATTAGAGGAATTATTTGATAAGGCAGATAACAATACCATTATAGGCCAATATAAAATTGGGGATGATATTATAAAAATAAAGAAAGAGAATGGTATTGTTGGAATCGTTTTTGATGAGACTAAGTATCAGAGTGTTGAATTACCAGAAGGAATAAAATATAAGCTGGGAAGTACTAAGTCTAAACAGAGAACCGAAAATTTTGAAGCGGCTGCGACAGAGTTTAAAAAGAGATGGGTTAATAATCCGGATGAGATACCGGATACGATCATGGAAGCTATGAAGAAGAAAGGATACTCAGTTGATACAATAGAAGATATTGATCCCAAAGAGATAGTATCAATGGTTAGAGATACAAATAATGGATGGGTATTCCATGAGAACATAGATATGAAAACTATTACATTGGCGCCTAGGGCGCTGCATGACAAAGCCCGTGGAGGTATTTCACATATGGGTGGTTTTGGCTTAGCGAAATACTTGAAAAAACATATGGGGTCGGAGTTCTTCGAAAGATTTGTAGAATCAGCAGCAACTGGAACTGTTATTGCAATAAGCGAGGGATAAGGTTATGTTTATGGATCCTTTTAAGAATCAGCGTAAATGTTTAAAGGAATTATATGATGAAAAATGAGGCCTCTGGCATATGTGTGGAAGCCTACGCACCTTAACAACATAACAATATATACTTGAAAAGCCATCTGGCTTTCCTTAAAGTGTAGCTGACTAAGAAACACAAAAGGAAAGGATCCAGATGACTTCAGCTACTACTTTATTCAAGGAACTCTTAAATGTCAATGATACGATTATTGATGATATCAAAGTCTCAAAGAACCACTATGATGAAAAGGTTCTTATAGCCAGGATTCATCCTCGCAAAGGGCAGCAATGGAAATGCCCTATATGTGGTAAGCGATGCAAGGTTTATGACCAGCCATACGAAGAAA
>NZ_FMYB01000005.1 GCF_900104155.1 Butyrivibrio sp. INlla16
CGCATGGGTCAAATGGGCAAGGCACTGTAGGATCCCGGTGTTTGTGGAGCTGCAGAGAAAGATCATGCGCCACAAGGATCATATCCTTAACACTATCGAGCTTGGTGTGACCAATGCCCGCATTGAGGCAACCAACAACAAGATAAAATTGCTTATCCGGAAGGCGTATGGATTCAGGGACGTAGACAGTATGATCGATATGGTTTTGCTATACTGTTCTGACCTGAAAATACCGTTACCAAATCGCAACCGTGTAAAGTACGCTTAAGCCGCATGGCATGAGGACTTCAGCGTATTTAACTAACCACACTCATGCCAGAAGAGCCAGAAATTATTATGTATAAAAATTCCACATACCATTGTATGGCATGTGGAAGTAAATAGCTATTATAAATTTGGTAATTTCTTTAAAATAAATTTCCAAATACTCTTAGTGGGACGTGGAAGATAATGAACGCCGTCTCTTGTATCAACTCTTAAATTCTTTTTTACTATATAATTATACAAATCGATTGTTGCTACATTGTTTTTCTTGGCCCATTTTTTCAGACCTTTGTTATAATGTACCATTAAATTGTTTGTAAAACATATAAGACCTATTTCATCAAGATATGCATCCTTTACGGGACCAACAGTACATAGAATAAGCTTCTTTTTCATTTTTAGCAGTTCGTTATAATATTTGCGATAAACTCCAAAATTTCCTCTGTCATTAGCCCCCATCCATGAAACGACTACATCATAAGAATCGGGATCAACTTCGTTAAGGACCTCGTCTATGTAATCATGCTGAGCTCCGCTTCTGGCATAAACAAACATTCCATTCCTGACATCACCGCACAATTCATTGTTTTTTACATTGAACATATAAACCGAACGTGAATCACCTATAAACAGAATTCTTGGGATGCTTTCTTTTACTTTAACGGTTAAAGTGGCAAAAAGATGATGGTTTCTCTTAATCTGTATTGTTGTGGTTCCTATGTTATGAGCAACGATATTTCCATTTTTATCTATTGTTGCAACAGATGGTTTACTCGATTTAAATTTTAAGCCTTTTGTGCTGAGCTTTTGACGATTGTCATAAACCGTAATTTTGAATTCTTCATTAGGAAGAACAGTCTTTGTGAAATATCTGGCTTTTGATCCGACATACAGCTTGTTATCACTGGCGGCACTGACATGTAGTGATGTACTTAGTTTTTCTGAAAAAGGGCATGCAAAAAAGAATCCCCAAAATAGAAATATTAAAAAAATGTATCTTTTAATTCTCGTGTTCATAATAGTTCCCAAAATAAATATATATAATATTATCGCACTAAAATGGCCTGCACAAAAGTACAGGCCAGAAAAATTAATATTATCTTAAGCTTTTACTGTAATACTGTATTCTGCGGATTATAATTCTCTTTAATTGCTGTATAAAGCTCTGCATCCGAACATGCTTTGTAAGGGCCAACATAGAAAATACCAAGTATACCGCATGTAAAGAGTGTTAAAATTATCCAGCCAAGGAAGGAAAGATCATAAATAAATGCATTCATTTTTTGACCATTCATCATAGATCTTGAAAGTGTAATGGCATCATTGGAGTCCATATCAGGATTTTCAGCCATGATATATGGAACGAGCCTGTATGAATAGCCTTTTATTATTCCGGGGATAATAAACAATAAAGTCCACAGGGCCAGAAATAAATGAGTAAGAAACATGGTCTTTACAACATTCTTCCAGTTATTCTTAAGACCAAATGCTAAATAGCCAAGTTCAGCCTTGGGTTCAACGCGGTTCATTATAAAGAACTTCTGGCATCCTACTTCAAGGGGGTTGAACAAAGCAATCTTAATAATGATACCGATAACAATAGCTATTCCTGCAGCTCCCAAAATTGCTGTTATAATTGCGGGATCAATTTCGGAAATCCATGATCCGCTTGAGCTGGCACTATTCTGGGTACTGTTATAAGCTGATCCGCCTGAGCTTCCGCCTACACAAATGCCAAGCACCACTGAAGCCACAACACAATACCAGTAGTTCTTTTTCATGTTGAGCTTACCGTTTTGTTTAAGTAGTGAATTTGTCCACATAATTACTCTCCCTTCAAAAACAAGTTTCCTTATATATATATATTATATCAAATTGTGCATAATTAAAGTACAAATTTAGCAAAATATATTGAAATAATATATTTTTTATGCAAATTATCCGATTAATTATAAACAGGAGCTGCCTAATATTAGGCAGCTCCCTCCCCCAATAACAGTGGTGTAACACAGATTATTGTCAATATTGAAGATATTATAAGAGTTCCTGGAATCCGGGTACGAAAAGATGTCTCGGAATACCATCTACCATGATCGGTCCAACATCACCCTGGATAAGAGGACGAACATAAGTAATAAACTCATCAGTTACATATGTACCTTCTTTATTTATCCATTCTCTGGGAACAAGACGTTCATCATTTGCAATCTTATGAACATCCTTAACCTCTGTTCCTGCCTGATAAGGATCATCTGAAAGTCTCTCGATAACAACCATCTTACCGCTGTCACCTTCATCAGCAGCCTTCATAGCAGCACCGCCAACCTCATATGCTTCAAGAATATCCACACGTGAAGCACAGTGGCTTGCAGCTCTCTGAAGAGTTGAAAGTTCAATAGCTCTTGTTTTACAACCGATTTCTGTTGAAAGAACTGTGCAAAGATATCTTGCAGTACCTGTAAGCTGCTTATGTCCAAATGCGTCTACATATTCAACGCCGTTGTCATACTCGCTGATATATTTACCATCTTTATCATGAATACCCTCAGAGATTGCAATAACGACATTGGCTTTCTCTTTAAGGAGTTTTCTGACTTTATCTATGAACTTCTTAACGTCAAAAGGAAGCTCGGGAAGATAGATTGCATCAGGACCATCACAGTCCTCTCCTCTTGAAAGAGCAGCTGAACCTGTAAGCCAGCCCGCATTTCTACCCATGATTTCAACGATAACAACCTGACCGTGCTCGGTCTCAAGACTCCAACCATCACGAATAATCTCTTTTACGGAAGTACCAATGTACTTTGCTGCAGAGCCATATCCGGGTGTGTGATCAGTAAGTGCAAGGTCATTATCAATTGTTTTGGGACATCCTACAAATCTTACTGTAGATCCCGAAATAATTGCATAATCGGAAAGCTTTTTGATGGTATCCATTGAGTCATTACCACCGATATAAATAAAGCAATCGATTTCCAAATCAGTAAGTATCTGGAAAATCTTCTCATATGTCTCTTTGCTTTCGAATATTTCCGGAAGCTTATAACGACATGAGCCAAGATAAGCCGAAGGTGTTCTCTTTAAGAGCTCAGCATCAAGACCTGTCTTAATGTGCTCTGCAAGATCAACATAACGACCTTCCATAAGACCCTGAACACCATGGATCATTCCGTAAACCTTCTTGTATCCACGATCTATAGCTGTACGATAAACACCTGCAAGTGAGGAATTGATTGCAGCTGTAGGTCCTCCTGACTGTCCAACAATAACATTTCTCTTCTCCTTAGTTGCCATGGCTATGAATACCCCCTTACCTAGTTTTGTATTATGCAACATGCATACATTTTATAATAAAAATCCTATGTTGTCATTAAAAATGTATAAGAAAAAAATACAAAAAACGCAATAGATTAAAAAAACTCAACTTATATCAGGGATATAAGCTGAGTTTTTCGCTAAAATATATTAATTTTGCAATCATTCCTGTACTTCTATTTCTTTTATTAGAAATTCATTTCCCTGTACAAGATATGTGTGTTCACTGCCGCAAAAGGGACATATTCTTCCGTGGGCAACGGTTCCATATTGCTTCTTGCAATCCTGACACTCAGTTATCGCAGGAATTGTTTCGATTAAAAGTTCTGTATCTTTAATAAAATCCTGTTTTTCTGAAGCCCACTTCCAACAGTCAGTCAAAAAGTGAGGAATTACGGTTGAAACTTCACCAAGTTCAATTGTAACCTTCTCAATTTTTTCAATTTTGTTTTCTTCTGCGACCTCTTTAAGATCATCAATAATATGAAATACTACACCAAGTTCGTGCATAAAAAACCTCAATTATAAGCGCGATATAAATATTTACGCCTTCTCAGCACGATCCATAGCAAGCTGGAAATCCTTAGTATCTTCAAATACATTATTTGAGTAAGGATTCTTACCAAGTTTTACTGCTCTCTTAATAATCTCTACTATGCAAATAACATTGATTGTTATTGAGAGAATAGCAACAAACCCCTGCATTCTGGGATCTGCGGTAATGCCCATAGATGAAATGATTTCTCCTGCCTGTGCTGTTTTACCTGCTCCTGAATTGTAAAGCTCAATTGCCTTTGAATAAAGATCCATTGTAGTAATGTTATTAGCTGTAGCACCACCGTATACTGTAGGAAGTGCTGCCGCAAACTTACTCCAAAGCTGGAATCCGGGAACTACCTGAGCCCACATACACCAGATAGCAAGTGTATTAGCTCTGTTCTGAATCCATGCACCCTTGTTCCAAAATGCATTTGCAAAAGTAGGTGCAAGAAGAAGTGCAACGCCGCAATACCAGGTGTGTGTAGGAAGATTGAGGTATGTATACTCAAAGTTCCATACATCATAAGCAAGGATAAACCAAACGGTCATATCAGGCCAAAGCATATCTGACTTATTTCTGTCCTTAGACGTGTAAAGATGAACAACACCTGTCATACAGAAGATATTGATCATACCTGCAAGAGCGTTAACAACGTTCCACCATCCACCGTAGATGAATACACCTTCGTTAGATGCCCACCATGCACCGGAAAGGTTACCTGTGATATTAAATGCAGCAAGAGCTGACTCCATATCAGAAACATTTGCGATCATGATGTTAGCTGCAACGATGAACCAAGGGAACCAGGCAAACCATTTTTCTTTGCCAATGCCCCACTTGTACTTGATCATCATGAAGCCTACACATCCTATATCAGCAGCGTAAAGTTTGAAATAATGGAACCAACCGTCCATATAAGCTACTGTAGGATTGCTCGCACCTCCAAACATACCAAGATGTGCAGCAATAAAATAAACTGTGAGGATTGTTGGGATAATTACAAAAACCAGGATTCCACCAGCTTTTGTTCTTCTACCAATCTCGTTCATAAGAATAAGGCCCGCGAAGACAAGAACCCATCCAATGAGTTGTGACGCAGCACTTGAGCCATAAAGTTGGAATAGCATAAGTTACCTCCATAAAATTAAACAATATTATCTGCAATAATAATGCAATATATGAGCGTAAAATGCTATTGGCAAAAGTTATATATTTTATACTGTATTTTTCGATACTATTATTTAAAATGTAGTTTCCGTTTTTTCTTTTTATTTTATGAAATCATCATAATAAGGAACAAATATTTTAGAACCTGCTACAAGATCAGTATTTGTCGATATTCTGTTGATTGAAGCGATGTCATGAGCAAGTTCATTTATATCTCTGTAATGAAGGTAGTCCATATATTTCTCAGCTATCGAATATACTGAATCACCGGAAGCTATTGATACGGAAGAATAATAACGATATTGCTGATGATCATCACTGCTACTTGCGTCAGATTTAAATGAGAATGAAAGAATGAGAGCAAGGAAAATGATTACAGAAACAGAAACACAAAATGTAACAACTCTTCTGCGAAGCTGTATCTCTCTTCTCTTCTTATTATTCATGGAACGAACAAAGCTCTTCTCACAGTTCTCTGAATAACTATAAGTTTTACCACCAACAACCACTTCTCTCATCTTGTTACCTCCGAATGCGAACAAACGTTACGAACAATTGTTCTGAAATAAATATATCGAACATTTATTCTCTTGTCAACAATAAATTCGCACATTTGTTCTGAAATTGAGAACAAAATAATCTTAAAGAAATCATTCGTTTGAGTTCATATTTTGTTCATATTTATAAAGTATTATTTAATCAAGATAGTTGATGAACTAAATCACACTATCTCCCCCTCATAAGAAAATCGCAGGACACTCACAGTAATGTGGGTGTTTTGTGATTAATGCAATTTCTTTATGTATTCATAATAATCCATCCCCTGTCCAATAAAACGTACAGCGAATATATGTTTGCTATAATTCTTTTTTTATGCTAAACTGAACATAGGTTCTGAATTTTTATGGAGGATTATCATGGAAAAAAGAAGAATTAGCGCAAAACAGCAAGAAATATTGGATTTTATCAAGGATAAGATTCTGGAGAAAGGCTATCCGCCGACAGTAAGAGAAATTTGTGAGACAGTACATCTGAAATCAACCTCTTCTGTCCACTCTCATCTTGAAACACTTGAGAAAAACGGATATATAAAAAGAGATCCTACCAAGCCTCGTACAATTGAAATTTGTGACGATTCATTCAATATGATTCGAACTGAGATGGTTAATATTCCTGTTGTCGGTCAGGTTGCTGCGGGAACTCCTATTCTTGCAGAGCAGAATATTGACAGCTACTTCCCTATTCCGGCTGAGATGTGTCCTAAAGGGCAAATGTTTATACTCAATGTTAAAGGTGACTCTATGATAAATGCCGGCATTTTTAATGGTGATCGTATTTTTGTTGAAGCTTGTGATACAGCCAGGAATGGTGAACAGATTGTTGCCCTTATAGATGATTCAGCAACTGTTAAAACTTTTTATAAAGAAAAGGGACATATAAGACTTCAGCCTGAGAACGATACTATGGAACCTATAATTGTCGATGATTGCGAGATTCTGGGAAGAGTATTTGGCGTTTTAAGGCTTTATTGATATTTTTGATTTGTATTTACAAATGCAAATCCTCGATTAGGTCATTTAATATTGATAAAAAAGAAGGAGTAGATATTTTCATAAATATCTACTCCTTAACTAATTACAGCTCATCTTTAGTAATATGCTTTCCGTCTCGCCATATTCTCTCAAGATCATAGAATAATCTGTTTTCCTGATCAAATATGTGAACAATTATGTCTCCGAAGTCCTGAAGAATCCAAAAAGCACTCTCATAACCTTCTACATCCTTTTTCTCATAGCCTGCTCTGCCAAGGGCCTCTTCAACTTTATCAGCCATAGCTTGGATCTGAGATCTGTTTGAACCACTTGCAACTATGAAATAATCACCAAGTGATGAAACTTCACTGATATCGATAATTTCAATATCGGAGCCCTTTGTATTTTCTATAGCCTCAACAGCTATCTTGACCATATTTTTTGAATTTTCAATTGTGTGTTCACTCATTGTTCATCCTGTCCTTTTTTAAATAATAATCATAAGTGTCCTGAGTCATGGGATCGCATTCTTTATCAATGTTTTTTAAATAGTTAAGCGTATCCCTTAATATATAAAGCATACATTTGTCGAGATTTTTATATGCTTCTTTACGAATTTCGCTCATATGTTCAAGCGGTTTTCTGTTCGGTTCTATAAAATCTGCGATGAATACGATTTTTTCAAGGTCCGTCATTCCCGGGTGTCCGGTAGTATGCCACCTTATAGCTGATAAAATCTCTTTGTCATCGATACCATATCTGTGCTCTGCCAGACACATACCTGCTTTAGCATGAATAAGAGATGGATTTCTTCTTTCTACTTCGGAAATATCAACTTCGTACTTTTTGCAGATTTTAATTTGCTCTTCATGATCGAGGTTTTTAGCACAGTCATGTAAATATCCTGCGATAAGAGCCTTTTCAATAGAAACATCATGTACAGCGGCCATATTTGCAGCTGTATAAGCTACTCCCAATGTGTGGTCAAAACGATCCGCATTGAGTACAAGCTTCATTTCTTTTCGGAATTTGTGTGAAATATCAATAATCTTCATAATGTAATGTCAGGTAATGAATCAACCATTATATATTTTTACATCATCGGTATCATTATCTACGGGGATTCCATTGAATATATTCTTCAGGCATGCAAACTCAATAACAGAATCCGGAAGAAGATATCTTACCGATCTGCCGGTTTTCATACGAGCTCTGATGTCACTGCTTGATAAATCAAGATTCTTAAATGAGAGAATTCTGACATCAGCACCATATGTATCGTGCAGATGGCGTCTCTGCTTATCCATATCTTCTATAGACATATTGTCTCTTACAGCAGCCAGAATAATGCAGTTTTTGAAAATCTCTTCACTTTCATACCAGCTTTCAATTGATCTGAAAGTATCACCGCCGAGTATCAGATATATCTCATCGCCGGGATACATCTTCTTAAGCTCACGTAAGGTATCAATAGTATAACTATTACCTTCACGATCAATCTCAATTCGAGAGCAGGTAAAATAAGGATTATTTTCAATTGCAAGCTTAACCATCTGATATCTAAGCTCACCGGGGGTTATGGAAGAGGTATCTTTCATATATGAACACCCACTGGGAATAAAGATAATCCTGTCCAGGCCAAACTGCTCTCTTGCTGCTTCGCCAAGAATAAGATGAACATGATGAATAGGATCAAACGTTCCGCCTAATATTCCGATTTTTCTGCCTGCCATAGTAATAACCTCGCTGTAAAATTGTTTTTAGTATTGTAGCCTTTATGATAACAGGGCCAAATTTTAATACATATTACTTATTTAGGAAGCTTGATTTCAGGATTTTCATGAAAAGGCTTGTATAACACAAATTTGCGACCGATTACCTGAACGAGTGTTGATCTGGTTCTGTCAGCAACAGTATTTGCCACCTCTTTAACATCATCTGTACAATTCTTTAAAATAGAACCCTTTATAAGCTCTTTATTATTAAAACATTCGGAAACTGCTTCAGTTACTTCGGGAGTTACTGCTGACTTGCCAATCTGAAAAACAGGCTCCAGATTCATGGCTAACCCTTTTAAGTAAGCGCGCTGTTTACTCGTTAAATTCATCATTGTCCTCCATATCAATATCTATATCATCATCTTGCATTTCGGCATCATTCATGACTGAATTATCGCCGGTATCTGCATTTCTGTAATAATCAAAACTGTTACCGTACATTCTTACGGTATCACCTTCCTGTATACCAAGTTCTTCAAGTTTATCGAGAATACCTGTCTCAACAAGGAAATTCTGGAAAAATGCGAAACCTTTTTCGGAATCAAGGTTAGTATATCCAAGCATTTTTTCAATCTTTGGTCCTTCTATTACATATTCCTTAGCTTTTGAATCATATTCAACAGTGAAGGACTCATTTTCTACCTTGAGTTCAACCTCGGGATCATACTCACTTTTAAATACGACAGTATCATCACCAAGTTTGTCAAGTTCTCTACTTATATAGTATAACAGTTCATTAATGCCTTTGCCAGTTAACGTTGACGTTGCAAATACCTTTACACCCTGTGGCTCAAATTTTTCTCTTAGTTTTTGAATTATCTCAGAGTCTTCTCCATCAGGAAGCATGTCAATCTTATTTGCTGCTATTACCTGTGTTTTCTTGGTAATATCGGCATTGTATTTTGCAAGTTCATTATTTATGGCTTCTATATCTTCAAAGGGATCCCGCCCTTCTGTTCCTGCAGCATCTACAACATGAATCATCATCCTTGTACGCTCAATGTGGCGCAAAAATTCATGTCCGAGACCTGCTCCATCGGCGGCGCCCTCGATAAGTCCGGGAATATCTGCTACAACAAAGCCTCTTGCATCATTTAAACTTACAACACCCAGAATAGGGGTTAATGTTGTGAAATGATAGTTTGCTACTTTGGGCTTAGCGTTAGATACTTTTGTTAAAAACGTCGATTTACCAACATTGGGGAAACCAACAAGTCCTACATCTGCTATCATTTTCAGCTCAAGTAATATTTCAAGTTCTTTGGAGGGTTGGCCGGGCTGAGCATATCTCGGCGCCTGCATTGTACTGGTTGCATAATGCATATTACCATTACCGCCGCGACCACCTTTAAGTAAAACAAACTCAGTGGTTTCGCCGGACATATCGACAATGACTTTACCGCTCTCAGCTTCTTTAATTACTGTACCCTGGGGTACCTTAATAATGATATCAGAGCCTTGTTTGCCGTGACATCTTCTCTTTCCGCCATCTTCACCGTTTTCTGCTTTATATTTGCCGCCATAATGGAAATCTGAGAGAGTATTAATTCCAAGATCAACTTTAACAATAACATCTCCACCTTTTCCGCCGTCTCCGCCATCGGGACCACCATTGGCAACAAATTTTTCTCTTCTGAAGGATACGTGGCCATCTCCGCCTTTTCCGCTTTTTACAAATATTCTTGCTCTATCAACAAATGCAGGCATTATAATCTCCTAAATAAATTATATAAAAACAACGGGGATTCTAAGAAAAAGAGCTCCAAACAAAATATGTTTGGAGCTCAATACAAAACGATACTGATTACTTCTCTACAGCATAAACGCTAGCCTGCTTCTTATCGCGGCCTTTGCGCTCGAAACGAAGCACACCATCGATAAGTGCAAACAGAGTATCATCCTTACCGATACCAACGTTCACACCGGGATGAATATGAGTGCCGCGCTGTCTGTATAAAATATTTCCAGCCTTTACGAATTGTCCGTCAGCTCTCTTTGCTCCAAGACGCTTTGACTCGGAATCACGACCATTCTTTGTGGATCCGACTCCCTTCTTATGAGCAAAAAATTGAAGGTCCATATTCAACATGACTTACACCTCCTCGAATTTAATGTTCAAAAACTCATTACCATACTGTTTGTAGACACCTGTAATTCCAAGCTCGAAGGACTTCATCAATAATTCGCCCTCCTCAGAGAAACCATTCTCTGCTTGCACTTCAATGTAACCCTTCTCAGGATTAGCATCACAGGTAAAAACATCATCTGTAAATTTTTCAAGAGAATTGACAGTATTAATAGATAGCATGGAAATTGCTGCACATACTATATCTTTGCCATATTCACCGGAACCGGCATGTCCTTCAAGCTTAAAGCCCTTGTACTCGCCATCCGTATTTTTACGAATAATGATATTTGTCATATCTGCAAACACTCAAAAAACACAAGATTAAAGAGAAATCTTATCAATCTTTACGCTTGTGAAGCACTGTCTGTGACCGTTCTTCTTGTGATAACCTGTCTTAGACTTGTACTTGTAAACGATAACCTTCTTGCCCTTGCCCTGTTCCATAACAGTTGCACTAACTTTAGCGCCTGCTACATCACCAGCAACCTTAAGAGTCTTGTCATCACTTACAGCAATAACATTATCAAATGTAACTTCTTTTCCGGCTTCTACGTCAAGCTTCTCAACACGAATAACGTCGCCCTCGGAAACCTTGTACTGCTTACCACCAGTAACAATAATTGCGTACATAAGGCACCTCCTTTTTCCAAATCTCGCTAACTATGGTGGGAAAATTAATCCACTTCGACCTCGTTAAGCGGCATACTCTGAAATAATAACATCACTTATTTTTTATGTCAATAGTTTCTCTCAGAGATTTTTTTCTTTTTTGTCTTGTAAACTCCATTATACCAAGACCTGTCAAATCAATATAAGTCAGATTCATTGGATCCGATTGTATCAGATTCTTTATAAATGAGATAAGTCTTTCATTCATGTCGGCATTTTTCATTGACACGAAATCAATAAGTATCATGCCCGAAAGATTTCTTAGCCTAATCTGTCTATAAGCTTCAACAGCAGCTTCCATATTAAGTTTTAAAAAGAAATCCTCGGATTTTTTTGTAGCTTTTCCTGAGTTGATGTCAATCAGATTAAGGGTTTCAGTCTGCTCTATTATCAGAAATGCTCCTGAATCCAGCCAGACCTTCTTACCAAACAAATCATCTGTTTTACTGGAAAGACTATAATTTATTTGTAAAGGAAGTCTTTTTTCTTCCTCATCATAATATTCACATACAACATTATGAGCGCTCAGTTCATCATAAATATCTCGTATATCTGTAACAATTTTGTAGGATTCTGCGCAATTGGCATCAGAATCAATAGTATCAATAATTTTGATAAAATCAGATACAAATGTACTAATTTCATCAGATACAAGGCCGGTATTACCTGATATCATCTGGTACTCACATCTTGTTTTGGCAATCTTTATCAAATCATCGATATTACCGTCAAAAGTAGAACTATCAAGGTCGATTTTACCGGATAGCCTCGCCTGTTTTGTTTTTTGCTCTTCCACTTTTAATTGGACAAGAACTATATCGCCGGTTTTCAATGAAGATGAATCAGCGTTTCTGTTAAGTATATGTGCAGGAGGCATAGCTTTAAATGGTAAAAATCCTACACTATGCTTTCCCTTAATGTTTTCAAACCTGACAAAAGCAGCGTTTAAATTGGATACAAGATTCTCGACTCTTCCGACGTATATATTGCCGGTCCTGTCAATGGAATCCAAAATATCCAGCGACTGAACTGTATTATTTAGAATACCGATCATTGAAAGATGTCCGTGCCATCTTGTAATAATTATTTCACACATAAAGCTTTCCCTGTGAGGAGGACTTAGTGGCAGCAAAAGAAAGAGCCGGAATTTTCTGCGGAATCATAGGCTGAATAAAGTAACCTTTTTCATCATTACCGGAAAGGTAGGTTTCAAGTCTGTGATAAACGGCAGCAAACGGCTTCATCTCCTCTCCTGCAAATGAAAACAGCGATTCAGTTAAAAGAGATGCTTTTAAATTACTTGAACTGCCGGCAGATACAAGGACATGTATCTGATTTCCCGGAAGTATCTCATAATCATAAATCAGTGGCTTGATATTTATTTCCTTCTCACCATTTTTAGTCTTTTTTGTAGCTAAAATTTCATTCTGTTCCATGAAACTTCTGAAAGTACTTTCTAGATTAAACTCAGGGACTTTTCCATCTCTGAATGAGATAACATATTCAGCGGCAGCTACACTCGTCATGGCATTTACGGATTTCTCCGGCAGTTCACTGATAGCCGTTATTACAATGCCTTCATTCATTGCATTGTTTAAAGAATCCATAACAGCTTCGGGTGACTTACAGCTAAGTACGGTCATGTCCATATAATCACCATCGGTTGTGGAACCGACACTAAGAGGCTGTGCAAAAGAAAGAATCTGATGAGGGCTGTAGCCTTCACTGTATTTAATATCTATTTCAGCACGTCTTATAGCTTTTTGGACATATCTCATGACATCCAGATGACCAAGAAACCTTATCGGACCATATTTTGAAAATTTTAATCGTAGTTTTACCATAATTTGTCAGTACCTTTAATTAACACCGGTTTTAGGCTGAAAACAAATACCTACACCGTAATTTGCGCCGCCACATCCCATACATGACTGTCTGCAATTCGGAGATACAACGCCTTTTTTGGAGTTTTCCCATTCTCGCCATAAAAATTCTTTGGACACTCCGCAATCTATCATATCCCAGGGGAGAATTTCATCCTTTGTTCGCTCTCTTTTTACATAGAACATGGGATCAAGAGAAGCTTTTTCCATTTCTTCCAGCCAGATATCATTTTTAAAATGTTCGCTCCAGGCATCAAAAATGCAGCCTCTTTTATATACATTATAAATAACTGTCGATAGCTTTCTGTCACCGCGAGCCAGTATACCTTCAAGCATGCTGGCATCAGCCTCGTGCCAGTTATACTTTATATGCTTCTGGTTAAGCTGAGCCATTATACCTTTTCTGGTAATACTTGCCTTATCAAGGAATTCTTCCTTGGTATTCATAGAAGCCCATTGGAAAGGAGTAAAGGGCTTTGGGACAAAGAAAGACGTACTTGCTACGATTTCAATTGTTCTTCCGTTTCTCTTCTCCTTAGGAACTGTCTCGAAATACTCAACAGCAATTTTATTGGCTATATCTCCTATCCCTTCTATATCTTCAGGAGTCTCTCCGGGAAGGCCAAGCATGAAATAAAGCTTAACCTTATTCCATCCGCCAACAAAAGCTTCATGAGCTCCTCGTAATATATCCTCTTCAGTAAGCCCTTTATTAATTACATTTCTCATCCTTTGAGATCCGGCCTCAGGAGCAAATGTAAGTGAGGATTTCTTAACATCCTGAACCTTGCTCATTACATCAAGAGAAAATGCATCAATTCTAAGGGAAGGCAATGATATATTAACTTTATGCTCGTTACAGTAATCAATCAGGAATTCCAAAAGCTCATTTAATCCTGTGTAGTCACTTGTGCTGAGTGAGCTTAAGGATATTTCTTCGTAGCCTGTATTCTTAAGTAATGTAATTGCGTATTCTTTCAGTTTCTTTACATCTCTTTCACGAAGAGGCCTGTATAATTGCCCCGCCTGGCAGAATCTGCAGCCTCTGATGCAGCCTCTCATAACCTCCATTACTACTCTGTCCTGAGTTACTCTGATAAAAGGCATAACAGGCTTCATTGGATAATACGCATTTGTGAGGTCCAGGCATAGTTCTTTTTTTACTACGGAAGGAACGCCCTCTCTGACAGGAGTTATAGCTTTAATTGTCCCGTCCTCTTTGTAGCTGATATCGTATAAAGAAGGAACATAGATGCCATTAATTTGAGAGCATTGGAATAAGAATTCCTCTCTTGATAAGCCTTCATACTTTGCTTTTTCGTATAAATCAAAAAGCTCTCTGTATTTCGTTTCTCCTTCACCGATATAGAAAAGGTCAAAGAAATCTGCTATAGGCTCCGGATTATATGAACAAGGGCCACCGCCAATAACTATAGGATCATCCCAGGTTCTGTCCTTTGAATATATCGCGACTCCTGAAAGATCAAGAACCTGAAGTATGTTTGTATAACACATCTCGTATTGAAGTGTAAATCCAAGGAAATCAAAACCCTTTATGGGATCCTGTGATTCCAAAGCAAAAAGCGGGATGTCATTTTCTCTCATGATACTGTCCATATCGGACCAGGGAGAAAATACCCGCTCACACCATACATCTTCATATTCGTTGAATAAACCGTAAAGAATCTGAATTCCCAAATGTGACATGCCTATTTCGTACACATCAGGGAAACAGAATGCAAATCTGATTTTAATGTCAGATAAATCCTTCACAGCACTGTTAACCTCGCCGCCGATATAGCGCTCGGGTTTACTGATGCTAAGAAGGATTTCATCTGATAATGCTAATTTTTCGTTCAAATTACACCTCGAAAGATTTATAAAAGACATCAATTGAGAAATAATTCAAATAATCGATATTAAAAGGCCTTAGCGCCTTGCGAGCTCATCGGTTATTTCTTCCCAGCTAATATCTTTTTCTGCCATAAGTACCATCATATGATACAGGAAATCAGCCATTTCGTAAATGAGTTCATTTGAATTTTTATTTTTTGCGGCGATGACCATTTCGGTACTTTCCTCACCGACCTTTTTCAGTATCTTATCCAATCCTTTATCGAAGAGGTAATTGGTGTAAGAGCCTTCTCTTGGATTGGTTTTTCTGTCATTTATAACGGTAAATACACTGTCGAGCACCTTTTGAGGATTTTTCTCTGCATATTTTTTGCCGGTGATTTCGTTGAAGAAGCATGAATAGCTGCCGGTATGGCATGCGACACCAACCTGTTTTACCTTTGCTAGTATAGTGTCCATATCACAATCCGCTGTCAGCTTCTTAACATATTGGAAGTGACCGCTTGTTTCTCCCTTAAGCCAAAGTTCATTTCGACTTCTGCTAAAATATGTCATCTTACCGGTTTCGAGAGTCTTCTTATATGATTCTTCGTTAAAATAAGCAACCATCAAAACCGCATCTGTTCTGTAATCCTGAACCACTACAGGAACCATGCCATCGGAATTCTTCTTGAAATCTTCCCATTTAAACTGTGGGAGCATACGATTGACAGCAAGATCATTCTCGGCACAGATATTTTTCATATTTCTTATTTCCGAAGAATTGACATTTATAGCTCTTCCTGAAAGACCACTGACATTTTTCTCTGACA
Source organism: Butyrivibrio sp. INlla16 (assembly GCF_900104155.1). Taxonomy (GTDB): domain Bacteria; phylum Bacillota; class Clostridia; order Lachnospirales; family Lachnospiraceae; genus Butyrivibrio. Next base: position 15,944 of record NZ_FMYB01000005.1, read on the forward strand.
TCAGTCCTATCATTTTATCAAGGGATAAATCAGGAAGGCATAATATAGTTGGCAATTCAATTGCAAAGGTTTTCTTTATTTCAGAACTGTTAAGAAGAATCAGTTCATCAGCATATTTTTTTATGAGTTCATCGTAAGCTGATATCTTATCTGTCTCAGTATAGCATATACATATTTTATCCTTGCCGAATTTCTCTGATACTTCCTGCAAAATATCAATATTGCCCTGTTTGGAAAAATTGAGGCAAGCCTTTTTGCAACCTGCATAGAGAAGTTTTTTGATATCCTCCATACGTTTAACATTTCCTGCGCCATATACATCACAGGAAACCACACTGCATATTTCCTTTATGATATCAAGTGATTCTTCATGCTCTGCATCACCCTCTGACATATCAAAAATGATTATAGCATCACAATCGTCATCATCATATTTCTCTGCAAGCATAACAGGTGACTGTGAAATAACATCTGCATTTTCCAAAGATGCAACAGCATTTCCGTTGTGTAAATATATGCAGGGTATAAATTTTTTCAGCATATTAGTTCTCCCGGTAAATAGTTTAGTATTAAAGACTTCCCTTTGTGCTTAAAACACCGTCTATTCTTGAATCTATGGAAGTTGCTTCATCCAAAGCTCTGGCGAATGCTTTAAACATAGCTTCTATCTTGTGATGATCATTGATTCCCGTTATTACTCTGAGATGCAGATTCATCATTGCACCATAAGAAACTGCATAAAAGAACTCTCTCACAAGCTGAGTGTCAAACGCCCCAACCATTGGTGCAGTGAATTCGGCATCCATTTCGAAATAAGGTCTTCCGCATAAATCAATTGCGGATAGAACAAGTGCCTCATCCATAGGAAGGATAGAACTACCATAGCGTTTGATCCCTTTCTTGTTTCCGAGGGCTTTTGCGATTGCCTGTCCAAGAACTATTCCGGTATCTTCCACAGAGTGGTGGCCATCAACATCAGTATCGCCGACAACATTAACAGAAAGATCAAATAAACCATGTCTGGCAAAAGCTGAAAGCATATGATCAAAAAAGCCGATGCCTGTATTAATGTCGGATTTTCCGGATCCATCAAGATCAATTTCTAATGTAATGTCAGTTTCAGCGGTTTTTCTTTCGATTTCAGCTGTACGTGCCATACTTATTCCTCCTCAAATCTAACTGCTATTGAATTTGCATGGGCTGTCAGGCCCTCATTTTTAGCAAAAAGTTCAATATCCTTATGAACCTTTCTTAGACCATCCTCAGAATACGCAATTATACTTGTCTTCTTTACAAAATCATCCACAGAAAGCGGTGAGAAAAATCTTGCTGTCTGATTGGTGGGTAAAATATGGTTAGGGCCTGCAAAATAATCACCAAGGGGCTCAGAAGAATACGCTCCAAGGAAAATAGCACCCGCGTGCTTGATTTTCGGCATAACCTCAAAAGGATTCTTTGTAATGATTTCAAGGTGCTCTGAGGCTATGGCGTTTGCTGCATCAATAACATCAGTCATATTATCAGCAACAAAAATGTATCCGTAATTATCAAGCGACTTTTGAATTATCTCACTTCTCTCAAGCTTTTGGGTAAAAGCCTCTACTTCTACTGAAACATCTTCGGCAAGCTTCTTACTTGTAGTTACAAGAATTGCACTGGCCATCTCATCATGCTCTGCCTGTGATAAAAGGTCTGCCGCAACATATCTAGGATTTGCGGTTTCATCGGCAATTACAAGAATTTCAGAAGGACCTGCAATAGAATCAATAGAAACATAACCAAAGCAGGCTTTTTTTGCAAGAGCAACGAATATATTTCCGGGACCAGTAATTTTATCCACTTTCGGAACTGATTCGGTACCAAATGCCATAGCTGCAATAGCCTGTGCTCCTCCAACCTTGTACACTTCGGTAACACCTGCAATATCAGCAGCTACCAGAGTTCCGGGATTGATTTTTCCATCTTTTGAAGGCGGTGTACACATTATAATACGTTCTACACCTGCAACCTTGGCGGGTACAACATTCATAAGTACGCTTGAAGGATAGGCAGCTTTTCCACCTGGTACATAAACACCGGATATTTCAATTGGGATGATTCTCTGACCAAGAATTGAGCCATCTTCTTTTGTATCTATCCAGGTATTTCTCTTTTGCTTTTCATGAAATACACGAATGTTTTCAGCACTTTTCTTTATAACATCAATAAAGTCATCGTCAAGAGCTTCATATGCAGCCTCAATCTCCTGCCTTGTTACCTTTATTGTATCAGCTGTTATATCAAAATGATCAAATTTAGAGGTATATTCAAAAATAGCTTTGTCACCATTTTCTCTTACATTTGTAATTATATCATTTACGATCTGCTCGTATTCACCGTAATTAGAAGGACTTCTTTTTAATAACTTCTCAAGGAGCTCTCCTTTTGTTTTACTGTTTAATTCTACTATCCGCATTACAGGTTCTCCTTCATGTCATTGATTAGTTTATGAATTCTTTCAGATTCCATCTGCATACTTACCTGGTTTACAATAACTCTTGCAGATAACGGACATATCTCCTCCAAAACAGTAAGACCGTTTTCACGAAGTGTACTGCCTGTTTCAACTATATCAACTATAACATCCGAGAGATTAACAATTGGACCAAGTTCTACCGAACCGTTTAGTTTAATAATATCAACAGTCTGGTTTTTTCTGTTATAAAAATAATCCTTTGCAATATTAGGATATTTGCTGGCAACCTTGATCATTTCATGATGATCGAGAAGTTCTCTGGCAGATTCGGGGCCGCATACACACATTCTGCATTTACCGAATCCAAGATCCAGAACTTCATATACACTGCGATTTTCCTCCATAATGGTATCCTTGCCGACTATACCGATGTCAGCTGCACCATACTCAACGTAGGTGGGAACATCAGGGCCCTTTGCCAGGAAAAACTTAAGTTTCAGTTCTTCATTCGTGAAAATTAGTTTTCTTGTCTTTTTATCAGTGATTTCCTCACACTCAATGCCGCATTTCTTTAAAAGTTCCATTGTTGAATCAACAAGTCTTCCCTTACCAAGGGCAAATGTGAGATATCTATCCTGTTTATTCATTATTATTTTGCCCCCTTTAAGATTACTCTTGATCCCTGCTTCCTAAGCTCTTTCGCCTTAGAAAGAGAATCCTTGAAGCTGTTTTCATCATATTCAATAACTATTGGCTTATCTTCTTCAGGCAACTGAATTTTCTGGTTGTATAAAGCTTTCATCAGATCATCAAGATTAATCATAAATCCGATTGAAGGTGCGCTCTTTCCAAATCTGTCGAGAAGGTCATCATATCGACCGCCTTTTGCTATCGCATCACCTACACCGTAGGTATAAGCGCCAAACATTACGCCGGTATAATAATTAAATTTACTGAGCATACCCAGATCAAAAGATATGTAATCCTGAATACCGTAGTTACATAATACCTGATATAAACTTTGAAGGTGAGAAATAGCTTTTTGTGAACGCTTGTTATTAACGAGCTTTCCTGCTTCTTCAAGAACTTCTGCATTTCCTATACAGGTTGAAACACTTTTTATTAGTTCGCGGTATTTTTCTGAAATTCCGGACTCTTCCATGATAAGATCTGCAGCAAATGTATTTCTGCTTACAAGCTTTTCTCTTATAGCTTCTTCAGTATCAAAATCGATGCCGGCTTCTTCGCAGATACCGTAATAATAATCAGCATCACCTATACTTACCTTAAAATCGTTTAAGCCCGTAGCGGAAATCGATTCCACAAGCAATGCGATCATCTCAGCATCAGCAAAAATTGAGCCATCGTTCATAAGCTCAGCGCCGATTTCGGAAACTTCCTTCAGCTTTCCCTGCAGACTGTGAGTATTTAAAAATGTCTTACCGCTGTAACAGAATCTAACAGGTTCTTCATCTTCCAAAAAATATTTACTTACACATCTTGCTACTGATGGTGTGAAATCCGGACGAAGTACCATGGTATTACCATCCTGGTCAAAGAACTTATAGAGCTCTTTTTCACTGTTACTGCTGATCTCCTCCGCAAAAACATCAAAAAACTCAAAAGTAGGAGTATCAATGGCTTCAAACCCGTAAGATTTCATACGGTTTCCTATAGTATTAATTACAAAGGATCTGTCACTGCATTCTTTTCCATATAGATCACGTACACCCTCTGGTGTGTGCAAAAGTCTTCGATTCATACATATCTCCTGGATACTTTATTACATTAACGTGCTACTTCGCTACTACATTAAATTTATTTAAGTTTATAGGAATACAATTTATTTGTCAATCTCTTTGCTCAAGATCTTTTTGCAGCATATCCAAATAAGGGATATATCCTTTTGTATCATCTGAAATTATATATTCCGGATCGAGCTCATCATATCGAAAACTTTTTCGTCCGCCTTCAACGGCTCTTTCCCAAAAATATTTGAGTTTTCTATAAGGAAGATAATAGAATTCCCCTCGCCCGGTATAATAAATCAGAAAAAAAGCAATGCCGTCCTGTGCTTCAAATTTTTCCATAAAAGAAACCTGATGGGGATGGATGTTTTCCAGGGTGAATGTATCCTGTGCACATTCTTTTGCATCAAAGCAAACAGGAATTCCCTGAACTGCGCCTATATAATCGACAGTACTTTTTTGATCAAAATAGGCAAGTGTAATATGTCTTGTTTCTTTATCAATATTTATCGGTGTAATAGGCGTGGGAATCTTTTGGATGAGGGCGAGTGCCTCTTCCTGATATTTTTCGTTTGTTCGATTTATCAGTTCCTCCAGAGTGTTACCACGAAGGCCTCTTGAATTCCATGTGGCCATATTGTCTCCATTCGAAAGAATAAATACGAAATTATTTATGAAAACAGTTTGAATTTTATGTTTGAATAAATAGCAGGAAGTTCAGCTTCAAAAATCTTGCCCGAAAGATATGAAAAATCATCATCCATCACCGGAAATTCCAGCCTGCTTGAATGAAGCAGCTGATATTTTAATCCGAATTCAGACTTAATTATCTTATTAGTCTGTTCATTACCATACTTAGTATCACCGATCAGTGGATGTCCTTCCGATGATAAATGTGCTCTTATCTGATGTGTTTTCCCTGTATGAAGTAATACTTCCAGCTCTGTAAGTATAGTTTTTTTATCTGAGATATAGAGTGCACCATGACCCAAAACCTTAAAAGATGTTTTTACCGGGGAATATAGGTTATTTTGTTCATCGTTGGGCTTAGTATCAGTAAGAACTACTTTATTTGTTTTTTTATCCTTAAATAGATAACCGGATAAATGCGAATCAGAGACAATATTTCCAACAACAATTGTTCTGTAATATTTATGAAGAGTTCTGTCTTTTAACAGCTCGGCCATTTTTCTGGCTCCGGGTAGTGATTTGGAACATATTAGAAGCCCCGATGTATTTCGGTCCAGACGGTTACATACAGATGGCCTGAAAGTTGCAAGACTCTCTTTACTTATGTCTCCTTGGTTAAGAAGATATCCTATAAGCCATTCGTTAATACTTAAATCTTTAGCTTCAGATTTCTGAGATAAGATTCCGCATGGTTTGTTTAAAAGAAGAATGCTTTCATCTTCATATATAATTTCAAGGTCTCCGAATTTCGCAAAGGCTCTCTCATACTCCGTCGCCGTATTATTGGCAGCACTTCCAGTATCATAAATATTCACATGTTTATTTGCGAATTTGTAGAATGTTTCATCGGAAAAAAATACGGATATAACATCCCCTTCTTTAAGAGCTTCCTTTCCGCTTGCCTTTTTTCCGTTAAGAGTAATATTCTTTTTTCTAAGCATCTTAAATAAAAATCCCATGGAGCATTCGGTAAAATAGCTCCCCAGAAATTTATCCAATCTCTTACCTGTTGAATTTTTATCTATTTTAATTTCTCTCATATCACCCTGATTATAATGAAATTGAAAGTAAAACAAGCGCACAGGTTTCAACCGTGCCGGGCACCCAGGAATCTTCAATTGCCTGAGGATCGATATTCTTGGATTGCCGTATCTGTTCAAGATTATCGAGCCTGTTACAAAATGCATTAATATCTTTAAATACCTTGACTGTGTAACTGCTGTAACCGCTCTGTGATATCTGGTTTCTAATGTGTTTCTCGCAGTTTGAGGTATCAAGGGCTTTATTTTCCGTATAGCAGATTACATTCTTATCAAGAACTGTTGCAGCTGCAATACTAAAATTTTCATCGTAACTAGTCATCTCAAGATCATATCTGATGAGAAGCCCGCCTCTGTGAGCTTCAATTATGTCGTACGCAGCCTTGCTGCAAGGATGCGCTTTAATGTACATTATAAGATTGACAGCACTAAGTCCTGTGGGCAGGCATCCAAGTGCAGCAATTATACTAAATGCACTCTTATTTGATTTATAGATAAAAAGACCTGTGAAAAATATAATCAGACAAATTGCAAGTGCAATAATGGTCCTTATAGTTGCAAACTTACGATTATATTCAATATATCCAAAATTTCCCTTTGCTACTCTTTTCATGACAACCTCTGAATATCAGTTATTTTAATAGATCAAGCTCTTCATCCGTAAGCTCTCGGTATTCACCCGGAGCAAGAGTTGGATCAAGAAAAAGTCCCCCCATCCTTATCCTTTTTAGGAAAGTAACTTCATTTCTTATGGCTTCAAGCATACGCTTAACCTGATGGAATCTCCCCTCATGGATGATAAGGTGCAAAACTGCTTCACCATTTACATCTTCAATAAATGCTTTTGCGGGAAGTGTAGGTTCATCATCACCTATATCAACGCCTTCCTCAAGCTTCTTAAGATCTAAATCAGATATCACTCTTGCAGTATGGACTTCATATTCCTTTTCAACATGCTTTTTGGGAGAAAGAAGCCTGTGAGCAAGCTTTCCATCATTTGTTATTATCAGAAGTCCTTCAGTATCTTTATCAAGCCTTCCGACAGGAGCCAAATTATTGTCAAAACCTATATCAATGAGATCAAGAACAGTTTTGTCATGATTGTCTTTTGTTGCAGAAACAACGCCTTGCGGCTTATTAAGCAGATAATATCTGAATTCTTTATAATCGGAAGTGAGACTTTCGCCCGAAAATAAGATTTCATTTATGGTAGGATCAACGCTAAACTCAGGTTTTGTTATAACATTACCATCAACGCATACCATACCGTTTTTTATATATTCTTTAAGTTGTTTCCTGCTTCCGATGCCGCAGGATCCCAAAAACTTATCTAATCTCATAATATATCCTAAAAGAAAAGCTGCCGCATGATTTACTCACCGGCAGCTATAAAATTATTATTACAATAAATCAAGATTCAAATCAGAGCCATCGTCAAGCATAACTTCTGGAGTTATTTCTGTAAAATTAGAAGCCGGCTTGGGTTTCTCTTTTACGTTAGAAGGATTGACACTTGGCGGAACAAGATCCGCTCTGTTTGATTTAATTGTTTCACTATATGAAGTAAGATCTTTTAAGAAAGAAGTTGTACTTGCATTAGTGGTTTCAATTGCCTTATTTACTATTACTTCAACCTCTGCAAGCAGGTTATCTGTATAACTTACTGCTGCAGCCTTCATCTGATTGGCTTCATTTGTAGACCTTGTAAGAATCTCCTCAGCTTGCTTTGCAGCATGGGCAATTACCTCATTAGCCTGTGCATAAGCCTGCTGCATGATATCATGTTCATTTATCATTGCATGAGTCTGCTCTGTGGCTCTGTCAATCAGATCTTTTGCCTTTTTCCTGGCATCCTCGAGAATAGCTTCTTTATTGCTGATAATAGTCTGATATCTTCTGATTTCTTCGGGTGTTTTACTGCGAAGCTCTCTTAGAAGTTCATCAATCTCTTCTTTGTTTACTACAATGTTAGTATGCGACAGCGGCTGATACTTGCAGTTGTCAATGAATGTTTCAATTTCATCAATACATTGTTCAATTCTACTGCTCATAGTCTTTACCCCCCAATTTGCTGTTTATCATACCCATATTTCTCATAAACCATTTGTGCGACATACTCTGTTACACAGCGGCTTATATCCCCATGAAAGCTTGCGAATTCACGAACAGTTGAACTGCTTAGATATGCGTATTCAAGGCTTGTTGTCAGGAAAACAGTATCAACTTCATTTTGTGAAAATGCTTTATTGGTCTGAGCAATCTGGAGTTCATATTCAAAATCGGTGATAGCTCTGAGACCTCGTAAAAGAATCCTTATATTGTTTTGCTTGCAATAATCGATGATAAGACCTTCATGACAGTCAATCTCAACATTATCAAGATCCTTAACTGCTTCCTTAATCATCTTAACACGTTCATCTACTGAAAACAACGGACTCTTAGCTGTGTTCACGCTTACCACAACGACCAGCTTATCAAACATGGCAGAAGCTCTTTTGATAATATCAAGATGTCCTAATGTTATAGGATCAAAGCTTCCGGGATAAACAGCTATTTTCATTACAATTCCTCTTTTTATCTTACTTTTACAATACAGGTTGCCTTATGATTTCCATCCTCGGATTTAACTGTAATTTTAGCTTTTCCTGGACTTAATGCTACAAGATTGCCATAAGCATCTACTGAAACAACACTGGGTTTAGAGCTTTTCCAGGTCACATTCTTATTTGTTGCCTTTTTGGGGTTTAATTTAACTCCAAGAGTATAAGTACTACCAACTGTAAGTTTTAATTTCTTCTTGGTAAGTTTTACAGATCTTACACGTTTTGCTTTTTTTACAATGACAGTAACTTTCCTTGAAATTCCGCCATCTCGTGTCTTACATGTAATAAAGCATTTTCCGGGTTTCTTACCTGTAATAATACCGTATTTATTGACTGTCGCAATTTTCTTATTGCTTGACTTGAACTTTATGCTCTTATTAAAGGCCCATTCAGGGAATACGGCTGTGCCAATTGATGCTTTTGATCCGGCATAAACGGTGATTTTTGTTGCGGATACATCAAGACCTTTTACTCTTCCGTCTGTAACTATGAGTCGGCAACGAGCCTTTTTTCCGCCATATGCAGAGGTTGCGAAGATTTCGCATTCACCGTTCCTTATACCCATTACAAGACCGGTATCACTAACAGTGGCAACTGTCGTATCAGAAGAATTCCATCTGATACCCTGCTTGGAATTTGCGGGGAGACAGGTTGCACTAAGCTGTAATGGTGAACCAACCGCAATTATAGCATTGGCCTGACTTATAGCAACGCTTGTGGGTTTAACAAAACTGCCTTCGGAACCGTTATAATCAGTACTGCTTACAGGATAAACTCTGTAGAAATCAGCTGTTGCATATTCCGGATACCTAATGTGATAAATGCTGTCAAAAGCTACTTTTTTATTATAATCGACACGACTTCCTTTTAAGAAGTTATCGGTTTTTGCAGGTGTATTGTGGCCGGGTCTGGGATCATATGCGTCCCAGGTGCCATCAACATAATAATATATATTGCCAAGTTGTACTATATTCCAACCATGACCCGAATTCTGATCACCTTCCTCTGCAAGACCTGCAACTAATCTTGAATCAATTCCAACTGAAAGCATAATTCTGTAGAAAAGAAGAGAATACCCTTCACATACCGTATTATTTAAGCAAGCTGCAGAATAACATGAGTAGCCAATAAACTTGTTTGGATTTGATATAGTTTCATAATCATAAGATATGTGCGTGGTTATATATCTATATGTATTATAAATTTTCTGGTAATCAGTACCCTTATTTAATCCATTATTCTTAATTATTTGATCAATCTTCTGAGTTGTCAGTACTTCCTGCGCAGCATCATGATTATATACAAACATAAGCTGTATAGAACCGTATGTGTAATTGTCGGCATAAGCAATGGAAGACTGTCTTGCAATTTGATGGAATGCCCATCTAACATAATCGCCTTCATTAGGCACACCGGTGTGCTCCCAAATAATAGGAAGCATAGGATTTAATATAGTGGTCTCGTTATACAGATCCGGCAATTTGAAATTAATCATTACAGAAGTCTGTCTTGCTTTAATTGCCTCTCTTGCAACCTCTGCCATCTCCTGAATTGAAGTACATTTTCCGCCTGATGAAAGAAGTGATTTAACATTTACGGTTGAGTCAAGCTGTGACGCAAGCGTGTTAAGCTCATTCTGGCTAACGGCAATTCTGTTTTCATAAACGGGATTTACTTCTGCTGTTGCCTCTGATGTCTCGAAATTAAGTACTACAGCTACGTCATAAACTGAGAAACTTTCGGCATCATAAGATACAACTGTTTCTTCGCCATCACCGTAAACATCTGTGGCATTCTCTGTTACATCAGCAGGAACCTCTGTTGTAGTGGCATCATCCTCGATATGGAACACCTGAACGGAAGTACTTTCGTTCTCCGAATTAGCATCAGAAAGCTTATCATTTAATGTTATCTCTACTGAAACATTTCCATCAGGCTCAAACTCCTGACCATCCTTTATAAGTGTTATATCAAATGATGCGGAATCGTAAACTACGGATTCTGCAGGAAGAACATCATTTACAAGATCATCAACCTTCTGGTCGCCAACTTTTTTTACCTTTGTGATGTCAACTGTTGTACCCTCAGGAACAATCCCCTCTTCCGCATGAAGCTTTATTATATAGCCATCGATCTCTTTTTCAAAATCAAAAGCCCCGGGAGCCTGCGCATTTCCATCTGAAACAGCTGCTTCATTTGCAGCATTGCCATCTGAAACGGCATCAGCTGAATTATTCAGATCTTCTTCAGTTTCAGCTTCAGAAATTTCTTCGTTTTCTGATACATCCGGATTTTCAGCGAATTCATTTTCTGCAGGAACAGATTCTTCTGAAGCGGGAGTATCAATTGCCGCTTCAGTTTTCTCCGGTTCTTTTGTGGTTTCTTCTGATTCAGTTTCGGCAGGTACTTCTTCCTCAGCATTACCGTCTGAAACAGATAAGAGATTTACATCTTCAGTCTCTTCAATTGCCTGCAGAAATTCAGCGGAGTTAATTTCTTCCGCTTTTACACTTAAAGGCGCTACGCCTTCTGCAAACAAGGCAGCACTTAGTACAAGCGCTAAAACACTTTTTCCCCAAATTTCTTTTCTCACTTACTCTCTTTTCCTTTCTGTATACCCCTCTCACAGAAAATATATAATCACATGTTTTCGCGTGGCATTAAGCCTTTTTCATGAAAACATGCTGATTTGTCTTATATCTCTTTTCTTTTATGATTTCAAAACCATTTTCTTCAAAAACTGATAAATCCATATCCAGACTACATTCAGCTATGAGCATGGTATATTCTGTGACATATGGTAATCTTCCAAGTAACTCAAAGGTTCTCTCATATAGTCCCGACTCATAAGGCGGATCCACAAATATTATATGAGCTTCCTTTTCGTTGACATTTTTTAAGCCGACCAGAACATCAGACTTTAATACAGTAGCTTTGTCCTCAAAATGAGTTGTCTGCAGATTCTGATTGATACACTTAATTGCCTTGATATTATTCTCTATAAAATACGCTCTTTTTGCGCCTCTTGATAAAGCTTCTATTCCAATACCGCCGCTGCCGGCGAAAACATCGATAAAAATAGCACCCGGCACATCATTTTGAAGCATATTAAAAAGAGTCTCTTTTATACGGTCCTGCGTTGGCCTGGTATCATTCCCCTCGGGAGTTACCAGTTTTAGCCTTCTTGCTTCACCTGCTATTACTCTCATAATCTCACCTTTGTACCCTTTGTATCTCTGCTTGTGATCTTTAGATGATCAAGAGCTAGGGCTTTTCCGTTATGCTCTATTGAAAGATCATCCGTTTCCTTTAAATAATAAACATCTCTTACAAGGTCTTTTGCTCCAAGTCTCATACCGCGAACGCCCACGGCACCCTTTTTCTTCTCAGGGACATCTGTAACATTAAATCTCAGGAAGAAGCCGTTTTCTGATTGTAGCACAACAGTACTGATTTCGTGAAGCTCATGAACACTGACAACTTCATCACCTTCCGCAAGCTTTGTGGCTGCAACGGATCTTCTGGATACATCAAATTCTCCGCCGTCGACAATCTTCATATTAGCCTGCTTTGTAACAAACATTATTCTGTAAAGGTTAAGGCTGCTTTGGCTTGCTACATATATAATCTGATCACTTGTCGTGTCGAAATCACTGACATTATCAATAGGAACCCCCTTGTCACGCATCCTTCCCGCAGGAAGATCCATTGCCTTTATGGTATGAAGCGTTCCGTTTGCAGTAAAGACGCAAACCTTTCCGGTGTTCTTCATTACAAACGAATATTTAAAGTCATTCTTGATAGTCTCAAGATTCTTCTCATAAGTTGTTACATCAATTGTCTTGGCATATCCGAAGCGGTCCATAAGGAATGCAACATCAATCTCCTCAATGGGCTTTTCTTCGTAAACAGCATCCTCAACGTTATCAACAACAGTACGTCTCTTCACATTGTATTTCTTCTTGATTTCTGAGAGTTCATTTTGAATTACAAGTGACATGGACTCGTGATCTTCAAGAATATCCTCATAGCGATATATCTTGGCGATTGTGTCTTCGTGCTCCTTAACAAGAGCTTCAAGTTCGAGACCGATTAATTTATATAGCCTCATCTCAAGAATGGCATCAGCCTGTCTCTCTGTGAAAAGAAGCTGTGCAGCCATAGCTCTTGAAGCCTCACTCTTAAATCTGATTCCCTCGGTATTACCGTTTACAAGACAGTCCTTAGCCATAGGTCTGTCCTTGGAACCTCTTAAAATCTCAATTACAATATCAATTACGTTGCAGGCCTTGATGAGACCTTCCTGGATCTCTTTCTTATCCTGTTCCTTCTTAAGAAGTGTTGTATACTTTCTTCTTGCTGTCTCAAACTGAAAATCGACAACTGATCTCATTATTGATGAAAGACTCATAGTCTCGGGTCTTCCATCACAGATAGCAAGCATATTTACGCCGAATGTGTCCTCAAGTTTTGTCTTCTTATAGAGAAGGTTCTTGAAGTTCTCAACATCTGTATCTTTCTTAAGCTCAATTACAATTCTGATACCTTCCTTTGAAGACTGGTTGGATATATCGATAATGTCATTGGTTATCTTCTTCTCAGCAAGCTCAGCCACGTCAGAAAGGAATTTACCTATTCCGGCACCAATCATAGTGTAAGGAATCTCAGTAACTACAAGATTTATATGTCCTGCTTTTCCCTTTTCAACTTCGACCTTACCTCTGACTCTTATTTTGCCCTGCCCGGTCTCATAAATAGCACGAAGTTCGTCCTTGTTTGTGACAATACCACCTGTAGGGAAATCGGGTCCTTTAATATATTTCATGAGCTGCTTGGCGGATAACTCCGGATTTTGCATATAAGCAATCTCGGCATCAATAACCTCGCCGATATTATGAGGAGGTGTGCTTGTAGCCATACCAACTGCTATACCTTCAGACCCGTTAATAAGAAAGTTCGGAATCTTTACAGGTAAAACCGAAGGTTCTCGCTCTGTCTCGTCAAAGTTAGGGACAAAGTCAACAACATCCTTATCAAGATCAGCCAGGAAATTTTCCTGAGTAATCTGGGCAAGTCTCGCCTCTGTATAACGCATGGCAGCGGCACCGTCTCCCTCGATATTGCCAAAGTTACCATGACCGTCAACAAGCGGAACAGCCTTCTTAAAATCCTGAGTCATCACAACGAGCGAATCGTAAATAGAACTGTCACCGTGAGGATGATATTTACCCATGGTATCGCCGACAATACGTGCGCTCTTACGATATGGTCTGTCATATCTGATTCCAAGCTCATACATATCGTAAAGAGTTCTTCTCTGAACAGGCTTAAGACCATCCCTGATATCAGGAAGCGCTCTTGCCACGATAACACTCATAGCATAATCAATATACGATTTTTGCATTATCTCCGAGTATTCGGAGCGAATTAATCTTTCTTCCATTTATACCTCATCCGTCAGCTAAGCTGACACCTTGTCTGTACTTTTAGCAAAGAAGGCAAATATTTAAATATCAAGCTCAGCATCGGTCGCGTGCTGATGAATAAAATCTCTTCTTGGCGGAACTTCATTACCCATAAGAAGCTCTGTCATATGTGATGCCATCTTGGCATCCTCAATCTCAACGAGTCTCATCATACGATTCTCGGGATCAAGTGTTGTCTCCCAAAGCTGTTCGGGATCCATCTCTCCAAGACCCTTATATCTCTGAAGTGTAAAAGGTCCCTTGTGATTTTTTCTGTATTTTTCAAGAGCAGAATCATCATAGAGGTATTCCTCTTTTCCTCTGCTTGGGATAGCCTTGTAAAGAGGCGGCATGGCGATATAAACATGCCCCTCGAAAATAAGCTCAGGCATGAATCTGTAGAACAGAGTAAGCAAAAGCGTCGCAATATGAGAACCATCGACATCGGCATCGGCCATGATAACTATCTTGTCATAGCGAAGCTTTGAAATATCAAAGTCATTACCGTAGCCTTCTGAAAATCCGCATCCGAACGCATTGATCATAGTCTTGATCTCAGCATTGGCAAGCACCTTATCAATACTTGCCTTTTCAACATTAAGAATCTTGCCTCTGATAGGAAGTATAGCCTGAAATTCACGGTTTCTTGCCATCTTGGCGCTGCCGCCCGCAGAATCTCCCTCGACGATGAAAATCTCACACTTTGAAGCATCCTTGCTAATGCAGTTAGCCAGCTTTCCGTTGGAATCAAATGAATATTTCTGTTTTGTTAAAAGATTCGTCTTGGCTTTTTCTTCGGTTTTTCTGATCTTTGCTGCCTTTTCGGCACAACCGATAATAGATTTTAATACTTCAATATTTCTGTCAAAAAATCTTGTGACTTCATCACCGGTAATCTGCGAAACAATCTTGGCCGCATCCTGATTATCAAGCTTGGTTTTTGTCTGGCCCTCAAATCTTGGGTCCGGATGCTTGATACTGACAACGGCAGTCATACCGTTTCGCACATCAGTACCGTTAAAGTTGGCATCTTTTTCTTTAAGAGAACCAATCTCTCTGGCGTATTGATTGATAATATTTGTAAACATGGTTTTAAAGCCGGTGAGGTGTGTTCCACCTTCGGCATTATAAATGTTATTACAAAAGCCAAGAATGTTTTCGTGAAATTCGTTGACATACTGAAAAGCCACATCAACTGAGACTCCGTCGCTCTCTCCGCTATAGAAGATTACATCTGTAACTGCTTCCTTGGACTTATTCATATCTCTGATAAAACCGGTAATGCCTTCAGGCTCATGGAATTCTATATACTCCTCCGTGCCCGGTCTGTCATCAATATAAATAATAGTTAGATTCGGATTAAGATAAGCGGTCTCATGAAGTCTGGATTTTATATCCTCTTCTCTGAATCTGGTTTTTTCGAAAATTGTAGGATCGGGTAAAAATGATATGGTTGTACCATGTTCTCTTGTTTTACCGACAGGCTCAAGAAGTCCATCCTTAAGTTTGACAGTGGGAACGCCTCTCTCATAAGCGTCTTCATAGATCTGACCATCGGTTTTAACCTGAACCTTTAGCCAGGTAGATAAAGCGTTAACAACAGAAGAACCTACACCGTGAAGTCCACCACTGGTCTTGTATGCAGCGTTATCAAACTTACCACCTGCATGGAGCATAGTCAGTACAACACGTTCTGCAGTAATTCCCTTGGCATGCATACCAACAGGGATTCCACGACCATTATCTTCTACCGTAGCACTTCCGTCAGGATTGAGTGTCACTGTTATCTGTGAGCAATATCCTGCAAGATGCTCATCCACAGCATTATCCACTATTTCGTAGACAAGATGATTAAGTCCCCTTGTTGAAACACTTCCTATATACATACCGGGTCTCATTCTAACGGCTTCGAGACCCTCCAAAACTGTAATGCTTGAAGCATCATAGTTATTATTTACTGACATAAAACTTCCCAACCTTACAAAACTTTTTTCTTACTTTTTATACATGTATTTTTCTTGATGCAGCAATAGCCAAGGCTCCGGGCCCGATATGACAGGAAACCACGAGTGATAGCGGATCCATATGCATCTCATATCCTGGGAAAGCAGCTTCAACCTCACCTTTAAATTCGTTTGCCTTTTCAAGATCATATGAGTAGGCGCCGCTTAAGTGAACATCATGCGCATCAATTCCGCCAAATCTGTTCTCAAAATCCGAGAGCATGGCATTAATCATAATATTCTTACCCTGAGTTGCAGTTCTTGCTTTAGCAAACGCATCAAGTTTTTCGCCCTGGATCTGCAAAACCGGTTTAAGTTTTAACAAAGTACCAAGAGCTGCGGCGGCAGGTGTTATTCTTCCGCCCTTTTTAAGGTAGTACAATGTATCAAGCATAATATAAATACTTGACTCAAATTTAACCTCTTCGAGCTTGTCCTTTATTTCCTTGCCGTTCATTCCTTTATCTCTAAGCTCTATCGCATCGAGAACAGACTGCCTCATTGTTACTGAGATTCTCTGATTATTGACAACAAATACTTTGCCCTCATAATCATCGGATGCAAGCATGGTTGCTGTCTGGCATGAACTGCTCAGGCCGCTGCTGAGAGGTATATATACAATCTCATCATATTCTTTAAGCATTGCATCCCATAGCTCAAGAAGAGCACCGGGGCTGGGCTGGCTGGTTGATACATCGGCTCCATCTGCAAGCTTTTTGAAGAAATCCTCCTGAGTAAGATTAATTCCTTCTAAATACTCAACACCATCAATCATAAAGGGAGTGGGAATTACTTTTATTCCAAGTGCTTCACCATCTGCAGGCATAATTCCGCTGTTTGTATCTGTTATGATTGCTACTTTTGACATGTTATCCTCCGAGAAAATATACAATATATTGTATTATTCGAACACATACTCTACTAAATTTTACTTTTATAATGCTGTAAAGTCAAATGAATTCGATATAAGCCACTGTTTTAATGGGCTGTTTTCTTCCATGATAAGATCCGGATCTTCTGAAAGCAGCCTGTCTGCAAGTGCTGCTGCTTCCCTAATAAGTGCTGCATCCTGATAAATATCAGCAACGTGGAATGACATTTCTCCGCTTTGTCTTATTCCGAATAAGTCACCCGGGCCTCTTTGTTTTAAATCCTCTTCAGCTATGACAAAACCATCGTTGGAATGATTCATTATATCAAGCCTTTGTTTAGCTTCTTCGCGACCGGAAGTATTTATAAAAATACAGTATGACTGGTCCTTTCCTCTTCCAACTCTTCCGCGAAGCTGATGTAGCTGTGCAAGACCGAAACGTTCAGAATTTTCTATCATCATCACAGTTGCATTCGGAACATTAATGCCGACTTCAATGACAGTTGTGGATACAAGAATATCTATTTCACCTCTTGCAAACTCTTCCATAATGCTTTCTTTTTCGGACGGTTTTTGTTTACCGTGAAGCGTACGTATTCTAATATCAGACGGCATGGAATCTCTAAGCTTTTCTGTATAATCAGATACATTTTCAAGCCCATCCGTTTCGCCCTCTTCGATCATCGGACATATTACATATGCCTGATGTCCCTTTTTGACCTGATCCGCAATAAATTTATAAGCAGTGGGTCTATACTCTGTGCCAACGACACAATTCTTAATAGGAATTCTTCCTTTTGGCATTTCATCCAGTATAGAAATATGAAGGTCTCCGTAAAGAATAATTGCAAGCGTTCTGGGAATAGGCGTTGCACTCATCGCAAGAATATGCACATTTTTTCCTTTTTCAGAGAGTCTTTCTCTTTGCTGGACGCCAAATCTATGCTGCTCATCAGTAATAACAAGAGAAAGATTATTATAATTTACCTTCTCCTGTATAAGCGCATTGGTACCGATAATCAGATTATAATCACCGTTCTCGATACCTTCCTGTGCTATCCTTTTTTCCTTTACAGAAAGTGAACCTACAAGCAGAATAGGTGTAATTGGAAGATTATACCGCTCTTTCATCTCTATGAAACCTTCATAATGTTGCCTGGCAAGAACTTCTGTGGGTGCCATAATTGCACCCTGATAGCCATTTTCGGCAGTAAAAAGAAGCGATAAAAATGCAAGAATGGTCTTTCCGGATCCAACGTCGCCCTGTATCAGTCTGTTCATAACATTTTTGCCGGTCAGATCACTTTTTATATCAGCCCATATTTCGAGCTGCTTTCCGGTAAGCTTGTAAGGAAGCCTGTCAATTAATGAATCTGACTGTGCACTTGATTTATAATTATAATCATTTATTGACTGTTCCTCATATCTCTTGAGAAAACGCAGTCTGAGAATAAATTCCAGTATTTCATTAAATGCTATACGTCTTCTTGCAGTAGAAAATTCTTCCATATTTGCAGGAAAATGTATTTTCCTTACTGCCTCTGAGTAGTCCATAAGCCCCAGTTGTCTTCTTATATATGAAGGTAGCATCTCTTCCAAATACGGAGTTGAAGGAATTGCCTGCTTTACGGTTTTTATTACAAGCTGATTGGAAAGCCCTTTGACAAGCGGATATCTGGGTTGCATAGAACCCATAATTTCAAGATAGTCCTCTGTTTTGAACATTTTGGGCTGTTCCATAACAAATGAATTACCCTTTTTTTGAACAAGACCTCGGAAAACATAATATTTTCCCGGTTTGATATTGTTCCTCATAAAAGGCATATTAAAATACGTGATTTGTAATGTGCCTGTAACATCCCCTGCTTTGAATGTAAGAATGCTTAAATTTCGGACTTTCTTAACAGCAATATTACCTACAGCGGTAAGTCTGACTGCACTAATCTCTCCTGAAGCTAAGTCTGAAACATTTTTTATTTCTTCGCAGATATCGTAATCTCTTGGAAAATATGAAAGAAGGTCTTCTACAGTCTTTATTCCGCACTTTTCAAAAAGGGCGCTGCTTTTATCGCCAACGCCCTTTAAAGAAGATACATGTTCAATTAAGGATGGATTTTTATTTACCATCTTATTACTCCGCACTCACAATGTAATAGTAAATAGGCTGACCACCATACTGAACTTCAACATCACAGCCTGAGAATTTAGCACTGATTCTATCGCTTAGAGCAGCTGCTTCTTCTTCCTTGATGTCAGAACCATAAAACAGGCTGATAAGTTCGGTAGAGTCATCTACAATCTTATCGATCATCATCGCTGTAACATCTTCAATATCAGAACCGACTCCAAGAATTCCGTTGTCGCCGATTCCCATGTAGTCACCCTGTTTGATTGTGACATCATCTATCATCGTATCGCGAACAGCATATGTAACCTCACCGGTTTTTACTGTTGAAATAGCTTCTTTCATGCCCTCTTCATTCTCTTCTACAGACGTTCCGGGCATGAAGTTGATAGCAGCAGTGATGCCCTGGGGTACAGTCTTAGTGGGAATAACAACAATTTTCTTATTGTCACCCTTATCTTCCATCATAATCTTTGCCTGATTAGCGGCGAGTATTATGTTCTTATTGTTGGGTAATACAAATACAGTATCGGCATTGACTCTGGATGCAGCATCGAGAATGTCCTCTGTACTGGGGTTCATAGTCTGTCCGCCTTCGATTACATAATCAACGCCAAGACCTCTGAATATCTCTGCAAGACCGTCGCCTGCACATACTGCAACAAATCCAATATCCTTGTGCTCTGAATTAACAAACTCAGGCTCAGCTTTCTTTTCAGAAACAGGAGTCTGGTCTTTCAGCGGAATATCATCATCTCTATTATAAGTGGGAGTTGACTCAGCGGCTCCATTAATCTCAGTATCTATTTCCGCATATACTCCGTTCTGTGTCTCGTGGAAAAGCTTTTCACGGTGCTCCATTCTCATGTTATCAATTTTCATGTTTGATAACTGGCCATACATAAGAGCACGCTGAATAGCAAGTCCGGGATCATTACTGTGAACATGAACTTTGCAAATTTCATCATCGGCAACCATAACAATACTATCGCCAATCGATTCCAGAAATGCCTTAAAATCTATTTCCTGCTTAACATTTAAAGGTTTACTTAAAAGGACTATAAATTCTGTACAATATCCAAATTTAATATCTACTTCGGCTGTTGCCTGAGCCTTTGATGCTACCGGTGTTGCTGCTGCTTCATCTATTGTGTAATCAATCTTTTTTCCAAGATATGCATCAAGAGCTCCCTTAAGAACCTGCATAAGACCCTGTCCGCCGGAATCAACTACGCCGGCCTGCTTAAGAACAGGAAGCATCTCAGGAGTTTTATTTAATACTTCGTCGCCGTACTTTATGATTTCTTCAAAGAAAGGCTCAAGATCTTCAGCGCCTTCCTTGGCTAACTCCATAGCCTTTTCCGCAGCACCCTTTGCAACGGTAAGAATTGTTCCTTCTTTAGGCTTCATTACTGCTTTATATGCAGTCTCAACTGCTTTATCAAAAGCGTTTGCAATGATTGAAGCATCCAGTTCATCATAATCACGGACACCCTTTGTAAAACCACGAAGAAGCTGTGAAAGGATAACGCCGGAGTTACCTCTGGCTCCGCGCATAGCGCCGGAATAAATACTTTTGCAAAGGCTTCCCATATCAACATCTTCCGGAAGGTTCTTTACATCCTTTGCAGCAGACATGATAGTCATTGTCATATTTGTTCCTGTATCTCCGTCAGGAACAGGGAAAACGTTAAGCTCGTTTATCCACTCTTTTTTTGCATTCAAATTACTTGCGCCTGCAAGAAACATTTTCTTTACATCAGACGCTTTAATAGTGTTAGCCAAAATTCTACCCTCCTTGACCTTAGTCGATGACACGAACGCCTTCGACGAAGATGTTTATCTTCTCAATTTCAAGGCCGGTGAATTCCTCAACCTTGTACTTAACATTATCTATAAGGTTATCAGTTACAGCGGAAATACTTACGCCATAAGCAATGATTACATGAAAATCAAGTGTAAGCTTTCTGTTAGCTCCGACAGTAACATTAATTCCTCTCTTGATGTTGTCCTTCTTCAGAAGACTGACAAGTCCCTCAGCCACATTTACATTAGCCATGCCGACAATACCAAAGCATTCATTGGCAACGGCGCCTGCGTACTGAGCAATTACTTCATTATCAATTGCAATACTTCCCATATGAGTGTTCATTGAAGTAGACTTCATACTGCACCTCCATTAAAATCGCATATAACAGATTATAAACTAATTAAGCAAAAAATAGAAGTCAAAAAGAGTTTTGCTACCAAAACCCATCTGCTAAGATAAAAAAAGGACTCACTTTCGTGAATCCTTTTAATACTCATCTGCAATAATTAAGCACGCTCAACCTTTTTGGATCTGAGACAGCTTGTGCAAACGTTCATTCTCTTAGTACCGCCGTTAACCTTAACTGCAACCTTATGTACGTTAGCATTCCAGATTCTATTGCTCTTTCTATGGGAATGGCTTACGTTGTTACCGAAATGAACGCTCTTGCCGCATACTTCACACTTAGCCACTTTGACACCTCCTTATAAGCCATATTTTAATCAAATGCATCAAGCGAATAAATAACTACATAAATATATTCGCAACATCACACATGATATCAGAAATGGTAAGCAAATGCAAGCAAAAAATAATTATTTAATTAATAATCTTCTATTTAAGCCTTCATATAAGTATCAAATTGGCGAAGAAGAATATTATATTCTTCATTGATCATATCGCAGAGCTTATGATCACCACATAGATTATCCGGATGATATATCTTCATAAGATCACGATATCTCTTCTTTAGAGCAAGAAGAGAATTGACACCCTGGAAGAAAAATTCCGCTCTGCTATACTCATCCTCTCTCAGGTACCCCTTCTCCTGTTCGAGTTTCTTCCATTCCCGCTCCAGCTTCTTCTTGTCTGCATTGAGCTTATCAAATCCGTCCTTAAGGATCTCTATCTGCTGATCAAATAGAGCCTGATCATCCTTGAATTTTTGCTTGTCATGCTCAAACTGACTTCTTTCAGACTGAAACTTTGCGCGGAATCTTTCCATTTTTGCTTCAATTTCAGCAACTTTTGAGTCGACAGCCTTCTGCTCTGCTTCAAGTCTCTGACTTTCTTTATAAATCCAGAGTCTCATCTCAAAGAGCTCTTCCTCGGTTGCTTTGTCGATTCTTTCTTCACTAATAAACTTTTCCATACGGAACCCCCTAAAACCGTAAAACTACTCCAGGTTCTCTTCTTCAGGAAAGGCAATATCAACCGCGCTGTCATCATCCATCATGTCATTGCCGCGATTCATGAAGCGGTCAGCTATATCGGGAACAAGATCAAGGACCTTGGTTACCGCATCCTGGTTCTTTATATTAACAAGCTTTGTCTGACCGTTTTTTATAACAAGAACCGCGCTTGGCGACATTTTTGCCGCAAAACCGCCGGCCCCTGAATTCTTCTTGTCGGCATTACTTGCACCCGCACCCACTCCGAAGGATACATCCACGAGAGGGACAATTATTGTATCGCCGACCTTAGTGGCTTCACCTACTACGGTCTTGGCTCCCATAATTGTATTCATGCCATTCATTAGAGAATCAACAACGGAATTAAAATTTGAATCTCCCATAAAAAACTCTCCCCAATTAAGAATTTATAATTCGTTTAAATCTTCTATATGTCTTTTTTACATCCTTATTAAAATAAAGAATTGCAGCAGCCCAGATGATTCTGAATACTGTTATCCTTCCTTTAAAATGGATATCACCCTTCAATATCTGTCTCTCAAAATCCGGCACAACATATACTTTGTTAACAAGCAGCGGATAAAGCACACCATATGCCGAAAGGATATCAGCTGTGACTGTCGGATCCTCAAGTCCGATAAGAAATTCCGCCTTAAAACGTTTCGGAATAATCATCTTCAGGACTTTGATAAGCTGCTTTTTTGTGACTTCGAAAGCACGCTTGAAAATATCATTGGATAACGTATTTTTGACCATGTTTATCTTATCACATATTCTAGATGTTGTATATTGGATTTTTAAAAATACATCTTGTGGTACTTTTACTATTTTTATTACAGTATCCAATATTTTTTTCAGAAAATTCAGGAATCCTTTATCCTCATTATCAAAATCATCCGTTTCAAAATTATCTGCTTTTGAATTTTCGTTATTATAATGATTATCATAATCCTTTTTTGGATTTTCTGAGGATTGTTCTTCGAAAGATGATTCTTCGGATACTTCTTCTTTCTTCACATCGCTTGTTACTGTGGAATCTTCAAATCCGCTTTCTTTTTCCGTTTCCAATGCTTCGTCATCGGAAACATTCTCTTCAGATAATTTCTTTTTCGGCGGAAATACCGTGAAACATAACACCTTTACCTTGAACTCCAAATCATCGGGATAGGATATCCCTCCTCTCACTAGATGCAGGAGCCAGCTGAATTTTACATCGGCAGAGACATTTTCTTTTAACTTATCTTTTTCAGTCTGAAGATCAGTTTCTTTAACAGAAGCATTCACTTTGTATCTGATGGGTACAAAAAGAACAAGGAGTAAAATCAGAAGCAATACTCCAAGTATTAAAAGCAAAACTATTCCTATTATTTTAAGAATAGTAAGAAAAAGTGACATCAGTTATTCCCCAAAAGGCTGATAAGATAGCCTTTTATATCTCCTTCCATACCCTTTTTTGAAGCTTCTTCGGAAATCTTTACAACAATATCCAAAGCTTCATTATAGCTTCCTGCGATTCCATATATAAATTCAGGATGTCTCAAATAATACTTCTGTTTAAGGAAAGCACAATGCTTTATTTCAAGCTGCCCCGTCGGAATATCAGATGCGGTAATAACATATATGAAAAGCTGTCCTGCACCATGCTTTAGCTTCCACTTTACAAGGCGAGCATCCTTAATCGAATCGCCTATATATAATTTTGAGAAAAAATTACAACATCCCCTTAATCTCAAAAAAGCCTCCCAACAATCAAAAATAACATTTTACTTTTCGTTAAAACAGCAATCAAACAATCTTTTTGCGATAGGTACAGCAAATTCTCCGCCCGATCCTGCATTTTCAACAATTATAGTGACCGCAATCTCAGGATCCTCATAAGGTGCAAAGCCGGTGAACCATGCATGCGAATCTGATGCAGAATCTTTAAATTCCGCAGAGCCTGTCTTACCCGCAGCATTATATGAAAGACCTTTTAGTTTTGATGCGGTACCTTTTTTCACAACTCCAAGCATCATTTCCTTTAAAAAATCCGATTCTTCTTCAGAAACAAGTGTTTTATAGGCTTTGGGTGAAAAGGTTTCAATCTTTTTTCCATCGGCACTGACAACACTATCGATGAGATATGGTTTCATCAGGGTACCGTTATTGGCAATGGCTGCTGTAATCAGATTCATATGAAGCGGAGTGACAAGAGTTTTACCCTGACCTATGCCAAGCTGCATAGTATCGGCATCTCCCAGGTCGTTATCGCATACTGCAGAAGATACAGAGTAATTCATATCCCAGGGAAGTTCGTTATTAAACATAAGCTTATCTAAGGTTTTCCCGAAAGCATCTCTGTTCAGCTGCAAAGAAATATTAGCAAAAGATGAATTACATGATTTGGCAAATGACAAGGGAAAATCAAGGCTTCCATGATTCTCTCCATGAAAACATCTGATAACATCATCACCTGAAGCAAATTTGCCATTACAGTTAAATTTATAATTTTTATAATCTTCGCCAATTTCGCGATAGTATTCTAAAGAGGTAACAATCTTAAAAGTTGATCCCGGAGGATAGAGCCCCTGTGTTGCCCTGTTAAGTAACTGGGTGTTACTTTTATCATTTGTAATAGAATCCCAGTCTTTTAGGATGGTTGCAGGATCAAAATCCGGTTTGGAAACAAGAGCAAGTACCTTACCTGTTTTTACTTCTGTGACTATTATTGCACCATCTCTTGCAGAAAGAGCTTCATAGGCAGTCTGTTGCAAATCAACATCAAGAGTTGTGTATACATCATCTCCGGGAAATTTTTTGTCATTTTCCTTAGCTTCTGCTTTACTTTTTAGTGCTGCATTGGAATTGATAAGGTAATAGTTGGCAAGATCTTCTATTCCGCTCCTTCCATTTACGGAAAAGCCCACAACATGAGAAAAAGTTTTACCAAAAGGATACTCTCTCGTTTCATTTCCCTCTTCATCGGTTGATGTAATTGCGAGTGCCTGACCGTCAGCAGAGTAGATTGTGCCTCTGGTATTTTGCTTTTTCAGAAGCTGCTGATGTGCATTATAACTGTTATCCATCATCTCCCTGTGATTGGTAATAGCATAAATTGATATATAGGAAATCATGGATATAAAAAGGATCACTGTAAAAACACCGATTATAATTATGGGATAAGATTTATTTTTTTCCTGCATTTATCTTCTCCCTTTTTCTTTTCAAATATTCCTGATATCTCTCATCGCTTCTTACAAGACATTCCCCCTCAATTAGAGAAAACATAATGATTGTAACCATTACTGAGGTACCGCCATAGCTTACGAGAGGAAGCGTTACTCCTGTAAGCGGAATGAATTTGGAATCTCCGCCAACAGTAAGAAATACCTGAAAAATATATGTTATTCCAAGACCTGTACATAATAGTTTGCCGAAGGAATTTTTTATTTTATATGCTTCCAGAAGTATCATGATAAAAGTTGACACACAAATCGCAAGAAGGCATGATGCAAAAATAATTCCCATTTCCTCGGCAATTGCGGCAAACATAAAATCCTCTTCAACATAAGGAATAGAGGAAGGAGTTCCTCCGTAAAGGCCAAGCCCCCATAGTCCGCCGCCGCTTATCGCAAAAAGAGACTGAGTTATCTGATATCCGGTTGAATCTATAGTGGTCCACGGATCACTCCAGGCCTGCACTCTTTGCTGAACATGCGGAAAAATCTTGTATGCCAGAACACTTGCAACAGATCCTGCAAGAATTCCTGATATCAAATAGAAATAACTGTCGGTAGCTACAAAAAGTACACATAAATACACAACAAAAAATATCAGTGCGCTGCCAAGATCCTTAAGCAGAACAAGTATGATGACATGAACAGCGGCCAGCGCTGAAGTTAGAGCAACAGTCTTAAAATCCTTATTTAAAGATAGTACGGAAGCTATAAAAAAGACGTAAATAATCTTTACAAGCTCCTGCGGCTGGAATGATAAGCCGGCAATTCTAAAGCTTATTCTGGAGCCGTTAACAACAGAACCATAAATTAAAATAATCCCCAGAATTAAAATTCCAATTGCGGCAAAGACATAGCCTCTTCTTTCCAAAAACTCCAATCTGAACAACAGCTCCGGTATGACAAAGGCAAGTACCAATGATGCACTTGAGATAATGAATTGTCGTATTCCTTTCCCATAAGATATTCGCGTAATCATTATCATCCCGACCATAAGCATCATGCACATGTTGTTGATAATCAGCCTGTTTCCATCGGGATAAACCATATGAAACATCGATATTGTGCTTGCAAGCACAAGCGCCTGTATCATCAGAAGAAAGAAATAACGTTTACTTCCGGTCTGTGCAATAATCTGAATAAAGCATGCAAACTGGGTAGCAAATAGGGATATGATCTGGAGTAAGTAAATCCAGCTTCTTCTCTTTTCACCTCTGTACATGAAAACAAGGAAGCTGAAAAACGTATATGCTCCCATGCTTCCTGCAATCACATATTTAGATATTTCTGTCAGGTATAATTCCATAAGCTGTCTGATTTTCCATTAATCCGCACTGCGTTCAAAGTGGCCTGTAGTGTAGTCTTTTGCGGATAATATATTTTCATATTTGTTTTTGTCTGATTCTGCAGCGAAAAACAGGCTGTTATAAGCAAACAGCACATCTCTTACTTCTTCCGATTTTTCGGTTGTAAAATCAAGACGATAAATAACATAATATTTGGAAGCAATGCTCTTTAATTTATGTATTTTCTTAAAGAGTGAAACAGGAACACTGTTCCAAATAATATTATAACAGTGAAAGCAATCACATGTAACAGGTAGTATTCTTCCGGTTCTGTCAATCAGCTTGTCATTTTCATAGTTGATAGCTTTTCCTCTGTCACCGGTACAACCTTTTAGCGTATTTTTAATGCAATTGGCAGTTAGCATCATGGGAACTCTTCCGTAAATCATAGTCCCTACGCTGATTTTTTGATCAGCGTCAATGGATATCGTTTTTTCTTCACACAAACAAGACAAAAGGTCTTCCGCTTCATGATGATTAAGCTCCAGTGGAAGATTAAATCCAGCGAACGATAAGTCCTTAAGGACTTCACAATATGAAGAAAGAGCTTCATGATTCCAGATATAGAGTCCGTAATCAGTTATTATTTCTTTCTTGAACTTGTATTCTTTAATAATACTCAGTTGTTCAAGGTTTCTGACAAGCACGCCGTCATAATCTTTGCTTTCGGCAATATCAAGAAGGCTTTTTATCTCCTTCCTGCAATCAATGAAGTTTTCATCTCTTGTAATGTAAGGAAGACTAATATAATTTCTGCATTTAGATGATAAATGCAATTCATCGTTTAAAAGGACAATTCTGCTATCTATATAGATTGCATTAACATTTTCAGATTCTTCCGAATATCTCACAGCTTCTTCTAATTGCGCTTTTGTTAATACAGAGATCAAAAATCCTTCATTTTTCTTCGGTGTCAAAGATCCTGATTTATCCGACTTAGATTCTTTCTTCTGATATTCATTTGAATACCCTCTGAATTTGCATATTTCATCTTCAAGCAAACATACAGCATTTCTTCGCAGCTCATTTAAAGCCTTGTTTGGTATAAAGATATTATCTGTGTCTATTTCTATTTTTTTATCAACAAGTTCGAAATGAGTATTTCCAAACTTTGAGAGCTGTTTTTCTATATCGGTTGCAGACATAGGTCTTTTTTGAGCTGTCTGCACAATTTCTCCAATGGCTGTTATAGATAAATTTTCATCTATTTCTGCGCATTTTTCCAGGCGTAAACTAAGTTCAGCTTCTTTCCCGGCCATTAGTTTACAGTTTAGAAAAACCGGTAGTTTCTTCTCTCCGTTAAGATATTTATTTCGTATATCACAAAGAACAGCATCATCAGAGCCATTGTAGGCAGGACTGTTAAGTGTAACCATATCGGCTCCGTTATGCTTAAAGTAATATCCCTCCCCTGTCTCAGAACGAAGATACAAAGACGCAAGGATTCTTTTATCCACGGATGTCGCCTTTATCTGAATTTTACCGGGTTCAAAAGGCTTGGCAGAACTTTTTTGATCATAGTAATTATCTATAAGCTTCCTGTAAATTGAAGTAACACCAGCAGCATATTCGGGCTTTTTCATTCTTCCTTCTATCTTGAATGAATCGATGCCGGCTTCTATAAGCTCGGGAATACGATCAAACATGCACATGTCTTTAAGACTGAGTGCATAATATTCAGTATTCTTAGAAGTCCTGTAAGGAAGTCTGCAGGGCTGTGCGCAACGTCCTCTGTTACCGCTCCTCTCTCCAACCATGCTGGAGAACAGGCATGCTCCGGAGTAACAGTAACACATTGCACCATGTATAAAAGCTTCAATTTCTATGCTATGTCCGTCAGGAAATTTGCAATTATCATGTATTTGTCTGATTTCATCAAGAGAAAGCTCTCTCGCGGGTACTACTCTTGAAGCTCCAAGTTCCATAAGAAGCGATGCTCCGGCATTACCCGTAATTGTCATCTGCGTACTGACATGCAATTCTACCCAGGGGAAAGTCTCCCTTATAATCCGGAATATACCAAGATCCTGAATTATTGCACCATCGAGGCCGGCATAAGCAAATTGTGCAAAAAAATCTATAAAAGCAGGAATTTCTTTTTCCTTTAGAAGAGTATTTACAGTGAGGTAAATCTTTTTTCCAATCAAGTGGGCATAGCGAATAGCCTTAATCACTTCTTCATCTGTGAAATTGTCTGCAAAAGCTCTTGCGCCAAAGCCCCGACCACCAAGATATACAGCATCAGCACCAGCGTTAAAGGCACCAATCATGGTCTCATAATTGCCGGCGGGAGCAAGCAATTCTACTTTATCCATAGATAAACCTTTCCTTAAGATGAAAAAGGCTGCCAATCGGCAGCCTCATATTACTTTTTCAGAGTTTTAAGCTCTGTCTCCATCTGGATTATCTTTCTTGAATCCTCTGAAATGTCAGACTGAAGATTCTTAACATTTTTCTCTGTGTTTTCAAGCTTTATTTGAGTAGCAATCAGCTCATGTTTTATATCGTAAAGTTCTTTTTCCTTATCACTGAGTTGACCTTCAAGCATTTCTACCTGTTTCTTTGCTTTGAAATAGTCATCTGCGATATTGAGCTGAAGCAGAACATTCTGTGTATCCACGGGCTGTCTCTTAAAGCCGTCCATCTTGTTGTAATCAGCTATCTTATTGTTGATATAAGAAGCAACCTTCTGCAGATATTCTTCACTCTCGTATCCACTAAGTGTAAAGACCTTACCGCCTATAATTACCTCTGTATCTGTCTTAGAAGCCATAGTTTTCCTCCCCACCTTAAAACTAAATATGTATTAAATTATATAACTTAGAAGTAAGGATTAGCAATAGTATTGGATGTTATTTAATAATAAATATACCACAACATCATGTATTTGTCATCCCTGTGAGCCCAAGATGTGCATATGCAAGGTCTGTAACAACTCTTCCTCTCGGGGTTCTGTTTATAAGACCGTTTTTCAAAAGATAAGGCTCATATACATCCTCAATAGTACCGGGGTCCTCTCCTATTGAAGCCGCCAGTGTATCAAGACCGGCAGGACCTCCGCCAAATTTTTCTATAAGTGTAAGAAGAAGTGTCCTATCGTTATGGTCAAGCCCCAGTTTATCTACATCCATCAGATCCAGAGCTGTCTTGGCAACTTCTTCTGTGATCACACCATCATATCGAACCTGGGCATAGTCACGCACCCTCTTAAGAATTCTATTGGCGATTCTTGGTGTACCGCGACTTCTTCTTGCCATTTCACGTGCACCGTCTTCCATGGTTTCAACTCCAAGTACCTTTGCTGATTGCATAATTATTTGCATGAGTTCAGGTGTCTCATAGAACTCCATTTTATAGAGCATTCCAAATCTGTCGCGAAGCGGAGCTGTAAGCATACCTGCTCTTGTAGTGGCTCCTATAAGAGTAAAATGAGGAAGATCTAGTCTTATAGATCTTGCAGTCGGTCCTTTTCCGATCATAATATCTATTTTGAAATCTTCCATTGCAGGATAAAGAACCTCTTCCACCTGCCTGTTTAGTCGGTGAATCTCATCAATAAAAAGTACATCACCCTCTTTAAGATTATTTAGGATTGCTGCTATTTCTCCGGGCTTTTCGATTGCAGGTCCGCTTGTTACTTTGCAATGTACACCCATTTCATTTGCAATAATCTCAGCAAGCGTAGTTTTACCAAGTCCGGGAGGTCCATAGAGAAGGATGTGATCAAGACTTTGATTTCTCTTTTTTGCGGCTTCTATAGAAACCACAAGATTTTCCTTGATTTTCGACTGACCAATGTAATCAGCCAGTCTCTTCGGGCGAAGAGATCCCTCTATTTTTTTGTCTTCATCAATTACCTCTGCATTAACGGCACCGTTGCCCCGCTCTGCAGAGGTTCTTATTGTTCTTTTTTCCATACCTTTTTATATCCTCTTAAATTAGCTCTTTTAATGCAAGCTTAAGAATACCCTCAGTATCTTCTGCAGCTGCACCGCCATCTCCAATGACTTTCCTTACAGCACGAGAAGCTTCAGATAGACCATAGCCAAGACTTACAAGTGCTTCAACTGCCTCATTTGAAGGTTCATCAGCTCCGGGAACCGATATATTCCCACCGTTTCCACCGGCTTTTCCGGACAAAATATCATCATCGGAAATTTTATCCTTTAGTTCGAGGACAAGTCGTTCCGCTGTTTTTTTACCAACTCCGGGAGCCTTGCTTATTGCTTTGGAATCACCTGAAACAATTGCAAATCTCAGGTCATCCGGTGTCATGACTGATAAAATTGCCTGCCCTCCTTTGGGGCCAATGCCGCTCACACTAATAAGAAGCTTGAAAAATTCAAGCT
This sequence comes from Butyrivibrio sp. INlla16, assembly GCF_900104155.1. Taxonomy (GTDB): domain Bacteria; phylum Bacillota; class Clostridia; order Lachnospirales; family Lachnospiraceae; genus Butyrivibrio. The sequence continues at coordinate 47,076 of NZ_FMYB01000005.1, forward strand.
CATCTCTTGTAAGAAATCCGTACAAATTCATGGCATCCTCACGAACACTCATATATGTATAAAGTTTTATCGGTTCTCCCTTAGAAGGAAGTCTGTCTGCAGTATAAGCAGAGATATTGACATTATAGCCAATACCTCCGACATCTATAATTGCCTGCAGATCTCTTTTTTCATCCAGTATTCCGTTAACAAAAGCAATCATTATTAAAGAGCTCCAATTAAATTATTTTTTTGGAAATATTTACTTATTTGAAAAATCCCCGGATCTTCTCTTACCATCATTTTCACTGTTGGAAGAGATGATCTCTGTCTCATAGGAGACATTTATTTTTGAAGAAAAATCAAGTGTTTGCCAGGAACTAATCAGTCTTCCAATAACATTATCGATATATTGTTCGTCAATATCCGGCAAAAACAGGAAAAACTCATTTACACCGTTTTGCATCATGACATCACTCTTTCTGAGTGAATTCGATAAAAACGTACCGAATTTCTTCATGCATTCGGTAAATTCAACTTTAGTCATATCAGATGAAACGGGCGTCGCATTAAAGAGCACTTTATATGCGGTACCGTTATAGCTTCTGATATATCGCAACATATATCTGTAAATGTGGCTGAACGCATCCTGCCCTATCCACATTGCGCTGTTATAGGTTTCGTTTTCCTTTAACAAATTACTGATTCTGTCTATCTCGTCCTTGGAAGCAACATCATATTCAATAACCTGTTTCATGGAATCCGAGAAAATATTGTAGCCATGCTTACCATGCTGCTTAACCTGATAAAGCGCGGTATCCGCCTTTCTGAAAAGCAGGTCGTAGTCTCTACCGTCGTTCGGAATAAAGGATACACCTATGGATACGCCAATATTAAACGGCAGCGTATCTCCTACCATCTCATGCATTTTGACAGCAAACTGCTGATTGATTCTTTCATTCAGAGAGCTGATACCATTTTCTCCCTTAAAGTTTTTTAGGAAAATGACAAATTCATCGCCGCCTATTCTGCCGATGATATCCTGCTCACGAGTATTGGTTTTAATAATATCTGAAAATGCTTTAAGGACAAGGTCTCCCTTGTCGTGCCCGTAAAGATCGTTAACCTTCTTGAAATTATCGATATCAAGAATCATTAAAGCTCCGTCTGTTTCCTTACATACGGATATCATTTTTTCATTAACAGCCGATTTATTTAAAAAACCGGTAAGACCGTCTATCGTCGCATCGTTAATAAGTTCCTTAATTCTTGAAGTGTTTTCAAGAACATTGGAAATTCTTTTAAGAAGTACATCTTCATTAAGAGGCTTATGGATATAATCGACCGCACCAAGCTGGAGGGCTCTGTTCTCTGAGTTTTTATCTTCGTCGGCAGTTAAAAAGATTACAGGGGTTTCCTCTTCACCTCTGACCTTTTCCTGTTTGCGAAGTCTCTCATAGGTCTCAAAGCCATCCATTTCAGGCATAAGAATGTCCAGTAGAATCAGATCAGGTTTATTGTTCTTTAAATGAGCAAGAAGCTTTTTTCCTGATTTGATCGCAGTGACACGTATATTATTCTGGCTAAGAATATTACCTGCTGCAAGCAGATTGGTCATGTCATCATCGACCACAAAAACCCAACCAGCCATTTTCAACTCCTCCGAAAAAAGTACCATTAAATAATTGAACTAATTTCATCTTCAATTTTATCATACCATTCAAAGATTTTTTCTGTTTTTTCATCAATTATCGATAAATTATTATCTTTTCCTGCAAATTCCAGTTCTTTGGCGAGTTCGCTGAATTCCTCAGCTCCAAGAAGTTTAGTTGAACTCTTAAGCACATGCAGCTCAATTATATAATTCTTAATATCTTTTTTCTCATAGAGTTCTTTTATTCTCTTCTTTTTTACATCTGCAGTTCGTATAAACATCTGAAGAATGGTGATATAGGCATCCTCAGAACCACATAATGAAATAGCCTCATCTATATTCAGATATGAAAGCTTTCTAAGCTTTTTCATATTATCGGAAGCATTATCCTGATGGGCTTTTGATTCAAATATAGATTGTCCGGGCATAAACTCAATAATGTCATCGTCTTGAATATCATCATTTGATGATAGGATTTTTTCGGGCTCCGACTCCTTTTCGGTAATGACTTCTTCGTATGACATTTTGAAATCTGGAAGATATTTACCAAGCATTTTTTCAAGAGCTGCCGGGTCGACGGGTTTTGACAGATAATCATGAAAACCTGCTGCAATATATTCTTCTCTTGCTCCGACAACAGCATTTGCAGTAAGTGCAATAACTGTGGTATCTTTCCGTAATAAATTCTCTTTCTTTAATTCTTGTAAAGTCTCAATACCATCCATTTCTGGCATCATATGATCGAGAAGGATGATATCATAATGCTTTTTTCTGACCTCACTTATACACTGGGCTCCTGATGTTGCAAAGTCGGGAGAAATCTTATTTCTTTTAAGGAGACCTTTTATAACCGCAAGGTTCATTTCGTTATCATCAACAACAAGGATATCAGCATGGTCAGCAACAAGATATTTCTCGGTAGTATCCTGCTCATCGGTAACAGCAGTGGAAATATCGAAATCTCCGAGATAACCCCAATCGGTTACCTTCTGATTGAGGTCAAATGAAAATTCCGAACCTTCGCCGTATACGCTCTTAACCTCAAGATGACTGCCCATCATTTTAAGAAGACTTGTAACAATAGCAATACCAAGCCCCGTGCCCTCAATATTTCGGTTTCTCTTTTCATCAAGTCTCTGGAAAAGAGCATTCAGTTTATCAAGATCAACATCCTTAATACCTATACCGGTATCAGTAACCTTTACTTTCAGAATAGTGTGCTCTTTATCGTAATTTTCCGCAGAAACAGACAGGGTAACAGAACCCTTCTCCGTATATTTTACGGCATTGGTAAGAATGTTCAGGATAATCTGCTTTATTCTGACGTCATCACCATACATCCCTCTCGGTATATCCGGATCAATCTCAAGCTTAAGTTCAATATCTTTATTTTTAAATCTGGGACTTATCATGTTTATGACATCATTTAAAAGTGTCCTTGTTTCATAATTAACACAGATAATCTCGAGTTTTCCTTCCTCGATCTTTGAAAAATCAAGAATACTGTTAATTAAACTAAGAAGTGTCTTAGAGGCGCTTCTTATCTTGCTTGCATAACCCTTTATCTCTGATCCCGGATTTTCTCGGAGGATCATCTCGTTCATTCCAATAATGGCATTGATAGGAGTTCGAATTTCATGTGACATCATTGCAAGGAAGTCACTCTTTGCTTTTCCTGCTGCAATCGCACTGTCAGCGGCCTCCTGCAACTGGCTGTTCATCTCCTCCTGCCACGTAAGCAGTCCTCCAAGCAGCCTGTACACAGCTATCACACATATAAGTGATGACAAGAATGCAATTGTACCGTATAGTATGGTCCTTCCGTAAATGCTAAGGAAATAGAACACAATATAAACCTTAAAGCCGGAATACTCATTCTCAACTGCAAGTAAAACTTTAAGATCATTATCATAATCCTTAAATATCATTATACTTTCGCCGTTTGTCTGGGCTTTTGCATAAGGCAGCTTTGCAATATTAGTAGTTTTTCCTTCCCGCATTTGATAAGATCCGTTTGGATGATTGATAATCATGCCTCTTGTATCGGTAAGGAATGCATAGTTTTTGTCATCATAGGATTTTCCAAGGATATCTATAAGCTTATCCATGTAAAAATCTATACCAAATACCCCTAGGAATTTTCCTGTATTGTTGTCATAGACAGCCTTCGAAATTGTTACACAGTAATATCCTGTCTTCGCATCCATATAAGGACTTGAAATACATGTCTCCTGATCAGAATTGATACTATCCATGTACCACTGTCTGTCTTCAACCTTAAAATTGCTGTCGGGCTTCCAACCGTTATTCATATAGACCGTAGGATTGAACTCTTTATTTGCAATATAAGTTGCTGATATCTGTTCATATTGCGCGGTTATTCTTTCAAGATAATCTACTGTATTATCGTAATTATCAAGAATATCGGGTTTTGTTGATATATCTGCACAGAACATATCAAGAATGCTCTCTTGTGTAACAACCCATTCCGAAACCTGATTATTATATTCGCCGACCATTTCGCGCATACGTGCCTTACACCATCTTGAGGTCATCCAGCTGATTGAAAGGGCACTGATTAGCATTGTAAGGGCCATCAGAGATATGATGAGATTCCTGAACCTGCTGCTGACTTTTGTATATTTTTTTACACTTTGAGTATTGCGTTTCTGTTTTTCCTCTTTTACAAAATTTGAATAACTGATTATCTGCTGAATGCTTTCGGAAAGCTGTTTTGTTGCATCTTGAATAGCCTCAAATCTCGCTTCATAATTTTTATCTTCATCAAAAGCTTTTGAGGTTGAATTGTTAATTATTGTATTTAAGGGTGATTTTAAGTCTCCTGAAACAGCCCTCAGGAATTTATCCTTTGATTCTAGCGCTTCCTGAGCTTTTTGCTCATTTTTCTTGCTTACAAAGTAAAGGACAAAAATAATTACAAAAAGAATAGCATTGAGAATAATCGCGGCTAAAAGCCACAAATAAGAGTCATGATATAATTCCCAGTCATTGATACAAACTATAAGATACCACCCAAAATCAGTACCGGTGGCAAAAAGATTATCATTAAAAAGTCCGTTTTTGATCCTCGACGAAACTGTATTATCCGACGTTTTTGCATGATCAAAAACCCCGGCAAGTTCAGGATATGTATCCTGAAGTTTAAAGCCCACATCTTCCTTATTGCTGCAACCTGCAATAACACCATCTCCGGAAACCATTACCGCAGTATTATTGTTTGCAATGGCAATCTGCTCGATTTCTTTCTGAATTTTATTTAAAGAACAATCTATGGCAATTACTGTTCCGTCTACAAGCAGCTCTTTTGAAACCGTATAGCAAATCTGACCTGTTACCGCATCAACATACGGGTCGCTTACATAAACCTGTTTGTTATTGTTAACGGCTCCCAGATACCAAATTCTGTCCTTGACATTATAACCATCTGTTTCATCAAGATCCGGAATAATTTCATAGTCTTTTCCCGCAATGTAAACGTTAAAACCAACGCCATCGGAGTCTTTGAAAATTGCATCTTTTTTTGCATAAATGTATCTTTCCAAAGCATCTTTATCATCTAATATTGGCAAAACTTCAATGGCTATTTCGGATGCATGATTTTTTGCGGTAATTATACCTTTATCAAGCTCTGCAATAATACTCTCCAGCTGATAAGCACCGGCATTTCTCGTTTCTTCAGCTGTCATATTAAATACAAGAAAAGTGTTTATCAGAGTAACGAATATCAGAGCTATTAATACAATTATAATTATTCCGGCTGTACTTTTACTTTTCCTCACCGAAAAACCCTCATAAGTTAACAGAAAAATCAATAGATTACATCATAATTCCACAAATAAATTATAAGTGTTTTTAGGTAAGCACATTATAAAGTTTTCTTAAAACGTTCATAAAATCTTGCTGTATTTAAGCATATAATCGGCTATTAAACCATTTAAAAAGCCGCACAGCGCACCTGAGATCAAAAGAAGCGGCAAATAGTAGATTATTCCGGAGGTTTTGACCACAAATGCAGCAATAAGAAGCTGACCGATGTTATGCGCAACACCGCCGCAAATACTTACTCCTCTCACATCGAAAATATCTGTCTTCTTAACAACACACATGACAATAAAGCTAATCACAGCTCCTGCAATAGAAAAAAGTATGCCAAACATACTTCCGAACAAGAAACCAGTAAGCACAATCCTTAACAGGTTTACAACTGCCCCTTCCTTATTCCCATAACTGTAGATCAAATATACGATTGCCATATTCGGAAGTCCAAGCTTCATCCCAGGAACACCTCCGAAAAACGGAATTAAACTCTCTATATATGATAAAATCATCGCGTAGGCCAAAAGAAGCCCAAGCAGTGCAAGCTTTTTTGTTTTCATAACAATCCTTCAAGCATTTAATCAGATTATTTCGACATACTGTCGAGTTCACCCTTTTCTTCACTACCCTTTATAGTAACAACAACTCTGTGCGGCAGACATATTATCGACTCCCCGATCTTTGAAATTTTCCCCTGCTTAATACACAGTTTATCAGGGCAATCAGCCTCATTTACATAACAAACTCCATCCATGACAACAACCTTATTTTTACCACCATCAAACCCGGTGACTTCAAACTCATCATCAACATCAATGGCCAATTCCTTTACCACTTCCCCATCAACCGAAACCACCACAAGCTCGCCATTCCTCGAATTAACCCTGTTAATCAACATAATCAACAAAGCTAATAAAACCACTCCCACTAATAACGCATAACTTTTTACTTTCTTATTTTTTTCTTTCATATTCATTGCCCAACTTATAATGTAATCAACAAAAAACGCCCCATCTCCTCAAGGAAACAGGGACATAAAATAATTATATAGAAAGTTTATATAATAGAAAAGGTCGAACGCTGCAGATTGATTGGATAAGGCGGATATATGTGATACTTTGTCAGCTTTGGAATGTATAGTTCCACGCAAACAAATATCACATATATTCGCCTAATAACAAGCAATAAGCAGTGTTCGACCTTATTTATTATTTTATAACATGAACCCAGCCTTCAGGAGCTTCGATTTCGCCCATTTGGATACCGGTGAGGGTATCGTAGAGCTTCTGGATAACGGGGCCCATCTTCTCCATGCCGGACTCGAAGCAAATCTCATTGCCGTGGTCATTGATCTTGCCTACGGGACTGATAACTGCAGCTGTTCCGCAAAGACCCATCTCCTTGAAGTTGTGTACCTCATCAAGACGTACAGGACGCTCATCTACTGTAAGTCCAAGATAATCCTTAGCTACCTGAACAATTGATCTTCTTGTGATCGAAGGAAGAATTGAATCGGTAAAGGACTTCGGAACAACAAGATTACCGTTTTCATCTACAAACAGGATATTTGCTCCACCTGTCTCTTCAATGTAAGTTCTGTTCTGAGCATCAAGATAAACGTTCTCAGCGAAGCCTTCCTCATGTGCGGTTACAATAGCATGAAGACTCATAGCGTAGTTAAGACCAGCCTTGATGTTACCTGTACCATGCGGTGCGGCTCTGTCAAAATCACTGATTTTTACTACGATTGGCTTAGCACCACCCTTAAAGTAAGGACCTACAGGTGTAACGAAGATTCTGAACTGATACTCATCAGCAGGCTTAACACCGATTACATTACCTGTTGCAAACATAACAGGTCTGATATAGAGTGTAGCTCCGCTTCCGAAAGGAGGAACCCAGTCCTCATTAGCTTTAACAACTTCCTCAACAGCCTTGATGAATCTATCCTCAGGAAATGCCGGCATCTCAAGTCTTTGTGCTGAATCAACCATTCTCTTTGCGTTGAGATCCGGTCTGAAACAAACGATATGGCCATCCTCTGTTGTATAAGCCTTAAGTCCCTCAAATACTTCCTGTGCATAATGGAGTACTCCGGCATCCTCGCTCAAAACAATTTTAGAATCCGTTGTAATGGCACCATCATCCCATTTACCATCTTTAAAATTAGACACATAGCGGTAATCCGTTACATGATAATTAAATCCAATACTTGACCAGTCTAAATTCTTTTTCCCCATAATAACTATGCTCCTTTGATATTTTATAGATCAGTTCAGGGATGAAAATATCTCTAAGCCGATTAGTTTTAACGCTTTAACGCGCCAATGTTTAAAGATTATTATAGTTACATAAAATCAAGTGTCAAGGCGCAAATTTAAGCATTAATAATTTATGGAATACATTACAAAATTAATGTCCCATTAATTTTACTCAATTCTTATCATCATCTTCCTCAGTATCATCAGAAATGCTTAGAGGCGATGGCGATGTTGGCACAACATTTTCGATATTCTTCTTTGCTTTTTTATAAAACTTAAATATTCTGCGCCAGGTGGATGCCTCATTATGAACATAATATTTCGTATTATCAGCATCTTCCAAAGATACAATTCCTTCATCATCCATATATGCAGTATCGATATATGTTGAAGTATCTCTCGGTAATTTCTTTTCCCTTAGTCTTTTTAATGTTATATGGCTGAAAAATGCATAAATGCAGGCAAAAACAGGAACACCTATAAGCCACCCTATAGGTCCCCATATACCTCCGAAAAACATAATGGCAAAAATGACCCAAAAGCTTGATAATCCCGTTGAATTGCCGAGAATTAAAGGCCCAAGTATATTTCCGTCTATCTGCTGAAGCACAACAATAGTAATAAGGAATGCCAATGCCTTTATAGGATTAATCATGATAAGCAGGATAAGCCCAAAACCTCCGCCTATATACGGACCAAAAAAAGGAATCAGGTTGGTAAGTCCAACACAGAAAGCCAAAACTATCGGATAAGGAACCTTTAATAACTTAATAACGATAAAGCAGATTATTCCGACAATAAGCGAATCCACGATTTTTCCCATGATGAATCCGGTGAAGGTATGATGTGCATATCTGAAGGCACCAATAACTTCATTTGCAAAATCCCTTTTAAGATATGCGTAGCAAAGCTTTTTGCCCTGTCCGATAAATATTTCTTTGGAATTAAGCACATAAACAGCAACGACAATTCCTACAATCAGATACAAAAAGATCTGAACTATGTTCATCATACTTTTGGATATTGTAGAAATCATTGTAGAAAGATTAGGGACAAAGTTATCTCTGAAAAGCTTTGTCAGATTGGTGGAGTATTCCTGCAAAAGTGAATCCACTACTCTCCTGACTGAAGGATTATCATTTAGATACTTATCCATAAATCGCTGGAAGTTAGAAGCATAGAAAGGAAAATTGCGAATAATGTCCCTTATACTTCGGATAAGCTGAGGAATAAGGACCATCAGCATTGCGTAAAGAACAATAAAGAAAAAAGCCATAGTTATAGCAACGCTGATTTTTCTTACTTTCTTTTTTCTTTTAAAATACTGAGGTTTTCTAAGATCAATACCCTTTAGATTATATAGCGGGTAAATCCATCTGTGTTCAATGGTATTAAGAATAGGAGTAAGAATATAGCCTATAACACATCCTAAGATAATTGGCGTGAGAATGGAAAGAAGCCGGTTTATGCTTTTAGTGAGTGCCTTCCCGTTAAAAAGTACATAATAGATCAGCATAATGATCAGTGCACAAATAACTACGCATGCCATTATACTAAGCTGTTTCTTCCCCGGTTTCCATTTCATAAGGTCCATCCCCCAACGATAAACTTAAAACGTCATTTTAATAATATATTATAGATTTTCAAGCTTATATACAAGACTGTCCATAAAGTCTGCATCATATTCTTCTATCTTACCTGCGTCACATTTTGTGGCAAATTCCGGATCGAGCGGAATTCTTGCAAGCACATCAAGTCCGTTTGCCGCAGCATAAGAGTCAATCTTACTCTCACCAAATACATAAATAGGCTTATTACAGTGAGGGCAATTCATATAGCTCATGTTCTCAACAAGGCCGATTACAGGCACGTTCATCATTTTAGCCATATTTACTGCCTTTTCAACTATCATGGAAACAAGCTCCTGAGGTGTTGAAACTACAAGTATTCCATCAATGGGAAGTGACTGAAAAACAGTGAGCGGAACATCACCTGTTCCGGGAGGCATATCTACAAACATGTAGTCCACATCTCCCCAGCATGCTTCACCCCAGAACTGCTTAACAACGCCTGCTATAACAGGGCCTCTCCAGATTACGGGATCTGTATCATTTTCCATCAAAAGATTAATGGATACCATTTTTATTCCGTTTTCAGACTCTGACGGAATCATATTACCGTCATCATCTGCGTATCTGATCTGAGAAGCGCCAAACATCTTGGGAATCGAAGGCCCTGTAATATCAGCATCAAGAATTGCTGTTTTATATCCTTTCTTATTCATGGCACAAGCAGAAAGTCCTGTAACAAGGCTTTTTCCAACACCGCCCTTACCACTTACTACTCCGATTACTTTTTTTACAGTTGAACCTTTTGCAAGGTCTACGCGAAAGCTCTGCTCACTCTCCTTTTTAAAATCCGCAGGAGTCTTCTTTTTCTTTTCTTCTGACATTACTAAAACCTCAAATCTCTATTTTTTTTATCTTATTATTTTAACGTCTGTAAGATTAACCTTATCTTCTTTATCCCCAAGATATTCACTTATTATGTATCTTGGTCTATTTTTTGTCTCAAGATAAATCTTACCAACATATTCTCCTATCACACCAAGTGAAATCATTGTGAGACCGCCGATAGCCCAAATTGATAAAACAGTTGTGGTCCACCCCGGTATCGTATTTCCTGAAAAATGTCGCACAAGAGAATAAATAAGTATAATTATACTTACGGAAAATATTAATACGCCTAGACCGGATATAATCCTTATTGGCTTAACACTAAGTGATGTTATCCCCTCGAATGCAAATGAAAGCATCTTCATCAGCGGATATTTACTTTCTCCCGCAAATCTCTCAGATCTCTCATAATAGACAATATCCGTCTTAAGTCCGACCATAGGTACAATTCCGCGAAGGAACAGATTTACCTCAGTAAATTCGGAAAGCATCTCCAGCGCAGTACTGCTCATAAGTCTGAAATCAGCATGATTATAAACGATATCAGCACCCAAATTATTCATAAGCTTGTAATAGCTTTGGGCTGTACCTCTTTTAAAAGCTGTATCAGTCTGTCTGCTGCTTCTTACGCCAAAAACAATCTCAGCTCCCTGCTTATATTTTTCAATCATCTCATCAATGGCACCAATATCATCCTGAAGATCGGCATCCATTGAAATTGAAATATCGCAGACATTTCTGACCGTCATAAGGCCGGCAAGAAGTGCATTCTGATGGCCTCTGTTTCTTGAAAGCTTTACCCCCTGGAAAAGTTCATTTTTCTTATGTAATTCATCTATCATTATCCAGGTATTATCTTTTGAACCGTCATCAACAAAAACCACTCTACTATTAGCTGATATGGTTTTACTTTCTATAAGACTGTTCAGTTTTTCCTCAAGTCTCCTGGAGGTTTCAGGTAATACCTCCTGCTCATTGTAGCAGGGGATTACCATGAATAATCTGATATCATTTTGCATTGATATAATTTACCAGTCCTTCGCTGTCGATTATTTTTTGCATAAAAGGAGGGAATGCCTGTCCCTGATAGGTCTTACCTGTTGTTTCGTCGGTAATTACACCTGTATCAAAATTGATACTTACGATATCGCCGGCTTCAATTTCATCGGCTGCCTCTTTGCATTCAACAATGGGAAGGCCGATATTGATGCTGTTTCTATAAAAAATCCTGGCAAAGGTCTCTGCTATCACGCAGGAAACGCCGGCAGCCTTTATGGCAATGGGCGCATGTTCTCTTGAAGAACCACAACCAAAATTCTTATTTGCAACAATGATGTCGCCTTTTTTTACATTCTGAATAAATGTCTTATCAATATCTTCCATACAATGAGCAGCAAGCTCTGCATGGTCGGTAGTATTTAGATATCTTGCAGGGATAATTACATCCGTATCAACATTATCCCCGAACTTAAATACGTTTCCTCTTGCTTCTTTCATAGTCATTTTCCTTTCAAAGTCTGGTTATGCCCAAATTTACAGTTCTGTGGGCGATGAAAGCTTGCCTGTTACCGCACTTGCAGCAGCAACCGCAGGTGAAGCAAGATAAATCTCAGAATCCGTAGCTCCCATTCTGCCGACAAAGTTTCTGTTGGTTGTTGATACACATCTCTCACCTGAAGCAAGAATTCCCATGTATCCGCCAAGGCAAGGTCCGCAGGTAGGTGTTGAAACTACTGCTCCGGCTTCAATAAAGATCTTTAGAAGTCCCTCTTCCATAGCCTGCATATAAATAGCCTGAGTTGCGGGAATTATGATGCATCTGATTCCATCAGCTACTTTTCTTCCCTTAAGAATTTTCGCAGCCACTCTGATATCATCTATACGTCCGTTTGTGCAGGAACCAATCACTACCTGATCGATCTTTATATCAGCAATATCATCAAAAGTGTGTGTATTTTCAGGTAAATGCGGGAATGCAACTGTTGACTTAAGAGTAGATAAATCAATAGTGTACTCCTCATCATATTCAGCATCCTCATCAGCTTCAAAAGTTTTAAATTCTTTTCCGGGAGCATGCTCCTTAAGATACTCTATAGTTTTCTCATCTACCGGGAATATTCCGTTCTTACCTCCTGCTTCGATGGCCATGTTAGCAATAGTAAAACGATCATCCATAGAAAGTGCTTTAACACCTTCTCCGGTAAACTCCATTGATTTATAAAGCGCTCCGTCTACGCCGATCATACCGATGATATGGAGAATTACATCTTTCCCGCTTACATATTCAGGGAGCTCACCGATAAGATTAAACTTAATAGCGGAAGGAACCTTAAACCAAGCCTTTCCCGTAGCCATACCGGCTGCCATATCAGTAGAACCGACGCCTGTACTGAAAGCACCAAGCGCACCATATGTACATGTATGTGAGTCAGCACCGATTATCAGATCACCGGGAACCGTAAGTCCTTTTTCCGGCAAAAGTGCATGTTCGATTCCCATCTGACCAACTTCAAAATAATTGGTGATGGAATTTCTTTTTGCAAATTCTCTTACACATTTGCAGTTTTCAGCGGATTTAATATCCTTATTGGGAACAAAATGATCGGGAACAAGTGCTATCTTGTCCTTATCAAAGACAGAATCTGTCTTGAATTTTTCCATTTCCTTAATTGCTACGGGGCTGGTAATATCATTACCCAAAACCAGATCAAGATCAGCTTCGATCAGCTGTCCGGGTTTAACTTCAGGAAGTCCCGCATGTGCTGCCAGAATCTTCTGGCTCATAGTCATTGAAGCCATGTACTTTTACTCCTCACCTTTCCAAAAACTCAGATAAAATCTCATAAACCGCTACAAATCATCTTGAATAAAGATACCATATTTAGCGATTTTTGTAAAAACGACAAAATATATTGTATGCAGCAAATAACACTAAACCAATTATACTTAAAACAAGTCCGGGTATGAATCCTGCCGGTAAATACTGAGCTCTAATGAGATGGACGCCGGCCGGAACTTTAATTGCAATCATCCCGTAGTCAGCATTTATTATCTCAGCACGTTTATCTTCAATATCGAATGTAAACCCCTTCATATTGGGAACCGAGAAAAACATAATCTTATCGGAACTTAAATTTGAGGTCATTGCATAAAAACCTCTTGTATTTGTTTCAAATTTCTGACAGGCACTCTGTCTTCGGTCATCACAGTTTTTCTCGAAAACCTCGATCGGCATTGCCTCTTTATAATATGACTCGGGCAGTTCATTTATGATTCCTTCATATTTTTCAGCTTCTTTATCCGGAAGAATCAGGGCTACACTGAGAAGTCTGTCCTTAATCTCAATATCTTCAATGCTTTCCCAAACTGACTCCTTGATGTAGTAATCATAGGTAAAGCCCATCGGAATATAGTTCATATTTCGATATACATCTATTCCGTTTTGTGAACTTGTAAACATAAAGCCCGGTATGCCATTACCGCTTTTAAACATTGCATCATCGTTTATAAGCGAATTTTCAAGATAATACTTATTGGATAATATAGCTCTTATGCCAAGACAAAATTCAGGTATTCTTGTTTCGACTGTTCTTTCGATATCAAGCGTACCTTTCAGAAAATCAAAGGTTTGAGCCGGAATTGTACTGATAAAACTATGAAGTGATCCATATCCCCAGTACATATCATAATTTGTTGCAGTGTTATCGGTTTCAGTCCTGAAATAATCCTCTTCATCGTCCAATGTAGGACTGGAATTAAGCATCTGCTTTTCCCACTGCTCTTTTCCGTAATCTGTAATAAGTCCGCTGCCGTTCTTAAGCACTATATGCAAAGATACAACTGAAGAAATCGCAGTCATTATAAGCAAGATCTCAAGCCGCATGATCGGACGCTTTAATTCTATGGTTTTCCCAAAAAGATTAGGTATTTTCCTTATACATTTGGGAACCAGGAAAATCGATACAATGAGCATCAGCAAAATTATGGAAGTTCCGATGATATCTCTCCAGAATATCTTATCGTTTTCGATAAGCGCCATATATTTTATCTTATGATAATCATTGTAAGACGGAAGAATCGAAATGCCGAGAACCAGTAAAAATAATCCACAGGTTATCAGGCATCCTTTTTTCAGTTCCTTTGATGCGCCTCTCTCAACCACCTTTGCAGTCATAAGTGACATAATGAGAATAGGCATATAAAACCATCTCGCATAATAGTTCTCGTTTAAAAGAGAAAATAATGCATTCAGTCCCGGAATAAACGCAAATATCAGACAGACAAGAATTAGTCTTTTATAAACGCTCTTTTTCTTCATGTAAAAATATGCTATTACACCGGAAAGACCAAAAAGCGGCAAAAATACAGCAAGTGAAGCATTTTTTACGCTGGCTGTATAAAAAACGGTTCCTTTCCCAATGATGTCAGGAATCATCACCATGCTCTTTAAAATATCCCAGAGCATATTCATACTCTCATATGAAACAAGGTCGTAGCCAAGAAGTATGTTTGAAATACGGCTGTTTCCGCTGACACCAAGAACTGCCTGCAGTACATAGAATGCAGGAATAAGAACGCCAAGAAGTCCGCCTAAAAGAGCACGCATAAACATTCTTAAAACAGTTCTGATATTATTCCCGGGAATATAGCATATTACAAAATACAGTATCAGAAATAAGACTTCACCGAAAAAGAAATAGTAATTTATCACAGCCATAAGAGATGTCATTAGTACAAAGAAAATGAACCTCTTTCCTGCCGGTCTGAAAAACCAAAGATCTTTATGGTGATCCAACTCCATAAGCCTGTCAAAACTCAGAAGAAATAACGGAAAAAAAGCCACTGCATCAGTAAAATGGTTAAAGACAATGTTACAGGCATTAAAACCGGAAAATGCATACAAAAGAGCGCCGATAAATGCGGAATCATCGCGAATTACTTTGCGTCTGATATATGCATAAGCAGTAACCGCGCAAACACTATATTTTAGGGCCATAAGATATGGCATCATATATGGAATAAACTTTTCGGGAAAAGGAATTGTCAGCCAAAAAAACGGACTCCCAAGAAGATAAAAAGAAAAACCACCTACAAGAGAGCTTCCGAAATCCACATTCCACAAATAAAACAAATTACCGCTTCGAATTGCTCTGTGTGCCACAGTGTAAAACGGGATTTGCTGTACATTGTAGTCTCCGTAATAGAAAAACGGCATGCCTCTTTCAATAAAAAAAGGCAAAACCGCTACCATATACATGATAAATGAAAGAAAGTAAATCTGAACCAGTCTGACTTTTAAAGGCTTTTCCCTATAATATTCCATAATCACCTAAAATGAGCTGCCGCATCAGCGGCAGCTCTCCTTAAATCTTAGTTATTGATGAGCTTGTCGCTCTCATTGTTCCAGCTGTAAAGCTTTCTGATCTCAGCACCAACCTGCTCTGCGGGATGCTCTGCAGCAAGCTTTCTCATAGCCTGGAAGTGAACCTGTCCGCCTGCGTCACTCATATCAAGAAGGAATTCTTTTGCGAAGGTACCATCCTGAATATCTGAAAGGATCTTCTTCATAGCCTTCTTAGTATCCTCTGTAACAATCTTGGGACCTGTTACATAATCACCATACTCAGCTGTATTTGAAATTGAATATCTCATTCCTGCAAAACCTGACTGATAGATAAGGTCTACGATGAGCTTCATCTCATGTACACACTCGAAGTAAGCATTTCTCGGATCATAGCCGGCTTCAACAAGTGTTTCGAAACCAGCCTGCATAAGTGCGCAAACACCGCCGCAAAGAACTGCCTGCTCACCAAAGAGGTCTGTCTCAGTCTCTGTTCTGAATGTTGTTTCAAGAATACCAGCTCTTGCTCCGCCGATTCCTGCACCATAAGCAAGTGCCTTATCAAGTGCCTTACCTGTAGCATCCTGATATACAGCTACAAGACAAGGTGTACCCTTTCCAGCCTGATACTCACTTCTTACTGTATGGCCGGGAGCCTTGGGTGCGATCATTGTAACATCGACATCCTTCGGAGGCTGGATAAGACCAAAATGAATATTGAAACCATGAGCAAACATAAGCATATTGCCTGCTTCAAGGTTGGGCTCGATGTCTTCCTTATACATCTTAGCCTGCTTCTCATCGTTGATAAGAATCATAATCACGTCAGCCTTCTTAGCAGCTTCTGCTGTTGTGTAAACTTCAAGTCCCTGTGCCTCTGCCTTAGCCTTGCTCTTAGAACCCTCATAAAGACCAACGATGACCTTGCATCCGGACTCCTTAAGGTTAAGTGCATGAGCGTGTCCCTGGGAACCATAACCTATAATGGCAATTGTCTTGCCCTCTAAAAGTGAAAGATTACAATCTTCCTGATAGAAAATACGTGCATCCTGTGACATGTTTCTTACCTCCGTAAAAAATTAAATTTTATATACCAACGAAAACAGCTTATAAGCATTTTTCGAAGTTAACTGTTACATTTTCTGTAATTCCTCGATAGAAATAACCTTGTCAACACCTCTTCCGAGACCTGCAATTCCTGTTCTTGCAAGTTCAAGAATCTCTTTTCCCTCAAGCATCTTAAGAAGTGCATCAACCTTGGATTGGTTACCGGTTATCTCAATGATGAGCGATTCGGGAGTCACATCGATAATATTTGCTCTGAAAATATTTACTATCGAAATAAGACTGTCTCGCTCCTTCTCATCAGCTCTAACCTTTATAAGAGCAAGTTCTCTGTATACGCTCTCTTCAGGTTCGAGTTCATGAATATCCCTGACATCGATCAGTTTGCTTAACTGCTTCTCAATCTGATCGAGGATCACATCATCTCCGGATGTTACAATTGTTATTCTGGTGTAATTGGGATCTGCTGTAGTTCCGGCCGTTATACTCTCGATATTGTATCCTCTTCTTGCAAAAAGCCCTGAGATTCTTGTAAGAACGCCGGATGTATTATCTACCAGCAATTGAAAAACTTTTCTCTTCATGTCCCTCCGAAAAAAACTGATAATCAGATTTTGGGTGCATTTATTTTCTTGTTTGCACCTTTAACAATGGATTATATGCGCTTTTATGCACAAAGTCAACGAAATACTTTACAAAATTAAAACTTTAAAGGACTAAATTATTGATTTATTTTAACAAATACTTTATTGATGTTTTTTAATCTAATCCTCTTACTTCTCACCCTCACTGCATTTTGTGAGAGCAACTGTTCCTGTTCGAGCCATTTCAACAATAGAAACTGTTCTAAGCATTTCTATAAAAACTTCTACTCTCTCAGGAGTATCACAAATCTGTATGATCATCATGTTTTTGCTCATATCGACAATATGCGCTTTCATAATGTCACAGTTTTCCATGATATCTCTTCTGTTTTCGCGATTGTAACGAACCTTGATGAGGGTAAGCTCGCGACAGATGCTCATACTTTCCTTAAAAGTCTTAACCTTTATTACATCAAGCTTTTTATTGAGCTGTTTCTCAATCTGCTCAATTGTCCTTTCATCACCGCTTGATACAATTGTCATGCATGAGACATCCTTTGAATTTGTTTCACCCACAACAAGCGAGTCAATATTAAAATTTCTTCGTGAGAAAAGGCCCGCAACTTTACTGAGCACACCGGCATGATTCTCAACTAAAACTGAATAAATTCTTTTCATAGTTCCTCCGAGTACGCCGTCATAAATATATATTTCATCTTCGCCTCGTTACGCTTCGCGTATAATCGGCGCATTTGAAACATATATTTATTCCGGCTGTGCATTGGATAAATATACAAAAAATCACCTTATCAATTATCAATGGAAAATTATAGTTGTCTTTATTTGGCGAGGTCCATGGGATCGACGACTACTTCGCAGAGGACGCATTCGTCATTTTTGACGAGCTCATCGATAAGGACTTCGGCTTCGGCTTGTGATGATGCGCGAAGGTATTTCATATCGTAAGCTTCAGCAATTTTATCCAGCTTTGGTGTGTTGTGAAGTTCGACCATGTTGTAGCGGTCATCGTAGCTGTAATGCTGATACTCACGAACCATTCCAAGATAGCCATTGTTGAAGACAATTATTCCTACATTCATTCCGTACTGACGTAGTGTTGAGAGTTCCATCATAGACATTTGGAAGGCTCCATCACCCATAACGGCTACAACTTTCTTGCCTTTAGCTGCATACTTTGCACCAAATGCAGCGGGAATTGAATATCCCATTGTACCCATTCCGCCCGAAGTAAGAAATCTTCCTTCTCTGACCAGGTGCCATCTGCAGGACCATATCTGATTTTGTCCAACATCAGCAATATAAATTGCATCTGATGGCAGTTTTCTAGACAGATTCTGAAGAAATGGCATAGGATCGACATATTTTGAAGTATCAATGACCGGTCTCTTTTCGACCATTTCCTGCTTGTATTTCTTCAGTGTATTAATCCATTCTGTTCTCTCGTGTATCAGATCCTCTTTGTCCTCGAATTCATTGATTCTCTTGAAAACATGTCTGATATCACCTACAAGAGGAATCGTAGGTCCGACATTTTTACCGATTTCAGCTGGATCCACATCTATATGTATAAGGACCTTATTCTCTGTGATAAGATCAGGTCTGTTCACAGCTCGATCTGCTACTCTTGCACCAACCATTAAAAGAAGATCAGACTCATTAAGAGCTCTGTTGGCACAAGGTCTTCCGTTATTACCGACCATTCCAAAATAATAAGGATCTTCGGAAGCCATGACGCCTATTCCCATCATGGTTGATACTACTGGTATGCAGTTGTCCTTAACAAACTTTCTGATCTCAGAAACTGCTCCTGAAAGGTGCACGCCGCCTCCAACGCAGATAATCGGACGCTTTGCCTGTGCCACCTCTTTAACAACCTTTTTAATCTGGGCAGCATTACCCTCAACGGTCGGCTTATAAGTTCTCATATTGACCTTTTCGGGATATGAGAATTTATTGATTGTGGCCTGCTGTATATCAATCGGTATATCAATAAGTACCGGGCCTTTTCTTCCTGTATTGGCTATATGGAAAGCCTCTTTAAATATCCTGGGTATATCATTTACATCACGGATAAGGTAGCTGTATTTGACGAAAGATTCTGCAGCACCTGTAATATCAGCTTCCTGGAAAACATCACTACCTATAAGTTCGGAATTGACCTGTCCTGTAATGCACACAAGAGGAATACTGTCCGCATATGCAGTAGCGATACCGGTAATTAGATTTGTCGCACCTGGGCCACTGGTAACAGCACAGACGCCTACCTTTCCGCTGATTCTTGCATATCCGCTAGCACAGTGTGCTGAATTCTGTTCGGTTCTTATTAGGATTTGTTTTATATTTGTTTCTCCGAGCGCATCATAAAAAGGAGCAATAGCAACGCCCGAATATCCAAATACAACATCAACTTTTTCTTCCAATAAACATTTTACAATGGCCTGCGCACCGTTCATAAAATATTGCCTCCATGAATATATTTAATAACAAATACTGATAAACGTCAAAATGTAATAAGCGTTTATTTCTTTTCGGCTTCGCTGAGTATATTCTTAACCACTTTGACTGCACTGGCAGCATCAGAGGAATAACCGTCAGCTCCTATTTCCCAAGCGTAATCCTCTGTAACCACTGCCCCACCTATGATTATCTTTGCTTTACACTTTTTCTCTCCGGCAAGCTTAACAACATTCTTCATTTCCTGCATAGTTGTTGTCATTAGAGCAGAAAGCGCAATAATACCTGCATTTTCAGTAATTGCAGTGTCCACTATCTTTTCGCTTGGAACGTCCTTTCCAAGATCGATAACATTAAAACCATGATTCTTAAGCATCAGAGCAACAAGATTTTTTCCGATATCGTGGATATCTCCATGCACGGTTGCAATAACTATTGTTTCCTTAGCCTTTGAATCTTCGCCCTCCGCTTCTTTAAGAAGAGGCTCAAGAACGCCTATACTAAGCTTCATAGCTTCCGCACTGGCAATCAGCTGAGGAAGGAAGTATTTTCCTTTATCGAAAAGCTCACCAACTTCATTTATTGCAGGCATAAGAACTTCGTTTAATAGTTCTTTGGGATTACAGCCTGCATTTACAGCTTCCTCGGTGTCCTTATCTATTGTCCTCTTACTGCCCTTCATAACATCATTTTTAATGAGTTTTTTAAATGATGTTACAGGATCATCTACGCTTTCATTATTGTTTGATCCGACATTTGTTGCAGATGCAGAATCCTTACCGGTACTCTGCGCTGCAGCTGTCTGTACAGCCTGTCCCTTCGGAACACATGTCACGGCAACATTCATTCCGTCGTAGCGATTCATCCTATCGATATATCGAATATCTGCTTCTTCCTTATGTCTTAACAGATCGGAAGCAAAAGCGCTGTTTACAAGAAGTTCCTGTGAAGGGTTGCAAATAGCCATTGTAAGGCCGTTTGCTATAGCCATAGTTAAAAATGCAGTATTGATGAAAGCTCTCTGCGGAAGGCCGAAGGAAATATTTGAAAGGCCGCATATGGTTGCGAGATTTCTTTCCTTGCAGTAACTTATGGTAGCAAGTGTCTCAAGAGCTGCATTTGGATTGGCTCCGATAGTTGCCACAAGTCCGTCAACAACAATATCTTCCTTAGATAAGCCGGCATTATAGGCTTTATCACATAGAGCATCAATAAATTCATGCTTTTCTTCCATATCCTTTGGAAGACCTTTAGGGCCTACCGGAAGTGCTATAAACATTGCTCCGTATTTTTTAGCAAGAGGTAAAAATCTTTCAGCTTTATCTTTTTCCAAAGATATAGAATTTATAAGAGCTCTGCCGGGATATTTCCTGAGTGCCATCTCCATAGTGGCTTCATCGCTGGTATCAATGCAAAGAGGAAGTGAGGTAAGAGGAATGATTTCATCAAGAACTTCACTCATCATCTGCCTCTCATCTATACCGCTCATGCCCACATTAACATCAAGGATGGAAGCACCATCTTCTTCCTGCTGTGAGACAAAATCACAGACCATATTGAGATTTCCTTCGCGAAGTTCAGCCTGCAGTTTCTTTTTACCTGTCGGATTAATTCTTTCACCGACGATCATGAAAGGATCATCCATGCCGAAAGCTATGGATGAACGTTCGCTTGTAAGATATCTCACACCGGCGGTTTTTCTGATAACCTTATCTGAGAGTTCATAATTATGGTATTTCTCATGAATTCCTTTGATATATTCGGGGCTAGTTCCGCAGCATCCACCAATAATAGTTGCTCCGGCTTTTATAAGCTTTTCCATTTCAGGCACAAATACACTGCATTCCATATCATATTCAGTAGTGCCATCTTCTGTTACGACCGGAAGTCCTGCATTAGGCTTTGCTATAATCGGAATTGTCGTAACCGATGCCATATCTGCAATAAGCCCAACCATATTATCGGGGCCTGTACCGCAATTTGCTCCAACAGCAGCGGCGCCAAGTGATTCAATTACTATTGCGGCAGTTTTAGCATCTGTGCCAAAAAGAGTCCTTCCATCACCCTCAAAGGTAAGCGTAACCATAACAGCAATATCCGATACTTCCTTTGCGGCTATAAGGGCAGCTCTGCATTCCTGAAGGCTCATCATGGTTTCCACAACAAGAACATCTATTCCGGCCTTGCAAAGAATTGTTATCTGTTCCTTATAAACTTCAATTAGTTCTTCAAAATCGAGATCGCCCATGGGTTTAAGCTGACGACCTGTCATAGTTATATCGCCTGCAATAAGCGCTTTCCCCTCGGCACTTTCTTTTGCAAGTTCTACAAGCTTTGTATTAATTTCTTCAATTCTGTCTTCAAGGCCAAAATTTTTAAGCTTTATTCTGTTGCCGGTAAATGTCGGTGCATAAATAATATCGCTTCCGGCTTCAACATAGCTTTTTTGCAATTTTTTTATAACTTCGGGATTTTCGAGAATCCATTCCTCGGTACATGCTCCTGCAGGAAGTCCTTCCTTCATGAGATTCGTTCCTGTAGCTCCGTCAAGGAATGCAATCTTTTTATTTTGAATAAATGAAATAAATTCGTCTCTTTTCATACTTACTCCGCATTTTTACTTGTGCTTTGCGCACATAGATGTTATTTTCTCAAATTATTATTGTTTTTAGTAGTGATTAATTTAACCACATAAAAACAGTACGAGATTAATATTGTAATAGTTATTACTATTATAGGCCTTAAAGTCATAAATACCAGACTACCGTAGAAATCAGGATTTATCCTGTCTACACACCAGCCCAAAAAAGAAATCACCATAACATGGAAAAAATATATATTAGCTGAGAGATTTTTACCGATAAAAGAAAGTTGTTTTGATAATATACTCTGCTGCTCCGTTTTTAATTCCGCATCCTCATTATCGCTGTCTCCGAATAATAAAAGGCCAACAACAATCAAAAGAGACCCAAAGTATACTTCTGTCTGGCCCCACTTTTTATATTCAAAGAAAGTAAAAAACACACCGGTAATAACAAGAAGCATTCCGAGCGTATGCGGCCTTTTAATAAGAGATGCAGCTTTATCCTCATGCATCCAATATCCGAGTAATGTGAAGGGAACACCTACAAAAAGCCAATTCCTTATCACATACCAAACCGATACACTGATTCCGAACGGTCTGATCGGATAATATATCTTCAAAAGTTCACCGAAAAACAGTAATCCTAAAAGTAAAATCGAAATCGGTTTTGCCCCCTTTTTTAAAATCGGCGCAAAAGTAAAAACAAGCAGATATACATATATAAGAGCAAATAAATACCATAAATGGTCAAAAGCATAGGTGAAGTCATAGATAAATTTGCCTGAGTTAAAAAGTAATAATCTTGAAAATTCAAACAGGTTAAATTTCTCGTTGACCCACTCCTTTATTCCGTAATTTACAGTAATGGCATAAAGAAAAGAATAAACTGTATAAATGAGCCATATCTTTAAAGTAACTATTGAGGTCTTCTTTAATTTTCGTGCCATATTTTTGCGAATACCACCGGTACTGTCATCATCTTTAAGAAGGTAATACCCGGAAATAGCAAAAAACATTGGCACGCCAAAACGAGCCAATGCTTCAAATAAGTCTCCGGCAACGCCGGGGAACTTACAGTGTATAAGAATTACAAAAATACAAGCTGCAGCTTTTATATTGTCAAATGTATAATTTTCTGCATTTCTGTCAGCTTTATACAAATCGTATCTCCTTTAATCAATTCCGTAATCAGAAGAATGCTTCAGTCTGCTGAGAGCTCTTGCCATAGCGGCCTGGGCAGTGTAATACTCTTTGATAGAGTTTTTCTGTCGCATCTCTTCCTCTGCTCTCTCAAGAGCCCTTTGAGCTCTTACTCTGTCGATATCCTCCGGCTTTTCTACAGTATCGACAAGAACAATAACTCTGTTATTTGCAATCTGCGCAGAACCAACGCCTACTATTGCCTCAATCTTATCCCCGATTGCATCCCTGATGGTCATCTTACCGTTATATATGGCCAAAACAAGTTCCTCATGTTCAGGTAAAATGGCATATTCTCCATCTATGCAGGGAAGAATAATTTCGCTGGCTCTGTCATCAAAAAATATTCCGTTTATTGACATGACCTGTAAACGAAAGGTCTTTCTATCAGCTTTCAAATCAAATCATTCCTCCGGTTTATTCGGCACTGTTACCTTCAAGCTTCTTTGCTTTGGCAATTACTTCATCAATTGTGCCCACATTGAAGAATGCAACCTCTGGATACTGGTCCATCTTTCCTTCAATAATCATCTTGAAGCCTTTAATAGTCTCTTTAAGAGGAACATAAACACCCTTTACACCGGTGAAAGTCTCGGCAACATGGAAAGGCTGTGATAAAAATCGCTGGATCTTACGTGCACGATAAACAGTGAGCTTATCCTCTTCTCCAAGCTCATCCATACCGAGAATTGCGATAATATCCTGAAGTTCCTTATATTTCTGAAGCATCTCCTGAACTTTGGTAGCAACCATATAGTGTTCTTTTCCGACAACATCCTCTTCAAGGATACGGCTGCTGGATTCAAGCGGATCTACGGCGGGATAAATACCCTGTTCAACAATCTTTCTTGATAAAACTGTTGTTGCATCAAGATGCGCAAAGGTAGTTGCGGGAGCAGGATCCGTCAAGTCATCAGCAGGAACATAGACAGCCTGAACTGAAGTAACGGAACCGCTTTTAGTGGATGCGATTCTCTCCTGCAATTGTCCAAGGTCAGTTGCTAGCGTGGGCTGATAACCAACCGCTGAAGGCATACGGCCGAGAAGTGAAGAAACCTCTGATCCCGCCTGGACAAATCTGAAAATATTATCTATGAAAAGAAGAACGTCCTGTCTTTCTCTGTCTCTGAAATATTCAGCCATTGTAAGTCCTGTCTCGGCAACACGCATACGTGCTCCCGGAGGCTCGTTCATCTGGCCGAAAACAAGTGCTGTCTTTTCAATAACTCCGGACTCCTTCATTTCAGTCCAAAGGTCGTTACCCTCACGGGAACGCTCTCCTACACCTGTAAATATGGAATATCCTCCATGCTCGGTGGCAATGTTCTGGATAAGTTCCTGAATAAGAACTGTTTTTCCTACACCGGCACCTCCGAAAAGACCGATTTTACCGCCCTTTGCGTATGGTGCAAGAAGATCTATTACCTTGATACCTGTTTCAAGTATTTCTGCTACAGCTCTCATATCCTCAAGCTTTGGAGGCTCTCTGTGAATTGACCAGTGTTTTTCACTTTCAAGAGTAGGACCGCCGTCAATTGTATCGCCAAGAACATTGAATAATCTTCCAAGGTTCTTTCTTCCGACAGGAACACTGATGGAACCACCTGTCTGATATACAGGCATGTCTTTGGCAAGCCCCTCACTGGCAGTAAGCATGATGCACCTTACAACATTATCACCGATGTGCTGTGCAACCTCCATGACACCCTTTTTATCGCCAACCTTAACTTTAAGAGCATCACTTATGTACGGAAGACTTCCGTTTTCAAATAATACATCCACTACAGGTCCCATTACCTGCAGGATTTTTCCTTCACTACTCACTAATCTGTCCTCTTATTATCTTGAAGATTGTTTTCTTAGTTTAGCTTCTTTAGCTGCTTTGGCTCTCTTTAATGCTTTGGCACCACTTGCAACTTCCGTTATTTCCTGAGTTATCGCAGCCTGTCGCTGCCTGTTGTACTGCTTTGTCAGTTCTCCTATCATGGAAGTCGCATTTTTATTTGCATTATCCATTGCCATCATTCTCGCGTTTTGCTCCGAACAAAAAGTTTCAACCAAAGCACCATAAATAAATCCGTTTATAAAGTTTGGAACAATATTATCAATAATAGCTTTCGGACTGGGATCGAAAATGAATTCCTCATTGTAGGCATCGATAATTCTGTAGCGATTGCGGGCATTTTCGATGATATCCAACGGAAGAATTTTTTCAAGTTTAACCTCACTGGTTATAGAATTCTTCATTGAAGTATAAACTACGTATACCTCATCAATAGTGCCATTTGCATAATCATCAAGAATTATGGATGTAATATCCCTGGATCTGTCCATATTGGGATTTTGCGCAGTATATCGGAAATTCTCCTCTATCTTAAGACCAAGACTTGTAAAATAATGCCTTCCAAACTCACCAACAACATATAGTTTATAGTTCACAAGCTTATTGTTATTTCTTATATGCTCCTCTGCCGCTTTTACAACATTATGGTTAAAAGCACCTGCAAGACCTTTATCGGAGGTAAGCACCAGATAACCTTTAGCTCTTGCTTCAAAAGGAATATCATCTGTGGTCTTTAGGAAAATATCCTCAACATCATCAGGAATATGCCTTGAAACTCTCGCTATCATAGCCTGAAGCGCATAGAAATAAGGCTCTGTATCCGCAAGCTGTTTCTTTGCTTTTCTCAGCTTATTTGAGGATATCATATACATCGCATTTGTAATTTTCATTGTGTCGCGAATACTACCAATTCTATCGCGAATTTCTTTTATGTTTGCCACTGAAAATCACCTTAATCAAGAGTAAATTTCTTTCTCTTCTTTTTAAGTTCTTCTTTCAATTTCTCGTTGTTTTGCTTTTCAAATTCATCAGCTGCTTCAAGTATTTCCTTCTTTGTAAAATCAGAAAGATCCTGAGACTTATCGATATCCTCGATAATGTCCTTTCTGTTTTCTTCGAAGAATTTCAAAAGCTTATCTTTATATTCTCTTACCTGATTAACCGGAACAAAATCCATCTTTTTGCCATTTGCGCATACAAGAAGGATTACCTGTTCATGCATTGAATACGGTCTTCCGAGGGGCTGTTTTAACAGCTCCATCAGTACGCTTCCATGTCTGAGCTGATCCTTTGTAGTCTCATCAAGATCCGAAGCAAACTGCGTAAATACAGCCATCTCTCTGTACTGAGCAAGGTCAATACGTATACTACCCGCAGCCTTCTTCATAGCTTTGGTCTGCGCAGCACTACCTACACGGGAAACGGAAAGTCCGACATTTACCGCAGGTCTCATGCCCTCGAAGAATAGATCCGATTCAAGGAAAATCTGGCCATCAGTGATGGATATAACGTTTGTAGGAATATAAGCAGAAACATCGCCTGCCTGTGTTTCTATAATCGGAAGTGCTGTAATCGAACCGCCGCCAAGTTCGCTGGAAAGCTTGCTCGATCTCTCAAGAAGTCTTGAATGAAGATAGAATACATCTCCTGGATAGGCTTCTCGTCCTGGTGATCTCTCAAGAAGAAGTGACAATGCTCTGTAAGCTACCGCATGCTTTGAGAGGTCATCATATACGATAAGTACATCCTTACCCATTAGCATGAAGTACTCCGCCATAGCAGTTCCGGCATAAGGAGCAATATACTGAAGCGGTGCACTGTCTGCCGCCGTTGAAGCTACAATAATTGAATACTCCATTGCTCCTGCTTCTTTTAATGTGTTTATCAGCTTAGCAATGGTACTTGCTTTCTGTCCGATAGCAACGTAAACGCAGATTACATCCTTTCCTTTCTGATTGAGGATTGCATCCATAGCAATAGATGTCTTGCCGGTTTGTCTGTCACCAATAATAAGCTCACGCTGTCCTCTTCCTATGGGGAACATAGTATCAATTGAAAGGATTCCGGTTTCCATAGGTTCATTAACAGAACGTCTCTCAACAATACCGGGAGCAGGTTCTTCGACAGGCCTGTAAACTTCTGTCTTTATCTCTTCTCCGCCATCGATAGGATTGCCCAGAGCATCGATAACTCTTCCTATAAAGGCCTCGCCTACGGGGATACCTGCCTGCTTATAGGTTCTGACACATCTGCTTCCCTGACGGATTCCCTCGTCTCCTCCAAACAGAATAACTCCGATATGGTCATCTCTTATATCCTGAACCATACCCTTGGTTCCATCCTCAAAGCGGACAATTTCTCCGTAAAAAGCATGATCAATGCCAACAACATTGGCAATACCATCTCCAACCCAGATGGTTCTACCGACTTCTTTTCCTTCTGCCTTAAGATCAAAACTGTTAACCCTGTCTCTTATAATTGAAACAAGGTTCTCAGCACTGGTATTCTGGCGTTTTTTTGTTAGCTCTATAAGTTCTTTGAGCTGTCTTGTACGACCTTCGTCACTCCAGTCATACTCAAAATTCCCATAATTAACGATAAATCCACCGTTAACCTTTGGATCATGAATTATCTCAAGCTCAAGATCAGGTCTGTTAAACTTTTTGGCAAGAGCCTTCTTTATCTGCTCCGCCTGATGATCCAAGGGCGGAACTGAAGAATAACGAAGCCTTGCTTTGTTTTCATTTATCATATAAATGATCCTCTTCTATTAATTATTTAATGAACGAGGTATATTATTCGCTTTTCTCAATAGCCTCAAAAATAAATTTGTTGTAAAGCTCTTTATCTGACTCTTCGTCATGCTTGGAAACAGCAATCTTATTTGCTGCATGAACAACCAGATCGGTCAACTCTGATACATAAGCATCTTTCTCGCGCTGTGCTTCGATCTGAGCGTTGTGCTTAGCCTCAACTATAATCTGTTCAGCCTTTGCTTTGGCATCATTAATAATGCGATCATACTCATCATATCCATCTTTCTTGGACTGAGCGACAAGCTCCTCGCATTCTTTGCCGGCTTCCTGAAGCTTTTTGGCATAGCTTTCCTTAAGCTCTTCTGCCTCTTGTTCCATTTTTGATGCGGAATCCTTTGCATGTTCAATTTCTTCACGTCTCTTCTGCAAAACAGCATCAACTCTTTTAAATAAAAATAATCTGAATATTATATATAGGAGTAATAAATTTACAACCGTATAAACAATACCCATTATGCTGATATTTAACACTGCTTAATATCCTCCCAAAACAATCAGGCAAACTTAATCATGATAGCTACTACGAAGCCATAAATAGCAGTAGCCTCTGCAAGCGCACAACCAAGAATCAAAAGTTTCATGATCTTACCATCTGCCTCGGGCTGACGTGCAACCGCATCAACTGCCTTTGCTGTTGCTATACCGATACCGATACCTGCTCCAATTCCCGTAAATGCTGCAATAGCTGCGCCAAGTGCTGTTAAATCCATAATCATAACCTCCGTTTTTTATTTTTCTTTTAAAGCATTTTATCCATTAAAAGATATAATTTCTTTATTCTATAGCTTCTTTGATATATAGAGACGAAAGGAAAACAAATACATATGCCTGAATAAGTCCGTCAAAGATATCAAAATAAATACTGAAAGCTGCAGGCACAATTACCGGAACTGCCATCTTAAGAAGTTCCATGATAACGGTTGCTCCGATAATATTTCCGAAAAGTCGCATACATAATGACAACGGTTTAATCGCAATCTCAAGAATATTTATTGGAGTTATCAGCCACAAAGGAGCTGTAAATGATTTAAGCCATCCCCTTACACCTTTGTGGTGTATTCCCGCTCCTTCGACCAGTACTATACTCATTAGCGCTAGCGCCACGGTTACATTTAAATCCATGGTCGCGGGAGTAAGCCCAAATAGTCCGACCAGGTTGGATGCTCCTATAAAAACCAGAACCACCGCCATATAATCTCTGTATGCGATGCCCTCTTCACCAAGCATTCCTCCGGTTATACCACGAAGGCCGTCAACTATAGCCTCAGCAACAAGCTGCTTCGTACTAATATTATGAACCTTCATACCACTGGTAAGCCATAGAAGGAATAAAGTCAGAACTGCCATCACTCCCCACGTGACGACTACAGACTTATTGATATCAAAAAAGCCGTTCATAAAGTCAAAGTGAATCATCACCTTGTCCTCTAGTAACAGCTCATTTAAAAGTCCACCAATATCCATAAAAAATCATCTCCAAAAAACAATTTAGCAAATTTCATGCACAATTATTATTATACTTCCAGGCAGCATTTTTAACAATGAGAAAAAAGTATATCCGCAAGTTCTGCAACATTATCAAGCACGTAATCAGGCTTTTTATCCATATCGGCTATTTCTGCTTCATTACATTCACCCGATAGCACACAAACCGAAACAGAACCGGCATTTTGAGCAACGGCAATATCGGTATAAAGTCTGTCTCCAACGCAGCAGATTTTTGCATTGTCAATATTTGTCATAGTCGAAATGATATCTACCATATTACGGTTTGGTTTCCCAATATATGTAGGTTCAGAGCCACTGGAAGCTGTGAGCAGTGCACATATACTTCCACAGTCAGGAAGTACCTCTCCGGCAGGCATAGGACATACCCAATCAGGATTCGCAGCTATAAATTCAGATCCTTTTCGCAAAAAATGAACTGCAAGATCCAGATCTCTATATACGAGTTCAGTATCAAAGCCGACACACACCACAGGAAAAACATCTCCATAATCGGAGCTGTCGTGATCCGTGGCATTAAAAACATTTAATCCGGAATTTTTAAGCTCATCGTAAAATGTGCGGGTTCCCACAACATAAATATCTCTGTTGCCGTAATTCTTTTTAAGGTACTCTGCTGTAGCCATACCCGAAGTATAAACATTTTCTATCTCACAGGGAAAACCAAGTTTTTTCAGACGATCCACATAATCTATACCAGCACGTGATGAATTATTTGTAAGATATATATATTTCTTCCCAAGCTTTTCAAGCGTATGAATAAAATCTATCGCTCCATCAAATACTTCATCACCAAGATATAATGTACCGTCCATATCAAGAAGAAACAATTGACAATTGCATAATTTTTCGAAGTCTTGTTCTAATGATAGTTCTTTGTTCATAAGTTCTTATTCCTTTTTGTACCAAGCAGCATACAAAAAGCCCCAGGTTAAACCTGAGGCCTTTGCTACCATAAAATTAAAGATCGATGCTACCTGTCATCTTGTTATTTACTACATAATAAGCCTTATTTTCTTCAGGCTTAACGTAAAGTTCAAGATTTTTAGCACCCTTCACACCGTATTCTGCCTCATATGCAGCCTTTGCTCTCTCGATAAGATCCTCTGAAGAGATACTCTTGTCAGCATACTGAAGCTCGATCTTAGTCTTAATCTGTGCCATTTTCATTTCCCTCCTCGCAAAAATTTATCATAAACTTTCTTGATTATAATACCGTAAACGGTTTGTAGTCAATTATTCGTTAGTCTTTAATACAACATTATCCTTATCTTTATAGATATGTTTTGCGGGAACACAGCCACGAACGGAAGAAAGCGGATAAATATTACTTTCTCTTCCAACTACTGTGCCGGGATTAAGAATACTTCCGCAGCCGACCTCAACATTATCACCAAGCATTGCTCCTACCTTTTTAAGGCCGGTCTCTACTGTATCATCCTTACCGTTCTTGATTACAACCAACTTCTTATCGGATTTAACATTTGATGTTATCGAGCCTGCACCCATATGCGATTTATATCCGAGTATGGAATCGCCCACATAGTTATAATGAGGAACCTGAACCTTGTTGAAAAGGATTACATTTTTTAGTTCTGTGGAATTACCAACTACAGCTCCTTTCCCTACAATGGCGTTTCCTCTTATGAAAGCACCCGGACGAATCTCAGCCTCCTCGTCAATAATGCAGGGACCTGCAATATAGACATTATCTGATAAAAACTTTGCGCTTTTTGCAACCCAGATATTTTCGCCTCTTTTTTCAAATTTCTCGGAAGGAAGTGTATTTCCAAGTTCGATAATAAAATCTTTTATCTTCGGAAGTACCTCCCAAGGGTATGTGACATCCTTAAAGATGTCTGCTGCTATAGTCTCGTTTAAATCATATAAGTTTTCGATCAAGTATTCTTTCATTTTTTCCTTTCCTTCACCTCATCCGGCACTTCGTGCCACCTCCCCCCTAGGGAAAGGCTTATTATTTATTTCTTTTTACTTGTATTTTTCTTTTTCTGTACCTTTTTATAGTACTGTGCTGAGTTCACAAAGAATTGCTGCATATGCGATCTCATATCGTTTTCTTTGACATAGTTAGTGCGTCTTGTTATGAAATCTGAAAGCTTCTTCATGTATTCATCTTCAGATATCTCACCTTGCTCCACCTGAGTAAGGCCTTTCTCCCAGCTTGCTGTAAGTGAGGGATTGAGCATAGGTTTCATAGATACATAAACTGTATCGTATATCATCTCACCCATTTGAGTCGGCGTGATTATCTGAGTTTTTTTATTCAGTTCAAGATACTTATTCTTTACAAGCTTCTCAAGAATTCCTGCTCTTGTAGCACTAGTTCCGATTCCGGATCCCTTTATCTGGGATCTCAGTTCCTCATCCTCAATGAACTGACCGGCATTTTCCATCGTAAGAATAAGCGTACCTGAATTATATCTCTTGGGAGGCGTGGTTTCACCCTCTTTTATCGAAGCTTGTTTAAGTTCAAGCGTATCACCTTTTTTTAGTTTTGAAAGAGCTTCGAAAAGACCCTCGTCTGCTGCAGAGTCCTCGGCATCATTATCAGCTTTTTCATCTGATTCTTTCTCATCCTTCTTCTTGAAAAATGAGTAATCCATAACATGTAAATAGCCCTTGGATGCTAGTAATTTGAAGCCTGCAAAAAAGGTTTCAGTAAAGTTTTCGCTTGTATCTACCGCAAGTTCAAGCTTTATCTTTGAATATTGTGCAGCAGGATAAAAGACGGCCAGAAATCTTCTGACAATTATCTCATAAACCTTTGCCGCAGTGGGACTTAGCGAGCTTATAGCAGACAATCCCTGGCCTGTAGGAATGATGGCATAGTGATCTGTAATCGCCTTATCATTAACATACCTTGTTTTAGCAATACCTTTATAGGATTCGTGCTGAAGGATTGCTTTAGCGAAAATTGAAGCAGGTTCATAAGAAGTTAGACCTCTTATGTTCTTATCAATTTCCTTGGCTATAGCAGTACTTAAAACTCTGGCATCTGTTCTGGGATAAGTTGTAAGTTTTTTCTCATAAAGCTCTTGCGCTATTGCAAGGGTCTGATTAGGATCTATTTTAAAAAACTTTGAACAGTCATTTTGCAGCTCGGCAAGATTATATAAAAGGGGAGCGTTCTTCGTCTCCTTCTTCTTTTCCATCTTGGTAAGCTTTGCATTCACCGGAAGTTGCCCCAGGGATTCAATCAAAGCCTTAGCGCCCTTTTCTTCCTTGAAACCTTTTTCGCTGTAGAGATCAAAGGATCCGTTATATTTACTTTTCTCAGTAACTCTCCATTCTGCTGATATAACTTTATCATCAAGTGCAAAGTCACCGATAACTCTGTAAAACGGTGTCTTTACAAAGTTTCTTATCTCTCGCTCTCTGTCTACAACAATCCCGAGAACACATGTCATTACACGACCTACTGCAACAACGCATTTATCAAGTCCCAGGAATTGTCTTATGGAATAACCGTATCTGAGAGTCAATGCCCTGGAGAAATTTATTCCCATGAGGTAATCCTCTTTTGCACGAAGATAGGCAGCAGCACCGATGTTGTCATACTCGCTGTCATCCTTTGCTTCTCTAATTCCTCTCAAAATTTCCTCTTCAGTCTGCGAATCTATCCAGACACGCTTTTTGATTTTTCCGGTAACATGAGCTTCCTGATCAACCAGTCTGTAGATATATTCACCCTCACGTCCGGAGTCGGTACATATATATATTTTATCCACATCCTCTCGGTTTAGCAGTCCCTTGACTATATTAAACTGCTTCGCACTCTGTGGAATAATTTCGTACTTAAATTGAGACGGAATAAATGGAATAGTATTGAGAGACCACTTAGCCATTTTCTCATCATACACCTCAGGATAACTCATCGTCACCAGGTGTCCTACACACCAGGTGACGATGGCTTCTTCGGATTCCATATATCCGTCTTTATTAGAAAAATTATATTTTAGAGCAGCGCCGAAAGCCCTTGCAACACTGGGCTTTTCGGCAATAAAAACGCTTTTAGTCATTCATCATTTCTTCCAATCCAATAAGTTTGATGGAAGGTTCTTCTTTTGCAAGGTTGACCAGACCTTCATCAAAACCAACAGCTGAGAACAAATAATAGTAATCAGGATTAAGCCTTGCTCTCTTGCAGCAGCTTCGAATATCATCTATTGAAGAAGCATCCATCTCAGAATCCCATTTACAGATTCCTACAAGTGTATCACCTGATTCACTCTGAGCTACGATATCAAGCGAATCGATCTTACCGACCCATTCACCCTCATCTTCAATCTCAAAAGGAAGCTTATGATACTCTGAAAGTTTACAAACATACTCTCTGCATATGAGTTTATAAGCTGTAGAAACGAACTCACCTAAACCGGGAGCTATGTATTTATCATAGAAATCTTCTGCACTAAATGTAACTATTTCACTTAAATGAGAATAAAAGAATCTGTAGAAAAAGTGTGGAAGCGGATCACAAATTCTATATACACCCTTCTGCACATTCTCATGCCCCGTAGTTGCAAAGGAATATACCTTTTCAACCATTCCAAGCTCAATAAGGCTCTTTAAATATACCATTATCTTAGCTCTGGAAAAGCCCGTTGCATGATGTATATCATTTAGTTTATTCTTGCCATTGGCCAGTCCGTAAAGAATAGTATTATATACAGCAGTTTCACGAAGGTTTTCTTCAAGCTGATTTATAGTTGCTTTAAGTAGCACACTATTTTTAACATCAAGGAATTTCTCACATACATTCTCTTTGAAGGTCTTATTTTGGTCAAAGTATTGCCACAGTTGACCCTTGCCACCGAAAATAGCATACGTGGAAATGATATCCTGATTAGTCATATTGGGCATTCTTTTTTTCATTTCCTGGAAGGAATAGGGCTTTATCTTGAGGAAGCCTGAAATATTGGCAGCCTGAGCACCTATTTTATTAACCATTGAATTCTCAATCCATGCAGCATTGAATCCCAGAAGAACAACCATCATCTGAGGATGTCCTTCTCCGTAAATAATCGTACTTATCTCTTCAATGAAATCAGGAGATGCTTTTATGATGTCCTCAAAGCGGTCAATAATAAGAACAAAAGGCTTTTCCCTATCATTAGCCATCTTTTTAGCCACTTCAAATATTTCCTTATAAGATGGGTATTCAGAAATGTCATAGCCCTTATTACGTATACGCTGACCGATTATGTTCTGCTGAAGCCTCTCGGAAGCAGGAGCTGCGCAATAATAGATGACATCTTTATCCTTAGTGAACTCTGTGATAACAGTTTCACTGCCTGTACTAACATGTCCATAAACAATAACTATCTGATTGGCCCCACTGTTGTAATAACCATTTAGTTCCTGCAATTCCAGACTCTTTGTTTTTTCCATACAATTTTCCTTATCTTAGATAGACGACTATAATGTTAAGTTACTTCTTGCTAATGTATCCAAGTGCCTTAAGGAGTTCTGCACATTCTACAGCGCCGCCAGCAGCTCCTCTAAGTGTATTATGTGAAAGACCGACGAACTTCCAGTCGTAAACTGTATCCTCGCGGAGTCTGCCGATGCTTACGCCCATGCCGCCCTCGTAATTAACATCAAGAGCAATCTGGGGACGATTGTCTTCCTCGAGATACTGGATAAACTGCTTCGGAGCACTGGGAAGATCAAGTTCCTGAGGCTTACCCTTAAAATTTACAAGACAATTAATAAGTTCATCTTTTGTAGCTTTCTTCTTAAATTTTACAAAAGCTGCGGCCGTATGTCCATACAAAACTGGAACTCTTATACACTGACATGTAATAATCGGACTTTCTGCAGGAACAATCACACCGTTTTCAATCTTCCCCCAAATTCTTAAAGGCTCTTTTTCACTCTTTTCTTCCTCGCCGGAGATAAACGGAATGATATTTCCCTCCATTTCGGGCCACTCCTTGAAGTTTTTGCCCGCTCCTGAGATAGCCTGATAAGTTGTTGCAACCACCTCATAGGGTTCAAAATCTCTCCATGCTGAAAGTGCGGGAGCATAACTCTGAATCGAGCAATTGGGTTTTACAGCAATAAAGCCCTTGGTTGTACCAAGTCTCTTCTTCTGGAACTCGATAACCTCTGCATGGCCCGGGTTAACCTCAGGAATGATCATGGGAACGTCGGGAGTCCATCTGTGAGCACTGTTATTTGAAACAACAGGAGTCTCAGTCTTAGCGTACTCTTCCTCAATTGCCTTGATTTCATCTTTAGACATATTAACGGCAGAAAGAACAAAATCAACATCCTTTGTAACTTCCTGAACATTTGTAACATCCTTAATTACAAGCTTTTTAACAGCCTCAGGCATGGGAACTTCCATCTTCCATCTGTCGCCTACAGATTCTTCATAGGTTTTACCGGCACTTCTGGGGCTTGCTGCTACAACAGCAACCTCAAACCAAGGGTGATTATCAAGGATTGTAATAAACCTCTGACCAACCATACCTGTTGCACCAAGAACTGCTACTTTCAATTTCTCGCTCATTTTTTCACTCTCCTCTTAAAAATAAATAAAAAATAACTAACAACTTTTATGCGTCAAGAGTTTCAAAGCTCTTAACTTTGGTCCAATATGCATTAAGTCTCTTATCGTTTCTGGCAATTGACTTCTTCATTACTTCCGAACCGGGAGCACCGGCAGTAAGTCTTTTTTCAACACAGGTCTTAAGACTGATTGCTTCATATACATCTTCATCAAATTCCATTGCAAAGCCTTTAAGTTCTTCTATCTTAAGATCTGAGATTCCGCAATTTTTATCAATACAATGTAAAACTATTCTTCCTATAATACCATGTGCATCCCTAAAAGGTACACCCTTATTTACAAGATAATCGGCAGCATCGGTCGCATCGGTAAATCCTCTTATTGCACTCTTTTCCATCTGCTCTTTATTGAATTTCATGGTTCTAAGCATATCCGTAAAAAGAATCAGGCAGCTCTTTGTGGTATCTATAGCGTCAAAGCTTACTTCCTTATCCTCCTGCATGTCCTTATCGTATGCAAGTGGAATGCCTTTCATGGTAACAAGAAGCGAATTTAATGCTCCATATACTCTTCCGGTTTTACCTCTTACAAGCTCTGCAATATCGGGATTTTTTTTCTGTGGCATGATGCTGCTTCCTGTTGAATAAGCATCATCTATAGTAACAAAACCATACTCATTTGAGTTCCAGATAATAACTTCCTCCGAAAATCTGGAAAGATGCATCATTATCATAGAAAGCGCAGATAAAAACTCAATCAGATAATCTCTGTCCGACACGGAATCCATACTGTTATTGGTAGGTCCTGTAAACATTAAAAGCTCCGCGGTAAACTCTCTGTCTAAAGGATAAGTTGTTCCTGCAAGAGCACCGCTTCCCAAAGGACAGAAATTCAGCCTCGTAAAAACATCCATAAGGCGCTGTGAGTCTCGATAAAACATCTCAAAATATGCTCCGAGATGATGGGCCAGTGTAACCGGCTGCGCTTTTTGAAGGTGTGTAAATCCGGGCATATAGGTATGAAGATTATCCTTCATGATTCCATTTAGAGTATCCAGCATGTCATAAATGACATTGGCGGTATTTCTTACTTCTTCTCTTATATACAATCTCATATCAAGAGCGACCTGATCGTTTCTTGATCTTCCGGTATGCATTTTCTTTCCCGCGTCACCGATTCTGTCTATAAGATTTGCTTCAAGAAAGCTGTGTATATCTTCATATTTGTCGGTAATGTCGAGTTTTCCGGCTTCTACATCCGCAAAAATAGCATCGAGACCGTTAACTATTTGATCACGTTCTTCATCTGATATGATTCCCTGCTTAGCAAGCATCGTTACATGTGCTTTACTTCCCTGAATATCCTGCTTTATAAGGCGCTTGTCAAAATAGATCGATGCATTAAACTTCCATGCCAGTTCATTTATCTCGCCTTCAAATCTTCCTCCCCAGAGCTGAGCCATAAATTTCTCCTTTTATACATGTATACAATCACAATTTTCTCTTTACCATATCACAGTAATAAAGTGAAAACAAGATGTAAAAATCTCTTGTCAAATAATGCATGCACCTTTATAATCATATTTGTGCTTCTGATGGCACATAATTGCTGGAATAGCGCAGTCGGTAGCGCAACTGATTCGTAATCAGTAGGTCGAGGGTTCAAGTCCCTTTTCCAGCTCTTTATATTCAGAAAGAGAATCGGCATAGGCCGGTTCTCTTTTTCTTTTTCTTTTATCTCATATGTACATCCATTTGAGGGAAAGGAATCTCTACACCTTCTTTATCAAAAGCTTTTTTAATAGCCTCGTTCATAGACCATTTAGCCTTCAGATAATCTGTAGGCTTAACCCAACCTCTTATACGAAGGTTTACACTGCTGTCAGCAAGTTCATCCACAAATACATTCTTTTCGAGTTTATCTGAAATAAACTCATTGGCATCCATTGTTCGCATCGCAACAGCCCTTGCTTTGTCAATGTCCGCGTTGTAAGAGATTCCGACCATAGTGTCAAGAATACGCATTGTGTTGCCGTTATTATTTGTTATGGTAGATGAAGCCAGCGTTTTATTGGGCATTACAACACGTCTATAATCTGCTGTAAGCATCCTTGTGTTTATAAGTGATATCTCAGTAACACTACCCTCAATTCCTGTGCCGCCGACAACAATGTAATCACCGACTCTGAAGGGTTTTGCCAGCAGAATAAGAATTCCGCTTGCAAAATCGGACAAAGTGCCCTGAATAGCAAGACCTATAGCAACGCCGGCCGAACCGAGCAGAGCAACAAGGCTTGCTGTATCCATGCCGAAATAGGATGCCAGTGAAAACAAAAGGACTATATCAAGGGATACCTTTACTACCTTGGCAAGAAATTTAGCGGTAGCGTCCTCTATCTTTGTCTTTCTCAAGGATTTATCAACAACATTTGATAACGCCTTAATCAGCTCCCACATGATTATGAGAATTATAATTGCAATAACAGCCTTCACCAAAAGGGCGAAAGCTTTATCCGGGAGTTCTTTAAAATATTTTTCAATAACTCCCGGTTTTAAGTTTTCGTTTCCTGTTACCTCAGCTATGGTTTCAATAGCATTTTCAGCAGTAGCAGTTGCAAGTAATATTGGTAACTTAAAGTTCATTATTTATTGTCATCCTTCTTATTAGTCTTAGTATTTGAAGTCTTTGTACCTGAAGTTTTTCGTGTTGTCTTCTTCGCAGGTGCTTTCTTTACGGCAGACTTCGAAGCCGCAGTTTTCTGTCCCTTTGCTGCAGTTTTGGGAGTTGCTGTCTTTTTAGCAGCAGTTTTCTTTCCGCCTGAAATTGATTTAAGCGCTGCTTCCGAAACTATGCTTGAAATACGCTCTTCTTCAATTTGTTCATATTTCTTTTCGATAGCCTCCTCCTGAGCTGCAAGTTCCTTTTCATAGCGCTCATGAAGTTCTTTAAGAAGCTCAGCCTCTTCCTTCTCCTGACGGTTTTTGAGCTCCCTTAAGGTCTTTTCGCGCTCTTGCATCTTATTATTAGCTTCTTCCTCACGGATCTTTCTAATCTTCTTCTCCTGTGTTGTATAAGGAGTATAAGAGAAAATCGCAAGTGAAGACGATGCAACCTTAACCGGAATGGAATAAGGTCTTCCGTCTGCTTCGCTAAAGTCTGCTTCTATTCTGCCGGGATTAACCATGCCGCTACCGCCGTAGCAGGTATCATCGGAATTAAATATCTCATAATATTTGCCATCAGCAGGAACACCGACCTCAAAGGTTCTGTCGACACCTGCCATATTAACAACTATTATAAGCATATCCTTGTCGGATTCGCCCTTTCTCATAAAGGACATCATGCATTCCTCAGCAGCCATACTGTTTATCCACTCAAAGCCGCTGTCGTTAGTGTCAATCTGATAGAGCGCAGGTCTGTTATAATAAATCTCATTTAATGAGTGGATCATATTCTCAAGGAAAACAGCATTATCAATGCTAAGTTCATTGGGATCCATATAAATCATCTTCTTACCGGGATGTGTCATAAGGTAAGATATTGCAAGACGAACTCCCGCCATTTTCTGAGCTGTATCACCGGGCATCAGATCATAAAGACCTTCAAGACCTTTTCCAATCTCTTCATGAGTAAACGCAAGTACAAATCTCTCTGTATAGCAATAAACAAGGGAGAATGTAAGCTCGTTATGATTTCCAGATCTGAATAAAGGATCATTCTGAATATAATCAAGGAAATCCTTTGTCCATCCGTTATTCCACTTGTAATCAAATCCAAGTCCGCCATCATCAAGCTCGCCGGTAACTCTTGGCCAACATGATGTCTCTTTGGTAAGTGTAAGTAATCCCGGATACGCCTGCTTTAATACAGCATTAAAATTGCAGAGGAAGTCCTTAGCCTCAAGATTCTCATTGCCACCATACATATTCGGAATCCACTGACCGGGCTTTCTGTCATAGTCGAGGTACAGAATCTTTGCTATATCAGCTACTCTTAGTCCGTCCAAATGGAATGTTGAAACCCAGAATAGTGCACTTGAAAGAAGGAAATTGGTAACCTGTTTTCTTCCGAAATCAAAAATCAGATCGCCTGTTCTTGGATGTACACCCATTCTCGGATCCGGATATTCATACAATGCCTGACCGTCAAAGGAATTAAGTCCGCACTGAAGCTTCGGGAAAAATGTAGTAACAAAATCCATTATTACCCTTATGCCCGCTTCATGCATTATATTAACAAATTTCTTAAAGCCTACGGGATCACCGTACTTATTTTGAATAGCGAAAAATCCTGTAATATGGAATGGATGGCCCTGAATATGTTCCATGACAGGCTTAAGTTCTATCGTATTAAAGCCATGATCCTGAACATATGAAAGAATCTCTTTTGCAAGTTCTTCATAATCCGGAATATGATTTTTATGTTTAGCAGCAAAGCTCTCGAGAGAAAGCTCACAGATTGAAAGAGGATCTGAGTCTCTGTTGAATTTTGTTCTGCTTTTGATAAATGCTGAGTCGTTCCATTTAATATCGCCAAGGGAAGTTATCTTGGAAACCTGGCTCTCCTTATCCTTGAAAGCATATCCGTAGGGATCGGGTCTTTTAAAGGTAACTCCGCCTTTTGTTTTAACTTCAAACTGATAGCCGTCACCTTCTGCTGCACCCGGAATGAATATCTCAAATACACCGTCATGATCAACCCTTCGCATCTGATTTACTCTTCCGTCCCAGTCATTAAAATCACCGATGACACTTACTCTTGCAGCATCCGGAGCCCATACAGCAAAAGCACACCCCTTTACGCCATCTATTTCCATCAGATGCGCGCCGAATTTTTCATAGATATTGTAATGCATACCGCTATTGAACTTTATGAAATCCTCACGGTCCATACGTCCGTCAAAATTATAGGCATCATATATTTCCTTAATGTCACCATTTTCGAGCTTTATGCGATATTTGTATTTGAAGCCTTCTTTATAAGGAACAAGCGCAGCATAAAAACCTGCTTCATCAGCAAGCTCCATCTTGTATTTCTTGGTTCCGGTACTCGGAACAACTTCAATTTCTTCAGCCATAGGGTAAAAAGTCTGAATAAGAAGATTGGAACCAACCTTGTGTGCACCAAGAATTCGATGCGGATCATCGCCATCGGAATAGATAATCTCTTCGATTTCAGGCCAGTTCATAAGTTTATAAAGCTTATTATTCATAAAAGTCCTCCATATATGATGATTTTCTGAAAATAAACTGATAATCGTTATAAAATTCCATCAAATTATTATAGCACGTTTATAATATGTTTCACATAAAAAAGAAGAAGGTATCACGATAAAATGATACCTTCTTCTTCATAAAATCATTTCTTTCCAGTAGATCCAAATCCACCTGCGCCTCTCTCAGAATCAGCTAGTTCTTTTGCCTCTTCGAACTCTACCGAAAGATACGGCTGAATGATAATCTGGGCTATTCTTTCAGCAGGATTAATAGTTCTTTCCGTATCAGAATCATTGTGTACCGCAACGATAATCTCACCACGGTAATCGGAATCGACAACTCCGACACAATTCGCAGGGCGAAGCCCCTCTTTTGTCGCTATACCGCTTCTTGCGTAAATCCCCCCGAAGTATCCTTCCGGAATCTCCATAGCAAGCCCTGTTCCGATTTTAGCTGTTGTGTGAGGTGCTATCTTTGTATCCTCACTTACATTTGCATAAAGATCATAGCCTGCAGCTGCAAGGCTCCCCCTTGTCGGCATGGTTGCCGTGTCACTTAATTTCTTGATTTTTACCAGCATTTTCTCCTCCTAAAACGGTCTTAATATATAAGCCGTGTACCCCGGAAGTTCCAATCCGCCTCCGAAGTCGATTTCCTCCCTCGAAATCATGTCACGCGCTCTTCCTGCTCTGAAATTGCAGTCTATATGTACGGAATTTTCATCCGCATTGACAGCTATCATAACCCTGTCATCTTCAAATTCACGTTCTATTATACAGTATTTATTCTGTAATACGAGCTGTTTCATGTCGCCATACTGCAAAGCTTTACTCTCGCCTTTTGCTTTATAAAGCTTTGCAATTACGTCAGTAAGTTCATTCCACTGAGGCTTATCAAAGGAGGCTCGAAGTGCCGGGTCTCCCTCGGATTTATGAGCTTTTGCTCCCCATTCTGATCCGTAATATACAGTAGGAATTCCCGGCATTCCAAACATCATTGTATATATAAGCGGAAGATGTTTTTCATTCGTTAATGTGCTT
This sequence comes from Butyrivibrio sp. INlla16, assembly GCF_900104155.1. GTDB lineage: Bacteria > Bacillota > Clostridia > Lachnospirales > Lachnospiraceae > Butyrivibrio. Next base: position 89,471 of record NZ_FMYB01000005.1, read on the forward strand.
GCTATTCGGCTGACATCATGATTATCAACGAAGGATAAAAGGTGTTCTCCTCTGTACAGGCACCAGTTTTCCGGTCCGAACTGTCTTAATAGTGAATGAACGATTTCGAACATATTGAGTGAATTAAAACTGGAATAAAGCCCCTTGTAGCATTCATAGTTAGTTGCTGAGTGACAAAGCTCAGGTCCCATTACTCTATGATAGTCACCGCCGATCATCTCTCCGACAAGATAAAAATCTTCCTTTTGTGAAAGAACATGATTTCTGAGCCTTTTAATAAAATTCTGCTCGAGACAATATGCAACATCAAGCCTGAGGCCATCTATATCGTATTCTTTTATCCAGCTTGTTACTGCATCAAGAAGGTAATTAACAACATCCTCATTCCATAAATTTAGTTTTACAAGATCATAATTACCTTCCCAGCCCTCATACCAGAGTCCGTCATTGTAGGCATCATTTCCATCAAAATTTATGTGAAACCAGTCTTTATAAGAGCTGTCCCACTTCTTTTGAAGAACATCTTCAAAGCCCAAGAAACCTCTTCCTACATGATTAAAAACTCCATCCAGGACAACTTTTATGCCTTCTTTATGGAGAGCCTTACAAACCTTTTTAAAATCATCATTTGTTCCGAGTCTAACATCAATCTTTTTATAGTCTCTCGTATTGTAGCCATGTGTATCAGACTCGAAAATCGGATTAAAAAGTACCGCACCCACTCCGAGTTTTTTCAGGTGCGGTATCCAATCTATAACCTTAAGAATTCTATGCTCTAATTTACCATCATTTTCAAAAGGTGCTCCGCAAAATCCAAGCGGATATATTTGATAGAAACCTTTTTCATAAGCCCACATAATCTCAGTTATCCTCTATCATAGCAAGAGCACCATAGATATTGGAATCATCTCCGAGTGCTGCTTTTTTTAGTTCAACAGTGCTTCTGATTGAAGGCATGCAGTAGCGATCTACCTCAGCAAGGATCTTATCCATAAAGAAGTCGCCAACTGCTTCCATAACACCACCGCCATAGACAACAATGTCAGGACTAATAGTGTTAATCATATTGCCGGTAGCAACAGCAAGATAATGGCATGCTCTGTCAACAGCCTCAAGTGTAACCGGATCCTTGGCAGCAATGGCTTTCTTTAAGTTTTTACTCTTAAACACGCCATTCTCAATGGTCTCTGAGAGCATATTTTTACGTCCTCTTGCAGTCTGCTGCATGATGTAAGCGCTCATGCCCTTTTTACTTGAAAATGCTTCGAGACATCCTCTCTGTCCACAACCGCAAAGAGGGCCTTCGGGATCAAGAATCATATGACCGTATTCAGCAGCCTTATATTTATTTCCCGTGAACATTTTCCCATCAAGAATCAGGCCGCCGCCCATACCGGTACCTACGAAGAATCCAACTACATTCTTATAGCCCTTCGCAACACCATATTTCCATTCACCGAGAACACCGACATTTACATCATTGCCAATAAAAAACGGAATATCAAATTTCTTCTCTATTGAGGATTTAATATCATAATTTGTCCAGGGAAGATTTGGCGAAGTAAGAATTATACCGGAGCCCTGATCAATAACACCGGGAGCACCCGCTGCAATGGCATTAAAATCCTTCTTCTTAATATCGGAATCCTTAATCATGTCTTCAACTACGCTAATAATCATTTTCTCAACATTAGCAGCATCGTCACCTGCTTCCTTGGTCTTTTTCTTAAGTCGATAAACAATCTCCTTCTTCTCATTGAAAATAGCGCCAAGAATCTTTGTTCCACCGATATCAAGACAGATATTATACTTACCAGACATCTCACTACCTCCGTTTATCGTACTTCCCATAGTTGTTTTTGCCGTTTTCTTTCACATAGTAAAGTGCATTATCTGCGTTTCTATATAAATCATTATACGCTTTTCCGTCTTCCGGGTATACAGCATATCCAACAGACATTGTATATTTTACTTTTTCTCCGTTATAATCAACTATTTTTACAGCTTCTGAGAAGGCTTTTAGTGCTGCGTCAACCTCCTTGTCTGTATGATTCCTTATTATTACAAGGAATTCATCACCGCCTATTCTTGAAGGATAAACATCTGTGCCAAGATCGTTCTGCATACGGTTTGCAGCATCCTGAAGCACCTTATCACCACAATGATGACCGTATTTATCATTTATCTGTTTGAAGAAATCAAGATCAAGCAGTATCATTGCAAGACTCTTAGTATCCGGATCAGCGATGAACGCTTCATAAACCTTACCGATAGTCATACGATTGAACAGCCCCGTCAGAGTATCTCTCTCCGCAAGATTACGTATAGTTTCATTTGTTCTCTTAAACTGATCGATGTCATATTTAAGAATATAAATATGCACCCCATCATCCTGCCTGTTTCTTCTAATCTGATAACATGCATTCTGATATCTTGGTTTTTCGCTGGAACCGGTCTTTTCAAGATATACTATACGTCCTGAGGTATTTCCGTTTTCATATTCTTTCAGAAGTCTGTCCCTGTTATAAAACTCGTACATCTTTTCATGTTCTTCGGGTTCAGCCTGTGAAAATACCATGCTCCTTGTAACTTCTCCAAAAGGAAGCTGTATATAGCCCGTCTCACCGAAATCAGAAATAAGACCGGTCTGTCCAAGATGCATATATACAGTCTTATCCTCGGTAAGATTTGCTTCAAGATAAAAGGTATTTCTGATAAACTGTTCAAACGAACCATATCCAAGTGTCTCCGTAAAAGCATCACTGGCAAGCAAAAGGAATGTCGGATCGCTTGGCATATCATAATATTCAGAGCCACTCTGACTTATATCGGGAAGTTTTCTCATGCGCTCAGCGTCAAGCGTTCTGGAGCACATGATAAACATTCTGTTTCCTTCCGAGACAATTGGAATAAGCAGATACATAAGCCAGTCATATTCGCCGTTTATATCCTTTGTCCTGAAATAATCTGTTATATGATTTGTCCCGTATTCACTGATTCTCTCATCAAGACTGTTCAGATTATAAAATTCTATAAAATCCGCCCTGTCCTCATTATAAATTGCTTCATCCGCAAATTTCTTTATTGCATCTGAAAAACTGCCCTTCTTCATCTTCTGGCTGTATCTGGCAGTATTTTCATAAACAGTTTCAAAGGTATCATCAACGACAGATACAATATCCACACGGTTATAAATCATATAGAGGAACTTAAGATACGAGTTGAGTTGCATTACTCTTGTGCCCGCATCATTTTCTGTCATGATCTCAGCAGTTGCCAAAATAGCTGTCTTGCCAAGTGACTTACTCTGTGTGATTTTCCTTAGCATTATCCTGTTAAAGCCGTTACTGGAAACAAATTCCATGGAATGTATTTCATCATCCTGCACACACTGTGATGCAAGCATTTTTATATCTTTTGAGAATATGATTGCAGGCGAATTAAACAGCTCCTGAATCGTTTTTACATCATTTGTAAACAAGAGCTTGAAAATATCATAAAAGTCATTATTGCACATGAGCGGCTTAAGGATTTTGCCATCAAACTCAAAGATTGCAATCGGCCTGTGATTATAGTAGGAACTATTCGGATCAAATCTCCCTATATCCTGCATGGGAGTCTGAGAAAGCACATTTACTTTTCCTATTGCATCATAAAAAGCAGTCTCCTCTTCCGATTCAAACTGATGAGGAAATTGTTCAAGCGGATAATCAAACATTTTTAGAGCTTCGCTATAGAGATGTCCCTGAGACTGTTCGCAGCCCGACTGCTTAAGGAAGTCAAGAATTTTTTCATCCTCAACACTGCCCATTATCGTTTGAATGCCAAGTTCCTTAGACATATTGATGATATTCTTAAGCATAACTTTCGGCTTAACATCATCTTTATATCCCGAAAGGAAATTACTGTTAATTTTCACAGCGTTAAAAGGCATATCATTAAGAATATGCAAGGAAGAATACTCACTTCCGAAATCATCGAATATCACGCTAAAGCCATGGTCCTTAAGTCTTTCTAGTTCAGCCTTTATACCATCTTTATCATTGGTTATTTCCGCCTCGCTGATTTCAATTCTTATTAAAGATTTAGGAAGCTTATATTTTGCAAGCTCTGTTTCTAAAAGATCCACAATATCCGCAAGTGCAAAATCAAGCCTTGTAAGATTAATTGAAGCAGGAAGCGGATCCATGCCGATTTTTTTGATTTCACTTTGGTCTTTACAAACCTGTTTTATTACAAAGCTGTCCAAAAGATAGATTTTTCTTGAATGTTCAAGTACCGAAATAAAATCCTTTGGCATCAGAACTCCGTATTCTGTTGTATTCCACCTTGCCAGAGCTTCATTTCCGCATACTTTACCTGATAGTGTATGGAAAACCGGTTGGTAAGCGATTGTAATTTCACCATTCTCTATTGCATCTTCGATATGATGAACCACATAATGCTTCATCAATATTTCATCGTCGATATTTTCGATATTATACCTGAAGATACCATTCCCAATTGAATCACCTGATGAGCATGCAAGAACGGCTTTTTCAATTATTTCCTCAGCTGTATTATCCTCAGCAGTAATGTAATAAATTCCTGCATGAAGATACATTCCTGTATGTATATAAACCTCATCGAAATCTCTCTGAATTCTGGAAATAAATCTCTCGATATCATCAATATCTGTTACAACTATAAACTCGCCATCATCAAGCTTGCATGCAATATCCAAAGGGAAACAATCTCTGATTTTGTTTTTAAGAAATACCAGGACCTGATACCCTTCATCAAAGCCATTATTCATATAATATGATCTAAAGCCTTTGATATCGAAAAATACACAGCAAAAAGAAGCCGAAAGCTCATCGTTTTCCGCTTTTGAATTAATAATATTTTCAAATTCATCTTTCTGGTATAGGTCTGATGGAAGCCCCTCGCCTTCAATTTTTGCCATACTAATACCAGTTCCTTTTTTCAGTATTCTACTATTTTATGTTAACAAACAGGGATGGACAAAACAATTAATCGCTTATAAAAAAATGTTAAAAAAATAAAAATAAAACGCTTTGGATACTACTATGAATATCCAAAGCGCTATTATTAAGGCATTTTAAAGCATATTATAGATTATTCACCAAATACAGCCTTGTAATCCTTCTGGAATTTCTCAATTCCGGCTGTTGTAAGAGGGTGATTAACCATCTGAGCGATAACACCATAAGGTACTGTAGCGATGTGAGCACCTGCAAGTGCACAATCTGTAACATGCATAGGATGACGTACAGATGCAGCGATGATCTCAGTATCAATACCGTGAAGGTCGAAGATCTGAGCAACCTCAGAAATAAGGTCTGTACCTCTTGTGCTTATATCATCAAGTCTTCCAAGGAAAGGACTTACGAAAGCAGCGCCTGCTCTTGCTGCAAGAAGAGCCTGGTTAGCTGTAAAGATAAGAGTCATGTTAATCTTGATGCCTTCAGCTGCAAGTGTATGGCAAGCCTTAAGACCCTCTTCTGTCATAGGAATCTTAACTACCATATTCTTGTGAATCTTAGCGATCTCGCGGCCCTCTTTGATCATGCCCTCGGCATCAACTGTTGTAGCCTTAACTTCGCCGCTGATAGGTCCGTCTACGATAGATGCGATCTCTGCAACAACCTGATTAAAGTCTCTGCCTTCTTTAGCGATAAGAGAAGGGTTGGTTGTAACACCGCAGATAACACCCATGTCATTTGCTTTTTTAATGTCCTCAACATTAGCAGTATCCAAGAAGAATTTCATAATACACTCCATTCCGCTTAAGATTATTCTTAAGCATTTGATTAAATATATTTTTCAACCGTTAAAAATCATAACACATCTTTCAAATTTTACAAATCATATTATGCTCACTTATTTTCAATTATTGCCATAAGGCACTGCCGTCATCATGAAGCAAGGCCCCGGGTTCCTGGTCGGCCGCCGTGGTAGCAAGTGTATCACATCGCTCATTCTCAGGATGCCCGTCATGTCCCTTTACCCAATGCCAGGTGACATTATGTTTATTTACCGCATCAAGAAGGCGTTTCCATAGTTCTACGTTCTTAACCGGCTTTCCGTCAGATTTTTTCCAATTCTTTTTCAACCATCCGGATATCCAGTTTTCATTGAAAGCGCTGATAACATACTTTGAATCCGAATAAAGGTCAACCTCACAGGGGCGGTTAAGCGCTTCAAGTCCCATGATTGCACCCATCAACTCCATTCGATTGTTGGTTGTCTTATCATAGCCGGCACTTAACTCCTTTTCATGTAGTACGCCTTTACCGTCAATATATTGAATTACTGTTCCGTAGCCACCCGGTCCGTCAGGATTACCTCTTGCTGAACCGTCTGAATAAATAGTAACTTTCATTTCATAAATCTCCGTACGTTTAACATTTTTTTCTTTACAGTACCCACAGCCCATCCTCTTCAAACCGCTTAGCCATTGTCTCTGCCTCACGAACAATCTCATCATTATACCCAATGGTCTTCAGAAGACTTATTGCATTTCTCTTGGTTGCAGGGCCTGCATTCAACTTGTAATCAAAGGTAACGTCACCATTCTTCATATCACCTTCAAAATGATATACTTCGAAGCGATCATGTAAAACCTCTGATAACTCTCTGTCATGAGTTGCTGCAAAACACAAAGCTCTTTCTTTGTGAGAGGCAAAATATTCCAAAATTTTCGAGGAAGCCGCAATTCTCTCGATTGTGTTTGTTCCTCTTAAAACCTCATCAATAAAACATAAAACCGGAGCACCTTCATTCGCTGCAGAATCAAGAATTCTCTTTAAAGACTTGATTTCAACCATATAATAGCTATCACCCAAGGAAAGATCATCCCTAAGTGCCATCGAGGTAAAAACTCTGTAAAACGGAGCTTTATATGAAGTACATGTACAGGTATGAATGGTCTGAGCCATTATGCTGTTTATTGCACACATCTTAAGAAAAGTTGATTTGCCCGAAGCATTAGAGCCTGTTATCAAAAATCCCTTTTTAGCAGCAAAGGAATTAGAAACAGGGTTATCCATAAGCAGATGCCTGCCGTTTTCGATCTGATACTCGCCGTGATTTTCCATCAGTTCCGGCACAGTATATTCGGAAACAGACGCTCTAAAATATGCAATAGATATGACAGAGTCGATATATCCGATAATTTCGGTCAGTTTCCGGACACTTGGTATTTCCTGCTTAAGTTTCTTATACATGCTGTTGAATTTGATTAGATCAATATGGGTAAGCATTCTGACATAATCCATTATTATGTCAAAAGGATTTCCGCTGCCGGTTGCTCCATACCCCTTGGACAAAATCCAGGAGCCTCTTGAAAAGCCTTTAAGCTTTGAGACACATTCCTTTATTTTACTGATATCATCTTTGAAAATATCACTTTCCGTCAGAGCTAAAGCCTCTCCACCCTTCATGAGTCTAAGGACATAAGAAAAAGTCATAAGATAAGGTGCAAGCGCTGATTTAATCTTAAAATAGCTGACCATATTTACTGCAAATGCAATAATTAAAATCAAAAATCCAAGAGTGAAATTAAACAAGCTCATCAAAAGTACAGAAAGAACCATTAATATAAGCATCAATACATGGACAAGATTGGATCCTGCAGAATTTTTATCAATAAGCGGCAGATAATCATAGATTGAATACTTACCGCTTTTTCCAATGCAATGCAGGGTTTCCTTCAAATGAATTCTTTTGCTTTCATCCTTCGATATAGCCGCAAGTTCATTTTCAAGCTTATTAAAAGTGCCATTATCGAAGGTTTGCGGGCATCTTAGTAAGTAATAAAGATACTCTTCTCCTGATGAAGTCTCGCAATAGCTTATTCTGTCGTAAACCTCATCCATGGAAAGATCATTCCAGGTAATATCATCAATACTGAATTTCTTTTCGGCCGACTTATAATATCCACTAACATCAGCTCTTTGTCTCTTTATACGAGACGAAGGCGCAGCACCATATTCGTCTGCGCACTTCTTTTTAAATGATCTCTCTTCATTTTTTCTGTTTTGCAATCCAATGAGAAAAACAGCTGCAATAAATACAGCTATTATCCCCAATATATAAGCTCCGGTCATAGAGTCCTCATCTTATAATTCTTTATCTATTCTTGCATTTATCTCAGAAGCCTTTTTATATATTTCTTCAGGGCTTACTCCTATATTGAATTCATCTTTTTCATAGCGAATGATACCGCCAATCATAGTCAGAATAACATTTGAATCAGAACCGCTGTAAACTATATTCTTGCAAATATTATTTATAGGCTGCATATTAGGTTTGTTCAAATCAAGCATAATGATATCAGCAAGTTTTCCGGCATCAAGGATATCTGCGTCATTAAGGCCCATAGCATGTGCCCCGTTAACGGTAGCCATCTTAAGAACTTCCATTGCATCGATGCATGCAGCGTCATTTTCACGAAGCTTTCCAAGACCGGTTACAAGAAACATCTCTCTGAACATGCTAAGAGCATTATTGCTCGCGGGACCGTCTGTTCCGATAGCTACCGGAATCCCTTTTTTCAAATAGTCGTTTATAGGAGCAATTCCACTCGCAAGTTTGGTGTTTGAACCGGGATTAGTCACCACATACATTCCGCGCTTTTTCAAAATATCCATATCCTTTTCATCTGTATGAACAAGGTGATATCCGCCTCCGCCGTAATCAAACATTCCGAGGCTGTCCAGGAATTCAACAGGGCTCATGTTGTATCTCTCCCTGCATTCTGCAACTTCATGTGCAGTTTCTGAGATATGAGTGAAAACAGGTGCTTTATACTTATGCGCAAGATCTGCAATTTTTTGAAGTAATTCTTTGGTACATGTATACTCAGCATGGAATCCAAGAATATATGAATTATATTCATCACGTCCGTTCAGTTTGTTATACATTTCTTCAACAATCTCAGGTGATTGGCTGAAATTATTCACTGCTCCCACCTGAACGCATCGCATACCGGTATCCCTGCAGGCATCAGCTATGGATTCGGGCGTAAGGTACATATCAAATATACCGGTGACACCGCCGCTTACATATTCAAGCACTGCAAGCTTAGTAAGATAATATATATCCTCTGCAGTAAGCTTCGCCTCAACAGGAAAAATAGCATTATTAAGCCAATCAGCAAGTGGCAGATCATCCGCTCTAGACCTTAACAGTGTCATGGCAGAATGCGTATGTGCATTCTTAAAGCCGGGCATGAGAAGATTTCCCTTGCAATCTATCTCTCTGTCAAAAACCAGCATTGCACCGGGATTTTCCTTGTAATATTCTTCAATCTGATCAGTTGTATCACAGTAAATAATTCTGTCACCGCTTGTCCACAATTCACCCTCAAAGATTTCCTGACCCTCTCTCATAGTGAGAATTTTGGCATTAAAAAATCTAATCCTCATTTATTCACCCCATTAACCCTCATCCGCCTGCTTTGCAGGCACCTTCCCCCATAGGGGGAAGGCTATATCATCTGTCTTCCCCTTTTAGGGGAAGGTGGCACGAAGTGCCGGATGAGGTCCTTAAAATTTCTTCACACACTCAGTTACAAGTTTCTCAAACAACGGTCCGGTTTTATCAGCTGCTTCCTGTACATCCTCATGAGAAAGAGGCTTCTCTCTCATTCCGGCTGCAAGGTTGCTGATACATGAAATACCGCATACACGCATACCCATATAGTGAGCTACAAGGGCTTCCACAACAGTACTCATACCGACAGCATCAGCTCCGAGAACTCTAAGCATTCTGATCTCGGCAGGTGTTTCAAAAGAAGGACCTGTTAGCTGCGCATAAATTCCCTGTTTAAGAGGAATGGCATTTTCCAGAGCAGTCTGCTGTATTATATCCCTAAGCTGCTTATCATAAACACATGACATATCAGGAAATCTTGTTCCAAATTCCTCAATGTTAGGTCCGATAAGCGGATTCGGCACAAAAACAGAAATGTGATCAGCTATAAGCATAAGATCACCGCAATCAAATGTATAATTTATACCACCTGCAGCATTTGTAAGGAAAAGAATCTCGGCACCGAGAAGTCTCATAACCCTAGCGGGAAGAACTACATCGTTAATATCATATCCTTCGTAGTAATGAACTCTTCCCTTCATACATACAACCGGAACATCTCCCACGTATCCGAAAATGAATTTTCCTGCATGTCCGGGAACAGTAGAAACAGGGAATCCCGGAATATCGGAATAAGGAATCTCACATTTTATATCTATCTGCTCTGCATAATTACCAAGTCCGGAACCAAGCGTAATTGCAACCCTGGGCTTAAAATCAGTTACCTTTCTGATTGCCTCAACGCAGTTGTTTACTTTTTCGTAAATTGCATTTGCCATATTTAATCATCCTCCATTATTGCATCATCTACATCGGCGAAATCATCTGTATCTGTCAAAGTTCCGCCATTACTATCATACCCCAGGGGTTCCTGTTTGTCATGTATTCTGCCGTGCAGTTTCGGTCTTACCGTATCTCTTATGGCAAGTATAAGCGCATCAATCGCTCCGTAATCAGAAAGTCTGTTTATCACAAAGCCGCTCATGCCTTTACCAACATCAAGATGACCGAATTGGTTAAGAATATCAACAAGCATTCCACTACCAGGAATTTCATCAAACCTTATGCCTATATTTTTAGGTGGTTTCACTTTTCCGAATGCAAAACATGTATCATGCTGAAGCGGTTCTCTCTTGCCAAGATATATATTCATAACTCTCGCAGTAGAATCCTCCATCAGATAAAACTCATTCCTGAGAACAGGTCTGCCATATTCATCTATAGAGAATTCTGACACAACAGAAACAGTATAGATTTCACCATGCTCATCTATATCTGTTACTGCCCTGTATCCATCAAAACCGCATTTTATCTCATGCGTTGTATCGCCTTCTTTTATAAGCAGGAAAAATGCACCTGTTCGACCATCCTGCTTAAAACCAACTGACTTTATACCGTCAGTGTAATTGTTATGCATAACCTGAACGAGAAGCGGCATAAATCCGACACCTTCATCGTCCATATCGTATGAAACTCCATCAAGGCATTTCATAAGAAGATATCTGAATTTAGGGCTCATACCATAAGTGCTGCGCTTTTTCTTCTTGTTCCAACCGCCACCCGCGATACTTGTCCTGCATTCGGGATGATCCTCTGCACTTCTTATGAATTCTTTAAGGCTGTTCTGCTTTGCCAGAACTTCTTTTGTAACAGGTATTGGTTCATCAGAAACTTCAGCTTCAGACATGAGTTTATGAACTGTACCGGACATATTACCCTTCTGAAACAGATCTTCATTTCCTGCATTTGTTACCACCATCATGTTGATGTCCGGGAATACATATACGTTCTGTCCCAGCATTCCGTTAAAAGTATAGGCACCAAGTCTGGAACTGCTGTTCCAAAGCTGGAATCCGTAGCCTGGAGAAGTTACCTCGCCTGTTGCTATCTGCATAGAAGTTGCGTCTCTAACCCACTCTTCAGGTAAAATCTCCTTACCGTCATATTTTCCATTATTCAAATATAGCTGTCCAAGTTTGGCCATATCCTCTATTCGAAGATATAATCCCCATCCGCCTTTTGTGATATTCTGCGGACAGCTTTCCCAGAATGCTCTTTTAATTCCAAGAGGCTCAAAAAGTCTCGGTTTTAGATAATCAAACATGCTCTCGCCTGTAACCTCGGTCACAATTGCTGAGAGCATGTATGAATTCATTGAATTATACTCAAAAGCAGAACCGGGAGTGAATTTTGTCTGAGATTCGAGAAATTGCTTTCTCCAGTCATTTGAATATACAGAACCTGCCTCATTAAATTCAACGCCGCTACTCATGGTGAGGAGATGTCTTACAGTAAGTCCTTTTGAAAAGAAATACTGAAGAGGCCCCGTTCTGCCGAATATATCTTCAACTTTGTCGTCTAATTTAATTTTTCCTTCGTAGATAAGAAGGCCTATTGCCATTCCCGTTACGCTTTTACACATAGAATGAGTAACATGCCAATAGTCCATATCAAATGGCTTAAAAGCACATTCTCCGATAATATGTCCGTTTCGAACTGCCATAATTTTGTGCATATGGCAGCTGTTGTTTTCATAGAGACTCTTAAAAAGCTTCTCTATAAAAGCACTGTCTACACCCTGCTCCTCAGGTGTGGATCTTGGAAGATGAGTCTCTCCCTCCGAATCCATAGGGAAAGCCATCTTCTGAGGAGTATAAGTAACCTTGCTGATCTCACCGGTCTTATGCCCGATAAGTTTCATTAAAAGCTGGATAACTTCAAGCTCTGACTTTGCCATTCATGTCCTCTTTCGTCCATTTCATGGCTCTCATGGAATTGAGAATCGCTAGAACTGCTACACCGACATCTCCGAATACAGCCATCCACATGGTTGCGAATCCAAGAGCTCCAAGAAACAGTATCAATATTTTTACGAAAAGAGCAAAGACAATATTCTCCTTGACGATTCTGAGTGTTTTTCTTGCTATCTGTATAACTGCGGAAATTTTACCTATATCATCATCCATAAGGACAATATCCGCCGCTTCGATAGCTGCATCTGACCCCATGCTTCCCATGGCGATTCCGACATCCGCTCTCATAAGAACAGGAGCATCATTTATACCATCCCCGACAAAGGCTACCTTTCCGTTCTTGTTTTCATCAAGAAGGCTCTCAACTCTTTCCACTTTATCTGCGGGCAAAAGCTGTGCAAATACCTTATCTATTCCAACCTTATCGGCAACAACCTTTGCTGTGTCTTCATTGTCACCTGTAAGCATAATTACCTGTGATACACCGGCTCTTTTTGCTTTGGATATAGACTCTGCCGCGCCTTCTTTTATTGTATCAGATATTATGATTGTTCCAACAAAAAGTTTTCCTTTAGCCACATAAATAATGGTTCCCGGCAAGTCTGATTCCTTAAATTCAATATTATTGCTCTTAAGAAGTTTGGCATTTCCTACATAAATATCTTCAGCACCAAGCTTTGCAGTAATGCCATGACCGGGAACTTCCTTAATATCAGTAAGTTCAGTTTTATCATCAGTAAGAGAGCTGTTATTTTTATGAATTTCATCATGATACTCAATTACTGATCTGGCAATAGGATGGTTTGAAAATTTCTCAGCACCTGCAGCGAGGCAAACAATCTCTTCTTTTGAAAGATTTGCAGCAGGAATTATCTCAGAAACCTTGAATTCCCCTTTAGTAATGGTTCCCGTCTTATCAAGAACCAGAGTACTTGCCTCCGCAATTGCTTCAAGATAGTTACTGCCCTTTACAAGTATTCCCATCTTAGAGCTTGCACCAATGCCTCCAAAGAAGCCAAGCGGCACAGAAATCACAAGCGCGCAAGGACAGGATACAATAAGGAAAATGCATGCTCTTTTTATTGAATCAGAAAAAGGCATGATTCCGAGAAGTGGCGGTATTACTGCAAGAAGAACCGCTCCGATTGTAACAACAGGTGTGTAATATTTCGCAAAACGAGTGATGAAGTTTTCCATCCTTGATTTTTTGTTACTTGCATTTTCAACAAGCTCCAAAATCTTAGAAACTGTTGAATCCTCATAATTCTTAGTTGTGCGTATTTTCAGAACACTGTCCTTATTAACACATCCGCTTATTACTTCTTCGCCCTCTGAAACTCTTCTTGGAACTGACTCACCTGTTATTGCAGAAGTATCTACAAAAGATTCTCCCTCAGTAACAACACCATCTATCGGAATCTTCTCACCGGGCTTTATCAGAAGCATTGTTCCGATCCCAACTTCCTCTGGATCAGTTTCTACAGCCTCTCCATCATCCTGAATTACATTTGCATACTCAGGAGCAATACTCATGAGCTCTGTAATAGATGCTCTTGATTTTCCGACTGCATAGCTCTGGAAAAGCTCACCAATCTGATAGAACAGCATAACCGCAAGAGCTTCTGTATATTCACTGATGGCGAATGCTCCAAAGGTGGCGATCATCATAAGAAAATTCTCATCGAAAACCTGTCCGTGGGAAATATTTATAAATGCCTTTCGGAGGACATCATATCCGATTACAAGATATGGAATAAGGAATATCACAAAGCTGACATACCATGGAAATGCTTCAAAGGCTCCCATATGCTCTGCTATAAGGAGTACTATAAAAGCAATAAGTACTCCTATTATTCTATTTCTGGTTTTCTTCATCTTCTTAGTCATAATGATCACGCTTTCATATTATGTAGTATTTTCAGATTTCGATTTCACAATCAGGCTCAACCTTTTTACATGCCTTAACTGCTGCATCAAGAATCTCTGCATATTTGTCATCATCGGCTTCAAGTGTAAGCTTCTGGGTCATGAAATTAACTCTGGCACTCTTTACACCATCAATCTTATTAATTGCTTCTTCCATCTTTGCAGCACAGTTAGCACAGTCAACTTCACATTTGTAGGTTTTTTTCATGATTTTTTTCCTCTTTTCTTTTTATTTTTCTTCTATATGTTCACGTCCCATTGAAATAATTGTTCTAACGTGATCATCTGCCAGGTAATAGTACATCTGCTTGCCTTCACGTCTGCTCTTTACAAGGCTGTTCATCTTAAGAATCTTCAGCTGGTGTGATACAGCCGATTGAGTCATTCCAAGATTTTCAGCAAGATCATTCACACAGAATTCAGACACAAATAAGGCAAACAATATTCTGATTCTGGTTGAATCGCCAAAAACTTTGAACAGTTCAGCGAGATCGTACATTTCTTCCTCATCCGGCAATTCATCCAGATTACAAGATAGTTTTGTCATCAGTTCCGGTCTCCTTTTTGTATATTTCATAATGTATTCACAAATTTATTTTATTACATATGAGCATTTGTTCATATGTTGATTCAAATATACCCCCAACGAATTTATATGTCAACACTACTTTTAAATATTTTCCAGAAAAACATGAATACAAAAACAGGTATGTCGAAGAAACAAACATACCTGCCAGTTTTTGTGCATCCCCGGACTCATAAGCATTCTTTGAGTTAGCTTGTGAACTAATTTGCCGGTTTTAAAAATATCAACCAGACGGTGTATCATTATAAATCAGTGATCCTTTCCATTCATATATTCCTGCCACAAGGATGTACCGCTTTCCAATAGTCTGCAGTAGGTTTCCTTGAAAATCTTATAAAGTGGCTTCGCTTCTTCAATCAGTTCATAATCCAAAGGAATTTCATATAATGCTGTATCTATATCAGATATAACCTTCATAGCCGCATCCTTATCCTGCATGTGGATCATACCACCAAAAGCAGAGCCATAGGTTTTATCATTTATGCAGACTTTAATGTAACTTGCCGCAAAGTCAACCCATTCCTCAAGCTGCAATGAAAGATAATCTTCCTCTTTTGCCGCTGCATTATCAACTAATCCAAACTCTGACAGGTAACCGGCGCATTGAGCTTTTCTTTTCTTGTTAAAAAGGCTTATTCCCGATGCTCTGTTCATAGTCAGAAGCATCATAAATGCATGCATATATCTGTCAATCCACTGGCCACCTTTATTTTCATATCTGTGATCAAGCACCTGAATTCGCATAGCAGCCTCGTCTGCTGATGCCGGTGGATTTAAACAGTTATACTTTATTGCTGCTTCATGGATTTCATCTGTCCCTGCAATTACAGACAGAAGGTAATCTCTCCTCTCTGCAATATCCTCAATCTCATGATAATTATTGGTTATATCTCTTTGATGACTGTCATTATATATATCTGTATTCCTAAGCATATATGTCCTCTACCAATTAGCACGTGATCAAAAAATGTTATTCATCATTTTTGACATGTCTTATATTCTAACATATTTGACGTAATTTAGTATCCGTAATAAGCTAATGAACCCTAAAAAAATCCCCGGACACTAATCCGGGGATTACGTATATTATCAATCTATTCTTATAAAGTAGAATAACCAAAGCCGTTACATATAGCATCAACAGGATGGCCTTCCTTGCAAAGCGGGCATCCATCCGGAGGATAGCAAGCATAATCAGGAAGCTCTCTTGAAGAGAAAAGTGACCTTATCGGATAATTCTCTATCTGAGTAGCCACTGAGAAGAAAGCTGCAATTCCTACAACCTCACCCTGGTAAAACCTTACGGAATCAAGGGCACTCTTAAGCATACCACCGGTGGTTACGGAATCCGACAAAATGAGAACCTTTTTATCAGTAATCATGTGCTTATTGTTATCTCTGAACATGATCTGCCCGTTTACGTTATACTCGGGACCTGTGATATACATCGTCTTATGTGCATTCTTGGAAATAACTCCGGCCCTTGTAAGTGAATCAGCAAGGTATGAACCAACTACTTCCATACCATTAAGACATAGAATTGTATCAATTACTTCTGAAGCAATATAGAACTCAGCGAGCGACTCACCGGCAGCTCTTGCTTCTTTCATTCTTGCCTTGGTATCACACAGGTCAATGAAGTAATTAACATGTGCATTAGGGGTAATGAAATGCCCCTTTGTGTTACGAAGAATTACATCATTATTTCTCGAATACTCAATCTTGGTATAGCCTTGCATAATTCCTCCTCCTTGAAATTTATTCTAAGTAAAGCAATTCTACTGAAAGAATTCACATAAACATAATAACATAACAAAGAAGAATATATTCTTAAATTAGTGAATTATTTATACAAATTTTAGATTATTAGTCACCTTTTCGTGCCTTATGCATCTTTAGAAAAATTACGGCATAAACAATCACTGCAATGGTTACTCCAAGAATAAGAACACCATATTGCTTCTCCTGAATCTTATTACCGCCAAAGGAATATATAAAAATATGAGTAAATCTCGCTATAAAAGTAAGAGGGATCCATAGAAATACACTTTCCTCGGAGTAATACCCAAACCAGGCATAGGTGTCTTTAGGAAGCGGAAGAAGCATAAACATTATATGTATAAGCTTAGGGTTCCCCCTTTTTATATACTTCTCCACAGACTCTATCTTCTTTTCTGAAAACAGATTCTCCAGTAACTTTCTGCCAAATTTTCTTCCGATTAAAAAAGCAATTGTATTTCCTGCAGTTGCTGCGGCATCACATAATAGTGCTCCTTTAAAACCACCAAGGACATAACCTGCTCCCATATAGAACGGTGTCCCGGGAATACAAGTTGACATTGTCTGTATCATCACAAGAAAGCAAAATACCAGAAGTCCTTTTATTCCTTTAGACTCTATATATTGCTTTAGTTCATCCGGATTACCGACAAAATCAATCATTGGTCTGCCCACAAAGAAATAAACTGCGAGCAAAAACAATACTATGAAGGTAATGATCAAAATTCTTCGAACTAAATCTTTTCTTTTCAAATCGAAAAAATCCTTACAAATAGTTTACGCTTTAAAATGTCTTATCTCTGAATAGGCCATGGGAATCGACACTAAAATCGAAAAAATATCAGCAACTGCCTGTGTGATTTCTACTCCGAAAAGGCCAAACAGTTGTGGTAGTAATAAAATCATGGGAATAAAGAATATTCCATTTCTGCAGGAGGCCATAATTGAAGCCTTTACACCTCGTCCTATGAACTGAAGCATCATGTTTGTCATTACTATACATCCGCTAAGAGGGATTGTTGCCGAAGTCCATTTAAGGGCCACGGATCCTACTGCTATAACTTCGGGATCATCCCTGAAAACAGCTATAATCTGCGGAGCAAAATAAAAGCAGACAGCTCCGACTATACATAAAAAGATTGTGGAATACTTCACGCAGAAAAAATACCCTTCCTTAACACGCTTTTTTAGCCCTGCTCCATAATTAAATGAGCATACAGGCTGGTAACCCTGTCCAAATCCAATAAGCGCTGAGGACATCATCATCATAACTCTTGTATTCACTGACATTCCTGCAATAGCTGCATCCCCGCCGAAGGTTCCTGCCGCCTTGTTCATCAACATAGACGCAATTGCCGCCAGAGCCTGTCTGAAAAGCGATGGCGCACCACCATTGGTTATCTCTTTAATATAATAGCTGTTAATATGAATATTTTTAAAGCTTAGTCTTATATTTTCGCCCTTGCTGCTTCCGACAAGTAGAACTATAAAGCTGGTAATCTGTCCCATAATTGTTGCAACCGCCGCACCAGTCACTCCCATGTTAAATACAAAAATAAGAAGGGGATCCAGTACCATATTCATAGCGGCGCCGCACATCAGTCCTACCATGGCATACACAGCACTACCCTGAAACCTGAGCTGATTGTTTATAACAAACTGTCCTGTCATAAAAGGAGCACCGATAAGAATGATTCTCATATACTTTCTGGTGTCCTCAAGGGTTGTCGGCGTAGAACCAATCATCATTGCTATATCATCAACAAAAATATTACCAACAATGGCAATTATAATTCCGAGAATTATAGCAATTGCAAATCCGGTAGATGCCATCTCGTTTGCTTCCTTGGTCTTCCCTGCGCCAAGCATTCTGGATAGAAAATTTCCTGAACCATGTCCGCAGAAAAAGCCTGTAGCCTGAACAAGGGCCATAACCGTGAAAACTATTCCCACGGCAGCAGTCGCCTGTGTTGATATTTTACCAACAAAAAAGGTATCAGCAGTGTTATATATACCGGTTACCAACATACTTATAATGGTCGGAACAGCCATTTTCAGAATAAGCTTTGGAACCGGTGTTGTTGTCATCATCTCGTATCTGTTCTGTTGCACTTTAATGAAACGCTCCTTTTCTTATACCCCCTCATCCGGCACTTCGTGCCACCTTTCCCCATAGGGGGAAGGCATTACTATGTAAACAAACTCTTTTTTCTCTCAATCATGTCATCAGTATTATTCATGTAGAGTGTGACGTCCTTGACGTTGTCACAACGCTCAATTCTACCATCACCGTAAACTCTCTTGGTTACGGTTCCAGCCCCCAATGCTACTATTGACTGGACTTCCTCCATCATAAGAATATTGTAAATCCCGGCCTTGCCTTCACGAGCATATCCGGTATTTTCAAGATTACCGGATATATTTTTCTGCCTATAGAGATAGTAAGGTGTAAGCCCCATCTTTGCAGCACCTTCTTTTGCTATCTCCATCATTCTTCCTGTATCGCCTGCAACAAAGAAACCATTGTTTCTTATATGCTCCGCAAGTCTTGATCCTCTTTTTACGGATAGACTGTGTACGGTAAGATCATCCGGATTAAGCTTTATGATTTCCTGCATTGTATGTTCAACGTCAGCTTCAGTTTCACCCGGAAGACCAAGTATGATATCCATATTTATATTGTCGAAGCCTTCTTCTCTGGCCATGTTATATGCATTTATGAACTGCTCAACGGTATGCTGTCTTCCGATACGTTTAAGAGTCTCATCGCTCATCGTTTGTGGATTAACGGATATTCTGTCAACTCCACACTCTTTCATTGCACGAAGCTTCTCTCTGGTAATGGAATCAGGTCTGCCGGATTCAACGGTAAACTCTCTGCACTCGGATAGGTCTATCTTTTCTCTGAGATAAGTGATTAGTCTTGTCATCTCATCAGGTTCAAGAGTTGTAGGTGTACCGCCTCCGATATAGACGGAATTAACAACCTTTCCTTGAAAGGTCTCTGCCACATAATCAATCTCTTTTTCAAGACAGCTTATATAATCACTTACCTTCTTTTTCCACGTAACTATAGGGAAAGATGTAAATGAGCAATACAGACAAGTTGTAGGACAAAAGGGAATCCCCAAATATATGCTATATCCATTTTTATAGTTGATATCATCAAGGATTTTCTTTTCTCTGAGTGCAATATTATAGGCCAGATCAGTCTTTTCATCAGATACAAAGAATGTCTCCTTCATGTATTTTCTAATCTCAGCTTCATTCTGTCCGGATTCCAGCATCTGCATCGGAATTCTTGTAGGTCTTATTCCGGTAAGTGATCCCCAGGGCAGTTCATGACCTATTTCATGGGAAAGTTCCCTATACATCATCTGCTTTAATGCATTCTTGGGTGTTGATAGAGAAGCCGTGCTTCCGTTTGTGGAGCTTTCACTGCTAACCCCAGCGCTTTCTTCGTTGCCGCTTACACCATTCGAAGCAATATCGCATACTGTTTCTGCTTCCTTACAAACTCCATCACTATGAATAATCTTCATTGAGATTTTTCCGGCTTCCTCTTCCAGAATAATCTCAATTTTGAAAAGAATATTTTCATTATCACCCTTAGAACTCAGCTCATCAAAAGTAAGAACACTCAAATCCTCTTTTGGATAGAAAGCCTTAACCAGTGAATGTATATCGTATTTAAATTTATCTTTGTTTATCAAAACCTGAATCATAACTAACCTAAAACCTTATAAATACATATTATTCATTTTTTCATAACCTATTGTTGTTGAAGGTCCATGTCCGGGGAACACTTCTGTATCATCCGGAAGCCCCCATAACTTTTCATGACATGAATGGACAAGTGTAGACATAGATCCTCCGGGGAAATCCGTTCTTCCAACAGAGCCTTCAAATAGCGTATCACCGCTAATCAGAATATGGTCTTCTTCAAAATAATAGCAGCAACTGCCTTCTGTATGTCCGGGCGTACCAATAAGTTTAAATCGTAAACCGGCAGCCTCACACTCATCCCCGTCGCATAGATACTTGTCAGGTTTAACAGTTAAATTTTCTCCGAATTGACTGGAAAGATTATAATCAGGATCCTCGCAAAGTCTCTTTTCTTTTTCATAGATAAAAACTTTAGCTCCAGAAAGCTTTCTTAGTTCATCAACACCGCCGATATGGTCAAAATGTGCATGAGTAAGGTAGATAGCATCTACCTTAAATCCATGATTTTTTAACTTTTCGTATATCAGTTTTCCGAGATCAGCCGGATCAAAAAAAACTACCGGCGTAAGATCATTTTCATCTGTAACCGGAGTATTTTCACTATGATCTTTACCATCTTCCTTATAAACAAAATAGCAGTTAGTCTGTACCATTCCAAGGCACATTGATCCAACTGCCGCAGTTCCTATTTCTTTATTTGACATCTTTTTACCTTTCTGAACTCGTACCCCCCATTAGGGGGAGACTTAAGAAATTTGCTTAACCTGTAGTTCTCTCGATATCTATAACGCTGTCAATATTTCTGATCTTATCAACAATCTCACCCAGCTCTTCTCTGCTTGATACCTGGAATGAAGTCTCCATCGTAGCAAGTCCCTGCTTACTTGTCCTGGTATTCATTGAGAGAATATCTACATTCTTCTCAGTGAGAGCTCGGGATACATCAGCAAGAAGTCCTGATCTGTTATTGGCAAATATGTTGATAGTAGCTACATACTTTTCGCCGAGAGCATGGCTTTCCCACTTAGCTTCAATGAGTCTTGTTCTGTCCTCATTCTGCATAGCACGGACATTGATACAATCCTTTCTGTGGATTGATACTCCTCGTCCTCTGGTAACAAATCCTACAATCGGATCTCCCGGAACAGGATTACAGCACTTGGAAAACCTGACAGCAACATCGTGGATTCCCTTAACAATAATGGCACTTCCTGAGCTGCTGACTCTTGGTGTGACACTGGACTCAGCAACAGCCGCAAGAACTTCTTCGTCGTTCATGTTCTGTTTGTGATCCTTCTCATACAGCTCGAGGATCTTATTAACAACCTGACCTTCCTTAAGACCACCATGTCCGATAGCAGCCATTACAGCATCCCAGCTGTGGAAACCGTACTTTCTCACTATAAGATTCTGGTACTCAGGCTTCATAACATTGTAAATATCAATACCTTTGGATTTACAATATTCAACAAGAAGTTCCTTACCCTTATTGATATTCTCTTCTTTAAACTCGTGTCTGAACCACTGATTTATTTTATTTTTTGTCGAAGTACTGCCGACAATACTGAGCCAGTCTCTGCTTGGTCCTTTGGAATTCTGGCTGGTAAGGATCTCGATTCTGTCACCATTTTGAATTCTGTAATCAATAGGAACCAGTTTACCATTTACTTTGGCTCCGATCATCTTATTACCGACAGCGCTGTGAATGCTGTAGGCAAAATCAATTGGAGTTGAACCTGCAGGAAGATTCTTTACTTCACCATTCGGCGTGAAGCAATATACATCCTCTGAAAACAGGTTTAGATCACTCTTTAAGAGGTTCATGAACTCCTGATTATCTGACATGTCCTGTTGCCACTCAAGAATCTGGCGAAGCCAGGTGAGCTTCTCTTCTTCCTGGCCCTCAACATGTTTTCCGTCAGAAGCCTCTTTATATTTCCAATGTGCAGCGATACCGTATTCAGCGGCACGATGCATTTCATATGTTCTGATCTGAATCTCGAAGGGCTGACCGGTAGCGCCAATAAGTGTCGTATGCAATGACTGATACATATTGGGCTTAGGCATGGCGATATAATCCTTGAATCTTCCCGGAATTGGTTTATACATCTCGTGGATAACACCAAGTGCCGCATAACAATCCTTAACGGAACCAACTATAATCCTTACAGCGAAAAGATCGTAGAGCTGTTCCAACGATTTGCCCTGATTATGCATCTTTTTATATATACTGAAAAAGTGCTTAACTCTTCCGTTTACTTCTCCTGGAATTCCTGCGTCGGCAATGTGCTGTCTAACCTCAGCACAGATTTCATCTACATATTTTTCTCTCTCAATTTTCCTTTGAGCAACACGTTTTACGAGATCGTAGTAGATGTCAGGTTCAAGATATTTTAATGAAAGATCATCCAGTTCAATCTTAATCTTACTTATGCCGAGTCTTCCGGCAATAGGGCTGTAAATATCCAGCGTCTCCTGGGCAATCCTTTGCTGCTTAACTTCCGGCATATGCTTTAAAGTACGCATGTTATGAAGTCTGTCTGCAAGCTTAATAAGGATTACACGGATATCCTTTGCCATAGCTAGGAACATTTTTCTGAGATTTTGAGCCTGAAGCTCCATCTGATCCGGAGTCTTTGTCGCATAGTCACCGGAAAGTTCCAATCCCTGCAACTTAGTAACGCCGTCAACAAGAAGCGCAACATCGGCGCCAAACTGCTCCTCAACCTGTTCCTTGGTATAAATGGTATCCTCTACGACATCATGAAGAAGACCTGCCGCAATTGTCTCCTTATCCATTTCGAGATCGGCAAGGATAATTGATACGCATAGAGGATGAATAATATAAGGCTCACCCGACTTGCGTCGCTGCTCCTTATGAGCCTCAAACGCTGCCTGATAAGCCTTCTCAATCAAAGTTATATCATCGGATGGATGATATCTGCGGACACGGGAAATAAGCCCTTTATAGAGGGCTTCGGGAGACTGAAATTCGTCTATCGCTTCAATTTTGCCATCATCAAATTCTGTCTGTCCCATATTTACATCCCATTAAAAAATTATTTACCTTCATATGCAAGTGCAGAATAGAGCTTGTAATCTCCAAGAGCTTCTCTTCCATTAAGCCCCTTGAGTTCCAACAATACAAGAACGCCGGCAACTTCACCGCCAAGTCTTTCGATCATTTTGATCATAGCCTTAACAGTACCGCCTGTTGCAATAAGGTCATCAACAATAATAACCTTCTGTCCGGGTTTGATAGCATCCTTATGTATCTCAAGTGTTGCTGTGCCATACTCAAGCTCATAATCCTCAGAAATTGTCTCGCAAGGAAGCTTACCCTTTTTGCGAATCATGACAAATCCTTTTTTAAGATTATATGCAATAGCTGTTCCAAAAATAAATCCTCTGGACTCAGCACCTACAACTACATCAAAATCAAGATCCTTTACAAGATCCTGCATCTCATTTATTGCAAGCTGAAGTCCGTCAGGATCCTGAATTACTGTGGTAATATCGCGAAACATAATTCCCGGTTCCGGAAAATCAGGTATAGTTCTAACATAATCATTTAACTGTTTCATATTTTCACCTCATCGTAATGAAAATTATAAATTATTATAACTAAATAAGTATATCACGAAATATGGGGTAATGAAGAAAAATTTATTCAATATTCATAAAATTTTAAGCTCTGTTTTGTATAAAAAGAACCCCCAAATATCAGAATCTAATATTTTCATGAATTTTGCATCTTTTATACTAAAAAGTCCTGTATCACACATCCCGTTCCGATAATGGCTTGCGGGGGCGGCCACGTCGCTTTACAGGCTTCCGCTTAGATGTGTAGTACGGGCTGCAGCCATCAGGTATCGCTACATCAAATGCCTTGCATATATTAACCTGTGCTCCAACAAATGGGGTGATCACTTTGGCTTTGTTCGTATGCTCAACGCATCGGATAGGACGCATCTCGTCAAGTATGTCAAGCGAAGACTCAAAGAGCTGCTTGAGCTCAGTAGTCCGCCATATATAGCGAATGTATGATGTCAGCATAAGGGATATGAACAGTATGAATAATCTTCCTGTTTTGCCTTCTTCTGAACTGTTTTGCTGTTTATCAAAATGAAGCTGGCTCTTCATCTGTTGGAAGTACTTTTCTTGCTCATCCCTAAGGCGATACTGCTTGTAGGTTTCAACAGCATCCATATCCACACCCATAGTGGTTATGGCAAAAAAGCCTGATATACGGCGGGCTTTTGCCACCTTCTTATCATTAGGGATGTAAGAAGTGATCAGTCTTGTCGACGGATCATACTTTATCTTGAAATAACGAAAATGTCGCTTTAGAAAAGCGTCATCTTCGCAAGGAACTGAATTGGTTATTCGTTCCAGGATTTCTTCTTTTTGCAGTTTGATCTCAGAGTCCAGGTATACCAGTTCTGAACTCCTGCGAACAGGGTCAAGGTACAAATTGATTTTAAGCACTGCCTTTTTAACACTCTTGCCCTTGCTTTTTACATCGTAGCTATAATCATACTGCTTATAGTATATCTGCAGCTCAGGATCTACTTCCATGTCATCCGGGCGGGTGTTGAACTCCCCGTAGGAGGTGATCTTTTCAAGGACGAACCCATTTCCTACTTCTGAGCAGGCAATGAACGGAAAGCCTTTCAGGATATACAGTTCAAGGTTGCGCAGCGATTCATAACCACGATCAGTCACATATATGACGCCCTTGAACTTGGCATGCTCCATATCTGAAAAGATGATAGGAAGACTTCTCGAATCAGGCATGTTACCCGGAAATGTTCTGTAATATACAGGCATATGACTTGAGAGTGTGTATGCAACCACTTCTTTAGTCTGGGGCAATGGGAGATGATCCTTGTTCTTTCCCCAATGGATATCTGCAAGTTTATCGCCCCAGGCAGAACGTGATGTAGAATCAACTGCAAGGACCTCCTCGTCCTTCAGCCGTGAAGCGCGCAGTTCAAGAAGCTGCATCCTATGATGTTCAGTAATGCTCTGAGTAAGCCTTGTTACATAAGATGGTGTCAAGTCATGGTCGGAAGGACTTTTCACAACACGTTGCCATCTTGGCAGTCTTCTGTATGAGTATTCAGTAATGATCGGGAAATAGGCAAGAGTCAGGATATCATTTACCATTTCCTCATTGCTGTTAAACACGGTCATCAGATCCTTGCGAATGCCAAGCTTATCACTCAGCTGGTCAAGCAGCCAGATATCACCATAGAAGCGATTAAAATCATCCCCGGTGTACGCAGGGCGACCAGGTTTTCTCAAGCCAGAAAGCTGCTCAATAGCTGAAATATCCCAGTCTGCTGGAAATATGAGCTTTTGTCTTTCCTCGGGGCTGGCAAGGATATATGCCTTGCCTGGGATGAAGCGGTTATCTTCGAGGCGTCCCCAATGGACGTATCGATTCTTTTTCTTGCCAGTCACTGGATCAATATATGATGGTTGAGTGCTGGCATAGCAGTAACCATTTGCGTTATGAGTTGAAACCTGATAACCGCTTTCGGGTTTTGGTGGTCTTCCTGTACGAGCCATCTGACACCTCACTTTCTAGTATAAATTATACTAGAAAATCGTAAAAACATCAACCAAAAAGGTGGCTCAACCCCGCTATTTTATGCGTCTTTTAGCTTCTCGACGAATTATTAGTATAAAACACTGCAAAATTCATGATATTTTGGGGCTCTTTTTCTTTTATATTATAAAATTATTCAAGATTAAACTGAATTGTCTCCGTCCCCATATCACCAATGAGTCCGATAGATTCAACATTTTTAAGCTTTGAAGCATCCATCTGCTTTATAAGTACCATACTGAGCTTAGCGCCGGAAGGAATTGTTCCCTTGTAGGAACTAAGATCATTATCAAGCATAGTAACATTGGTATATCCGACATTTGTACCATTCAAAATGACCTGGAAATGGGGATTTGCTTTTTCCATATCCACGGAAACATCCATACCGCTCGTATTTGCAAGTCTAAAATTGAGAATAAGAAGTTTCTTACCCTGTGTAGCATTTATAACAAAAATATCATCATTATCAGGATAAGTACCCGCTACACTATAGCCTGAATAGGTAAGGAAAATTCCCTTTGACAGTTCCTGTCTCATACCATCAACAGTCTTATCGGCTTCTGTGGAAGGAGCATCATTTTCGCTACTTTGCTCAGTTGTAATTTCGGTATTACTACTATCTTCAGGCAAAGGTTCCGCGATATCCTGAGTATCTTCCTCCGGCTTTGTTTCTGTTTCAAGTCCGGCGTTTTCTATTCCCTCATCAAGATCATCTCCGAACTTTTCAAGGAGAGAGTCAATATCATCTTTATTTTCCGTGTTACCGACATCAGTTTCGGGAGCAGTATCATTATTTAATGGTTCACCCTCATCATCTCCCTCGGGATTTTGCAATGGTTCATCAGTCTGCACAAGCTCAGTCTCAGTCTGACTTTCATCTACTGTCAGTGCCTCTCCGGAATCATCATTACCTTCTTCCTCTTCCGGAGTCTCGAGCATATTGGCTATTTTTTTGGCATTCTCAGCATCTCGCGCTGCCTTTTTAGCTTCTCTGTCCTCTTTTTGCATTTGCTTTTCGAGTTCAAGAGAGCTTAATGATGAAAGCTTTTCAACTCCGTTATTGGAGTTTTTCATCAAAACACTAACTGCATACTGAACAATCTGATCATGTTCCTCATCAGTCATTTCG
This sequence comes from Butyrivibrio sp. INlla16, assembly GCF_900104155.1. Lineage (GTDB taxonomy): Bacteria > Bacillota > Clostridia > Lachnospirales > Lachnospiraceae > Butyrivibrio. Next base: position 116,581 of record NZ_FMYB01000005.1, read on the forward strand.
GGAAATCCAGAACCGCACCCCGTAAGAAACATTCCCATTATGCAACCGGCTATTAAAGCTTTTAAACCACGTTTTTTCATAAACGCCTCCATAAGGTATTACCTTGTTTCAAGCTCAAACCAGAATTCAACACCATTGTTGTAATTGTTTACACCATACTCCTGATGCATGGATTCCATAATAGCTTTTACAATAGAAAGACCCACACCGCTTCCGCCATACTCGCGGGTTCTGGCCTTATCAACCTTATAAAATTTCTCCCAGATATGATCTATACTATCAGCCGGAATCGGTTCTCCGGTATTGAATACAGAAATCCTTACCTTATCGTCTTTTTGGGTAAGCTTTATTTCGATTATGCAATCACCGCTGATATGATTAAGAGCATTACTGTAATAATTCATCAAAACTTCTTCTGTCTTAAACTCATCAGCCCATACATATATCGGTGGATAATCCGACATTTGTACTGTCGCATTTTTCTGCTTCGTTAATATATCGGCAGATTTAACGTAATTCTTAATAGTTTCGGTGATATCAAAGCGCTCCATCTGCGCTACATCATTACCGAATTCAAGCTGATTAAGAGTAAGAAGCTTTTTGACAAGTACGTCCATCTTGGAAGCTTCATCTCTTATTACCTCGCAGTAGAAAGCCATACTTTCCGGATCATCTGTAATTCCTTCATCAAGTCCCTCCGCATACCCCTGTATAAGAGCAATCGGAGTCTTAAGTTCATGAGATACGTTAGATAAAAATTCTCTTCGCATCTCATCAATTTCTTCCTTGTGAGCAATATCCTGTTTTAATTCGTTATTGGCCGTCTTAAGTTCTTTGATGGTGGCTTCAAGAGTCTCGGATAATTCATTTATGTTATCACCAAGAATATCGATTTCATTTGTATTTTTCTTACCACTCTTTGATTGATACTTCGCCTCAAAATTGAGGTTTTTCATCTCGTCTGAAATTCTTGTAAGCTGAAGAATCGGTTTTGTGATTCTGTTACTCAAATACAAAATACTTATAGAACCTATAACAATTGCTATAAGACCAACATAAAGCATAAATCTGTTGGATATTCCTACACTCTCCCTTATTCCGGCGAGCGCGCTTCGAACCATAACAATGTATCCGGTATCAATTACGCCCCAGATTTCAAGATATTCCGTATTAAGTCTCTTATCCGTCTCTATCTGAATTGTATAGAACTCAGTCTTCTCGATGATTCTCTTTTGCCCTACGACATCTGATGCCATAATGCTGTCACCGATAAGGTTATCCCATAAAATTCGAGCCATATAATCCGCATCGCTCGAGGAAGATTTTAGCATCTGTGAATCCGCATCAAGAACAACCAGCTCAATACCATAAGTATCGTATATGGATTGCAGCTCAATATCATATTCTTCTGTTGCAAAACTGCCATCCGATGATGCCTCATTTATGCTGTTATAAGCTTTCTTTACAACTCCAAGCTGATGAGAAAGATATACTCTCTCAAGAAAGACCTGATTGATAATTATTAGAAAAACTATCATACCGGTCATAACCAGCAGGAATAATATATTAAGCTCTGTCCTTAAGGAAAGTCTGACTTTCCTTTCATTTTCATTTGCCAATTCTTATTTCTCGTTTCTTATTGCTCTTAGAATTCTCAAAATCATCAGACTTCAAATTTGTAGCCCATGCCCCAAATTGTTTTAATAAGGTCGCCCTTATCGCCCATTTTTCCGCGAAGTTTTTTAACATGGGTATCTATAGTTCTGGCATCCCCGAAATAATCATAGTTCCAGACATTATTAAGAATTTTCTCTCTTGATAATGCTATGCCCTTATTTTCAATAAAGAATGTAAGAAGCTCAAATTCCTTAAACGAAAGCTCAATTTCCTTTCCATCAATCGAAACACTATGTGCTGCTTTATTTATCACAATTCCGCCTGCCTCAACAATCTCATCTGCACTTCCTTGTGAAGTTCGTCTCAGTATAGCTTCCACTCTTGCCACAAGAATTTTGGGACTGAAGGGTTTTCCTATATACTCATCAACCCCGAGCTCAAAGCCCTGGAGTTCATCTCTTTCCTCAGTCTTTGCTGTGAGCATAATTATCGGAACCTTAGAATATTCCCTTACTTCCCTGCATACCTGCCAGCCATCCATCTTAGGCATCATGACATCAAGAATAATAAGCGCTATATCTTTTTGTTCATAAAAAATATCCAGCGCTTTCTGTCCGTCTTCAGCCTCTACAACATCAAAATTATTTTTAACAAGAAAGTCTCTTACGAGCTTCCTCATTCTTGCTTCATCATCTACTACTAATATTTTCAGCTTATCCATTTTTTAGCCCTCCGGAAATAATGATATACGCATATTGTGTCCATTTTGTTTCCGTTTTATTCGGATTCATCAATATCTATATCTTTTCCGTAATCTGTATCATCCTGAATTTTAAGATCGCGTTCCTTTATTCTTACTGCTTTTTCTCGTTCTTTTAAAGAATCCTCCCACTCGGCATAGCGGTTGGTAACATTCTGCTTGTAATTGATAATATTGTCGCTTTCAGCTGATAACGCGATAAAAAACATTGCAATAACCATAGCAAGCAAAATGAGGTTCATAACACCCATTACAAAAACTACAGCTTTTACATTCTTTTTCTTTTTGGGCGGTGGCGGTGTGATATACTGACGCGGATGATATTCATCCTTCAAATCAACCTTGGTTATTTTTAAATTGATCGGAATGGGTATCAGATCTTCTTCCTTTACTCCTGCACCAATCAATTTGTCGCGCAATTTTGCAAGGTAATACCACCCAATAGGTGTTGAAAAAATCTTGTTTGTTATAGCTTTCTCATAAACGGCTTCAAGATCTGAAACCTTTGTCGAATGAATCTTTTTCCCGATAATTTCTATCTTCTGTTTATCAAGTTCAGCCTTTTTTACATCCTCAGCAGATAGAAATTCGTAACCATCCACAACAAGATTTTCCGGTTCCTTTTGGGGAACGTCTGCATTCTCCGCTTCGCTTTTTACTTCGTCAACTTTTTCATCTGCCATAGCCTTCTCCATACGCAGCTATAAAAACGCTAACACTTCTTGCCTTTAACCGCCAATTCGGTACCGGCAGCGGCTTAGGTCTATTGTTAAAATATCTCTTATCCTCGGCTGCCGTATCAACAACAAGTGTCCAATAAGCTCCTTCCGGCGGTTCCGGAAGTGTAATCTGTATATCTTCCCAAAATACATTTACAGACATAAGAACTACGTCGTCATGGCCTTTTTTTCTGATAAATCCGGCAAACATAATGCTTATTACTTTTGTATTATCATTTATATCCGTGTGATATGGATGATCCGTAAATACTGAAATATGTGGAAGTCCTGACATTGCCGGCTTCAGATCTTTACGTATACAAGGGTGTTTTCTTCTAAACTGAATCATATCCCTGTAAAAGTCAAAATACTGTCTGTTTTTAGTAAAAAGATCCCAATTAAGCCATGAAACTTCATTATCCTGGCAATATGCATTATTATTTCCAAACTGAGTATTGCCGAATTCATCACCGGCAAGAATCATCGGGGTGCCGCGGCTGCACATAAGTACTGTTATTGCATTTCTCATCATTTTAAAACGAAGGTCATTTATTGCAGGATCATCTGTTTCACCTTCAACTCCGCAGTTCCAGCTTCTGTTATCATTGGCACCGTCAGAATTATTCCAGCCGTTCGCTTCGTTATGCTTTTCGTTGTAAGCAAACATGTCATATAAAGTAAATCCATCATGACAGGTTATGAAGTTTACAGAAGAATCATATCCCGCATAATTTCTGCCATACATATCCATAGAGCCTGTTATTCTGCAAACAGCCTCCGGAGCAGCCCAATATTCACCTTTAAGGAATGATCTGATACTGTCCCTGTATCTTCCATTCCACTCAGCCCATCTGCCCCAGGAAGGGAACGAACCAACCTGGTACATACCTCCTGCATCCCAGGCCTCGGCTATAAGCTTTACGTCACCGAGAATCGGATCGAATGCAAGGCGCTGCAAAAGCGGAGGCGCCTCCATAGGTGCTCCGTTTTGATCTCTTCCAAGAATACTTGCAAGGTCAAATCTAAAACCATCAACCTTGTATTCCTCGACCCAATAATGCAGGCACTCAACTATCATCTGCTGTACCATAGGGTGATTACAGTTCAAGGTATTTCCGCATCCACTGAAATTATAATAATCACCGTCGGGAGTAAGCATGTAATAAATATTATTGTCAAATCCTTTAAAGGAAATGAATGGACCGTTCTTATTGCCCTCTGCCGTATGGTTGAAAACAACATCAAGAATTACTTCAATGCCGTTTTCCTTAAGGAGCTTTATCATCTCCCTTAATTCAAAGCCTTCCTTGTTATATTCCTCTGTCGAAGCATAGCTTGTGTTGGGAGCAAAAAAACTTACGGTATTATATCCCCAGTAATCAAGCAAAGTCCTTCCATTTACAACTCTCTTATCTCTTGTTTCATCAAATTCAAAAATAGGCATAAGTTCAAGGGCTGTTACCCCAAGTCTTTTCAGGTAATCAACCTTTTCCATGATACCGGCAAATGAACCTCTGCACTTAATGCCCGATGATTCGTCCATGGTGAATCCTCTTACATGCATTTCATATATAATAGAATCACTCATTGGAGTCTTAAGCCAGCTTGTTTCGCCCCAATCAAAGTCATTTCGTACAACTCTTGCTCTGTAAGCTTCCTCAAATTTTATTGTCTGCCCCCACACTCTTTGACCCGCAACAGCTTTTGCATAGGGATCAAGTAGCACGTGGTTATAATCAAACAAAAGTCCCTTTTCTTCATCCCAAGGACCGTCTATTCTGTACGCATATTCCATGTTTTCAACCTGAAGGCCGAAAACAAGCATTGAATGAACTTTTCCTATTCTGTAATTGTCCGGGAAATTAAGAGAAACGAAGGGTCTTTCTTCGCCTCTGTGATAAAGAAGGAGCGTTACTTTAGTAGCTCCGTTTGAGTATACAGTAAAATTAACGCCATCAGGCATAATTGTGGCGCCATTAATATCATAATATCCGGGACGAACCCTGAAACCGTTAATAGTATCAGAAGCTACTAACTGTCTGTTCTCACTGGATTTTCTATTGTCCCTGATATGAACATATCCAAAATTATTCTGTTTTGGTCTTTGTCTTCTAAATTCAGTCATATATAAAATTGTATGAAGCAAAAGCTCCGAACCCCTCATTTTCATAGAATCTAAAAAATCCCAATAAAATACTATCTTAATTTTACCATAAAAAACAAAAAAATGGACAGATATTCGATAATGAATATCTGTCCATTGATACTTTATTAAGTATTATTGGTTGGTCAAGCAGGATATGCACCGTTCTTAGTGTCGGCAGCTGAAAGATCAACCTTCTCCTGCTGTGCAAGACGATATTTGAAGAAATCAGTAGCAACCTGAGGGAACAGAGCATAGGACAAAACGTCCTCATCCTGCTGCTTCCACTGCTTAACATCCTCTTCGAACTTAGGAAGACCGGGAGCAAGCTTATCTGCAGGTCTGCATGTGATAACTTCTCTGTCACCGATGATCTTCTTCTGAACTTCAGGATTGAAAGGCTTGATTGTCTTACCATACTCACCTGCAAGAAGGTCTTTAGTCTGGTCAGTAGCAACCTTATATCTCTCACCCATAAGCACATTCATAACAGCCTGAGTACCAACGATCTGTGAAGAAGGTGTAACAAGCGGAGGCTCACCGAAGTCCTTACGAACCTGAGGAATCTCCTCAAGCACTGTATTGTACTTATCGCTTGCATTCTGCTCTTTAAGCTGGCTAACCATGTTGGAAAGCATACCGCCGGGAACCTGATACATAAGAGTCTTAATGTTTACACCGAGAACCTTAGCATCCATAAGTCCGCTCTGGAGGCACTCTTCTCTGTAAGGTCTGAAGTAATCAGCAACCTCAGCAAGAAGCTTCTGATCAAGACCTGTGTCGAATTCCTGACCCTTGAAGGCCTCAACCATAACCTCTGTTGCAGGCTGTGATGTACCAAGTGCGAAAGGTGAAATAGCGCAGTCGATGATATCAACTCCTGCCTCTGCAGCCTTCATATATGTCATACTTGCAACACCGGAAGTGTAATGAGTATGAAGATCGATAGGAAGGCTTGTAGCGCTCTTGAGAGCCTTAACAAGCTTCTCTGCCTCGTAAGGAAGAAGAAGTCCTGCCATATCCTTGATACAGATGGAATCTGCACCCATTGACTCGATTTCTTTAGCGATGTTCATCCAGTACTCTTCTGTATAAGCATCACCAAGTGTATAAGCAAGAGCGATCTGAGCGTGGCCGCCCTCTTTCTTTGTAGCCTTAACTGATGTCTCAAGGTTACGAAGGTCATTCAGACAGTCAAAAATACGGATAATATCAATACCGTTAGCGATTGACTTCTGTACGAAATATTCAACTACGTCATCAGGATAATGCTTGTAACCAAGGATATTCTGACCACGAAGAAGCATCTGAAGCTTTGTGTTCTTGAAACCATCTCTGAGTTTACGAAGTCTCTCCCACGGATCCTCTTTAAGGAATCTCATGGAAGCATCAAATGTTGCGCCTCCCCAGCACTCAACTGAGTTATAACCAATCTTATCCATCGTAGGGATAATGGGAAGCATAAGCTCTGTAGGCATTCTGGTTGCAATCAGTGACTGATGTGCATCACGCAGAACTGTCTCTGTAATCTTAATTGGCTTTGCCATAATTAGTTCTCCTTTTCCGAATTAGAATACTCCAAATACCGCCATAAATGTTCCGGCAACGACTGCGGTACCTACGACACCTGCAACGTTGGGACCCATAGCATGCATGAGAAGGAAGTTGCTGGGATCATACTCTGCACCAACCTTCTGTGAAACTCTGGCTGCCATCGGAACAGCTGAAACTCCGGCAGAACCTACAAGAGGATTAACCTTACCACCTGTAAGAACGCACATCAGTTTACCAAACAGACATCCTGCGGCAGTACCGATAACGAATGCAATAAGACCAAGAACAACGATCTTAATTGTTGTGATATTAAGGAATGCCTCAGCACTTGTTGTAGCACCTACTGAAGTACCCAGCATAATAACTACGATATACATAAGAGCATTGGAAGCTGTCTCCTGGAGCTGACGAACAACGCCACTCTCGCGGAAAAGGTTACCAAGCATAAGCATACCGATAAGGGGTGCTGTTGTAGGAAGAATCATACTTACAACTATTGTAACGATGATAGGGAAGAGAATCTTCTCAAGCTTTGATACCGGACGCAGCTGCTGCATGCGGATCTTTCTCTCCTTCTCAGTTGTAAGAAGCTTCATAACAGGGGGCTGAATAATCGGCACAAGTGACATGTAGGAATATGCAGCCACGGCAATCGGACCAAGGATTGTGGTCTGATTAAGCTTTGTAGCAAGGAAGATAGATGTAGGGCCATCTGCTCCTCCGATGATTGAAATAGCTGCAGCCTGCTGATCGTTAAAGCCCATGGCAATAGCCATAAAGTAAGCTGAAAAGATACCAAACTGAGCAGCTGCTCCCATAAGGAAGCTCTTAGGGTTGGCAATGAGGGGACCGAAGTCTGTCATCGCACCAACACCCATAAAGATAAGTGACGGCATGATTGCCCACTCATCAAGCAGGTAGAAATAATACAAAAGTCCGCCTACACCATTGGATGACTTATCAATAGAAAGCATAATATCCGGATAGATATTAACCAAAAGCATACCGAAGGAGATAGGCACCAAAAGAAGTGGTTCGAAGTCTTTGGCAATTGCAAGATACATAAAAATCAATGCTACGACAACCATTATATAGTTACCGGGAGTCATTGTTGTAAATGCAGTTTGCTGCCAGAGATTCGATAATGTGTTTACAATGTAATCCATTTAACGACCTCCGTGAGTCTCTCCTAAAATTAGTTCATTGTTGCAACAACGCCGCCGGCCTCAACTGCATCGCCTACTGCAACGTCGATACTTGCGATAGTTCCATCCTGAGGAGCTACCATAGGAATCTCCATCTTCATAGATTCCATAACAACAACAGCATCACCCTTCTTAACAGCCTGGCCTACAGATGCCTCAATCTTAAGAACCTTACCTGCTGCACCGGCAGTTACCTTTACGCCGCCTGCGCCAGCGCTTGCCTTCTTTGCAGGTGCTGCGGGAGCCTTGGGAGCTGCTACGGGAGCTGCTGCAGGAGCAGCGCCGCCTGCGCCTTCTTCTACGGTTACATCATATACGTTTCCGTTAACGGTAATTGTATAATTTTTCATTATCTATATCCTCCTAAATATTAGCCTTAAGCCTTTTTCCAATTACTTGCCTTGCCGACTTTACGAACAGATCTCACAACAAATCCGTCTCCGCCTGCACTGCTACTGCCTTCATATGCAGCAATTGCAGCAGATATAACTGCTATAAGCTCTGCATCATCTGAAAGCTCTTCTTTTTCAGCAATCTGAGATGTCACATTATCCATTGACTTCTGAGCTATTTCTTTAGCGCTCTCGGGCTTCTTCTCAGTAATCTTGTTAATAAGCGGGAAAGCTGAAATAACAAGAGCAATGATAATAAGTACGGTGAATGCCATACCCATTCCGAGAAGAGTATTAAGTCCGGCACTTCTGAGCTTTTCTCCCAATGAATGATTTACATTAACAGAGATAAGTGTCGGTACGCCCTTTCTGTCAAGGCTGTACTCAAGGACTGCAGTATGAGCATTGCTTCCTGTTCCCTGTATGGTAGCGTCTACCATAAGTTCACCATCTTTATTGACATAATATGTAAGATCCTTAACACTTATGTCTTCAGCAATAGTCTCTTTGCTCTGGAAGCCAAGCTCATCAATGGCATCATACCAGTTTTTATATCCGGCATAGAAAACATCATAAGTAGACTCATCAAAGCTGTCCTCTAATTGCTCTTCAAAATTTTCAGGTGTAATACCCTGTAAATACATGGTCTCAAAATAAGAATCTTCAATAGTCTGTGCGTATTGCATCAAACCATCTTTTGAAAATACATTCTCGTCATACCTGCTACCGGCAACTGTATTATATTGAATACTATTACCACAGGCTGCAAGAGACAGCATGCAGATCAGCGTAACACCTAAAGCTAAAATCTTATGCTTCACTGTCCGCTCCTCCTTATACTGTAGTGTGCTTCCTTACAGGGCGTTCCTCACGCTTGCTGTAAAGCATTTCGAAAGCTCCTATTACGTATTTTCTTGTATCTGCAGCATTGATAATTGTATCAACATATCCTCTTGCTGCAGCACTTTCAACATTATTCTGGAGTTTCTCATATGCAGCAGCTGTGTCTGCAACTGTGCTTGAATCCTTGCCGTCGGCAATGATCTTAGCTGCATGCTCAGCGTTCATGGTACCGATCTCGGCATCAGGCCAAGCAAATGTCATATCAGCACCAACTGCCTTAGAGTTCATGATTACATAAGCGCTTCCGAAAGCCTTACCTGTTACTACATTCACCTTCGGAACGGTAGCTGCAGCAAGGGCAGCCACAAGCTTAGCAGCAGCCTTAGCTACATGTCTCTCATCACACTTTGTTGCACCGAATCCATTTACATTTGTAAGAGAAAGAACCGGAATCTCAAAAGCATCACAGAAGCTTACAAGGTCAGCAGCCTTATCACAAGCATGAGCAGTAAGAACATTATCAAACTTCTCAGCTACTTCACCCTTTTCATCGTAGAGTTCGCTTCTGTTACCGATAACGCCAACAGTAGCGCCATTGAGCTTAATGAATCCTGTAACCATCTCTTTAGCAAAATCTCTCTTAGTCTCAAAGAAGATTCCGTTATCGGAAATCTGTCTGAACATAAGAGCAGGATCATTAACAGATCCTTCAAGGTTCTCACATGCGCGGTTAAGATCATCTGCGCACTCATCAAAATTCTCTGTGTCTTCATTATTGGAAGGAAGAATTGAAACGAGTTCTCTAATCTGAGCATAAAGTGTCTGTTCGTCACCTATTACATCAACGTTTCCTACTTCACTGCCCTGCCATGCAGCTGCTGAAGTATCACACTTCTCCTTGCTGTTACCTTCAAGTACATTGGGAGAATTAACAAAGAGCTTTCCACTCTTTTCTTCCATAAATGTGAAATCTGTCATTGTGGGGAAAAGTGCTAGACCGCCACCGCATGATCCAAGAATAGCTGTGATCTGCGGAACCACTCCTGAAGCGCTAACCTGTCTGCGATAGATCTCGCCGAATGCATTAAGCGCATCAGTTGCCTCCTGAAGACGAAGACCTGCAGAATCAATAAGGCCGATTACAGGTGCTCCCATCTTAAGAGCCATATCATAGAGACCAGCTATTTTCTTAGCATGCATCTCACCTACAGAGCCACCAAGAACTGATGCATCCTGAGCATATACGTATACAAGCTTACCGCCGATAACGCCATAGCCCGTTACTACACCATCAGAGGGTGTCTCTGTCTGCTTCAGATTGAAATCTGTGCTTCTGGCCTTAACCTGAGCGCCGATTTCAACGAAACTGTTTTCATCAAGCAGAGAAAAGATTCTCTGGCTTGCCTGAGAAGAACTACTCATTTCTTCACCTCCGTAATTTATTATTAAGTGTATAAAACCACAACTTAAGTCATGTTAAAGTATAACACAAAATAAGGGCATGGAGAATACTCCATACCCTTATTTTCTGCGCTTTTTATACATTTTTTATCAGCGGGCAAAAATTGCAAATTAAACCTGCCATTTTTAGATATCAAGCTTGACACTGATTTCCTGTTCAGCTTCCTGTTTGAACTCCTCAACTCTAACCGCATCAAGAGAAGGAAGTTCCTCCAGAGACTTAACACCAAAGCTTCTAAGAAACTGCTCGGTTGTGCCAAAAAGCAGTGGTCTTCCCGGCGCATCAAGTCTCCCAAGTTCCTGAACAAGATTGAATTCAACAAGACGATTCACAGCATGATCGCTGTTTACGCCTCTTATTCTTTCCACATCAAGTCTTGTAATAGGCTGTTTGTACGCTATTATTGAAAGTGTTTCCATAAGTGCATCCGTAAGTGTTATCTTCTTAGGTGTTTTAGCCACCTTTATCAGATACTCATACATCTCACTTTTCGTACAAAGCTGAATAGAATCTTCAAGTTCAATAAGACCTATTCCGCTGTCACTCTTTTCATATTTTTCTTTCAGATAGCTTATTTCATCCCTTACATCCTTAAGGTCCTGATCAGTAGCATTGCATATAGATGCTACGCTTACTGAATCTCCCATTGTAAAAAGGATTGCTTCGATAACTGCTGCTCCCTCTTCTCTTGTCATCTCATCCTCGCTTTGCTCTGTTGGAAGTAATCATAATATCGCCGAAAGTCTCATCCTGCTCAATCTGAATATCCCCGACTTTCATAGCTTCCAGAATAACCAGAAATGTAACAATAATCTCAACCTTGCTTCCCTGCTTTTCAAGAAGCTGCTTAAAACTGAATCTGTCATGTTCTCTGATATAAGCCTTCACATACAGTGTCTTCTGATCAAGATCTACAGATTCCTTTTCAATCTTTCCGAATTTACTTCTTATCGGATCAACTTTATCCTCCTGTCTCCTAAGAAGTGCCTGGAAAATTTCGTTAAGTTTCGAAAGATTCGCATCTCCCAAAAGCGCATCATAATCTATAGGCTCTTCATAAGACATTACTTCATCTGGAACATTCTTTTTGCGATACATATGAGTATCAGCATCCATCTGGCGGTCTCTGAGTTCATCCGCCATATATTTATACATCTTGTATTCCAAAAGCTTTTCAACAAGTTCAGCTCTGGGATCTTCCTCTTCTCCCTCTTCGTTTACTTCCTTAGGAAGAAGCATTTTGCATTTTATATCCACAAGAGTTGCTGCCATTACCAAAAACTCGCTGGTAACTTCCATGTCATCATTCTGCATGGCTCTAATGTAATCCATATATTGCTCAGTAATCACAGCAATCGGAATATCATAAATATCTATTTTGTTTTTATCTATAAGGTGAAGAAGCAGATCCAGAGGCCCCTCAAAAACCTGCAGTTTAACTTCAAGCGCCATTATTATTCCTCGTGTGTTTAGTTTTTGTCTGAGATAAGATGTATCACGCACAATTCCCCGGGATTATTGAATCTCACTCTTATGGAATGAGTTGAAAGCCCTCTGCTGAGAATCATCTTTGAGCCTTCAATCTCATAGAGACCGCCATCATATTTCGGAAATGGAACCAGTGCGGGAGATATTACGCCTCCAAGCAACGGAAGTCGAATAATTCCGCCATGAACATGTCCTGATACGGTAAGATCAGCTCCCCATGCCTTATATCTGTCAAAATATATAGGATTATGAGCCATTAAAAGCTGAAATCTTTCCGCGCAGGGTACACCGAAGAAATCCTCAATGTATCCATCAGGCAACTCGCGTCTGATAAACTTTCTGAAAAATTCACGCCCAATCTCGAGTCCATGAATCTCCATATTGTAGTCTTCAAGATACGTCCCCTGATTTCGCAGTACAACACATCCTGCATCTCTGATTTTTTTATCATATTTATCATACGCCTGCTTCCTGTCGCCTCCGAGAATATCCATTTTACTCTCATGATTACCATTTGCGGCATACACAGGGTATCTTGAGCACAACTGCGATATGAAGTCAGCTATCTCATCGTATCGCTCTTTTCCCAGTTCCTGATAAGCAGTCAGCATATCACCTGCAAGAAGAATTGCGTCAGGAGATATATCATCTATAGCTTGTATCAGTCTGCTGTTTCCTTCCCCAAAACTATTCTCATGAAGATCCGAAAGCAAGCAGAAAACACCATCTTTTTTTAGTTTGTCCGAATGTATCTCATAGTTTCTTATAACAAAGTTATTCATATCATGATGAACAACCAATACTATAAGAATTATTATCAAAATAGCGGCTACTACCAAGAAAATATGCATATCTTATACCATTTTTTATCTCATAGTTTTTCTATGAAATAAAAATAGTCCTTGATTTATAAAACCAAGGACTTGTTTTTATTAATTATATTTACGTTTTCTAGCTGCTTCAGACTTTTTCTTACGCTTTACGCTTGGCTTCTCGTAATGTTCTCTTTTACGAATCTCCTGCTGGATGCCAGCCTTGGCACAGCTTCTCTTGAAGCGACGAAGCGCGCTGTCTAAAGTTTCATTTTCTTTTACAATAACTGTTGACATTCTTTACTCTCACCCTCCCTTCAGACCCTTCCTTAACGGGTGACCAGGGTTATTTGCTATGTCTCTAGGCTTTCACCCACATAACATCTATAGATTATACCATATATTTCCACACCGTCAAGCAAAAATTTTAAAGGTTTATATTTTTATTTTATTTGTGACTCCAAAGCCTTTGCTGCTTCAGCAATAGCATCAGGAATTCCGGCAGGATTCTTTCCGCCTGCCTGAGCCATGTTGGGACGACCACCACCGCCGCCACCGACTTTACCTGCAATAGCTTTTACCAGATTACCTGCATGAGCACCGGATGCGATAGCACCATCAGTAGCCATGGCCATAAGATTAACTTTACCGTCATTCTCCGAAACAAGAACAACTACGCCCTCACCAAGCTTAGCTTTAAGCTGATCACCAAGATCTCTAAGGCCGTTCATATCAACGCCCTTAACACTCTGAGCAATAAGCTTAACGCCTTTGACATCTAAAACGCTGTCCATAACATCACCGAGAGCTGCCTGAGCTTCCTTACTCTTCAAGGACTCATTCTCGCTCTTAAGAGCCTTGAGCTCTTCCTGGAGTTTCTTGATATACTCAACGATATCAGAAGGATTTGTCTTAAGAGCCTTTGCAGCCTCTCCAAGATTTGTCTCTACATTTTTATAATATGCTCTTGCATTGTTTCCTGTAAGAGCCTCAATACGGCGAACACCTGCAGCCACACCGCTCTCTGAAAGGATCTTGAATACTCCGATGTGACTTGTGTTTGCAACATGAGTACCGCCGCAAAGCTCGATTGAGAAGTCTCCCATATTAACGACTCTTACTGTATCGCCGTATTTCTCACCAAAAAGAGCCATTGCTCCGGTCTTCTTAGCTTCTTCAATAGACATTTCCTTAGTAACAACAGGAAGTGCCTCTAAAATCTTGGCATTAACAATCTCTTCAACCTTCTGAATCTCCTCAGCAGTCATAGCCTGATGATAACTAAAGTCAAATCTGGTCTTATCGGGATCCTGATATGAACCTGCCTGCTCTACGCCATCTCCAAGAACTTCCTGCAGTGCCTTCTGAAGAAGGTGTGTAGCTGAGTGGTTACGGCATGTCTTAGCACGATTCTCAGCATCAACATTAAGAGTAACCTTATCTGAAGTCTTGAAGTTTCCGCTTACAACCTTACCGACATGAGCTGTTCTTCCGCCTGAAACCTTAATAGCTTCAGAAACAACAAACTTAGAGCCCTCGGAACCAACGATTTCACCGATATCGCCTACCTGGCCACCCATTGTGCCATAGAAAGTAGTTTTATCTGTGATGATTGTTCCCTGCTCACCTTCCTTAAGCTCATCTGTAAGAGCCTCTGCATCTGCCATTGCAACAACAGTGCCCTCGCAGTTAATCGCGTCATAGCCAAGGAACTCTGTGTTTACAGATTCATCAAGGCTGTCAAATACACCGGAACCTGTGGTGAGGTTAGCTGAGAAATTCTGGTTCTCCCTTGCCTTCTGCTTCTGCTCTTCCATTGAAGCCTTGAAGCCTTCCTCATCAACACTAAAGCCTTCTTCTTCTGCAAGCTCAATTGTAAGCTCAACAGGGAAACCGAATGTATCATAAAGGAAGAATGCATCCTTACCTTCAATCTGCTTCTTACCGTCTGAAGAAGTCTTATCAAGAATCTTCTTGAACTCCTTCATTCCATTTTCAAGTGTAGACTCAAAACGTACTATTTCTCTTTCGAGCTCAGTAAGTACAAACTTCTGGTTTTTGTTAAGATGCTCATAGCTCTCTTTGTACTCATCAATGTAAATCTTAGCAACGCCAAGTATCTGATCCTTGTTTAAGCCAAGTGTTCTCGCATGTCTTACTGCACGGCGGATAAGTCTTCTGAGAATATATCCGGCACCTGTATTAGAGGGAAGAAGCTTAGCCTCGTCACCGATCAGCATAACGGCTGTACGTGTGTGATCAGCAAGAATACGCATTGATCTTGTGGTCTTGTCATCTGCTTCGTACTTTATTCCGCTTTCTTTCTCAATATATGCAATAACTGGTGCATGAAGATCAATCTTATAGACATCATCTACGCCATTAAGGAAAGCAAGAATACGCTCAAGACCCCAGCCTGTATCAACGTTCTTCTGAGAAAGAGGTGTAAGACTGCCATCATGATGCTTCTCATACTGCATAAATACATCGTTACCGATCTCGGTATACTTACCGCAATGGCATCCGGGGCCGCAATTAGGACCACAATCCGGGATATCCTTCACATAGAACATCTCACTGTCAGGACCACAGGGGCCATATTCAAGTCCCCACCAGTTATCCTCGGCAGGAAGATAGAATATGTTTTCGGACTTAAAGCCGGATTCTATACGATATTTTGCACCCTCTTCGTCTCTTGGTGCGTTTTCGTCACCTGCAAAAACAGTAGCTGCAAGATGATCTGCGTCAAATCCGAAAAGCTCTGTCAAAAGCTCAAAACTCCACTGGCAACGTTCTTTCTTGAAATAATCCCCAAGAGACCAACTTCCCATCATCTCAAAAAATGTTCCGTGGCTCTTATCTCCGACTGAATCTATATCATTTGTACGAACACATCCCTGAACATTGCAAAGTCTTGTTCCCATAGGATGCTTCTTACCAAGAAGATACGGCATAAGCGGCTGCATACCTGCAACGTTGAACATAACACCGGTTGAACCGTCTGAAACCAGTGATACTGCGCCACAATCCACATGGCCTCTGTCTATATAGAACTGCTTCCATGCTTTACGCAGTTCATTAGCTGTAAACTGTTTCATAATAAAACTCCTCTTAAAATTCAAACTTATCAGCGAAGAATGACTCAAGCTCGTCGATAGCGATTCTCTCCTGTTCCATGCTGTCACGGAAGCGAACCGTAACCTTTCCGTCTGTCTCTGAATCAAAGTCATAGGTTACGCAGAAAGGAGTACCGATTTCATCCTGTCTTCTGTATCTCTTACCGATATTACCTCTGTCATCGAACTCACAGTTATACTTCTTTGAAAGAGTTGCATAAATCTTCTCTGCGCCCTCGTTAAGCTTCTTGGAAAGAGGGAGAACACCAATCTTAATAGGTGCAAGTGCGGGATGGAAACGAAGTACTGTACGCATATCAGGTGCCTCTTCGGTACCAAGATTCTCCTCATCATATGCTTCACAAAGGAATGCAAGAACTACACGGTCAGCACCGAGTGAAGGCTCAACAACGTAAGGAATATATTTCTCCTTAGTCTCATCGTCAAAGTATTCCATAGGCTCGCCGGAAGTCTCCTGATGCCTTGTAAGGTCGTAGTCAGTTCTTGAAGCGATACCCCAGAGCTCACCCCACTCTGTGAAGGGGAATGCATACTCAATATCAGTTGTATGATCACTGTAGAATGAAAGTTCTTCAGGATCATGATCACGAAGACGGAGATTCTCTTCGTTTATGCCAAGAGAAAGAAGCCATTCATAGCAGAATTTTCTCCAGTATGTGAACCACTCGGTCTGTGTTCCGGGTTTGCAGAAGAACTCAAGCTCCATCTGCTCAAACTCTCTTGTACGGAATGTAAAGTTTCCGGGAGTTATCTCATTTCGGAAGCTCTTACCGATCTGGCAGATACCGAAAGGAAGCTTTTTACGTGAAGTTCTCTGTACGTTCTTGAAATTAACAAAGATACCCTGCGCTGTCTCAGGTCTGAGATATACAGTGTCCTTTGCGTCCTCGGTAACACCCTGGAAGGTCTTGAACATCAGGTTGAATTCTCTGATTCCTGTAAAGTTGTGTTTACCACAGGAAGGACAAGGAACATTGTGATAATTTATAAATTTCTCCATCTCTTCATGAGACCAACCATCGACTGAAGACTCAAGAGTGATTCCATTCTCAGCCGCAAAATCCTCAATAATCTTATCTGCGCGGAATCTCTCATGACATTCCTTACAATCCATAAGCGGATCTGAAAAGCTTCCAAGATGTCCTGATGCAACCCATGTCTGAGGATTCATAAGAATTGCACAGTCAACGCCGACATTGTGCGGGCACTCCTGAACAAACTTCTGCCACCAAGCCTTTTTTACATTATTCTTAAACTCAACACCGAGATTTCCGTAATCCCATGTGTTGGCAAGACCGCCGTAAATCTCACTTCCGGGATAGATAAAGCCTCTTCCCTTTGCAAGAGCAATAATTTTGTCCATTGTCTTCTCTCTAGCTTTCATAATACAAAACCTCTTTCCGAGCATTACGCCCAAATATTTTTAAGAGCAAATGCTCATTTTTTACTTACTTAATACTATACAAGCCCTACTATCATCTGCTATTTCAGATAAATCCGCGAGGTAATTATCAATTATCTTCACTCCCCTGGAGACATATTTTATCTTATACGGAGCAGCTACTATATTCTTCATGGCCGTAACTACAATATGCTCATCCGACAGCTCAGATGCTTTATCGCTCTCTATAGGATTACCGTCTGCATCAACAAGCAAACCGGTTTCGATATGTCCGTTCAATTTTGCATCCGCAACAGTCTCATAAATGAACGTCTCACTGTTAAAATCCGAAAAATTATCGGAATTGCCAAAATTCATTACCATTTTTATTTTTCCGGACTCTGCATCAACAGATTTTAGTTCTGCCGCACCTTCACCGTTCTTCACAACAAAAGCATTGACTTCATTCTCAGTCATTTCTCGCAGTTCATCAACGCTGTAGTAGCTCTCGGAAAAATCCTCAATCATAGTACTTACTACAGATCCATCCTTATTCACCTGAACAGATGACTTATCAAGCTTTGACACATCACTTTTTTTGCCGCATCCGGAAAAAGCAAGAAGTATAACAGTCGCAAGCGATAAAATAAGGATTTTTCTACACATCACTTTATTCACTTATTTTCCCCTTATAAATATGAAACTTTGTAGGCGCACAATATATGCGCGCATACTTTTTAGATTATATACCGCATTTTCTTGTTTTTCAATTTCTATAATTAATTCTTTTCATGAAGCCTGTTCGTATTTATGTAATCATATTTATCATTTCAAGGCTGTTTAGTTTTCTGTCTATAAATCGCTTCCTGTAAATATCGCATATATGCTCAAGTTCATGCAATACCTCATCGGTAACCGCAAAAGAAAACAGCTTCTCAACATTCGTATTCCTAATGTACTCCAGAGTATATGCAGTTGATTGCACATAATCTCTGTCTGTGGGTATTCCGGGGAACTCTCCGTTAACTACCAGCGTCTTTATTTCATAGACGCATTTGACGAGTCTGTTATCAAGTTTATCTGATTCAAGCGCACGAAAAGACTGGTATAGAAGTTTTAATACCTCTCGCTCGTCATTATTCTCTCTTGTGTAATAGTCCGCCAGCTCCATGAAATACATACCATAAAGAGAAGCATTAAAATCCTGTCTGAAATATTCAAAATAGTTTCTGATATTCGCTTCCTGTATGTTGTATGAGGTGCGCCCTTCATATAACTTAAATTCACCAAAGGAAAAAGGTTCAACCTCGCCCGAAAGTGGATTTCCCGGACGTCTTGAACCTTTTGCAAAAGCAGAAATCTTACCACGTTCGGAAGTTAAAATTGTTACCACCCAGTCGTATTCTCCGACAGGCGACCTCTTAATAATAATTCCGTTCACAGTGGTTAATTCTACCATTATTTCTTTGAATCCTTATAACCAAAATTTTTCATCTGTACTGTATCGTTTCTCCAGTCCTTCCTCACCTTTACAAATAACTGAAGATTAACTCTGCAGCCCACCATCTTCTCGATATCGGTTCTTGCCTGAGAACCGATTTTTTTCAGCATAGAACCGCCTTTGCCAATAATTATTCCTTTGTGAGAATCACGCTCACAAATGATGGAGGCTTCTATATCCATGATTTCTGTTTCATTTGACACATCGGCAGCATCGGTTTCTCCGCCCTTTAATGCTGCCAACATAGCTTCGAGATCAGGTGCACCATCTGCAGTGCTCTGTACATTATCGGCAGATTTATTCTTCTTTGGCGGATGAACATGCTTTGACTTCTTCTTTTTTAACGAGGATGCTGCTTTTCTTGTCTTCATGGTCTCGACAGTCACCGCAATCCCATGAGGGACTTCATCCGAAAGAAGTCTAAGCGCTTTCTCTCTGATAATTTCTCCTACAATATCTCTTTCAGACTGATCTGTAAGTGTCTCCTCATCATAGAAAGGATCTCCATAGGGAAGTCTGTCAAAAATCGTCTGCATAAGCTCATCAAGATTATCGCTCTTTAAAGCTGAGACGGTAACTATATCCGCATAATCCATCTCCTTTTTATAAGCATCGATAAAGCTTTGAAGCTCATCAGCAGATACAGTATCAATCTTGTTAATAACAAGGATAACCTGCTTACTGCACTCCCTTAGCTGATCGATTATCATATGCTCCCCGGCACCGATAAAAGTACTCGGTTCCACAAGCCACAAAATAAGATCAACTTCTTCGATAGTCTTGGTCGCAACCTTGACCATATATTCCCCAAGTTTATTCTTGGATTCATGAATACCGGGAGTATCAAGAAAAACTATCTGTCCGCGGTCATCAGTATAAACCGTCTGAATCCTTCCTCTTGTTGTCTGAGGCTTATGCGAAGTTATGGCTATCTTCTGTCCTATGAGATGATTCATAAGCGTAGACTTTCCTACATTCGGTCTTCCTATAAGAGTTACATAGCCACACTTCATACTATTATTCATTTGATTTTCCTGCATAAATAAGCTGCTCCACTTTTCCGAATAAATCCTTATTCTGCATAAGCTTATTGCCGTCACCTACTACACATAAGCAGTCATCAGCCACAAAGGCATCGATATATGCTGCAAGTTTTCTTATTTTTTCCTGATCGGTAGCAAGAAGCGCATCTCTGTCCTTCTGAATATCTTCATAATCAGCATTACACATATAAACAGTAAGACCATAGGCTCCCTTTGTCGCAGGGGTCTTGGGCGTATCAAGATCACTTATTGCTCCGATTACAAACTGTGTAATTGTTCTCTCATCAGCTTCGAAATTTTTAAGATAATCGGAAGCCTTTTTGAAAACATCTATACTTCTGGAAAGATGCGGATCCCTGTAGGTTACAAAATAAGAATCTCCGTTCTTGGCAAAACCGCTCATACATCCGTATGCACCGCCGAGAACTCTGATATTTTTCCAGAGATAATCATATCCCAGCATAACTTTGAGTACTCGAAGCGAACCGTCATATTTAAGTCCCTTGTTTGCAAAATTGCCACCAAGACATACATACTGAACTTGGCCTGCAGTCTGAAATGCTTCGTTTTTCTTTTCACATGAAATCTCAAATCCTTTTGTGCTTATCTCTTCGCTGTGAAGTGCGAGCGCAAAATCACTGACTTTCTGCTCAAGTTCGGCATATTCTTTCTCACTTGCAGTATAATCAACAAGAAGATTCTCCGGTCGGAAGATTATCTTACATAGCTCAAGCATATTGGAGATAAATTCATCTACAGCTTTATCGTCCTCTTGTATGCGCTCTCTGACTTCTTCCATAAATCTATACCCACCGATTCCGGATACCATGTCCGAAATCTTAGCGGGTTTTGATACATAGGAAAGAGCTCTTAGTGCAGCACTGTGATGGCCTGCACCCGAAAGATCCGAACGCGCTCTGCTGCATGCTTCATCAAGAATTTCAAGAATTCTCTTTTTATTATCAAACTTCGTTTTTAAAATAATCTCACTTACAAGTGCAAAGGCTTTATCAAGCTGCGGGTAAAGAGCTTTAGCTGTTATTTCAAAAGTAGTCTTAAACTCTGAAATATTCTGTGCATCAGTATATGTACTTATGGAAGCATTAATCCCACCTGTCTGAAGATTGATTTCATTATATAGATCCGTATAACTGTAGTTCTCTGTGTCCATAAGCCCCAGCAATGTTTTCAGCATTGGTGCATAAGGGAGCAGCTCATTCGGGACTTTTCCCATATCAAAGACAAAATTCAGATATCCAATTCCATTTGTAAATACATCATGGAATAGTATCTTCTGATCACCGACTTTTCTTAATTCGTTAAAATATTTGTCAGCTTCCTTACGTATATCCTCTCTGGTAAGAAGCGGGATTTTAGCGAGATCTTCAGGTCTGTCAGGCTCTTCCTGATAAGCTTTAAGCTCAGCTGTATCTTTTACAATTTTCTGAATTTCTTCAGCACTCAAACTGTCACGATACTCTTTAAGCTTATTTTTAAGTGCCTCCTCTTTTTCTTCGGTAAGGCCTCTTTTGGGTTCCATGGTAAGAACCGTGCTGTGTGTATTGTTTAAGATATATTCTTCAGCAAGTTTTTCAAAATAACCTGTATCCACTTCTTTTTTCAAAAGTGCAAAGGTATTGTTTGCTTCAATATTTATCCAGGGCTTTGAGTCATCATAAAGCCAGCTGTCAAGTACCTGCAGACCATATAGAAGTCCTTTTGGAAATCTTCCAAAATCAGCTTCTCTGTATTTGAACTCATCGGCATTGATGCCTGCAAGAAGAGCTTTTTTATCAATACCGTTTTTTATCTGCTCTTTTATAACCTGTTCGATAGTTGAAACAAATTCTTCTTTTTGCTCAGGATTAGCATTTTTCGCAACAATAGAGAATACGGGTTGAATTATGCCATTATCGTATTCACTGAAAACTTCGCTTCCTATACCTTTGTCGATAAGTGCTTTTTTAACTGGAGCTCCGGGAGCAGAACACAGCGCATAATCAAGTACATCGAAAGCCACATAGAACTTTGGATCGAGACTGCTTCCAACAGAAAAATTAAGTGAGAGATATGTATTATCTTCCAGAGAATCTTCCTTCAATATCGGATAAAAATCCCTTATGTCCTTTCTCGCATCAAAAGGCTTCTGCAATTTAATCTCGGAATCAACCTCAAGACTGTCAAATGCAGACAAATAGTTTTCGTCAATATATTTAAGTTTTTCAGCCATATCCATGTTCCCGTACAAATAGATATAACTGTTTGAAGGATGATAATACTTTCTGTGAAAATCAAGATAATCCTCATATGTAAGATTATAGATTTCATCAGGATCTCCCCCTGATTCAATGCCATAGGTGGTGTCAGGGAAAAGTGATTTCCTTATAACCCTGGCAACCACTTCATCTGCTGATGAGAAGGCACCCTTCATCTCATTATAAACAACACCGTTAATTCCAAGTTCATCATTGGCATTGTTCATCTCATAGTGCCAACCCTCCTGCATAAATATCTTGCTTGTTTTATATATGTTCGGATAAAAAACGGCATCAAGATAAACATGCATAAGATTCTGGAAATCGGCATCGTTACAACTTGCAATCGGATAAACTGTTTTATCCGGATATGTCATAGCATTTAAAAAAGTGTTAAGCGAACCCTTGACCAGTTCTACAAAAGGATCCTTTATCGGGAATTCTTTGGAGCCGCACAAAACAGTATGTTCAATTATATGCGCAACACCTGTGGAATCCTTGGGCGGAGTTCTGAAACCGATATAGAAAACCTTGTTATCGTCATCGTTTGATAACAGTGCAACCCTCGCCCCCGTCTTTTTATGACGAAGAATGAAGCTGTCCGAATTTAGATCCTCTATTCTTCTATGCTCTAATACTTCGTAAGTACTAAGTTCTTCAACTTTCATAAATTATCCTCACAAATTAAATATCAAAATCATCGTCCGGTGCGATGTTAAGGTCGAAATCATCTTTTCTTTCAGCAGAAGGCTCTTCAGTAGATGCTTCTACAGATTCATTTGTTGGTTCTTCTACAGAATCTTCTTCAATTTCAGTTAGAGGCTGCGAAACATTTTCTTCTGATTTTGAAGCCATCTTATCTGCGGCGACCGCAGTTCCAACCGAAAGAATTCCGATAGCTGCCATTTCAGGGCGATTCATATTGAAGTGCGGAACGATATCTTCTTCATCCTCTTCTCCAACCGGTAAAACCATCCCCTCAGGAACATATCTGGGAGTCTTCTCTTTGCTGTCATTCATATTTTCAATATTTTCTTCTTTAGCAAGTTCAATATCTTCAGCTTTTTCTTCTTTATCCGGTTCAATATCTTCAGTTTTTTCTTCTGTGGACTTCGTATCTTCAGTTTTTACTTCTTCTACGGATTCAGTATCTTCAGTTTTATCTTCAGGTTCAGGCTCTTCTATAATCTCCGGTTCTTCAGCCTTCTCCGTTTTCACGACAGGCTCAAATTCCCTTACATGTATGATAGCAGAAATCCCGCATGATATCATGATAACCACGAAAGCAACGATCATAACCTCACTGTTTGCTATCGTATCACCAAGGAATACCGAACAAACAATCCCCAGTACCGAAAGCATGAGTAATGGACAAATTTTTGTATCTCGCTTTATAAGATATAAAACAGCCGGAATCAGAGCGAGTGCAAGGAGTCCAAAAGCAAGGTAGGTATTATATGCAGAGCTCTTTACCATAAGAAGCCATGCATTTTCATTATAGCCGAAAAATCTCCAAGTCCAGTGAAAATAGGTATCGGGTATATTATCATATCCTCCCTCCAGAATAAGCATTCCTCCAAAAGAAAGCACTCCTGAAACCAAAAGAATAATTTCATTCAGACAAATATTGAAAGTCTCGCAGTACATATCAGAAAGCACCCATGCCGCTACAAGGAATACTATAATGGCAGCACTGGACGCCTCCAGATAGATCATGAGACCGAAAAATGCTCCGAGCAGGATACTAAAAATCTTATAGTACCATCTATTGCAGGAGTTCTTTGTAAAGCCTTTCACATAAAATACAGTGAGCATCAAAAGCAAGAAAAATGTCATGCTTATAAGCTGCATAGAATCAATGGTTTTAAGAGAATACCCAAAAGTCGGAATAGCAACAACAGCAGCTGTTCCAAGGAAAGCCGGGATCAATCCAAGAACCTTTCTCAAGGTTATATATATAAATATAACCATAAAAATTCTCAGGACTAAATTAAGCATATAAGCGGAATTGAGAGAATTTCCCAAAAATCCCATAAACACCTTAAGACAACCAACATACGCTCTGTCAGCTATTCCACCAGATAATGTCTCCTGCCCTGACGCTGCAACAACAGCACTGTTATACAGATTCATATTGCCTGTATAATCATTTATCAATGCCGATGTATATCCAAATATAATTATTCCGGCAATAATTATTGCCAATGGAAGAAACATTTCGAGCCACAAAGGCTTTTTGTATTCACTTATAGCGGTCGATGAAATTACCTTCGAAACTGCAAGATTTGCAAGAAATCCAATTAGAGCAGACGCTGCCAAACATGCAATAATAAAACCGCCTGCCACATAATATCTGCCAAAGTATGGAAAAAGCCCCGAAACAAAGCCGGTAACTCCTATGGCAAACAACATTCCCACAAAATAAATTACCCAGACACAAATCCCCATCCATGTCTTTTCCAGCTTCATCTCAAGGCCTCCCCATGTTTTATTTGCCCCTCATCCGGCACTTCGTGCCACCTTCTCCCCTAGGAGAAGGCAGGGATAATTTTTCCCACCTCGTCATTTAAAGTAGGGTTATTTCAAATCATTCAGCTGTGCTGTCGTCCCAGTTGTGATAAACTGCCTGAACATCATCATCCTCTTCAAGAATGTCAAGAATTCTCTGGATGCACTTGATGTTGTTCTCATCAGTAACCTCAACATAGTTCTGAGGAATCATTGTTATCTCTGCGGAAGCAGACACAATCTTTTCCTTATCAAGAGCCTCAACAACTCCCTGGAAAGCTTCGGGTGTTGTAAGAATCTCGTAGCTGTCATCTTCCTCATTAAAATCATCAGCGCCTGCATCAAGGACAAGCATCATAAGGTCGTCTGACTCCATAGAGCATTCTTCCTTATCGATAAGGATCTGACCTTTTTTATCAAACATATAAGATACACATCCGGGTGTACCGACATTACCATTGCCCTTTGAAAATGCAGCTCTTACATTTGCAGCTGTACGATTGATATTATCTGTAAGTGTATCAACGATGATTGCTGTGCCGCCCGGGCCATAGCCTTCATATGTAAGTGTCTGATAGTTAACACTTCCGTCAGCTCCTGCAGCCTTCTTAATTCCACGCTCAATAGTGTCGTTAGGCATGTTGTTTGCCTTAGCCTTAGCAATAACCTGTGCAAGCTTGAAATTGTTTGACGGATCGGGACCGCCTTCCTTAACTGCTACGGCAATCTCACGTCCTATGACTGTAAAGATCTTACCTTTTGCAGCGTCGTTCTTCTCCTTTTTATGCTTAATATTTGCAAATTTTGAATGTCCTGACATTGTATCCTCCTAAAAGTCATTAATTTTCTTTATTTTCCTGATCGTCTTCGGCTTCCTCGGATTTTTTTTCTTTAATCCTCTTAACCAAAACGCTTTGGATCATGTGATTCTTAACCGAAAGAATTTTAAATGAATATCCTTCGATTTCCGCGGTAAAGTCCTCACCCTCCTCAGGGATTCTATCAAGTTTTGAGATAAGAAGCCCATTTACGGTTTCAAAATTGGCATCCTCAAATTCAATTCCAAACCTATCCTCAAGATCCTCGAGAGGAGTTTTACCCTCAATTATAAATTCATCTTCATTGGATGTAGCCTCAATATAGTCTTCATCCTCGTCATATTCGTCCATTATATTACCGACTATTTCCTCGATAATATCCTCCATAGACACAAGCCCTGCGGTCTGACCATACTCGTCAATAACAATGACCATCTGCGTCTTGGACTTTTGCATGTCATGGAAAAGGCTGTCAATATTCCTGGTCTCAGGCACGTTTCTGGGAGACCTCAAAAGTCCTCTCGTTTTTCTTAAGGGTGTATCATCATCAGTGTGTTCCGAAAGCTTTTTCATCGCATCTCTAATGTGAAGAATTCCAATGATATGATCAATATTGTCAAGGTAAACAGGAAATCGGCTGTTATTCATATCAAGCATAAAGTTTACAGCTTCCTTCAGCGTGGTATTACCATCTATACATACCATCGCTTTCCTGTTGGTCATAATATCCTGAGCCTGCTTATCTGAAAACTCAAAAATATTTGAGATCATATCAGCCTCGGAATCCTGAAGAACTCCCTGCTCCTGGCCCTCGGATACCATCGATTTTATTTCTTCCTCTGTTACATCATTATCATCAGCATCCCAATGAAAACCGAACAATCTAAGAATTCCCATCGCCGTAAGTCTTACAAGACCTGTGAACGGACTAAAGACGGTAATTATCATTGAAATGGCACCAACGCCGAAATACGCCCATTTCTCAGGATATCTGGTACCAAGTTTTCTCGGAATAAGAACACCTATCGTTAAGATGATATACATCAGCAATACAAAGGCTATGCCGTATGAAATAATATGCAAAAGTGTGATATTACTAATATGACGGCTTAAGAGACCGTATGTGATACTGCTTAATTCTCTGATATAAATTACACCGAATATCATGTTTATAAGAAGAGTAAGCAGCTGTATCGTGTTTATATATCTCCCGGGAAACTCAAGTATTTGTTCGAGCTTCCTAGCTGTTTTCTTTTCTCTTTCACGTAAAGGACTTGGATTATCCTCATCCTTATCACCATTTTTATTTAGATCATCCGGTTTCAGATTCTCGATTGCTGCTCCAAAACCATAACAGAGCACATCCATGAGAATCATCACAATAAATATCAGTAAAAAAGCAGTGGCAGTAGGCCCACCATCGTCCATCTATTTTCATCTCCTTTGCTAACAAAATCGCAAAATGCGTCAAAATAAAATATAGCATTTTGCGTATTTACAGTCAAGAAAACGAGAATTTCTTACCCACTTGTCATCGTTTTTTCGTTAAAGTAAAATAAATATATGATTTCAGCATTTTTTGAGTTCCTTACAAAAGGACTTATATGGATAATTAAAAACATTTTCGATATGATAGGATTTTTCCTGCGCTTATTGTTCTGGCTACTGCGACTGTTCTTACTTATACTGCCTGTTACAGGAATTGTTTACAGTCTTTTTTTTATTGCCTTGATAATAGAAGTTTTTGCAGGTGAAAGCGTCCTGTCTTCTATACTTCCCATCAATTTTGATTCCACAAGCACTAAAAATCTTATCCTTGAAACGCTTCAGGGATATCTTTCACTTCTGTCCCAGTACAGTGGAACTCTTATGTATTTTATACTGTTTTTGTTTCTGCTCATACTTGCGGTTCCGATATTTCTTGTATTTATCGGTGCAGGGACATTTGTCTATGCGGGAAGAATTTTGCTCATCCCAGTACTGATAGATCTATTCGGATATCTTGTCGGAAGCGTAATTATAGGAAAATCGTCTTCTGATGTATTCAAAGCCAGATATCGCAGACTTTTCCCTTCAGTAGGACGAAAGCTTAACGAAAAGAGCTATGACAGGTGGCTTCAAAGACACCACGATGAGTTTGAAAATGATACTTTCGGTCAGACAAAAAAACAGAAAGCTCTTGATGATTTTTATGAAGAGGACTACGAAGATGAATATGAGGATGATTATGAGGAATACGAAAATGATTATGATGGATATGAAAATGAATCAGAGCTCTACTATGAAGATGACTATGATGATGCGGAGTATGATGAAGAACCAATAAATAACCCTTTCAGTAAATCTTTTAAACGTAGCACCAATGCCGAGCATTTCAATTTCTTTGCGGGATGTACAACACTTGATTCAGCAAATAAAAAATACAAATCTCTTGTAAAGCTCTATCACCCCGACAACATGGACGGTGATACTTCCGCTTTACAAGAGATCAATTATCAATACAACGAAGTTAAAAAAAGGCTGGGGTAACCCCTCATCCGGCACTTCGTGCCACCTTCTCCCTTAGGGAGAAGGCATTTTTATATTTCAAAATCCTTTAGTATTTTTCCGTCTTTGACATAAAGTCTTGGAACGCGATGATTTAAATCGCAGGTAAATTCATAGTTAA
This sequence comes from Butyrivibrio sp. INlla16, assembly GCF_900104155.1. Taxonomy (GTDB): domain Bacteria; phylum Bacillota; class Clostridia; order Lachnospirales; family Lachnospiraceae; genus Butyrivibrio. The sequence goes on from NZ_FMYB01000005.1 coordinate 144,887, forward strand.
ATCTTCCGCTGATCTCACCAAGCTCCTCGACAGTTATGCTTGCGGGTTCTCCCTCTCCGAAAGTGCTTTCGGCAGTGCCTATAAGAATAACCTCATCTCCCTCTTTTGCATTGGGAATACCGGATATATCCACCATAAACTGATCCATGCATACTCTTCCGATAATTCTGGCTTTTTCACCATGAATAAGAACATATCCCTTGCCACCTGAAAGGCTTCTGGGATAACCATCACCATAACCTACCGGAATGGTCGCAATTCTCATTCTCCTATCGGACACAAATGTTCCGCCATAGCTCACGGGAGTGTTCTCCGGGATATCCTTTATGTATGATATATGGCTGTATAACGACATTACAGGCTTAATGTCTATCTTATTTCTGCTCACCTCTTCCGAAGGCCACATGCCGTACATGGTTACTCCACACCTGACCATATCCATATGAGCTTCGGGCATATCGATTATGCTTGCACTATTTGAGCAATGCACTATCGGTATCTTGTATCCGTTATATTCTTCAACTTTTGAAACAAAATCACCGAACTCCTTAAGTCTTGTGTGGGCATCGGTAAGATCAGCCTCATCAGCTCTTGCAAAATGGGTAAAAATACCCTCAACTTCTATTCCGTCTGTAGCAAGAGCTGTTTTTACAAAGTTCTCGCCATCAGCATCAGGGCGAATTCCAATCCTGCTCATTCCACAGTCCACTGCAATATGCACATGAAAAACCTCTTTTCCGCCCTGAGCTCGTCTCTTTTTAACGCGCTCTGACAAATGATTCAACATGTCATATCTGAAAACCGCAGGCCTTATATTCTCTCTGAGCATTCTCTCGTATGCATAAGGGAAAGTGTAGCCTAAAACAAGAATAGGCTTACTTACGCCTGCTTCTCTTAATTCAAAGGCTTCCTCTGCAGTTGCTGTTGCAAATCCCCATATATAAACATCATTTTGGAGCATCCTTGCGATCGGAACCGCACCAAATCCATAGCCGTCTGTCTTAACTACAGCCAGCATTTTTGTATTTCTCGGAAGCGAATTATACATACAATCCACATTGTGGGATATCGCATCCAAGTCTACCTTTGCATATACTCTTGAATATTCATCAAGCATTTCTCATATTGCCTCTGATTTCATAATATTTTTTTAACTCAAAGCTTAACAGATCATATTCCCGGAAAAAATATCTCGAAGACTTCCAGAGATATCTCTTGCCGTCATACCCTGCCTTCCGTGCTTTACTGCCGCCATATCTCCTGCTACACCATGCAGATAAGCACCGGCCACAGCAGCTTCAAAGACATCACTGTATCCGGAAAGAACAAGCGCACCCAAAAGACCTGCAAGAACATCACCACTTCCTGCAGTCGCCATTCCATCATTTCCGCTTATATTAATAAAATTTCTTTCTCCGTCGGAAATAACACTTCGTGCGTCCTTACATATAATACTCGCATGAAATTCTTTTGCAAGTCTTGCCGTCTCATCCATGATACAAGTCCTGCAATCATGTATATCCTTACCGCTAAGTCTTGAAAACTCAGCCAGATGAGGCGTCATAATAATATCTGCATTGTATGCGCAAACAAGATCTCTTATATCTTTTTCGGATGATATGATATTAAGTGCATCCGCATCAAGAATAAGAGGGAGCACAGCATTTTGAAGAATAATCTTCATGATTTCTTTTGCAGAATTACCGATTCCTATTCCCGGTCCGCATATTATAGCATCCGCCCATCCGATTGCTGAAATAAGAGCTTCTTTGCTTTTGCTATATTCGATAGTATCAGAAAGATTGAATCCCTCTTCGGTATAAGTATCCGTCATGGCTTCAGGCAGAAGTGTCTGAATAGCTGAGAGATTTGCCTCATCTGTATAAACCTTTATCATGCCGGCGCCGCTTCGAATGCAGCTCTCAGCAGCCATTATGCATGCACCGCTTATTTTTTTACTTCCGGCAACCACAAGAACTTTCCCAAACGAACCTTTATTACCCGCAGGATTTCTTGGCGGCAGCAGCTTAACCGGGATTTCTTTTTTATCAGGGATGTCAACATACTTAAATTTGGGATAATCCTTCAAAAAGCCATCCTCAGTGATACCCACATTCACTATATGTATCTCACCTGCATGAGCAGCTCCAGGATAAAAAACAAGCCCCATTTTCAAAAAGCCAAAGGTCACTGTCTCATCTGCCCTTATTGCATAGCCATGTACCTGACCCGTATCCGAATTAATACCTGTTGGTATGTCAGCTGCTATAACATGTGGGAATTTCCCATCATAATCTTCTCTTGAATAATTGATTTCCCATACCGCGGCTGAATAATCCCCCGTAAGGTCTCTTGAGCAGCCTATCCCCAGCATGGCATCAACTATTACGTCACATTTTTTTATTTGAGAGCCAAGTTTGGACTGATCAAAATCCACGACATTAAGGCCATAGGACAATGCTATTTTCAGCTGTGAGCTACATGCGGAAGTCCTTTTTGTATTTGAAGCCTTATCACTTAGACTGTGATTAACAAGAACAAGCGTGACAGGTATTTTATCCTGAAAAAGAAGTCTGGCCGCTGCAATTCCATCACCGCCGTTATTCCCGCTTCCCGCAAGAATCAGAACCTTACCACCCTCCGGAAGAGCTTTTTTTACATATTTGCATATAGAAAGCGCCGCCCTTTCCATAAGAACATCCTGCGGCACTCCGAACTCGGAGATTGTAGCCGCATCACATCGCTTCATCTCGGCAGCGCTTACAACATAATTTGAATTTTTATCAATTATCGGTAAATTTTTCATCTTCTACTATTATCCCATCGCGTTCAGTCATTCCGGGTCTGATTACAGGGTGTCGTTTTTCAGGATTGTACTTTAGATCAAAGAGATCAATAACTTCAGGTCCGAAAATGTTGTGCATATAGGAATATACATTAAAGTTTTCGAGCTCTTTTTCCTGCATTCGGATAATATTCTTTTTCAGCTGTACCCTTACTTTTGATATCCACTCATCAACAGCATCGATTTCGAGGGTATTATCATGCATTCTTTTATAAAAGATATTCATCGTCTCGATCATGAGCTGATAATCGATCTGATAAATCTCTCTGGGAAGTCCGAGCATATCGTCCTCGCACTCCTCTATCTTATCATTGCACTCCTTGATAAGGCGTGTATGATCATCAATTTCGGCCTCAATCTTCTTCCGCTTCTTTGGATTCTTTCCCGCATCATCTCTTAGGACAACAATCTCACCGAGAAGCTTTTTCTTAAGCCTCTTTATGTCCTTAATTTTTTCCCTTGTCTTTTCCTGTATGTTCACAAGCTTATTAAGCTCAGCCTCAAGCTCCTTTATTTTGGGAGTTTTGGGACTAAGAAGGAAAAGCTGTTGCCATTTTTCGTCCTTGGAAAGAATCGGAATATCCTTTCCGACAAGAGCATCAGAATAGTCGTTATTAGCCATATCGGCATCCTCCAAGCGGTTTAAATCACTTGTTATTTCCTGGAGTTGTGATTATTTTCATATCTATCAATGCTATATGAAAGTTTCATAAGCGAATCTGACAGATGAACATTTTCGACCTGAACATTCTCAGGAAGATCAAGATCAACATGTGCAAAATTCCATATAGCCTTTATGCCGCATTTTACAAGTTTATCGGCCATAGGAACAGCCTGATCCTTAGGTATTGCAAGGACCGCAATCTCTATCTTATTTTCTTTTACAAACTGTTCAATCTCTTCGACAGGTCTGATCTCAATATCACGTATTTTCTTACCATGAAGCTTAGGATTTAAATCAAAAGCTCCTTTAAATATGAATCCTCTGTTGAAGAAATTGTTATAACCGGAAAGAGCCTGTCCAAGATGACCTGCCCCAATAATGATAAGTGTATGCTCCCTGTCAAGACCGAGTATCTTACCTATTTCCTCATATAAGTACTCAACATTATAGCCGTAGCCTTGTTGTCCGAAGCCTCCGAAATTATTAAAATCCTGCCTGATCTGTGAAGCAGTAACCTTCATAATATCGCTGAGTTCCTGAGATGAAACTCTATCTATTCCCTGACTTTTCAGTTCACCTAAGTATCTGAAATAGCGGGGCAATCGGCTAATAACAGCCTGAGATATTTCTTTTCTCGCCATACATCCTCCATGACTGACACCGAAAAAATTATGTTATTTATTACTCTGTAAATTCGGCTAATTTTAATTATACTATCTGTTAAATTTTCGTCAATCTTATAAATTGACTTTACAATAATTTTATTTGTCATTAATACAAATTTGAAAATATGTTTCAACGTAGATAATATCTGATGAAATTAGTTTTCAGAAATATGCATTTTTATCTTTTCTTTAATACCCAGTTTATGAATTGTTTCGAATTGGAAATTATAATAACGATATCTTCGTATGTAGTTTTTTAGAAGTTGGAGATAAAAATATGGGAATGTCAATTGATGGATTAGGTGCTTACAATATGTACCAGGCAAGGCCTATGAATTATACAGTATCCAATCAGGCTCCTGTATCGGATGTGTATGACAAGCATAAGGCTGTTGGTGATATCGCCACTGTTGCTCCTGTAGTTTATCCTAATGCTCAGGAAGTAAAAGTCGGTGAAGTTGCCAGTACCGATGGCAAGGATGAAGCTCTGAAAGTAAGCCAGCAATATAATCAGATAGCTTCAAAATTCGGAAACACAACGGTAGGTTACGGACGTGATATGTCAGGTTATTCCTACAGTCAACCCGGTAGTTCCTTTGATGCTTTTGCATAAGGATTTTAAATGAGAAAAGTAGAAAAAGAAGCTCTTTCAAGTTAGTCCTTGAAAGAGCTTCTTCTTTGATTACTCAGATAAGGTTTCCCATTCATCATAGAGTTCCGAAAGACGTTCTTCGTTTGATGAAAGTTCATCGGATAGCTTTCGAACCTTAGCAAGATCGGTCGCTACATCAGGATCTGAGAGTTCTTCATTTATTTTCTCATTCCTCTCTTCCAACTTAGCTATCTCATCTTCGCATTTTTTTAGAGCAGCTTCCTGCTTACGCTTTCTGGCTGCTTCTTCTTTTTGTGCTTTCCAGTCTGCTGCACCTGAACCGGAATCAGCATCGGAAGTACTGCCTTTTGAAGCAAGCTTGCCAAAACCCGAACCTGAAACAGCATCAGCGGAATCCATCTCGATTCCTCTGCCAAAGGAGGAATTATCTCCTTTTTCAGCAATAGCACGAGCTGTCTGTTCCTCACAATGCTCCATGTAGTAATCATAGTTACCAATATAATTAACCAGTGATCCGTGAGTAAGGTCAAGTATTCTGGTCGCTGTTTTGTTTATAAAATATCTGTCATGGCTGACATATAAAACAGTTCCTTCATATCCGCAAAGAGCATCCTCAAGAATTTCCTTGCTAGTAATATCAAGGTGGTTCGTAGGCTCATCGAGAATCAGGAAATTAGCTTCTGAAAGCATAAGCTTTGCAAGTGAAACCCTTCCCTTCTCTCCGCCGGAAAGATCTCCGATGCGTTTAAACACATCATCACCGGTAAAAAGAAACGCTGCAAGAGTGTTCCTGATCTCAGTATTATTCATTGACGGATATGCATCGGATAACTCTTCAAAAAGAGTCTTTTCATTGTGAAGAACCTGATGTTCCTGATCGTAATAACCGACATGAACCTTTACTCCGAGAATGATTTCTCCTTCATCAAGAGTCTCCATGCCATTAATGATTTTAAGCATTGTTGTCTTACCGGTTCCGTTATCGCCGATAATTGCAACACGCTCACCCCTCTTAATATCAAAAGAAATATCCTTAAAGAGCTGCTCATTTCCAAAGGATTTGGCAATACTCTCAACATGCATTACGTCATTACCGCTCACGCAGTTAGGTGTAAGGGTTATACGCATATCATCCCTTACCTCCGTGGGCTTCTCAAGACGTTCTATCTTATCGAGCATCTTCTCTCTGCTCTCGGCACGTTTGATACTCTTTTCACGGTTAAACTGTTTAAGCTTATCTATAACTTCTTCCTGATGCTTAATTTCTGCCTGCTGATTCAGATATGCCTTCAGCTTGGCAGCTCTGATCTGCTCGCGTTTTTTGGCATATGCAGTATAGTTTCCAATATAAACATCAGCATTTGTCTGATCTATTTCGATCACCTTTTGGGCGATACGATCCAGAAAGTATCTGTCATGGGATACAATAAGCACTGCACCCTTATAATTCATAAGATAACCCTCAAGCCACCTTATGGAGTTCATATCGAGATGGTTTGTAGGCTCATCGAGAATTATAAGATCCGGGCTCTGCAAAAGAAGCTTACCCAAAGCCACTCTGGTCTTCTGGCCTCCGGAAAGCGTCGATATTTTCTTATCGAATTCATCCTCAGAAAATCCGAGACCTTTTGCTACACCAATGACCTCACTCTCCCAGGCATAACCGTTTTTAAGCTGGAATTCGTGGTTCATCTGAGCATAGCGTTCCATGAGCCGATCGAGTTCTTCGCCGCGAAGAATATCCATCTGAGCTTCCGCCGCTCGTATCTCAGTCTCCAGATCAATAACATCCCTTTTCATCTCGCGAAGTTCTTCATAGATGCTGTGAGCGCTATCTATATTCTGATTCTGAGCAAGATATCCAAAAGTCGTGTCTCTTGAGAACGTAACCGATCCGGTATCGGGAGTAAGCTCACCAATAATCATTCTGATGAGCGTCGTCTTCCCTGCACCGTTTATTCCTACTATCGCAGCCTTCTCGTTATCCTCAATATGAAAAGATACTCCCTTCAAAACATCCTTACCATCGAAGGATTTTGAAAGATCATGACAGTTTAGTACCAAAATTATTTGTTACCTTTCACCTTGTTAATTACTATTTTGGCCGCACGCTTCGCAGCATACGGTCCGACCATTTTGAGCTTATCCTCTGATCTTACCATAGTACTTGCTTCAGGTATATCCCTGCTAAGATGAATTGCATCAAATTCGCATTTTGTTGTGCACAGACCGCAACCGATACATTTGTTTTCATCAACAGTAGTTGCACCGCATCCAAGGCATCTGTTTGCCTCTTTCTTTACCTGCTCCTCTGTGAGGGTAAGGCGAAGATCGTCAAAGGTATCCTTTGCAATTCCGGCTTTTTTACCAGGAATCTGACGCGGAGCGTTGTCAAAGCTCTCAACAAGTATATCATCCTTATCAAGTTCTATAAACTCTCTTCTGTCTCTTGCAAGATCAAGTCTGTTTCCGGGATGTACAAAACGATTCATTGAAACGCATGCTTCTCTACCGCCTGCGATAGCATCAATTGCAAATCTGGGTCCTGTAAATACATCTCCTCCTGCAAAAATATCAGGTTCTGCAGTCTGAAGTGTAAGTGAATCAGCAATAACTCCACCGTTAGGACGAAGTTCAACCTTGGTTCCCTTAAGAAGGTCGCCCCATACAATTGACTGTCCAATGGACTGAAGAACGTTCTCACATTTAATAGTGATGGTCTCGTTCTCATCGTACTTAGGATTGAATCTTCCGTCAGGGCCCTTTACAGAAGTACATTTCTTGAATACTATGCCTGTAACCTTACCGTTTTCTGTAAGAATTTCCTTAGGTCCCCATCCGTTTAATACTTCAATGCCTTCTTCTTTAGCTTCCTCAACTTCATCCTTTGCGGCAGGCATTTCTTTTTCACTCTCAAGGCAGAGCATTGTCACCTTTGTAGCGCCTGCTCTTACTGCAGTTCTTGCAACGTCGATTGCTACGTTACCACCGCCGACAACAACTGTGTCGCCATTTAATCTTACGCTGTGATCGAGGTTAACCTTTCTGAGGAAATCAACACCTGTCTGAACACCCTCAGCATCCTCACCGGGAACACCTGCAAGTCTTCCGCCCTGGCATCCGATTGCAAGAAAAAATGCCTTATACCCCTGTTTCCTGAGTTCCTCGATAGTAACATCCTTACCTACTTCAACGCCGCACTTGAACTCTACGCCCATCTGCTTCATAACGTCAATCTCGGCCTCGATGATATCTTTTTCAAGACGATAGCTGGGAATACCGTTCATAAGCATTCCACCGGGTCTCTTTTCCTTCTCGAATACTGTTACCGGATAACCGTCTCTTCTGAGGAAATATGCTGCGGAAAGTCCTGCGGGGCCTCCACCGATAATAGCCATCTTGTAGTCGTCTGACCACATTCCGCCGTCGTGCTTTTCGCAAAGCGGAACATATCTTGATTCCTTCTTAAGATCAAGAGAAGCTATGAACTTCTTGATTTCATCGATTGCCAGAGGCTGATCAATAGTACCTCTTGTACAAGCATCTTCACAGCGTCTGTTACATACAGCGCCGCAGATCATCGGAAGCGGATTATCCTGCTTTATAAGCTTAAGGGCATCCTCATATCTTCCTTCTGCAGCCATCTTGATATATCCCTGAACGGAAAGATGTACGGGGCATGCTGTCTTACAGGGAGCTGTACCTGTTTCATAGCAGTTAACTTTATTGTCATCACGATAATTGTAATTCCACTTTTCAGGTCCCCACTTCTTGGAATTAGGAAGTTCCTGTTTGGGATAAGTAACCTGTGAACCATCCTTTTTGCAAAGCTTCTGACCGAGCTTAGCTGCACCTGCAGGACATACCTCAACACATTTTCCGCAGGCAACGCACTTATCCTTCTCGACATGTGCGCGGTATGCAGATGCAGAAAGGTTAGGTGTGTTGTAAAGCTGTGATGTACGAAGTGCATTACATACACCGGGAGCACAGTTACAGATAGCAACTATTTTTCCTTCTCCATCGATATTTGTAATCTGGTGAACATATCCGTGGCGTTCTGCACGCTCAAGAATCTCGTAAACTTTTTCCTTGCTTACATAATGGCCAATTCCACGGCTTTCCATATACTCAGCCATATCGCCCATTCCGATACAGTAGTCACCGCGAATCTCACCGCTTCCCTCTCCGCGCATTGTCTGCTGTTTTCTGCAGGAACACTCGGAGATACCGTATTTATCATACATATCAATCCATCTTGAAAGATGCTCAACAGGGACTGATGTATTCTCAATGCTGATAGCTTTCTCAACAGGAATAACGTGCATACCTACACCTGCTCCTCCGGGAGGAACCATCTGAGTAATGCCGCCAAGCGGAAGCTGTGTCATAAGATTAAAGAATGTTGCAAGCTGCGGGAATTCATCCGTAAGCTTATCCTGCATCATCATGAACTCGGCAGAACCGGGTACGAAAATCGGAAGCTCATACTGCTTGTGCTTATCTGCAGTTTTTGCGCGATTCATCTCAACAATACCGATCCATACGAGACGATCTATCATCTTTTGAGCATCTTCGACGCTCATGTTGTTCATTGAGGCAAGTTCCTCAATACTGTAAGGCACACGAGTCTTCTTAAAATTGATAAGGAACTTAACCTGCTCTTTATTAAGAATAAGGTCAAGCATCCAATACTCGGGGTCTCTGTTGTTAAGCTTTCCCAAAAGCTTCTTCGCATAGCGATCGGTAATCATGGATGCGAGCTTTAAAACAAGCTGCTCCTTCTCGGGATCTTCTGCCACATAATTTGGATCCTGCCAATAATCATTCTCATTGATCATCGGGTCGCCGATCTTCCAGTCTTTAATACTGTTACCCATAAGAAATAACCTACTTTCTAAAAAATTGCATAATTATAGCGCACGATGCGGCATCACATTTCTCTCCTGTCTCATCAATGCGCAAACTCCTACTACATGTAACATAATATCATATATCCACGATTTAAGATACCTATTTTTTCGCATAAAATGAGCCTTTGGAAACTCTTTGTTAAAGAATTTTCAAAGGCTTGAAATCTAGATAGTCTCCGGAAACGAGACTATATTTTATACCGTCAATTTTTCCCAAAAGACTGTCATGAAATCTCTCTTTTCCATGACAATGAGCATAAATCACCTGCTCTGCTCCGTAGGCCTTCGCCATAAAAGTAAATCTGCTTGTTCTTTCATCAATTGAAGTTGGCGGATAGTGCAGGAACATTATAAACTTCTCAAAACCGTCTGCCCTGGCCGCTTCAAATGATATCTTTAATCTTTTTGCCTCACGTTCAATCAGCATATCGGCGTGCTGCCTTGTATCGAATCCTTCATAACAATATCCCTTGGTTCCTACCAATGCGTAGTCCCCATAGGGATAGTAGTTATTCTGCAAAAACAAAAGCTTGCCCTTAAACATATCATTAAGGCGCTGGGTTTTCTTTGCATTCCAGAAATTATCATGATTCCCGCGAATAAGTATTTTTCTTCCGGGGAGTTTTTCTATAAACTCAAAATCCTTTTCACAGTTCTCAAGTCCCTTGCCCCAGGTATGGTCCCCCACCAGCACAAGCGTATCATCGTCAGTGATCAGCTTGTTGCAATTCTTTTCTATCTTCTTTTCATGGTTCTTCCACACCTTCCCGAAAATATCCATATTCTTGTCGGACTGAAAGGAAAGGTGCAGATCACCAAGTGCATAAAGCGACATAAAAACCTCACTTATAATTCTTTATTTTCTGCTTTTCGAAAAACTCATCGATATTGGCGATAAGATCAGCCGGAGGCATGGTTTTAAGCAGATATTTCTCAGGTTTAAGTGAAATGACCTGAGCTACGCTCTCCTTATCATTTTTAACGGTAAGGAACATAACAGGTATATCACTTGTTCCTGACTCGCTCCGAAGCATCTCAAGAACCTTGGGCCCTGTAATAACGGGCATCTCATAATCAAGCAGAATCAGGTCAACCTTGTTCTTAGCAAGGAAAGTGATGGCATTCATTCCGGAATTCACCATGAAGACCTGATACTTTTCCGACAGCCAGCTCTTAATTGTCCTCAGCATTGTGCCGTCATCATCAACAACAAGAATCTTCTTTTTCTGCAGGCGCACTTCCTCATTCTGGACAACAGCAGTCATTTTACTTCCGAGCTCTTTTACATTGACCGGTCTCTCAAAAACCGCAGCGATTCTGTCCTGTGAGATTTTTGAATATATCTTTTCAAGTTCATCACTGGATCCTATCACACTTATGGAGATATCATCTTCAACTGATTTATCCTTCAGATACACAAAAAGCTCCAGCATCTCATCAATGTCATCAACATAAATAAGATATACAGACGGTTTATCTTCCATTCTTTCAATCTGAGTTACATCTGCATCCGCGCGAATTACCTCAAAGTCTTCCGCCTTAAGTTCCTTTTCAATCGAAGTTACCATAAAGCTCTTCTTACCACCCACAAGCAGTACTCGTTTATCCATAAAAACCCCTCTCATATTTTAAAGAAGTTCAAGAAGTGCATCTCTATCAACAGCAGCCATCAATTCCACAATTTTATTATATTTATCTTTATAGTCATCCGGAATACTGTAATCGGACAGCATCTTCATTATTCCATCAGCCGTGTCAAAATCGTAGGCTTCCAATAATTCTTTCATATCTGAAAAAGCGCCTTCAAGTTCATCTACCGGTATTTCAGGAAGGTCAGTTTCTTCGCTCTTTTCAATTGCGGGCTGAAGTTTATCCTTATAGCTTCTGTAAAGAGCTAGAAGCTCAGGAGTCTTTTCCTTTATCTCTTCAGTACTCTCATCATTACCGCATTTTTCAAGATATGCGGCATCTTCAGAAAGCTTCATCGCACCAAGCAGCCTGGCTGAACTTTTCAGTGCATGAACAGCAACCGTATAATTTCTGTAATCATTATCTGCTGCAAATCGTTCAATATTATCAGCCTTCGAATCTATGGACACATGGAATTCCTCTATAACATTTTGAAGAATATCAAGGCTTCCGCAGTTTTTTAATGCCTCCTCGTAGTCTATACCTTCTATGGTTTTATAAAGCTTTTGTCTCTCATCGTTCTCATCTTTATCATAGACGTCTTCTGATTCTTCCTCAAGTATCAGCTTTTCGGGCGGCAAATATGTCTTTAGCATGTCTTCCAGAAGTTCACCGTCAATCGGTTTTGAGAGATAATCATCAAAACCGGCTGCCATATATTCCTCTCTGGCACCTGCACCTGCATTTGCTGTAAGTGCGATGCACGGAGTATCAGTGCACAGATTACCCTCCAGCTTCTTCATTGCAGCAAGTGTCTCAAGACCATCCATCTCAGGCATTCTATGATCTATGAAAATCGCATCATATTTCTTTTTCTTTACCTTTTCAAGAGTCTCCATTCCACTTTCAGCAGTATCAACCTGTATCAGCGTCGTCTTTAGAAGCCCCTTAACAACCGTAAGATTCATCGGAGTATCATCAACCACGAGAATTTCTGCCTCAGGAGCTTTGAATTTCTCATGATATTTTTCCAGTGTTTTTAGATATTCCTTGTACTTTTCCTTGAAGTCTCCCAGTTCTTCCCAGGATACAACCTGCTGTCGCACTTCAAATGAAAAATCAGAACCCTCACCGTATACACTCTTTACTTCAAGTCTCGTATCCATGAGTGCAAGCAGCTTCTTAACTATGCTCATTCCAAGGCCGGTACCCTCTATTGAACGGTTCCGGATTTCCTCAATTCTTTCAAAGGGTGAATATAGCTTATTTATATCCTCTTCCTTTATTCCTATACCGGTATCAACCACCTGAAATCTAAGCATAATGTTCTTATCATCTACTTTTCTGTAGCTGATATTGAGTGCAACATTTCCTTCTTCGGTGTACTTTACAGCATTTGAAAGTACATTGGTTACGCACTGCTTTATTCTGATTTCATCTCCGATAAGAACAGTAGGCAGCGTCTCATCTATATTAAGTTCGAGTTTAAGCCCCTTTTCTTCGGCTTTTACAGCCACCATATTTATGAGGTCGTTTATTGTTGATCCCAAATGATACTGCACCGGAAGAATATCCATTTTACCTGCTTCAATCTTTGAGAAGTCCAGTATGTCGTTTATTATTCCAAGAAGAGAATTTCCGGCGCTTTTTACATTATTTGCATACTCAAGAATTCTGTCGTTATCCGACTCCCTGAGTATCATCTCATTCATTCCGAGGACTGCATTTATGGGAGTCCTTATTTCATGAGACATATTTGATAAAAAGGACGACTTTGCTTCACTTGCCTTTTGCGCAACCTCGAGCTCCTTTTCAAGCTCCTGTTTCGCTTTTAATCGTCCTATATAGTCCTCTATGGAATGAACCGTGGTTTGCATGGATTCATGAAGAACCTGTATCTCATCACCTGTTTTTATTGTAAGATTGTCAACCTTTTTTCCTACCTCAAGCTTCGTATCGTCATCAGCATTGGCGTAGTCATACATAAAATCAGACATACGTCCGATAGGGCCGCCTATGACCATCTTCGTGTAAAAATTTGCTATTGCAGCAAGCGGCACACCCACGCACATCATGAGTAGTATCATCTTTATATCAAAGCCAAGAGCTGCATCATCAAATTTGAAATCAAGGTCTTTAATTTCCTGAACCATATCTTCGGTATTTTCTATATGGACCGGTTCACGTCTCTCAATACCTCCCACAAACATATTTTTCAGGTCCGGGAAAAGAATCATCATATAAACAGCAACAGCTATACCAAGAATTAGTTCAAGCGCGATGATAATAGCAGTAATTTTAACACTTACTTTGGTCTTTCTGACGTTCTTCTGTAGCTCCTTGTTTTCTTCATACGCCTTAGTATAAGCAATCCCAATTGGGAAAAATTTTTTTATAAAATCGGGTGCCTTTGACAGAATGATATATACAACAAGTACTGAGAATATTACAGAATACACATCCCTGCAAATATAGTCGATAAAATGAGAGATATTGGAAAGATCATATCTTCCGACCTGTACCACTGACAGGCAGGCATATTCAATAAGTGTAGTAATAAGAAGTGTCGCAATGCAGGCAATAGCAGTCTTTTTAATATTTTTAAAAAACATATATTGTGCAAAAATGGAAATGCATAGCGTTGCAACAAGATAAATCGACATATTGTAAGCTGTTGTAAGCGCTGAAGCGATAGAGACAACGAAAGCTATCATAAACGAAATCATGCCAAAGAAATAACCGAACAGACCACCGACAAGAAAAAACGGCAACAGATAAAATGTAAACAAGACCTTATCGTCATGTACATACATAAACTTATCGCCATACAGGGAAGTATAAACACATAATGACGTAAGGATTATCCATATAAGAACAGAAACGCATTTATATACAGCACTTATTTTTTTTACTTTATTATCCATAGAGACCTCGCTTATTTCCTAAGCCTGTTAACGTTTCTATAAATAATAATAACGCAGTGCAAACAATGAAGTCCACACTGCGAATTATTAAAAAAGCGTAAATAAATTATCGTTCTTAAAGTTTAAAATCAAATTAAAAAGAAACTTTTAAATCAATTCAAAGTCTTCAGAATTATCAGTAGTTGAGTCAAATCCAACGAACACCTTGAAGTCCCCGGGCTCACTGTCATTTTTATTCTCGATTGTCCAAAACCTCAGCATATCTTCAGATATATCAAAACTGATTTCTTTGGATTCTCCGGGTAATAATGAAACCTTCTTAAAGCCTTTAAGTTCCTTAATCGGTCGAACTCTGCTCCCTACCATATCACGTATATAGAGCTGAACTGTCTCTGTTGCCTCATGGAAGCCTGTATTCCTTACAGTCACCGTTGCTCTTATAAAGTCATCCTCATCCGCTTTATTCAATGTATTCTTATTCAGAATGACATCGGATATTTTAAACTGCGAATAGGTAAGTCCGAATCCAAATGGATACCTGGCCTCATTTGGACAATCAAGGTATCTTGTAGTGAAAATTGTAGGTCCTTCGGAAGGCTTAGGCCTTCCGGTTGAAAAAGCATTGTAATTTAAAGGCGCCTGCGCCGCACTATAAGGGAAGCTCATGGAAAGTTTGCCGGATGGTGAATAGTTGCCGCCAAGTACATCCATAATTCCATGGCCACCTTCGGTTCCTGGTCTGAAGCATATCATAAGAGCATCAGATTTCTCCGGAATATTTTCAAGCTCAAGTGGTCTTCCGCAAAAGATAAGAGTAATGATATGTTTTTCATTTCTAAACTTCTTGCAGATTTTATCAAACAGTTTCTTTTGAGCTCTGGGAATTCTTAGATCCGTTTTACTTGTGGACTCTCCTGACTGACCAATATGTTCTCCGAGACAGAACACTATCTCGTCAGCCCACTCTGCTACTTCCATGGCTTTCTTAAACAGCTTTTTGTTTTTCTCTTTTTCTTTTTCATCCGAAAAAGTTCCGTTCATGAACTCATCGCCGTTTGATGCTATAAGACATCCTTTTGCGACTTTAATTTTGGTATCTGTATCATCGTACAGCTCTTTTGCCGCCTTTTTTACAGATACAGCATCCTTAGAAAAACAGGATATAGCCCAGGAGCTGTGAAGATTTTTCTCATCTGAATAAGGGCCTATAAATGCTATTTTCTTTTCAACCAGAGGAAGTGCATTATAGTCGTTCTTTAAAAGAACAAGCGACTTTCTGACAGCATCTCTTGCTTTCTCACGATTTTTATCAGAAAGACATTCTTCTTGTTCTCTTGTTGCAGAAGCGCCTCTGAACGGGTCCTCAAAAAGACCCAGATCATTTTTCAAAGTAAGAACCCTCATAACAGCTTCATCCAGAAGATCCTTGGAAATTTTTCCTTCATCCAACAGCTCTTCAAGATTTCTTCCGTAGCTTTCCGTGCACATATCAATATCGACACCCGCCTTCATGGCAAGCTCAGCTGCTTCCTTTAGATCCTTTGCAAAGCCCCAGGTCGCCATCTCAGCAACAGCTGCCCAGTCAGAAATAAGAACTCCGTCAAACTCCATCTCATTTCTGAGTATGTCTCTCATAAGCCATGTATTTCCTGAGGAAGGGATACCATTGAGCGTATTAAAGCTGGTCATCACAAGTCTTGCACCTTTTTTTATTCCTTCAGCGTATGCAGGTAAATACTGATCTCTGAGCATGGATTCAGACAGCTCAACACTGTTATAATCTCTCCCCGATGTAGCAGCACCATAGGCAGCAAAGTGCTTCACGCAGGCTGCAATATGATTTATATCTTTTAAGTCTTTTCCCTGGTAGCCTTCTACCATTGCAGAGACCATCTTACAATTGAGATAAGGATCCTCACCGGTTGACTCAAGAACTCTTCCCCATCTTGCATCCCTTACAAGATCCCCCATGGGAGAAAATGTCACATGTACGCCTTCTGCGGCAGCTTCTCTTGCCTGAACCTCAGCTCCCGTTTTGGCAATCTCAGGATCAAACGTAGCACCTTGTCCGAGCGGGCAGGGAAATACAGTTTTGTGACCATGAATAACATCCAACATAAACAAAAGCGGAATGTGGTGCGGATGCTTATCCATATACTTATTCTGAATTTCTATGATCTTCTCCGCACCCCAAATACCAAGAGTACTTCCAACAAGACTCTTTTCTTCCTCGCTTGCACCTTCATCACTAAGGCCTGTTACTGCAGCATTTTCCTCAAAGGCCTGTCCCGGAAGCTGAACCAGCTGCAACACCTTTTCTTTAAGTGACATATCATCAAGGAGCTTCTTTAAATCTTCGTTTTTCATGTGTAATCCCCTTTTTATACAAAAAATTTACGCTGATGTACTTCTTATTACATACATCAGCGTAATTAATTCTAATATATTTTCAATTAAATAAAAGATTCCCAATCTGCCGGACTATAGATTTCCGGCAGAAGGGTTAGCGTCCTTTCTTGGACGACCACGTGGCCGCTTGGGTTTTATTTCAATCTGATTCTTTGGCTTCGGCTTTCGCCCGCGTTTCTTAGGCTCAGGCTTTGGAGCCGGCTTTGAAAGCCCAAGAGCTTCGAGCTCTTCCGTTGCGGTTTGTATTGTGTGTACCCAAAAACCGTCATCGGATGATGGCTCTGCTGGTGCATCTGCCCTACGCCATGCTGATGAAAGATCATCCATAAGTTCACCATAGGACATCTGTTTCAGAAGTCCAGCATTTTCGGCTTTGCGGATAATTCTGCAGGTTGCAACAGTTGAGATAAAGTTTACAAACTCGCTGCCTATTACAGCAAAGTCACCCTGCTCACCAGTATGGTCAAGGCACTCATCACTCTTATAGCGTTTAAAGACCATCTCCAGAAGCCAGCGGTCCTGATAACACTTGTATGCTACTTCAGGAGCAAGGTCCTGATCTGATTCGAGAACCATTACGCCGAACGTATTCCTTTTATCAGAGTACTTCTCAGGAGAAAAAGTGTTCTTACGCTTGGCGTTTGCAAGGTAAGTTGTTTCTTCCTTTGCAGCCTTCTTTGCATCTTTGAATGCGTAAAGGTAACGACCACCTTTAATTCTGGCTTTTTTATAAACCACATGGGCATCTATGCCCACAAGTACACCATCAAACGATAGCATGTCATTATCAGAAATGCGTTTGTCGTTTCGCTTGATAGGTGTAAGGAAATGAAGATCAGGTCTTTCCGAAAGCTCTTCTTTAATCTTGCTCGGAGGAAAGCCCTTATCTGCGACAATGATTCCTCTTCTAAGATCATTATCGCGTATAAATGCAGGATATGACTTTGAATCTATACTGTTGCCAGGGAATATCTCGGCACATATGGGTTCCATCAGTTCAATGTCGTAAGCATAGAGAACGGAGACCTCGCTGCATCCTCGTACTCTCGCTTTGTAGGAGTATGCCGACAGGTCATTGACTATGCTTGTGTCCTGCTTTAAGGTGCCATCAATTGCTACGTGATGGTCAGCAGATGTAGCTTTCATGCGTAGCTGATAAAACATACTGCGCCGCGCTCCGTCCATACCAATCTTGTTAAACAGCTTACTGACAGAGTTTTTCGATATGGCTGCACCAGGATAGTCCTTACAGACAAAACAACGGTTGTAGTGTTGCGAAAGCCTGCTGTCAGTGACCTGAGGCTTAATGACCCTGAGCGAAGCGATTGCCATAATCGCATAGACATCAGAAGGGTCGTAAACTGCCAGCAGATCTTTTTCAATGTCCCGGGTCACTGAGTGAACAAGGGCAGAGGTTCCATAGGACAGCATATCAGGAACCACCGGAACAGATGAAGCAGTTGCTGTAACAGGGACATACTCGTGATTGATGATATGTCCGACAACCTTGCCGTTGCGCGGCTGAGGATTTCCACCTGCAACATATTTCGTGGATGCCCTTTCTCGAACAGCGTATCTTTTAGGGCCGTCACGTCCGCTGTCATCTACGATGGTATTTACTGGTCTGGGAACTGCACGGATATCTGCTGGAACTGGCATAAGAAAGCCTCCTTTTATATAGTCCTATTATACCATATCAGGACTATATATTCAAGCTTTCTCTGTCCCATTTTACAAAAATCTGATGTCAAAGTGCAGTAAAAATCAAGGAAAATGATGCGGTTTACCAAGGATTTTTGCCTTTGGTGCACTCATTTTCTGACAAATGAAGTAACAAACCGCGGATTTATGGGCTTAACCTATAGTCCGGCGATTTGGGAAAGTTTTA
>NZ_FMYB01000021.1 GCF_900104155.1 Butyrivibrio sp. INlla16
AAATCTCCGTTCGACTTGCATGTGTTAGGCACGCCGCCAGCGTTCATCCTGAGCCAGGATCGAACTCTCACGTTTAAATCTATTACTTAAGCCCTTTCGGGTCTCAGCAATCAAGTTCTCTCTGGTCAGAACATTGCTTGGCTTTGTTCTGTCCGTTTTTACCTAAGTTAGGTTGTTTTGTTCTCTGAATATTCTTTTTTGGAATTTTCAGGGTTGCATTACTATTTTATTGTCAAAGTGCATCTCATCGATGTTGCTGATGAGGAACGCAGAAGGAGGGATTTGAACCCTCGCGCCGCTGTTAACGACCTGCACCCTTTCCAGGGGTGTCTCTTCAACCTCTTGAGTACTTCTGCAAAAGTGTTGACTTATATGTTCACTCTTCAATTTTGAGCGGAGCGAGAGGGATTCGAACCCTCGTGGCGTTGCCGCCAAACGGTTTTCAAGACCGCCTCGTTATGACCGCTTCGATATCGCTCCATTTATTATTTATCTCGCTGTTTACAAGCCTTATCGCAACAGCGCGAAATTTATTATATCCATATGGGTAGGGGTTGTCAATACGAATTTGATTATTTTTTTATAAATTTTGATCTTTTTTCAAAAGTCCAGAAAACATGCGGCTTTGTGCACTATCAGCGCAGAGTTTTTAGCCCTGATTTTTCATTTCTATTATGGATTCTGCGAGAGATATGTCTCCGGGAGTTGTAATTTTGATATTATCATACGACCCTTCAACAAGTTTGACCTTCCGGTTTCCAAGGGTCTCCATAACCATAGCATCATCGGTGATATTTATTCCCTTTTGAATGAGTTCCTCTTCGCGCCTTGCAAGTTCCTCATATAGTTCAAGGATTTCGGGATACAGAAAGACCTGAGGTGTCTGGATCATCCAGGTTTTGTCCCTGTCCACAGTAGTTTTTGCAAAGCCGTTCTCATCTGCAAGCTTAATCGTATCCTTTACAGGCATACCTACAACGCAGGCTCCGTACTCCTTTACTGCGTTCATCGCTCTTTCAAGGATGTCATCGTCGATAAAAGGTCTTGCCCCGTCATGAATAAAAACAGCCTCTGTATCTTCAGAGGCCGCTTCAAGTCCAAGTCTTACACTGTGGTATCTCGTGCTTCCGCCCGCTACCACGGCTCTTATCTTGGAAAATCCTGCCGGCTCGATTATCTCTTCCTTTATGTGCTCTATATCCGCTTCGGGGAGCACCAGGATAATATCGTCTATAAAGCTTTTTTCAAATGCTTCAAGCGCGTACAAAAGCAAGGGCTTACCCTTTATTTCCATGTACTGCTTTCTTACATCGCTTTTCATTCTGCTGCCGCTTCCCGCAGCAAGGACTATCGCTGTTGTTTTCATAATATATTCCTACCGCAAAACTATTCTTCACTTCATGATCTTCCATGATATCTTCTTTCCCTGTTTCCAAGCGGAAGATTGGGTACGGCATTGAGATTCATGCCGCTCCTTGCACCTTTGAGGTACTCGTAGTAACCAGCCGAGCCTATCATAGCTGCATTATCGGTACACAGAGTCGGTGATGGTCTGTAGAAGGAATATCCGCGCTTTTCACACTCTTCCTCAAGTCTCTTTCTGAGGGAAGTATTTGAAGCAACGCCTCCGGCAATTGCAATCTTTTTGCATCTGTATTCTGCCGCGGCTTCCATGGTATGCTCCGTGAGGACATCCACAACTGCCTTCTGAAAAGATGCGGCAACATCGTTCCTGTTGACCTCTTCCCCCCTCATCTCTGCCTGATTGAGGTAATTCAAAACCGCAGACTTAAGTCCGCTGAAGCTGAAGTCGTAGGATTTTTCCGTAGTCTTAGCTCTGGGGAAAGCAATGGCATCGGGATTTCCTTCCCTCGCCGCAGCGTCAACCTTCGGGCCTCCGGGGTATCCGAGTCCTATCGCCCTGGCAACTTTATCAAAGGCTTCTCCAGCAGCATCATCCCTTGTCTGACCGATGATATCATACTCGCCGTAATCCTTTACATAAACAAGATGCGAGTGACCTCCGGATGCCACAAGGCACATGAAAGGCGGCTCCAAGGTCTTATCTTCTATATAATTCGCACAGATGTGTCCTTCTATATGATGTACTCCGACAAGCGGTTTTCCCGTAACAAAGCTTAGAGCCTTAGCTTCAGATACTCCCACAAGAAGTGCACCTACAAGCCCGGGACCGTATGTCACCGCGATAACATCTATATCTTCCAGTGTCAGCTTCGCCTCACATAAAGCAGCTTTAACACATCCGTTTATTTTCTCGACATGCTTCCTTGAGGCAATCTCAGGAACCACGCCGCCGTAAACGGTATGTAGCGCAATCTGGGAAGATATAATATTGGACAGAACCTCTCTGCCGTTTCTCACAACAGCTGCTGCCGTTTCGTCGCAGCTGCTCTCTATGGCAAGAATAGTGATATCCTTGTCTGTTGACTCCGCAGCCTTCTCATCTTCATTTTTAATTGACATAAAGATTACGCCGTCCTCTTCGGTACGGCGCATGATCTTTTCAGAATTCATATTATCCATAATTTACTGTTCCGTGTCCGTCGCTTCCGATACTGTCCAGCCCATGATTTTCCAAAGTCCGTTTGAATCCTTGCGCAGGACAAATAAATAATTGTATGGTGTTGTGTGTGTGCCGGTTCTAATGTGAAACTTGGCAACGACGTTGGCAATTTCTTCGCCGTTATCTCTCTTCTCCTGAAGGTCTGAAGTAAGGACCTCATATTTGGGAATAGAACAATCATCCTTCTTTTTCTGTTCTACTTCGCTCTTTAGCCCCGAAGGCCAACTCTGCTGAGCCTGCAAAAATTCAGAGTCAAAGATTCCCGAAAGAACCGAGGCCATTTTCTCAAACTCCTCATCAGTATAGTTCTCTTTGTACAGAACCTTCATGGTGTGTGCATAGAGATCCACTACTGTCGGCGGAGTCTTCGGGTAGCTCTTGGATAAATCTATAGTAGTGATCTTTTGAACCTCGGTGAGTTCCAGTTCTTCAGTCGTGGTATTAGTTCCTTTTCTGTTTCTGGTCAATATCACAAAAACAGATACCACTATGAGAGCAGCAAGAACCATTATAACAATTGCTTTAATAATGCCGTTTTTAGTAGACTCGTCCATAGTGCCTCCTCATAAAAAAGCAAAAATCTATTCGGTGTCTTCTTCAAACCGTAGCGTAGTAGTTCTGCCATCCTTTGCCGCAACCGTTTTTGAAAAAATCTCCTTCGCCTTCGGAAGGTATTCCTTGGGGTTAACCAGTGATGGGCTGTAATGTGTAAGCCACATTTCCTTAACCTGCGCTTTTTTTGCAAGTTCAGCCGCTTCGTACATGGTCATATGCCTGTTTTCCTTGGCCTTTTGCAGCTTATCGGGCTCTCCGTACATGCCCTCGCATATGAAAAGATCGGAATTCATCGCTTTTTCCACTATGCCCGGTGTAGGTCTTGAATCCGTAACATAGGTCAGATGTATTCCTTTTCTCGCTTCTCCGAGCACCATATCAGGCGTAAAGGTCCGGCCATCCTCAGCCTGAATAATCTCACCCTTCTGGAGCGGATTCCAATATTTCTGCGGAATATCATTAGCCCTGGCCGCTTCAACATTGAATCGTCCAATTCGTTCAAGCTCCATGGAGTATCCGTAGCAGGTGATATTGTGATTAACTTTAAAGGCTTTAATCTTAAATTCCGGCATCCCCGGAAGTGTCAGTTCATCATTTATATCGGTAATCTCGTGATATTCTATAGGAAAAGGGAGCTCCGGAGCGATTGTTCTTAAAGCCTTAACCACTCGCTCAAGTCCTTTGGGCCCTACCATGAGAAGGGGCTCTGTTCTCTCTGCATTTCCCATGGTCAGAAGCATCCCGGGAAGTCCCGATATGTGATCCGCATGATAATGAGTAAAGCAGATCATATCAATCGGCTTTGGGCTCCAGCCGCTTTTTTTCAAAGCTATCTGCGTGCCCTCGCCGCAATCTATCAATATACATTTTCCGTTATATCGCACCATAAGTGCAGTAAGGTATCTGTTGGGCAGCGGCATCATTCCGCCTGTTCCAAGTAGACATACATCAATCATTCGTATTATTTCTCTTCCAATAAATTATTGCATCATCCTTAGGGCTCTCGTAAAAGCCGGGCCTTGTTCCTTCATTAACAAATCCCAGTTTTTCATAGAGTCCTCTCGCCGCCTTGTTTTCGCCGCGTACTTCCAATGTAAAGCTCTCGCAGCCAATCGCTTTTCCGCGAAGGAGGAGCTTGGACAGCATTTCAAAAGCTATTCCCTTTCCTCTGCTGCTCTCGGAAACCGATACATTGGTTACTTCACCCTCGCCGGAAATGTTGCGAACTCCGCAAAGGCCAGCCACCTCTCCTGATACTTCAGCGACAAGGTAAACCGTATCATCGCGGGTAGCAGCTTCAAGAAGCTGTTTCTCGGTCCAGGCCTCCGCACCGAGGCAAGCCTTTTCAATTTCAGCAGCAGCTGTAATATCCTCAGCTTTTAGATCTCTTATATAAATAGGGCTGGCTATCCCGGATTTTCTGCCGTTTTTCCCGGAATCGGCCTTGGTCTCTTTTTTTCCTGCTGCTTTCTCCGCAGCCTCACGCTCCGCCTGTGATGCCCTCAAATACTCGGGTGAAAAACTGTCGGCATCCACCGTCTTCCCTTCTCTTAAGTATATTGTAGCAAGCGCAGCCAAAGCGGACGCCCTCTGCCTGTTCATATGGGCAGGTACCAGAATGTAATTTACCTTGAGCAGCTCCTCAAGCTTATCTCTGTATACCGGGATTCCGTCGCCGAGAAGTATAACTGTTTTTCCTATATTATTGAGCTCCTCGGCAATATCATTTACCGACATTGCTGACTGAGCCTTTATCGTCTTCATAGAGAAAAAGATTTCCCGATGTTTCTCGTTTTCTTTTTCCGGAACAAATATATAAACTCCGGTATATACCTGATTACGCCTTGCATCCATCATGGGGCAGATCACATATTCACTGCCATAAAACTGATACGCCATCGCATCCAGCGTAGGTACTGCAACCATTGGCTTATTCATCGCTAGGCACAGGCCTTTTGCGGTAGCACATCCGATTCGAAGTCCCGTAAAAGATCCTGGTCCTGCCGAAACCGCAACTGCATCTATCGTATTAAGATCCAGTGATATTCTGTTTTTTATCTGTTCCATCATCGGGAGTAAAAGTTCGGAATGCGTGATTTTGTGCTGAATAGAAAACTCAGACAGCAGTCTGTCGTCCTCTGTAACGGCAACCGTGCAAACGAGTCCCGATGTATCCAGTGCCAATATTTTCATCTTTTATCTGTTATCTATCGTATCCAGCGTTATGCGGCGATAGTCCGTTCCTTTCTTAAGGTCTTTCTCTATGCGGATTTCCATATATTTTTCCGGAAGTATTTCTTCTATAAGATTGGCCCATTCGATAAAGCAGAGTCCCTGTCCGTAAAAGTAGTCCTCGTAGCCTATCTCATCCATCTCACTGACATCACCGATTCTGTATACATCAAAATGGTAAAAGGGAATTCTTCCCTCGTCATACACCTGAAGGATTGTGAAAGTAGGACTGTTAACCGGTCCCTCTATTCCTAAACCGGCCGCTACTCCCTGCGTCAATACGGTTTTACCCACACCAAGATCCCCGATCAGGGTATAAACTGATCCGGGTTCAGCAGTCTCTCCTATACGCTTTCCGAATGCGAAGGTCTCCTCCGCGGAATATGTTACTAAAATTGTACTCATATAATCAGAATATTCCAGCGTCACAAAAAAAGCAAGTCACAGCAAAAAAGGTATTGACGACAGTTTTAGCTGTTATATAATGATTCTTGATAAAAATAATCTTCGGGGCAGGGTGCAATTCCCTACCGGCGGTGACTGATTTTCAGAAGTCCGCGAACCGCTACGGCGGCCGATTTGGTGAAATTCCAAAACCGACAGTATAGTCTGGATGATAGAAGATGGCGTTTTTTTATTTTCAAAACATCAAATCGCACATTATCTAGTCATTATCCTCCCCGATAAAATCAGGAGGAAAAACACCATGAACAACAACTTATTTGCTTCCGTTATGGAAAACACCGTGATTGTAGCAGTCTTTATACTGCTGATTGTGGCTATGTTTGTCGCTGCCAGAATTGCAGAGACCTACGTTGCAAAGAAGAACGGGGACGTAAATCCGGGGATGACCACAAGAAAAATGGTTATAATCGGCATATTCTCAGCAATATCCGCTGTTCTTATGCTTTTTGAGGTTCCGATGCCGTTCGCACCGAGCTTTTACAAGCTTGATCTTTCAGATTTACCTGCTGTAATCGGCGGATTTGCATTTGGTCCCATAACCGGAGTTATGATTGAGTTTATTAAGATTCTTCTTAATCTTATTCTTAACGGAACTCAGACAGCTTTCATCGGAGAGCTTGCAAACTTTATCGTTGGATGCAGCTATGTACTTCCTGCTTCCATCATTTATATTTTCAAAAAGAACCGTCAGATTGCCATGATCTCCTGCCTTACAGCAACCATGATCATCACTCTCGTCGGAAGCTCACTCAACGCATTCTATCTGCTTCCTGCTTTTGCAAAGCTTTATGGAATGCCGCTTGATGCTCTTATCGGAATGGGCACCGCAATCAATCCCGCAATAAACAATATGTTTACCTTCATCCTTTTTGCTGTAGCTCCCATCAATCTCTTAAAGGGTTCCGTAATCAGTGGGATCACTCTTCTTGTATACAAGAAGCTCAGCCCTGTGATCAAAAACGCTTCCCTTACAGCATCCGAAAAGCGTGCTGCTGAATCGGAAATCTAAAGAGAATTTATTTTTATATATTGTTTATCATTTTTTTATAGCATGAAAATAGCGCCTTTATTGACTTTTAGCCGAGTGAACCATAAGATTAATTTGTATCTTTGTTCACTAAATAATGTCAATGAGGCGCTTTCTTGATGAAACGGTTGATTACTAAAAAACTAGTTCCCGGCATGGTTTTGTCGGACAACGTATACGCACATGATAACAACCAGCTTGTATTGCCCAAGGGAACTGTTTTGGATAATCAGGCTATAACAAAGCTGTCCTTCTATTCTATTTTGAACGTTCTGGTGGAGGATCCTCCGGAAAACATTATGCCGGCTAATGACAACAAGGAATCCTATGCCTCGAGGCTTCGTCAGACTGCAGAATTCAAGGAGTTCAAGAGAGATTTTGAGAACTGTGCGTCCAAATTTAAAGCTGGTATTGAAGTCCTCATAAACGATAAAGAGCACTTTGATGTGGACTCCATGATATCGCCCATATATGATCTCGTCCACAAGGGAAACAGTTCCTCTAATCTTTTTGATATGCTGCATAGCCTGCGATCTTATGATGATGCCACTTATGTTCACTGCATTAGTGTTGCTATGATATGCAATATCCTGGGGCAATGGCTTAAGATGAGCGATGACGATATTCTGATTCTCACTGAAGCAGGACTACTTCATGATATTGGTAAGCTCCTTATTCCCAACGAAATCATTACCAAGCCCGCAGATCTTACTACAGCTGAGTATACCGTAGTACAGACGCATCCGGCCCAGGGTTATGTTATTTTAACTGACCTCAATCTTAGCGACCATGTAAAAAATGCAGCCCTCATGCACCACGAGCGCTGCGACGGAACCGGTTATCCCGCTCATCTCAAGGGTCCTCAGATTGATTTCTTTGCAAAATGTGTATCAATAGCTGATGTATATGATGCGATGACATCGGCCAGAGTTTACAGAGATCCTCTGTGTCCTTTCATCGCAATCGAAATGTTTGAATCTGAAGGTCTGCAGAAATATGATACAAATGCCATTATGACCTTCCTGCAGAATATAGTTAACACCTATCTTCTTAACAGGGTACGTTTAAATGACGGCCGTGAAGGCGAGATAATCTTTATAAACAGAGATCACCTATCAAGACCGACTATCAAAATTGATGAAGAATATCTTGATCTGACGATGCATCCCGAGCTATACATCGAAGAAATATTATAGTATCGATAAAAAACCACCATATGAACTCTCTCGAAAATTCATATGGTGGTTTTATTATGCAAATTTTAATTTGAACTTCTGAAGTTCTCTTTCAGTATCTACCTTCTGTATCTGAGCACCAAGCTCTCTTAACTTTTCATCAAAGTCTTCATAGCCACGCTCTATATATCTTATATCCTCAACAGTGGTAAATCCATCGGCGGTAAGTCCGGCAATTACAAGAGCTGCACCAGCTCGAAGATCAGGAGCCGCTACTTCTGCGCCCGTATACTGATCAACACCCTCTATGATGGCTGTACTGCCTTCTACCTTGATATTAGCTCCCATTCTGGTGAGCTCATCCACATATTTGAATCTGTTCTCAAAAAGCGACTCCGTAACAAGACTGATACCACTTGCAAGACCGAGCACCACGGTTATCTGTGGCTGCATGTCCGTGGGATATCCCGGATAAGGCAGAGTCTTAACATGAGCATTCTTCATACGCTTTGTTGCTACAACTCTTACAGCATCGTCAGATTCAAGCACCTGACATCCCATTTCAATAAGTTTTGCGCTGATAGACTCCAAGTGCTTGGGGATTACATTTTTAATGGTTATATCGCCTTTAGTTGCAGCCGCTGCCATCATAAATGTTCCCGCCTCTATCTGATCGGGAATAATGGTATATTCTGTGCCATGGAGCTTCTCCACACCTCTGACACGAATAATATCTGTACCTGCACCCTTGATATCGGCTCCCATACTGTTCAGGAAGTTGGCAAGGTCAACGACATGAGGTTCCTTGGCTGCATTCTCGATAATAGTCTTACCTTCAGCCATCGAAGCAGCCATCATAATATTGATGGTAGCTCCAACGCTGGCAATATCGAGATAAACGTGATTGGCAACAAGTCTGTCCGCATGGGCACTTATAAGTCCATGATCAATGGATACATTGGCACCAAGGGCATTGAATCCCTTGATATGCTGGTCGATAGGTCTGAGCCCGATATTGCATCCGCCGGGTATTACGACCTGTGCGTCCTTATACTTTCCCAAAAAGGCTCCGAGCATATAGTAGGATGCTCTGATCTTTTTAATAAACTCGTTTTCAATCTTGTATGTGTTGACGTTAGCAGCATTAATAGTCACTGAATGGCGTCCGGTTCTGTTAACCATGACACCGATGCTCTCCAGTGCCTGAAGCATTATGTTAGTATCCGCTTCGTCAGGCATATTATCAATATATACGGTCTCATCAGTCATAGAAGCGGCTGCCAGAATCGGAAGCGCTGCATTCTTGGCACCGCCGATTTCAACCTCTCCTACAAGTGGTGTACCACCTTTAATTACATATTTTTCCATAATCTTATTCATTCACGCCTTTGTGAATCACCAAGTTGATAAACTTCTCCCCATAATTTATTAACGGCTTATGTTATACCACAAAATAGCAAATTTGTAAAATCAGGTTCGTCAGTTCAAGTAATTAAGCGGGTTCACCTGCGCTCCGTTTATAAGAATTTCAAAGTGGAGATGTGCTCCGGTACTTACACCTGTATTACCACTAAGCGCAATCTTCTGACCCTGAGAAACACTCTGTCCGGGCTTAACAAGAATCTTGGACAAGTGTCCGTATCTGGTCTCTCTGCCATCAGAATGGCTTATATAAATAACATATCCATAGCCTCTGCCCCATCCTGCTCTGGTTACAACGCCGGCATTTGAAGCCATTACCGCTGTTCCCACAGGAGTAGCCCAGTCTACACCCTTATGGAAGGTGCTGGCACCCTTGGTCGGAGCATTTCTTCTTCCGAATCCGGATGTCTGTCTTCCACCCGAGATAGGTTTAATATATGTAGGAGGCACAATAGTTCCGCGCTCAACAATCTTGGGAACCGCCTCGTAGGTAACCTCTTCCTTCTGAATATCACGTCCCGTCTCGGAATTATTAACATAAGATATCTTTGCTACCACCTTGCGGTGACCTGCCGAAGGCTCCTGAACCACCTCAGTTCTTGTCGTATACCAGGAATCATTATCCCTGTAGATTACATCAGCTTCGTAGTCTTCCTCATAATATTGCTGTGTAGTATATACAACTGAAAGCTCCGGCTCGGGAACGGTTACTATAATCTCATCCCCGGCTCTGATAGTGGAATTCTCACTATCAATTGTCTCATTCATCGCAATAAGATCATCAAGAGGCAGTCCAAAATCCTCAGCGATAGTTCCCAGCGTATCGCCGGTCTTTATCTCGTAAATCTGGTTTGTCTCCTGATCCTTTGTTACCTCATCTATTGCTGTGTTAATATCTTTTATCTCTGAGGACGGCAAATAACTCTCAACCACTTCAACCTTATCTCCGAAATCTATGGACATAAGGCCAAGCTGATAATCCTCAAAGCTCTTTTCTTCTATTAAAGGCTTAATCTTTCTGAACACATCGGAAATTGCAAGGTCTATACCTGCCTCCGGGAGTCTTGTCTCCTCTTCCTCTTTTTGTGCCTCCTCAACCGATACTATCTGTGAAGTAAGCACATTCACTTCTCTGGAAGGATCCGTAACAAGATCCACCTTATATTTTCCCTCGGTATCATATTTGCCAAGTGCCTTTGAAAGAAGCGTAAATACATCATCTTTGCTGGCCAGATTGACTGAATACTGATTTATTTTTACTGTATACGAACGCTCAAGAGTGGATAATCTGCTCTTATCAAGAACCTCCACCATTTTGTTTCTTACGGATTTCCTTGAATCCACTTTGCCAAGCAGCACTTCGCTTCCTTTCAGACTAAGCTCTGCGTCCGTCAGGATAAGTTCATCACTACCCGATGAGAGTTGTCTTCTCGCCTCACGAAGGCACTTTTCTGCTGCCTGCTTTGATCCAAGAGTTCCGACCTCAACTCCGTTAAGAAATACTGTGAAAATGTTATCACCTGTATTTTTGATAGGAGAAAAAATAGGTAATATCAAAATAATCCAGACAGCAATCGCAAGAATCTCGCCCTTAAGCATGCCTATACGTATTTTCTTGTGACCTGAAAACTTCATTCTTTAAACCAAACCTACAATTCTTAAGATTAATAATGCAAGATTAGCTATAACAGCCAATAATGTTACAACAACAAGAGGCATAAGCCCTCTATTCTTTGCTCTGTTAGCTCTTTGCATGGAATCAAGCTGTCTTACGAGCACTGTAAACTCACTTCTTATTGATTCCATCTGTTTCTTTAAATCTTCACGTATTTCATCAAGCTGCTTTTTCTGTTCATCTGCCACTGAAGCCTGAACATTCCTGTATATTCTGACGCCTACATCATGCGTTGCCTCATCACTCTTGTCAAATCTGTCAGCAAGACTTTCATTAAGCTCTTTTACGGCACTGCCAAGCTCTTTGGACATTCTATCCGCTTCAATTTTGCCGTTTTTCAAATCATCAAGAACATCTTCTATATTATTCAGTCTGTCTTCAAGTTTTTTAGCATTTTGACGAAGAACGGCTATCTCTTCTTCATACTGCTTGTTCTGGCTCTCGATCTGCTCCCTGTGTGCAGCTTCAGCAGCTGTATTGGCTTTAATCATTTCCTGTGCACTGATCTTCCCATCAACTCTTCCAATCATGTTGTCCATGGCTCCTCCCAAATTTGAACAAACTCTTTTAAAATGTCCTCCGACTAAGCGGCTAAATAATAGGTTACATCATTTATGCATTTCGCACAATAATAGTTTTATTATGTTTAATCTTTTGTAGATATTCACCCCGAGTTTAAACTTTATTAATATTTTGTTCATAAATCATTGTTATAATTATACAGAACCAAGGGAACAAGGTTCATTACGAAGCTCTGATAGAAGCTCCGATAGATAGATAAATTTTTTCATAATAGCCCGGGTGCCGAGAGGTGCCTGGGCACTCCTCATTAATGGGCTTATTTTCTTCCTTAATTACGCAGACATGACCGATCACTTCGGGGGAGTAATAGCCTGAATCTCCTCGTTGAGTGACAGCATCCTGTCATCCAGCTCCGCCACCATTCTGGCACATTCAAAAAGCTGCGCTTTAATATTGGCCGGTGCCTTAGTTTCGAACTTGTATTGTATCTTATGCTCAAGACTTGCCCAAAAGTCCATAGCAACAGTTCTTATCTGAACCTCTACCTTAACCTCAGCAGTATGATCCGAAAGATACACAGGAACTGCTACAATCATGTGATAACTACGATATCCGCTGGTTTTAGGATTCATTATATAATCTTTTATCGTAAGAACCTTGATATCTTTCTGATTACTGATCATATCAGCAATTCTGTAAATATCAGAAGTAAATGAGCAGATAATCCTGATTCCGGCTATATCGTTAATATATTTCATCATATTTTCCAGAGTTGACTCGTAGCCGTGACGCTTCAATTTCTTCACTATACTTTCCGGCGTCTTTATTCTGGATTTAATATGCTCTATAGGATTATATCTGTGAACTTCCTGAAACTCATCATTTAATATCTCAATTTTGGTATTTATCTGCTTAAGCGCAGAGTTATACAGAAGACTGACCTCCTCCCAGCTTTTTATATCTCCGTCAGATAATCTGGATCCCATAATAATTCCCCCTAAAACATTTCGATTACTTATCCCAATAAGCCTTATTTAACGAGCAGGCTCTTACAAGGCCCTTGGGCAGTCTCTTGTATCTTCTTCCCATCCTGTAGCCCACAAATCTGAACCCGCACATTATCACATAATGCGGCACAAGATAAAACTTTCCGATGTGCTCGAAATGTCTGATGGTGTCCCTCACCATCCTTTTTCCTTCAGACTCCGATTTTATACCTGCGAATATTTCAGGATGATCCGTCTGTGACACTCCGAGGTCAAAATTCCGATGGAACTGCTGCGCGCAGGAATAATTGTGTGAATGTATCACTCCCGCTTCAGGCACATAGCATATTGCATATCCCTGATACATAGCATTACCGGCGTATACCATATCCTCATTGAAAATTGCTTTATGTAAAAAACCGCCCACCTTATCGAAAACATCTCTTCTGTACATTGCACATACATTAGAGCAGAAAAATGTCTTGATGCCCAGCTTAGGCAGATCTTTGATAGTCTTCTTCATAGCAACGGTTGGATAATTAAACTTTCTGGAATACCGCTCAGCGAGATTGCAATCAGACTTGGGATACTGTCTTGCATATGCCGCAGCAACCTGCGGATCTTCGAGAGCCTTGACCAGATTGGATATAAGCGAAAGATCTCTTGGCACAGCATCCTGAGTAATCATCAAAAAGAGATCGGCATTAGACATACTGACTCCAAGATTCCTCGTTTCACCATGG
The DNA here is from genome assembly GCF_900104155.1 of Butyrivibrio sp. INlla16. Taxonomy (GTDB): domain Bacteria; phylum Bacillota; class Clostridia; order Lachnospirales; family Lachnospiraceae; genus Butyrivibrio. The sequence goes on from NZ_FMYB01000021.1 coordinate 13,387, forward strand.
TCGAATTCTTTTTTTGAAATATGATGTACCACAATATTATCGTATTTATTTATTGTGTCCATCGCATCTTTTCTTTCAACCAGATAATGCTTCTCTGTATTTACAATGATGATCTTTTCCGGTCTGTACGCCTGCTTTTCAAGCTCATCAATAAGCATCGAAAGCTCTGCTCCCGGTTTATAGGTTGGAATAATTACATCTACTGTCTGCATCTGTACCCTTTTTTATCACAAAGAAAAATTAAGCCCCGGCTGATACCGGGGCCACGTTTCGTAAGTCGTTTATCTGTCGATATACTCATCTGTATCAGCAGCGATTTTCTGACTATACTCTTGTACGCTCGGTGATACTTCATATTCAGTATCATCGAATAAAAATTCATGAAGCCACTTTACATTTGAAGTAAGGTCTTCAGGGACTACGCAACTTCCCTTTTTACCAATTGTGCCTGTTGCTCTCATGCTTGAGGTCGGGAATCCATCACTTGATACTACATTGTAGTTGGTGATATTACCCAAAAGTTTAATAATATCCTGAAGATCCAGAGAAGTATAGGTCTCTCCGAATATCTTGCTGGCTACATTCTCCAGCTCGGGAAGACTGATGGTCTTAGCCTTGGTCAAAATAGCCATAAGGACAGTTCGCTGTCTCTCAGCTCTTCTGAAGTCATCTCCTGCAGTATATCTGATACGGCAATAAGCTGTAGCCTGAAGTCCGTTAAGAGTCTGCATTCCTGTCTGTGTAACGGGTGTATATTTAAGGCCCAGCTCCTCTGCCATTGTGGACTGGTAGTTATTGAGGTGAGTAATCTCGTTCTCTTCAATAACAATATCAACTCCGCCAAGCTCATCAATAACATCAGTAAGTCCGCCAAAACCAATAGTAACAAAATCAGTAATATCCATATCAAGATTCATGTTCAACATGGAAATTGCCTGCTGGGGACCGCCCTTCGCATATGCAACATTACACTTGTTGTAAGTATCATTACTCAGGTTAAGATATGTATCACGATAAACAGATGCCAGTCTGATCTCACCATTCTCATTGTTAATTGAAGCGATAATGATGGTATCACTTCTGGTGTTCTTATCAAGATCACCTTCACGTGAATCTACACCGAAGAGTGCCAGATTAGTATATCCGGTCATCTGCTCATTCTCTTCAACTCCGGTATTAACACTCTCAGCAATTACTTCCTCATCAAGGTTTACTTTACCAACCTTGTCAACCTTCATTTTGCCAAATAAAGTCCATACAATAAAAAGAAGTATAAGCAGAACAACAATCTCAACACCAAAAATAATAAGTGCCCGCTTTGTGTTCTTCTTTCTGCCTCTTCTGCCTGAGTTTCCACTCCTGCGATTCGACATATCAAAAATCTCCTTATAATTTATGTTTTCCAATGTCCTATTTTGCCATAAAAACATAAATTATACAAGCAAAAGGTCATCAATAGGCATTCTTATTGATAAATCCATGAAAAATCGTTCCTATCAGAATTCTGACGTCAAATTCCATCGTCCAGTTTTCAATATAATAAATATCGTACTCGATTCGCTTTCTAATAGAAGTGTCGCCTCTGTAGCCATTAATCTGTGCCCATCCGGTAAGTCCGGGGCGCACCTGATGCTTAACCATATAGCGGGGGATGTCCTGTCTGAACTTCTCAACAAACTGCGGGCGTTCCGGTCTTGGTCCTATCAGCGACATATCGCCAATCAGAATATTAAATAACTGCGGAAGCTCATCGATACTGTGCGATCTCAAAAATCTTCCGATAGGTGTAACCCTTGGATCATCCTTTGTTGTCCAGGCCTTCTTTTCGGATTTCTCAGACTGCATCTCCATGGTTCTGAATTTATACATCATAAATTTCTGACCGTGAAGCCCCACTCTCTCCTGTTTGAAAATTATCGGCCCCGGGCTTGAAAGCTTAACAGCTATAGCAGCTGCCAGCATAACCGGAGAAAAAATAATCATGCCGAAAAGAGCCCCAATAATATCGGTAACTCTCTTAACAAAAACATTAAATCCATTGGTAAGAGGTACATATCTTATATTGATAACAGGAAGTCCAAGGATATCTTCTGTATATGGATTACTTGGGAAAAGACTGGTGTAATCCGGAATAAACTTTGTATGTATTCCTGACTTTTCACAAATATCAACAAGATCCTCAAGTCTGTCATATCTGTCCAGCGGAAGCGTAATTGTTATTTCGTCGTACTCGTTTTCACGAATATAATCCGTAAGTTTGCTGATCTTAGCTATTACCTTTACTCCGTGATAGGTAGTTCCAAGCGGAACTACATCATCAAGTATTCCCGAAACAACATATCCCCACTGCGGATTATTATTTATTCTGCTGATGTAACCTTCAGCGGTTCTGGAATATCCTACAAGCAATATGTGTTTAAGGTTATAACCCTTTCGTCTGAAATATTTAAGGATCCTTCTCAAAAGCACCCTGGAAATACTCATCAGAAACACATTGATAACCGAGAACATCGCGATCATAGTTCTCGAGAAATCCGGTTGATTTATCATGTACAGTACAACGATAAATCCTATAAAACCAATCAAATTGGCCTTCAAGATATTATATAGTTCATGCCTTATCCTTGTCGCACGGCGGGGCATATACAGGTTCACCATATTGTACAGAACCATATATGCAGGCACCAAAAAATAGAGGGCAGTAAAGTATGTCCCCATTGAAAGGTAGCCTCCCTCCGGCTTCGAAATCGGTGATTCGAATTTCAAATAGAAAGCCAGCATATAGGAACAGGCTACAATAATGCCGTCCCCAACGACGTGCAGCATGTTCAGATTTTTCTGGTTGTCTTTTATCATATCTACAATATTTTATAACATTTCATAGTGAAAAACAAAAAGTCTTTGAAATTTTACTACATTTTAACCCACAAATCTACGGACAACGTTAATAAGAAGTTCCAGCTCCAAAACAACATAATTAAGCAGGTTCTTCTTTTTAAACAAGACCTTTCTGTTTTTTCCCTTGGAAATCTTTTTTAATCCTCCCAGAAGTCCCAGAAAATAAGCTTTTCCGAGACCTTTTTTTGAAAAATATATCTGTTTTACGATTATGCCCGCAAGTAAAAGCGGCAGATTTATCAGAATCTGCAGTGCAGGCATATTCTTGTATATCATATAAAGGTTATTAGCGGCTGTAAGTTCTTCCTTGAATTCGTTATATCTTGATCCGCTTGTTCCACTGCCGGCGTGATACACCACGGCAGTAGGCTCATAAAGATTCTTATAGCCGTATATTCTGGCTCTGTAACCGACATCCACATCCTCAAGATAGCAGAAATGCTCTTCGTCAAAGCCTCCTATCTCTGAAAAAATCGATTTTCTGTAGATGGCAGCTCCAGCACAGGCTGAAGTCACAGCAGCCCTTTTTGCATAGCTGCTGCCGTCCTTATCCCTTCCGGGTGAAAATGCCCAGCCAAGGGCACAGTACAGATCCCCGCTGTCGTCAATGTTATGCGGCTCTTTCATCTGCAACATCTTTGCACCTACAGAGAAAACCTTATCGTTTTTACTGATAGCTGAAAGCAGCCTTTCGGTCATTCTCTCTTCTGCGACAGTATCATTGTTAAGCAGCAGAACATATTCCGTTTCGGAAAGTTCTATTCCGACATTTACCGCATTCGCAAAACCTGTGTTTTCAGATAGCTCATGAATAGTTACATCCGGATAACAGCCGCTGTGTTTTTCCATAGATTTTCTCAGCGTTTTAATACCTTCATCGGTAGAGCCATTGTCCACAACTATTACCGGTGCTGCCATTGTCTGCTTTTTCAGACTTCTAAGGCAGGCATCAAGAAACCTGGCACCATTATAATTGGGTATAACTATTGTCACTTTATTATCTGCCAAAATTCATTCCTCTTATAACGATCAGATTGTTGTCTCGTAATTCGGATCCCAAAGCACTTTATATCCAAGCTGCCTTACAGCCTGTCCGAAACGAATACATTTGTCCCTCAGTTCCTCTTCAGTACCCAGTGAGGTAACATCTATAACCTTCCCTTCCAGGGTCATATCATAGGGAATTCCGAATATCTGCTTATAAAGATCAAGCAGATCACTTCTTATCCTCATACATCTGATATCTACTGCATCCGTATCCTGCTCAAGAACTGCCAGATGCTGTAGCCCTCCGCTGAAGCCTCTCGGAAGATCCTTATATCTTACTTTTCCGTCAGCGCGGTAATTGCCGCCGATAAGAGTTCCGTTTTTATCCGTGATTCTTCCGCCAATTACTCCGATATCCTTTCTGGCTTCAAGAATGTCATCGTAACTGACACGATAAAACCCAACATGCTTAAGATGCGATACTGTTGCCTTAATTCCGCTGACCCTCAGAAAGTCTCTTAAAGCCCTGGCGCCGGCCTCATAGGCGTACATCTTACTCTGCGGATTACCTGAAGTAGAACCGTCATGGCTTCTCCAATGATAAAGCACTTTGGGAATATGAACTATCTGCTTTTCATAATCAGAGCTCCACATGATCCTTCCTACTGCTCTGAGGAACAGATCATAGTCCTGAGCACCGTCATATTCTCCTCTGAATCTACAGGTGTGAATTACATCGGATCTTATTGTAGTAAAATGACAGATGTAATTATTTGACATAAAAAGATCGGGATTAAATTTCTTTTTCCTGTGATAGTCAAAAAACCTGGTCCCGTCAGCATTACACTTATCCTCATCAGAATAGATAAGTCTCGGATAATTCTTTATCGCAGCTATCGCAACCTCACAAAGAGCATCCTTTGTAAGGACATCATCGTGATCAAGCAGTGCCATATAATCTCCTCTTGACGCATCAAGAGCAGCATTTGAATTTTCAGATATTCCGGCGTTGGATTTAAGGCAGATATGTCTTATTCTGCCATCTACTCCGGAGTAACTCTCGATTATATCGGTTAAAGGATAAATAGCTTTACCCTTTGAGACCACCGGAGCCTCTGCAAGAATAAGCTCCCACTTTCCGTAGGTCTGATTCTTGACAGATTCTATCATCTCTTTAAAGAACTCCCTGTCCGTGTTGTAACAGGGCACAAGAATACTTATTAAAGGAAGCATTCTTGATTTTTCGGCATTATTTAATAAAGCACGATACCACTTCCTCTGTTTCTCAAGTTCCTCCTCAGTGGGCTCTTTATATGAGTAATTCTCATCCCTCTGATTACGGAGTCTCTCCATGGCAGCGACAACCGCACTTCCTACGCCGTTTCTTCTCGCATATGATATTGTCTTTCTAATATTATTGATCATGCTAAGCTAAAGTATTTGATAAGAATAGGGCTGTCAGGCAAACTGACAGCCCTTTTTAACAAGTTTTCTTTTGTAATTAATCGATAAGAGCTTTAACAGCTGCTGTGAGTTCATCCTGCTTCTTAGCAGCATCCTCAAGGCTGGTACCCTTAACACCCATATAGAACTTGATCTTAGGCTCTGTTCCGGAAGGACGTGCGCAGCACCATGAATCGTTATCCAGTGCAAAATAAAGTACGTTGGACTCCGGAAGACCGGTCTTACCCTTCTCTCCTGTCTGAGGGTTAACTGTCTCTCCTGTCTTGTAATCACGGAATTCCTCAACAGTCCATGAACCAAATGTCTTGGGCGGATTATTTCTGAGCTTATCCATAAGAGCAGCAATTTCCTTAGCACCCTCAAGGCCCTTCATGGTGATGGAATACTGACCTTCCTTATAGTAGCCGTAATCTTCATACATATCGATCATAGCATCCCAGAGGGTCTGGTTGTTCTTCTTACAGAAAGCAGCAACTTCGCAGAGCATCATAACGGCAACGATCGCATCCTTATCACGCGCATGTGTTCCTGCAAGGCATCCATAACTCTCCTCGAGACCGAATACATAATTGTATTCCTGATTATTCTCCTCAAAGAGTCTTATCTGCTCACCGATATACTTGAAGCCTGTAAGAACTTCAATGTAGTGAAGACCATATTTCTCAGCAACGCGTCTTGCCATATTTGTTGTAACGATGGTTGTGACGAATGCAGGTCTCTCAGGCATAGTGCCTGTAGCCTTTCTCTCACGAAGGATATATTCTCCTATAAGCATTCCGGACATATTTCCTGTGAAAGGAACGTACTCTCCGGTCTTAGTATCCTTTGCATATACTCCAAGTCTGTCCGCATCGGGATCTGTTGCAAGAACGATGTCTGCATCCTTCTCTTTCGCAAGCTCAAGAGCAAGCTTGAATGCTTTGGGATCCTCGGGATTAGGATAATCAAGAGTTGTGAAATCAGGATCCGGAAGCTCCTGCTCAGGAACTATATACACATTCTTAAAGCCAAGCTCAGCAAGAACTCTCTTTACGGGAACAAGTCCTGTTCCGTGGAAAGGTGTATATACAACTGTAAGCTTCTCAGCCATCTCCTTGATAGCATCAAGGTGAATAATCTGCTTTTTAAGCTCTACCATGTACGCATCATCTATATCTTTTCCGATGATCTCATAAAGGCCTGCCTTCATGGCATCGTCCTTAGACATGGTCTTAACATCGTTGTAGTCAGTAATAGCTTTAACTTCTGAAATAATACCTGTATCATGAGGCGGAGTAACCTGAGCACCATCCTCCCAATAAGCCTTATATCCGTTGTATTCCGGCGGATTGTGGCTTGCTGTAATCATAACGCCCGCAATACAATTAAGCTTTCTAAGAGCAAATGAAAGCTCGGGTGTAGGGCGAAGCTCATCAAATACATATGCCTTAATGCCGTTAGCTGCAAGGCATCTTGCAGTCTCGTCCGCGAATTCGGGTGAGAATCTGCGGCAGTCGTAAGAAATAGCAACGCCTCTCTTAGCGCCGTCAGCTCCTCCATTCTTCTTGATATAATTAGCAAGACCCTGAGTAGCCTTACGAACAACGTACTTGTTCATACGGTTTGTGCCTGCTCCGATAACACCTCTAAGTCCACCGGTACCAAACTCAAGCTCCTGATAGAACCTGTCCTGAACCTCTTTCTCATCATTTCTGATAGATAATAATTCGTTTTTTGTATCCTCATCAAAGTAAGGATCATTTAACCAATACTCAAGCTGTTTTGAAACGTCACTCATCTTTATCCTCCTTAAAATGTGAGGTTATCCCCTCAACATATTTAGTTAATCATTCCTAACTCCAAAAGTCAAATTATGCATCGCGTAAACTGCTGTAGCCCTCAACATTCAGAGAGAAATCGCTTCGGTCCAGAGAAAAATTGGGATTATAGTACGGATCACCCTTATCAAGGACTTCCTTCCATTTTGCACGAAAATGCTCAGATTCCGCATCATATCTCTTCGCATTCTCGCCCTCCAGGTCAAGCCCTCTGGACGCGGATTCAAAATGATACATCTCCGCAAAAGGAGTGAATATATTGAGGTATCCTTTCTCCCTTAGCTTAAGACAGAAATCCACATCATTTAATGAAACCCTGAATCCCTCATCAAATCCGCCGACTTCATCGTACTTAGACCTTGATACCATAAGGCAGGCGCCTGTGACAGCTGAGACATTCTGTGCATAGCACAGTCTTCCCATATATCCAAGATTCATTCCTTCCTGTCCGTAGTGGCAGTGGCCGGCTGTTCTGTGTGCTCCAAGCCTCAGTACGATACCAGCATGCTGAATCTTTCTGTTGGGGAAATAAAGCTTTCCTCCGACCGCTCCGACATCCGCGCGCTGCGCGTACATAAGCAGTTCTTCCATCCAGTTAACGGTAATAACCTGTGTGTCATTATTTAGAAGCAGAATGTAATCACCTGTCGAATGCTTAACACCGTAATTAACTACCGCAGAATAATTGAACGGAGGCTTTGATCCATCTTCATTCAGGTTATTCTTATCCTCATAATAATCAACAATCTTTAAAACAGAGCTCATGGCTCCGTTTCTGAGCTCATCGTAATAGCTCTTTATCTCTTTTGAGGTACTTCCATTCTCTACTACGATAATCTCATAATTATCATAGGTCGATTTTTCATATATAGAGTCGAGACATCTCTTCAAATCCTCCATATGCTCACAGGTGGGGATTATGATAGAAATCTTGGGCATGCCCTCAACTTCATAGGCGATCTTGAAAATCGTCTCAAACGCTCTGGTACTGGTTATCTTAAAGTGTTCATAACCATGTCTTCTAAGATGATCTGCCACAGCTCCTCTGGCTGCATCAATAGCATAGCTCTTGGCGCTGATGTCCGATGCCACACTACCCGCATGAGATCTCCAGTAATACAATAGTCTCGGGATGTGAACTATATGCTCTGCAGCGTCCGTAAGCCTCAAGATCATATCATGATCCTGACTTCCGTCGAATTTCGATCTGAAAAGTTCTGTGCCGTCAAGGAGTGATCTCTTGAATACACTGAAATGGCAGATATAATTATTTGCTCTCAGATTATCAGGCGCATAATCAGGCTTAAAGTGCATCGTTATCATGTGATCAATGCTCTTACCTGAAAAAGTGGCTTCATCACAGTAAAGATAGTCCGCATTCTCATCATTGATAGCTTTGACATAGTAATACAGAACTTCGGGATGAAGAATATCATCATGATCAAGAAGTCCTATGTACTCACCCGACGCAAGCTTAAGGCACTCATTTGTATTACCTGAAATTCCTGTATTCTTCTCAAGTCTGTGATAAAGAATACCGGCACCGTCGGCTTCTCCGCGCCCGGCTCTTTCGTCCTTCTGATATTCTTTGACAATCTCTTCTACATAGCCATGCTCTGCATCTGAGCCATCAGCAAGGCAAAGCTGCCAGTTTGTATACGTCTGGTTAAGAACAGACTCTATCATATCCCTGAGGAAATTCTCGGGAGTGTTGTAAAGAGGAACCAGAATACTGATAAGCGGCATCTTTTCAAATCTGGCATTTCTCTCTGTTGCAATTGTCTCCTCAGAAGGAAAACTTTCGGTTCCATAGTGAACCTTCGCCTTACGCTCAATCTGCTTATATTTAAGCTTGGCAATAACTCCCCTTACTGATCCTGCATTTTTCACACGGTCCTTCTGCCTTATAACGAAATGCATTACATTTCTTGCGGGAGTACTTGCCTTCCAGATTGGATTGGATTTAATCCTGTTAAGCTTAAACTCAAGCTCCTGATTCTTATCTTCAAGGTCAGCCACTCTCTGCGCAAGATCTGCACTTTTAAGCTTTTCTTTCTCATATGCTGTTTTAAAATCAAAATCTGTATTTTCAGTCATTATTTCACCTTAAGTAAATTGGGCACCCAGTTTATGAGTTTCAAACTACCCGTCTGGTCAAGGGCAGCCATTCCCACCTGATAATAACCAGGGTCAAGTTTCCCGGGCGCAATCCTCACCTTATAGCCGGTAAGGTCAACATCTATCTGATCCTGTAATCTCAGTTTAATATCCGGTCTGTACCAGGTATAAACAGGCATACTGTATACAACAGAAGATGCCGGTCTTGCACCTTCATCAGACCTCTCTACCTGCCTGAGAACGAGTCTTCTTTCAAAAAATGCATTATCTGAGCCAATTACAAAGCTGTAGCCCTTAACAAAATATCCGTCTACCACATCGCCGTCTCTGACGCCGTACATCCAATTCTCCATGGTTCCGGCATACTCAACTCCGACTCTGAGGCAGGCATCCTCTCTGGCCTCGGCGAACCCATTCTCATGCACCTTGATATTATGGAAAGGAATATCAAGTACCGGAGTAAAGTCCTCACACGGAATTATGGCGCTTATGGTCTCATCATCAGTAAGGTACTGACTGTAAAAAGGATCATGGTTATAAAAACCGGGATGCCTTTTCATAAGTACCTCATACTCTGCAGCAAGGCGCTCCATCTTCTTCATATCAAGAGTATCAAGGCCTCTGCTCAGGGACTCATGATGATAGAGGCTTATGTGGTTGCAGCAGACATTATAATATCCCTTCTGGAATACGCTGTAGCAAAGATTCACATCATTAAAAGCAACCGGAAGTTCTTCCGGAAAGCCGCCAACCTCATTAAACTTCTCGCGGCTGAGCATCAGACATGCTCCCGTCGCTCCTATCAGATTATGAATCCCTCTGTTAAAGCCAAAGTAATGCGACTTCTGATCATGCATTTTCTGGAGCTTATGCACAGGGCCGAGTCTGACATTAGTAATTCCGGCATGCTGAATAAGATCGGAGTCCGGATAGAGGAGCTTAGCGCCCACAACTCCGACATGGCGAAGCTGTGCCTGAGAAAGCATCTCTCGCATCCACCCATCCTGCGTAGCCTCGATATCATCGTTAAGGAAAAGAAGATACTCGCCTCCCGACCTTGTCGCACCGCGGTTACACATATGAGAAAAATTAAATTCCTCTACTTTATATAAATATGAAATATTTGTTAATCCGTTTACTTTGTCAATCTGATTAATATATGAACCGTATCTTACACGGTTATATGCACTGCTGCCATTATCCACTATTACTATCTCATACTTAATGTTCTTTTCATGAGTGGTATTAACAATGGATTTCATGCACTGATATAAAATTTCGGGATGATCCTTTGTCGGAATTATAATGCTGACCGTTGCCGGCTTCATCAGCATATGTCTTGAATTATGAAAACCTCTTCCGTAAAAAACATCCGTATCAGGATTTCTGTGGAACAGAATCTCTCCTATATGCCCTATCGGAAATTCCGTTCCCTGTCTCTTTCCGAATGCTCTCTCTTCTATGGCAAGCATACAGAAAAGAACGTCGGCTGAAAGCATGCTTGCTTCACGTCCCACCGCTTCGGGTGAATTCTTCTTTACTCCTGTCGTTCCACCGAGCATTCTAAGAGCATTATCATACTCGGAAGCCGCTGCTTCGTATGTATTTGCCCTGCATGCAAATACACTTCCGATATAAAATGCATTAAGATACGTATCCGGCGACCAGTCCGGCTTAAAATACGGATGACCGTATTTGCCTCTTCCGACCATCTCATCCTCATCGCCATACGCGACATTGATTTCCGGATGAGCCTGAAAGTATCGCCTGATATTCTCTACAGCATGTCCGGCAAGCTTTCCTTTGGGGCTCACGAAAATAAGGATCGTCTCAGCAGTAGCCGTTGGGTCTGCCTCTCTCCACACCTTAGTGTAGGAAACAACCTCCGTTACAAGCTGAAGTCTCCCCGTGACCTCATAAGCGCTCCCCCCTGATACATAAATGGGATGCTTCTCCTGCTTGTGCTCCCAGATGTTATAGGCATTTTTACATTCCTTAACTTTACTCTGGTAGCCTCTTTTTCTGTTGTTGATAAGAAAATTCTTTGCAATCTCTTTCAGCATCTCTTACTGCCCTGTTCCAGGCTTCCCCTTATTTGGAAAGAAGTTTTTTCTTAATCTTGCGAAAAAATTCTCCCTTCTCCTCTTCGTTCTCATCAGTGGTAACTCTGAGTGAGTCCTCCAAAGCCACCGCTGTTTCCTTTGGAATAAGAGTTGTCATCATTGTTACCCTAAGATGGTTTTCCCTCTTTTTATCAACTCTGTTATCCGCAAAGCCAAATTCAATATTAGGATCATCTGTTCCGAATACAATACTGTCCTCGGATATCCAGGAGCCGTTCGGATGAATTGAGATGAAGGCTTCTCCCTCCTCGACCGAAACATCATTCCAGACAACCTGCTTTATCGTTACAATACAACATGCAAATGCGGGATCAATTCTGATATTCTGCACATGATCGTTGCATTCGATATCAATTGTAACTTCATTGTGCTCATCATAGGTCTCATCAGGGAAAATGGAGTCATCTTCACTGTATCCGTCTCCCTCATCCACATATACCTGGATTTCCTCGGCGCTTCTGGCCGTATCGCTGCTTCCGGCAAGTTCCTTCGGAACAATGGCAGTCCTTCCGATTGACTTCCACAATTCTACAGATGATTTTCTTCTACCGGTTACATACTTCTGGAAGTCTGCCTCCTCGCTAAGAAGGCCCTTTATTTCCTCGTCAGTAAGTCCAATCTGTTCATACAGAGCCTTTACATCGAGCTTATCACGGCTTCTGTCCTCAAGCATATATCCGTAAAGAGCTCTGAATGCCAACTCCTTAGGCGGAATGCATTTTCCGTAAGTCCACTCATAATCTATGATAGTCCAGATAGGTCCGTTAACAAGAATATTCGGGAAAATAAGATCATAATCCGTAACCGGATAATCAGGTCTGTAGCCGATTCTTCTCATATATTCTCTAAACAAGGCGTTAAAGGAATCCATATCATCCGATTCCAGACACGCGTCAAAAAGTGCTGTCAAAGGAATTCCGTTAACATATGAAAACATCGCACATCTCGACTTCTCATCAAGCTGGCAGTCATTAACCTCAAGGTCTCCGCCCCTGTATCTTTCACGAAGTGCATAGTATGCATCCTGCATACCGAAAATATGGTCCTCTGCTGCCTCGGTAAGAGGGTATTTCTTGATAAGCTTTCTTCCGAGCTTATCGATTGTGATATCAGTTCTTATCTTGAACTCATCGGCACGGTCGTTGGAATACTTACAGTAAACAGTATCGAAACCGGGACCTAAAATAACTTCGAAGGAATTGGCGAATTCACCATACATCCCATCATTAATAAGACACTCATATGCTCTTTTTTCATTAAACAAAAGGAGTCTGTCTCTATCGTAATTACGAACATTATCCTGCAATTCTCCGTATGCCGGGAGATATTTGTCTGAATGGAGAGATGTCATCAGTTTGTAGTCCGGATAAGGATAATAGAAATGATAATCCTTTATGCCGCACTTCTTGAAAATACGAATCAGACCATTTCTGGTAAAAGTTCTCGCTACAGAATCCTTGGAATAGCCCTCAATTCCGTCAAAGTATCCTCCGAGGTGATCCTCCGGTGCTCCGGCGAAATACTTAAGACCTATCCTGTTCTCGATGGCAATTACTATTCGTCCGTTCGCCTTAAGGTGCTTTTGAAGCATCGTAAGGAAGTTCTCATACGGATTCTCCGTTCCGATATAGCCCTGTCCATACTCAAACACACCAATAAGGAAAATAAAATCAAAATTGTCGGGAAGATCAGGCTCAATATCCCTGAAATTTCCTACATGAATGGTGACGTTGTCACATTCGGAATTTCTTGTGGCATTAATCTCACTTCTTCTTCTCGAAAGATCACAGGCGATAACCTCTCCTGCCTTCTCAGAAAGCATGCCGGTAATGGCACCGCATCCGGCACCTACCTCAAGAACCTTTTCCTTTCCTGTCATGGGAATCCACTCTACAATATTGCTTCTAAGCTCAGAGAGGTGATACAAAATAGGCCAACTTGCCTTCTTCTCGATTATTTCAGGATACTCTTCCTTCTTGTGTTTCCTGACTATATCGAAGATTTCCTTCTCAATCGGCCCGTCACTGTATAGATCCAGTCCGGCATAATGCTTGAAATTCAGTTTTACATTCCCAATAAATACTTCTTCCTGCATGTCTTATTCCTTTTTAGCATCGGTTACACTGACCGTCGATTCCATATCGACATATCCGACGGTGTTCTTATCGGAAACAGCCGTGATATTCAGCGCATCATAAAGTCGGTGGTATACTACAAAATCATCCTGTTCAAATCCTGTTACCCCGAAGGAAACAAGATACTCCCCTCCCTGCAAAAGCATTCTCTGCGTGAAAGTGATCTCTTTTTCATCACCCTCATGAACAGGCTCCAGGAATGCTTTTTCAACCATAGAATTTGTTCCGGTAATCTCTATTCCCATAATGTTTTTTATGGTATAAGCGAATATCGGAGCACTAATGTCTCTGAGGAACTTAACCTTCATGTGTATGGTGAATTCTGTTCCTTTTATTACTGAATTTGTCCTAAGTCCCTTTGAATCGGTAGCATAGAACTCTGTAATCTTTGCTCCATTATTTCCGTATTCCAGAAGCTCGGGATTTTCCATCTCATTTTGCGCATCGGATTTTTCTTCCTTGGGCGCACTCTTTGCGGCATCGCCATTTTTAGCAGCATCTGCCTTTTTCCCTGCAGCCTCTCTTATGTCCTCATCCTCAAGAAGGGACTTAAAGTCATTTTCGGGAAGCGGATACTGTCCAACCAGTACCTGCTTATATATATCAATCATTTTCTTGGGTGTTCCCTCTCCGAGAATAACACCCTGGTTAAGAAGAACCGCTCTGTCACAATACCTGCTTATAGTCGAGAGGTCATGTGATACAAAGAGAATTGTCTTCCCCTGCTTTTTAAATTCCTCAAATTTGTGATAACACTTCGCCTGGAAAAATACATCACCGACAGAAAGTGCCTCATCTACAATAAGTATCTCGGGATCGATGTTTATGGCAACGGCAAATGCAAGTCGCACAAACATACCGCTCGAATAGGTCTTAACAGGCTGATAAACATAATCACCAATATCGGCGAATTCCAAAATGGAATCCATTCTGGCTTTGATCTCTTCCTCTGAAAAGCCTATCATCATACCGTTAAGGAAAATGTTATCTATTCCGTTGTACTCCAGATTAAAGCCGGCACCCAGCTCAAGAAGGGCTGAAATATGGCCATCCACTTCAACCGATCCGGAAGTCGGTGACAATACTCCTGTTATTATCTTAAGGATTGTCGATTTTCCCGAACCGTTAGTTCCGATAATTCCAATGGTCTCACCTTTTTTTACAGAGAGATTTACATGATTGAGAGCAAGGTGCTCCGTATAATCATTACCCTTTAGCAGACCAAGTGCATCCTTTAACCTGTCTGAGTTTTTACTATAAAGTTTATACATTTTAGTCAGGTCGGTAACCTGAATCGCTAAGTCTTTATCCATAAACCATACTTTCCCGGTATATTTCTCCAGCTATTCCATCAGAGCACATCCGCAAAATGCGTTTTGGTGCGCTTAAATATCAAAGAACCCATGCAGAACAGTGCCACTACAACTATCCAGAAATAAGTACTTGAATAAAAATGCTCAAAGAACCATTCATTACCATACATCGAATTTCTGTATCCGTTTACGATGTACGTCATGGGGTTAAGCTTTATTATCCACTTAAGATTGTCGGGAAGCATATTTATATCCCACAATATCGGAGTTGCCCACTGGCCGACCTGAAGAACTATAGCCAGAATCTGTGTGAGGTCTCTGAAAAATACCACTACAGCACAGGTTGTATAGCATATGGAAAGAACCAGTATAAATTCACATATCGCATAATAAATGATCTGGATTGTATAAATCGTAGGATAGTAGCCATACATGCATGAAATAGCAATCATTACCCCCGCGAAAAATACATGAATAAAAAGAGCGGCTATTATTTTTATCAGGGGCAGTATACTGATCTTGAACAAAACCTTTTTAACCAGATAGTTATACTCAAGAAGAGCTGTCGTTCCGTTCATCAGTGCTTCATTAAAGAAAAACCACGGCACCAGACCCGTCGTAAGAAACAAAACATAGGGCACATCGATCTCGCCTGCTGCCATTGGCTTTTGCTTGAATATTCTGTCAAACACAAACCAATACATCAAAACAGTGACCACCGGCTGCACCAGTGCCCACACAATGCCCATATACGAGCCGGCATATCTCTTTTTAAAATCATTAACCGCCAGTCTCCGGATCAGCTTCCTCGAATTATAAAGCTCCACCGGCAAAACCATGAGCTTATCGTACCAGGCGGTAACGAGTATCATCGACATCACGATAAGAATGCATGCGCATATCTTCTTAAGCATCTCGGTATGCTGATCCGCAAGCACATTGGTGTGCAAAACGATGATCAGCATCAGAGCAATTGCTATCGCATAGAAAATGCCCAGCCCCACCTGCTTGGGAAGCTCACTTATAAAAGGCAGTTTATCTGTCTTTTCCTTTGTCATTATTTAACTCCGCGGTCTTTTTTATAATCTGAAAGTGTACCCCACTTTGTATCCTTATCGGAGAGTGTAAGCTCTGACTCATCCTCATAGGGCCACTCTACACCGATTTCGGGATCCTTGAACAAAATACCTCCCTCATCATCGGGGTGATAGAAATCTGTGCACTTATATGCAAATTCAGCATAATCGGACATTACCATAAAACCATGTGCGAATCCCTTGGGAATAAAGAACTGTTTCTTGTTCTCAGCCGAAAGGACTACTCCGAACCACTTTCCAAAAGTTGCAGAGCCTTCACGAAGATCTACCGCAACATCAAAAACCTCTCCCTTTATTGCACGAACAAGTTTATCCTGAGGAAAGTTCTTCTGAAAATGAAGGCCTCTCAGTACTCCCTTTTTGGAAGCCGACTGGTTATCCTGTACAAACTCCATGGGGATACCGATTTTCTCAAAATCCCTCTTGGAATATGTCTCCATGAAGTATCCTCTCTCATCACCGAAAACCTGAGGAGTGATAACCTTAAGTCCTTCAATCTCACATGTCTCAACCTGTAACTGTCCCATTTTATATTTGATCCTCCAAACTATTAATCTACATTTCCGCCTGATATTTCCGGATCCGCATTGGCCGGTACCGGAACATTATCCACCACTACTACAACGGACGGACGTTGCTCGCTTTTATCAAAAAAATCTCCGGCAGTAAGAAAGCCCTTAAGATTATCGCCAATCTGCTCTCCGTATTCGGTAGTAGATACTGCTTCCTCCGCCTGTGTGGCAACAGCCTCCGATTCACCTTCTGAACCAATCAGTGAATTTATGCGGTCTCTGTTTGCAGCATAAACAACCACCCCGATGAGAACAATCGTGGTAATAATCGCCAATATAGACAATCTAAACGCCTTAGAGTCCATTTGCTACCTCAACAAGATATTTGCCGTAGTCAGTCTTCATCAAAGGCTCAGCAAGTTTAAGAAGCTGCTCCTTATTGATGAATCCTCTCTTATATGCAATCTCTTCTATGCAGGATACATAGAGTCCCTGTCTCTTCTGGAATGCACATACGAAATCAGCGGCATCAAGAAGAGAATCATGATTACCCGTATCAAGCCATGCAAAGCCTCGGCCCATAGTCTCAACACGAAGAGTACCTCTGCGAAGATACTCATTGTTAACACTTGTAATTTCAATCTCTCCTCTGGCTGAAGGCTTAACATTTTTTGCTATTTCAATTACGTCATTATCATAGAAATAAAGTCCCGGAACCGCATAATTGCTCTTAGGATGCTCCGGTTTTTCCTCGATTGAAAGGGCTTTGCCGTTCTCATCAAACTCAACTACGCCGTATTCTCTGGGATCACGAACGTAATAACCGAAAATTGTCGCTCCCTTTTCTCTGGATGCCACTTCCCTCAGTAACTTGGAGAAGCTCTGGCCATAGAAAATATTATCTCCGAGAACCAGTGCTACACTGTCACTGCCAATAAACTCTGCGCCGATTATGAACGCATCGGCAAGACCTCTGGGCTCTTCCTGAACAGCATATGAAAATGACATACCCAGCTGCTCTCCTGTTCCGAAAAGGTCCTCAAAAATCGGAAGATCTCTCGGAGTAGAAATAATAAGAACCTCGCGTATTCCCGCAAGCATAAGGGTAGATAGCGGGTAATAGATCATAGGTTTATCATAAACCGGCATGATCTGCTTTGAAATAGCTCTGGTAAGCGGATAAAGTCTTGTTCCGGAACCTCCGGCAAGTATAATTCCTTTCATAAAAGGCCTCCAAATCTGTATATTCAAAAACATTTTTTCTCAAGTAATATCACAGCTGTCTTTGATGTATGCAAAACTACATCACCCTATAATATAACATAAAAACGCCATTTATATCATGGGTTTAATATTAAATATATTATTTATCGTTTTTACGAATCGTATCAATTATAAACGGTGGTCTCTTTCTGGATTCTTCCAGTACTCTCCAAATGTATTCGCCGAGAATTCCGAGTGTCAGCATTATCATTCCGGATGCAAACAAAACCACGCACATCAGGGATGCATAACCCGCTATCGGAGTTCCGACGGTGAGCTTCTCATAGATTGCGCTTATAATGCCTACAAATGCAGCTATGGCGAAAATCACTCCGCAAATGCTCATCATCCTGATCGGGAAATAGGAAAAGCTCATCATGGAATCCACCACAAGCTTAAATTTCTTTCCAAAGGTCCAACGTGATTTACCGACTGTCCTGTCCTTTCTGTGGAAGTATACCTTGGCGGACTTAAAGCCTATCCACATGACCTGAAGTGTAAGCGATGAGTTCTTTTCATCCATCATCTGCAGAACATTTATTGCCTGTCTGTCCAGAAGGTAGCAGTCGCAGCCGCCCTGAGGCATATCCTTATTGATTGTCTTTCTCACAAGCCAGTAATACATTCCGGCAAAGAACTTCTTAACCGCACCTTCATCGCGTTCAGCTCTTATCGCAAGTACTACCTTATTCCCTTCCTTCCACTTTTCGTAGAGATCGAGAATAAGGGTTGAATCCTCCTGAAGATCCGCCTGCTTTGTAACGGCGCAGTCACCGGTACACACAGATAATCCTGCAAGTATGGCCGCATGCTCACCAAAGTTTCTTGAGAGTCTCGTGCAGACAACATTCTCATCCTTCTCTGCGATCTTATTCATGATTTCCCAGGAGTTATCTCCGGATCCGTCATCCACAAAGACAAGTTCGTAATCTCCGAGTTTATCGAAGATTTTCTCCTTCATGTCATCGTA
This sequence comes from Butyrivibrio sp. INlla16, assembly GCF_900104155.1. Taxonomy (GTDB): domain Bacteria; phylum Bacillota; class Clostridia; order Lachnospirales; family Lachnospiraceae; genus Butyrivibrio. The sequence continues at coordinate 32,084 of NZ_FMYB01000021.1, forward strand.
GAGCATCTCCAGGGTGTCTGAGTTGTAATAAACCGGAACGACAATTGATATTTTGCTCATCTTTTCTCCATTGCTCTTAAACGCAACAAGAGAGAGCCCGGTAAATAGCCTTACCAAAGCTCTCCTGTTATTGTAATGTCCTATCTTACGGATAATGTATTACAGCTTGTCGCCATACATACTGTCATAATATTTCTGATAATTTCCGCTTGTTACATGCTCCATCCAGTCCTCGTTAGCAAAGAACCACTTGATGGTCTTTCTGATGCCTTCCTTGAACATCGTCTCAGGCTCCCAGCCAATCTCCTTCTTGATCTTATCGGGAGCGATAGCATAGCGGCGGTCGTGGCCCTTTCTGTCCTCAACATATGTAATGAGGTCATATGTGAGCTTCTCTTTTCTGGGATCTGAATCATCAAGAGACTCGCGAAGTACATCGATGATGGTCTGAACGATCTCAATGTTCTGCTTCTCATTGTGTCCGCCGATGTTGTAGGTCTCGAAAAGTCTGCCCTGTTCCTGAACCATATCGATTGCCTTGGCATGATCCTCAACATAGAGCCAGTCACGGACATTCTTACCGTCGCCGTAAACGGGAAGTGCCTTACCCTCAAGAGCATTGTGAATCATAAGAGGTATAAGCTTCTCCGGGAACTGGAACGGTCCGTAGTTGTTGGAACAGTTGGTTATATTTGCAGGGAACTTATATGTGTCCATATAAGCCTTAACAAGCATATCTGAACTTGCCTTACTTGCTGAGTAAGGGCTGTGAGGATCATAAGGTGTATCCTCATAGAAATAAGCGTTGGGATCCTCGGGAAGTGATCCGTAAACCTCATCGGTACTTACATGGAGGAATTTCTTTCCTTCCTTGAAGGAACCATCGGGAAGCTCCCATGCCTTCTTTGCTGCATTAAGCATTGTAGCTGTTCCGAGAACGTTGGTCTCAACAAAGATCTCGGGATTAACGATTGAACGGTCAACATGGCTCTCTGCTGCAAAATGAACAACTCTGTCGATGTCATTTTCCTCAAAAATCTTGTTGATGGCATCTCTGTCGCAGATATTTGCCTTAACAAATGTATAGTTGTCTCTGCCCTCGACATCCTTGAGGTTCTCAAGGTTACCTGCATAGGTAAGTACATCCACATTGATTATGCGGATCTCATTGTCATACTTCTTAAACATGTAGTGTATGTAGTTGGAACCGATGAATCCGGCACCACCTGTCACAAGATAAGTTCTCATTAAATATCCTCCAAAAAGAAAATCTTTATAAGTTATTTTGTATTCTAACTGTTTACATAAATTAATGCAAATTGCCGGGGAGATAAAAAATTAAAATGCCGGCAAGTATAAGCGCCATTCCTATCAGTTTGTTTTTCGTAATCCCTTCCTTGAAGAAAATTCTGCTAAGAAACATGACCATGATATATCCGATAGGTTCTATTATTACGACATACATATAAGGCATATGTCCGTAGCAGATGATTGCCACAAACATCGATACCACCAGTAATCCGTATCCTCCGATAACCAGTATATTCAGATACTGTCTGATAAAGTTCGGATACTCTGTTCCGGAGCTCTTTTTAAGAAGCATCTGTGATATTGAAGCTATCAGCTGTCCGCAAAGGGCAAGTGCAATAAAAGGAATCATGCCGCACCTCCTTTATTAGGAGAATTAAGTACAATTGTTCCTGCTATTACAAGCGCCACGCCTATAACCTTGAGGAGTGTCACTCCTTCATGAAAAAGGATTGTACTCCACAAAAGCGACCACAGAAGAGTCATTGCTTTATTTGCATAGGCTATCGACAATTCAAATCGCTTTAAAAGCTGCTGCCAGAGTATCGCATATATACCCAGAACAGCAAAATCCAGGAGATACAGTAATATAAACTCTTTTGATAAAAGCTTGTAGTTGGAAACAAGTTTACTTATAACCGTCGTCAGGGAATAAATGAAAACAGCTCCCTGAAGAACTATGATAGCCCGAATCTTATTTCCCATATATAGCCTCCGCGAAATGAGTGGCAATATGCTTGTTGGCATCCTTATTTACATGAATGTTATCAAGCAGATTCTCTGCACTGTTCCCCTCATCTATAGTCCCGTAATAGTTATCTATAAAGGAGACTCCGGTCTCACCACAGGTATCGATCATATGCTGAAGGTATGTGGTAAGCTTACCGTTACCGAAATCCACCCTGTCTCCGTTTTTAAGAAGTCCGTCTGCATCGTAGGCATAGCAGAAGGTAAAGGACATACATACAATTCTGATAAAAGGATATTTTTCCTGAATCATTCTGATACCGGAATCCAAAGCTCCCATGTAGGTTACAGGATCCATCTTATCTCCGGGATTCATACCGGGACGCAGCTTGATATAATCTGAAGCATCGTAGTAAATAACGAGAGTATCAACAGTATTCATATCAAGATCACAGAGCGCCTGAGCATGCTGCTCCAGTGTGATATCTCCCAAAGTCCAGGCTGCATCAAGAATTTCCTTCGTGCCATCCTGCGTTAATGCCTTTGCACAGTTATAAAAACTGAACTTATCCATGATGTCGCCCTGGCCATCAGCAGTTCCCAGTGCAACTGTACTTCCGCCAAATCCTGCATTTATCACAGTGCTTCCTGTACTTTGGGCAATCTGTTCACATACACCGTCTTCGGAAAGATCATAAGTAACGGAATCATTACCGAGTACAAGTATGGTCTCCTGGCCATCATCCTCATGCCCCTCTCTCTTATCGGAAGGCAGAAGAAAAATCTGATCAAGGATTTCTACATCATATTCCGAAGTATCCTCGTCGACCTGCTCAACATCTCTTCCTTTGTTCCACTTGATCAGCCTGAAAGATCCATAACCAATCAATATAACGATGAGACCGAGAATCACCAGATGCACCCATCCGGGTATTCCTCCACCGTTTCTGTTTCCTTTGTCCTCTGATCTGAAATCTGTCATAAAAAACCTCACTTGCCTAAATAGATCCTAATCAGTATTCAGCAGAAAGCAACTCTTCAAAATCGAATTCCGCAATTATCCGCCGCATCTTTTGAAGTTCATCTCTGAACTCTTCAATGCTTCTGACTTCATGCGTTCCATCAGCAAAACACTCGGTCATATAGCGGTTTATTCTCGGATTATAATGCGTATAATCCGCATAGTTATTAAGGTCTGTCACTGTTTCCTCCATATTTTGAAAATAGAACAGACGCACATTATCATACTTCAAAAGTTCGTTTGCCGCAAACTCATATTGCTTCATCGTAGCTTCAAAATGATTTTCCGTGAGCACATTATTCCAGTAAAGAATGCTGTAGGGCGGGAAAAAAAAATAAAAAACCGTATCCGGATTATTTTTTATAAAAGGTAAAATATTTGTCTCCAGATTTTCTTTCGTCTGAGGTATCAGGAGATCAGCATCCATTTCATCGACAACAGCCTCCGGGGCCTCATAGCCGTGCATAACATACTGAATATTGTAGTAATCCTCCGTCCACCAGCTGGCGTAGACCTCGGACAGATTTGTTCCCTTTTTCTGGATAACCGGCTTGAGGATATACTCAAGAATCACATCCTTATTCCAGAGGTACTTCACATCATTTATGGGATTTTTGTCATAAAGGTACATCGGAAGCTCATACTTAATTTCATCCGTAGCCGCAGTCATAGTCGGTATATCAAGCCCTAAAAACACAGCCTTAACGGGATTCTTCTTCCTTGCTGGAGTATTTTTGTCAAATACAATACTTAAGATATTGTAATCATCTCGCGGATAAGCCCCGCTGTAGGAGAGCTTGAGCGTATTTAGTCCCATAAGCTCACCAAAATCATCCGTATGGAAATTAACAGTCATAGATGATCCTATTATACAGCTGTCATAATCCATCCTCTCCGCCATTCCGGGATTTTGGGAAAGCTGATTATCCACGATATAGGGAAATCCCTGGAGCGGCGCATGAAAATGGAAAAACGGATCAACATAAATAACTATCGCCGATACAAAAAAAAGCAGCACCAGTACCACTGCGCAAAAGCTGAATATGAAGTTTTTGGCATTTCTTTTACTCAAATTTCATACCTCAAACTATCAGAAATTAACATACAAAAAGGTGCTGACACCGCCAAGGCTCAGAACTCCCCATACAAAAAGCACTCCGTAGAACATTGATACGGCAAGGGATCCCACCCTTGAAGCATCCTCTTTCTTACATATAAAAGCTGCACTTTTCTCTGCTATTTTCCTCGCTGTATTGCCGCCAAAAATCATAATTGCAGAAAAAATCAGTATTATCCACATACAAATGTAATTACTCTTACTCCATCTGGGTATAGGTGTGATTTTAAACATATACCAGATTTCATCCATCATAAAGCATTCCGCATACTTGATTGATATATGGAGACCTCTCCAGGCATCGATACTGACAATTTTGCCAAGAAGAGTAAGTGCCTCAGATATATCTTTTGCCCTGAAAAAGACCCAGGCTGCTGTCACATATATAAAAGTAAGAGCTGTATTAATGGCATGTCTAAATCCTAAGGCCATTACATTTTTAGTCTTAGCAAGATCTTTTTCACTTTCATCTTTGGCATGCGTGGCTGCACGAAAAATCCTTAGAAGCACCATCAGCACGCCGTGCATCATACCCCACATAACAAAGTTCAGACCATTTCCGTGCCATATTCCGCTAACCAGGAATACTATCAGAATATTGATATAAGTCCTTGAAATTCCCTTCCTGCTGCCTCCCAGCGGTATGTAGACATATCTTGTAAAGAACTTCGTAAGTGAAATATGCCATCTGTCCCAAAACTCAGCTATATTTTCAGAGGTATACGGAGCATCAAAGTTTCTAGTGAGCTCCATTCCAATCATCCTGCAGATTCCTTCCGCCATATCACAGTATCCGCTGAAGTCAAAATACAGCTGGAAAGAATAGGAAACAGCAACCAAAATGGCATCGAGCGCTGACATAGTCGTAACGCCGCCATAGCCAAAATCCACTGCTTTTCCGAGCACCTGCGCAAGGAGCACCTTTTTAGCAAGTCCCATGGAAAACAGCATTATTCCGTATATGAAATCCTCTGCTTTTAGCTTTTTTTTACTAAGATCCTTAAGGCCACCCATTACACTCTTATAATCGGCAATCGGACCCTGCAGAATTTTAGGAAAAAAGAGAATGTAGCACAGATAATCGACAGGATTGAAATCTGCTTTTATCTCCTTTCCCAGCTCAGCTATAAACATTATCTGAGAAAAGGTGTAGAAGCTCACCGCAACAGGCATCGCGCCGCCGCCAAAAAACTTAAAGCCCGCAAGAAGCAGGGCATTACCTGCTATCGCAACCGCCTTTATTGCAGTCACTGTACCTTCTTTCCCAAAAGCTACATTTCTTAATTTTTTACACAGTATATATGTAAAGCTCAGATTCCAGACAATGCTCAAAAGAAAGATACAGATAGAAAAAGCTCCGTATCCCACGAAGAAAAAGGCTGACATTACTATCAGCCATAGCTTCATCAGCGTATCCGCTCTCTCATTTTCAGATAAAAAACGCTGAATCCCCCATACTCCCAAAAGGAAGACGGGGAGAAATATGAAAATAAAGGAATATGAATTAAATGTCACTGAGCAATCTCCGGATCCTTATAGATATTGTATCCACCAACCATATTTACTAATTCCAGTCCCATATCCTCAAGTTTTACATCAATCTGTCTGTCTTTGTACATAACAATGTAATTGCACTGAGCCTGTCTCGTAGCCTCTAAAAGTTCCTCTGCATTGATAACTTCGGGTTTTTGAAAAGCTACGTAAACGGCATTGTAATAATCATTATGGATGACGTCACGTCCGTAAGGCATAAGAATATTCGTGTCATATTGCCTTACAAAATGGATAAACTCCTCCGGGAACACCGCTCTTACTCTGGGTTCTCCCTCCTCCGGACTTATCTCATCACATACATCGATAACAACCTGCGGAATGTGGTAAACGTTTTCTGCATCCTTAACATACTCATTTTTATAAACCAGGCTTCCGCTAAGGATTATAAGTGCACTGACAACCACCAGTCCTATCCGCTTATGCTCCATGAATAACTTGCATCCTGCATAAGCTATTATCGCACTCATGGGAATAAGCCATAAAATTCTGTAATAAGTATCTCCGCCATCCGGAATTTTTGCCACATATGCAATTCTGGTTACCGGAATAAAAAATCCCACTAAAACAATCAGAGGAGCCACGGCCATAACGAGCTTTTTCCTCATATCCTTTTCGGCAATAAGAAGATACAGCATTGAAGCTAAGAACAGCACAAGAAGATAGCCATTGCCTCCATACTGCTTGAATATAACCCAGGCCTCCATAAAAATACCGTACATTTAGTCACCTCACTATAATGACGCATATATCAGCAGATAAATCCCGGTAGGTACAACTGACAGTATAGCCTTGGGAATTATCCTAAAATCTCTCGTATATATAAGAAGAAGCAGCGAAAAGAGTCCTGCCAGACCTGTCCCGAAAACAATTCCCATGGAACTCATGATTCCCGAAACCATATTGAGAATAAAAAGAAGTATCCATGTGCTGTTACGAACAACCCTTAATCCTCCGCCGGTTTCTTCATTCCATAAAAATCCCGGTTTTCTGCAGTCATCAAACATCCACAGAAACAGCCAGATGACAAACGGTAAAACAAAATTCGCCACCATGGATTTCCCCTGCCAGGTTCTCATCATAAGAAATGTCTCAGGAGTGTATATGGAAGTGTTGCCAAACATCGCCATAAGCGAAATAAAAATCATATAAACAGGCAAAAGATCCTGCCTTCTTCCCATAAGAATACGTCCAATTTCCAAATAGATGAGATAAGTCATTGGAATTAAAACGATTGGCATTACCACGTGTGAAACAATAGTTGCGTGAATACCACTCATTTTTGCAATAAAAGCTATCCACATCGTAAATACAGCCAAAGCATGCCTGCTACCAAGCGGAGTTGAGATTCCTAAATAGGGATGAATAGTGTTCATGACATCAGCCTGCTGGGCAAGGACTGATTCCACCACGTAATAAGCATCATCGCCATCAAAGGGTGCCTTTACAACAGCCATAACAAGCTGAAATGCTACTATCAGTGCAAAAAGCCCCCAATAAATCAGACTCTCTCTGGCATACTGAAACTTCATTACTCTGACATCAGTTCTGGGGCTTATCATTGCCTCCGGCTTTGCTCTCTGATCCCCCGGAAAAAACAAAAAAAAGATATTTGCTCCCTTTGTATAAGCCCTTTGAACGTCCCATAGTCTTGCAGCAAAGCCCACAATCGCAAGAAATATTTCCACTCCCGCATAGACTATACTGCATTTATGGAATGCCCCATATTGTATCTTAAGCATGCACCAGATTGCGATAACCTCAAAAACAGCAAAGGACAGAAGGTATCCGCACAAAAAGGTAATGCCTATTGTTTTTTTGGTAAAGGGCAGGATTCTCTGAACTAAAAATCCCATACCCATTGGCACTATAAACAGCCACAATAATAGAGCCAGTGCGGACGTCACCCACATACTCAGTTAACCTCCTCCCTCAGCATAGCTTCAAGGTGTTCTGCAAAAATGTTAATTCCCGTGAGGTTCTCTCCGCCTCTGGGGATAATAAGATCAGCATATTTCTTACTGGGCTCGATAAACTGTTCATGCATAGGCTTAACGGTCTCTGCGTACTGTGTGAGTACCGATGATACGCTTCTTGCACGCTCAATGGTATCCCTTCTGATTCGGCGCATAAGTCTCTCGTCCGCATCAGTGTCAACAAATACCTTAACATCCATAAGATCCCTCAGTTCCTTGTTTTCGAGGATAAGAATGCCTTCAAGAAGAATTACCGGCTTAGGTACAATATGTATTGTCTGATCTGAACGGTTATGGATTGCATAATCATAAACCGGGATATCCACTGCTTCGCCGTTTTTGAGCTTTTGAACATCCCTGATAAGAAGCTCGGTATCAAAGGATGATGGGTGGTCATAGTTAAGTCTTGATCTCTCATCATAAGTAAGATCATTGTGTGCCTTATAGTATGAATCATGGCTTATAACCACAATGTCATCACCGAATTTCTCTCTTATTCTGTTTACGATGGTGGTCTTTCCGGAAGCTGATCCTCCCGCGATTCCTACGATACATATTTTTTTCATTCTAAAACCTCACTATCTTTTATAACTTAACCCGAGTTACGGACTCCTTATTCATCAATCTCATAGCTGTGAGACGACTCACAGTAGATATGTGAAAGGATTTCGCCGTTCTCATTATCATAGGTCATGATCTGAACATCATCCTTTAAATGCTCATCATCATAGAGGAAATTGGTATCCTCATCCGATGTAAGATACAACAGCCTGAATCTTTTTTCAACAGGAATGTAAGTCATCTCACCCATGGCTGTTGACATATTCTCAAGCTGCTCATAATCCGCAGCTTCATACACATTGCCGGTAGCCCTGTCTATGAGCATGAAATATTGCTGATGATTCCGCGAAGCCTCATATACCTTTTCAGTCCCCGTCAGGTTTGAAATCAGATGAACAAACCACGGATCCTGAAGTGCGGGCGAGTCTTCGTTTACATATACTATAGCGCTTGTTTTTCCAAGAGTAAGCATATTGAGCTGTGTTGTCAGAAGCCGCTGCCTGATCGATAAGGATCTGACCTCCTTGTTATAGGATTTACCCAGCTTATCCCAGTTCGAATAAGCTTCGTCTCCTCTGTGATCGATAAGGTTAGCGTTCTCAGAAAGCCACCCTCCGATGTAGTCCGTGACCTTCTTTGCTCCGGTGGAAGATAAATGTCCCGGATCTGCAAGATCTGTCATCGGATCAATGATTCCGTCCATATTCAGCATATTGATGTAAGGAACACCATAGGTTGCAGCAATATCCGCAGCTGAATTGGCAGACTGAATATCCTGAACCTCTGCTGAAAACGGCAGATAGGTAAGAACAATTCCTATACCGTCCCTCTGGCATTCATCTATTATCTTCATAAGATATTCTTCACAGACAGTGTGCTCGGGAAGTCTCTCCTCAGGGTTATACTCAGTCATATCATTGGTATTCCACTCAAGCTCGTGCTTCATCTCAGCACCCATGAGCATATTGTACTCCCCGTCACCGGAAAGTTTCTGGAAATCCTTCTGTTCCAGTTCGCTCCATCTGTTGTGATATACGATAAAATCGAAAAGATACTGATACTGAATCTTTGGATCATGTACAAGGTCCTTCACAGCCGCGATCTTCAGCTTGCTGAGAGGATAAGCATCCATATTCAAATGAAGCTGACTTATAGCCGCCTGCCTGAATTCCTCCGGCGTCTCCTCATACATCTCATCTACATACTCATAATTTCTGTCCATCATAAAGCAGTCAACCACCACATACTTTGGCTTGCAGTAATCGAGCGCTCTTATGAGCTGCCAGTAGCTTTCCTTCAGAAGGCTTCCGTGACCGCCGAGGTTATAAGATGTAATCCCGTAATCCTCATACAGATCAATGGGATTTATGCCGTTTATAACATGAGATGATCCTATGAAAAGAACATCCAGATGATCTTTTTTTGCCTCTTCAAAGAAGCTCTTGTTCTTCATGTAGCTGGTTTTTCTCTCAGTAACAACCATCACAGCAAGCAGAACAGCTGCGAGCATAACAAGAAAAACCGCTGTTTTTATTACAAGACTAACTTTTCTCTTCATGACATAATCCCTTAAAAGTTTTGATAAATGAATCCGGCGGCATCATAGCCCGGTCCCCAGATTCCACAGGTAACTATCAGAGTAACCGCTGCTATGTATATAAGCCATCTCAGCCATATTCCCTGCGTAGTTATCTTCTCAGCCACCTTTATTCCATGCTTATTGGCGATGTCCACACCTATAAGAAGGCCTATGGACATCAGGAGAAGCAAAACATTTGGTCTGTCCAGACCAAGCTCGTATACTGTCCCCTTGCTGATAAACCATGGTGCCGTCTTCCAAATATGAAGCACCATATAGAGCGCGGATTTAAAATCCTGAACCCTGAAAAAGATCCAGGCAATGTTCACAAGCATAAAAGTGATAAGCGTTTTTAAAAGTCTGTGAGAAAAACTGTCTCTTACCACATTAAAGGTATCACACAGGCGATCCCTAAGCGGTTTAAGTACGTGACCCAGAACCTGATAGATTCCGTGCAAAAGCCCCCAAATAGCAAAGGTATAGGTAGCACCGTGCCACAAACCGCTAAGCACGAAAACAATCAGTATGTTTATATACTTTCTGACAGTTCCCTTTCTGTTTCCTCCAAGAGGAATATACAGATAGTCCTTAAACCAGGAAGAAAGTGAGATATGCCATCTTCTCCAGAATTCCTGAACAGTTGCCGATGTATAGGGCGCATCGAAGTTTTTCATAAGATCAAATCCAAGCACCTTGGCACAGCCTATGGCGATATTGCTGTATCCGCCAAAATCGCAGTAAATCTCGAAGGTATAGAGTATGGATGCTATGAGCGTAGCAGTTCCCGCATACTTAACGGGGTCCGCATAGATGGAAGAGACAAGTATTGCACATCTGTCGGCTATAACCATTTTCATAAAATAGCCCCACATCATCTGCAAAAGTCCGTCTCTCATCCTGTCATAGCTGAAATTCTGGGGAGTTCTGAATTGTCTGAGCATATGTCCCGCTCTCTCGATAGGTCCCGAAGTAACCTGCGGAAAAAATGAGATGAACAGCGACAACAAAAGAAAGTTCTTCTCTGCATACAGATCCCCCCTATAGACATCAACCAGGTATCCGATTGCCATAAACATGAAAAACGACATACCTGCTGCCGACAGGAAAGTTAATCCCGTATATTTTGACAGAGCAAGAACCAGAAGATTCGCACATATTACAACAGCTAATACAGCTTTTTTCTTTCCGCCCTCAAGCTTTTCTAACAGTCTTCCTCCCACATAGGTGGATACCGATGTGAAAAGAAGCACCGGAAATCCCCTGAGGTCAAGGGATAAATAGAAAGCCCAGCTTATAAGAAAGAGCCAGATATAACGCACTTTCTCGGGTATGAGAAAATAGATAAATGCCATCACGGGCAGAAATATTAAAAACTGTATTGAAATCAGCTGCATTATTTGACCTCATTACTATCATTTTATTTTTTGTCTCTTAAGAGACTGTAGTATTAACGGCCGATACTGTCCTTGTAATACCAGAAATCAAAATTGTTGATCGTAAAGTAAGGAAGATCCTCCACTTCCTTTCCGCGCACCTTCTCTATAAGATGAGCCAAAACTGCTGAATAGATCTGTCTTCCCTTCTCTGTATAATGAAGTCCGTCTGACAGATAATCCTCAAAGGTCTCCATCTTAAGATCAAACATGGAGGCATACATTGAATCAAGGTAAGGGAAGCCTGCAGAGTTAGCAAAATTGCTTGCTGTATTCGCATACTCTGAAAGAGGTCCTATTCCCTTGCTGACAACATTGCTGTCTCCGATAAGCTGTCCGGAGCCGTTGTACCATACGCAGTATGAAGGGCTGCAGATAATAAACTTCGCTTTGGGGCTTATCTTCTGCAAGGTCTCAACACCCTCTGTAAGCGCACCGTTATAGGTGTGAATATCATTGTTGTTGCCGGGATTAAACAGGTCCTTACCGTTTATGTAATCATTTGCTCCGTATTCAATAACATAAAGGTCAACATTTTCCGGTTTAACCTTCTGAAAATCCTCGTACATAGCATATGAGCCAAGATAATCGGATGGGCAAACTCCTGCAAGCGCATAGCAGATTCCAACGAAGCAGGAATCGTTAAAGCTTGAAACCTCAAGATAATCCTCTCTGCCAAGTGATGCTGAAGTTCCGCCTATTGCAAGGTTATAGAACTTAACATCCTTATCGAGAAGGCAGCAGGTGTATGCGGGAATCTCTGAAGCTGTCCCCCTCGCATTATCAAACTGACTGTCTCCCATGAAAACAATATCATAGTTTTTATCTTCCTCGACCGGAGTTTCTGTCGCGGTTTCTGCCTGCTGCTCGGGCTCCTCTGCAGCAGTCTGGTTTACCGGCTGTACCGGCTCCTCTGCGGGAATCTCAGGCTCAACTATTTCTTCCGGAACATAAGAAACCGCTTCTGTTGACGAATTTGATGCTGCATCGGGTTCTGAGGAAGCTGTATCTGCAGGATTTGCCTCCCCCGCATCGCCTGAACTTTCTTCTACAGATGATGCACTGTCCGCAGCGTCACTTGCAGCTATAGATTCTTCAGTACCGGCCATGGAAGCCTGTTCACCTCCCTCACTATTAGTTTGGGAAGGATCATCGCACCCAAAAAGAGACGTACCAAGTATAATGGTAGTCATTAACATCGCTATTTTTCTTTTCATAATATTCCTCCTAATAGAAAGCACCTCTCCCAAACCGGGTTCAGGAATTACGCATAAGGCGCTTTTTCTCTGAGTGGAGACTTATAAGTCTCATCTCAAATTCTCTTCTGTGATTTATGGTTAAGTTGTGTAATATCATCCCCGCAAACAATGATAATACCGCTGCGAGCATGACAAATCCGCAGACTATAAGTGTAGGAAACTTGGCAACAAGACCGGTTTCAAGGTATTCAGCAAATATCGGAATGAAAAATACAAGCGATATAACTGCCAGAATCAGTGAAACGATCGAAAAAAATCCCATGGGCTTATAGTCCCTGTAAAGTCGTGCAATTGTCATGAGAACTCTCATGCCGTCGGAATATGTATTGAGCTTGGACTCTGATCCCGCAGGTCTGTCGCGGAATTCGATGATATAATTTTCAATCTGCATGTGGTTATTGACCGCATGTATTGTCATCTCGGTCTCAATCTCAAAACCGGTAGATAAAACAGGAAAGGTCTTTGCAAACTCATAGCTAAAAGCCCTGAATCCTGTCATAACATCTCTGATATCGCAATCGAAGAGGCGATTAATGCTTCCTCTTACCAGGCTATTGCCAAAATTGTGAAAAGGTCTCTTATTCTCTGTAAAATATGTCGATGAAAGCCTGTCTCCGACTACCATATCGGCATTCTTTTCAAGCACAAGGCTACACATTCCCGGAGCGGCATCCATAGGATATGTGTCATCTCCGTCAACCATGACATAGCACTCAGCATCAATCTCGCGAAACATTCTTCTGATTACATTGCCCTTGCCCTGAACATACTCATGGCGAACAACCGCACCGTTTGCCTTGGCTATCTCCGATGTGCGGTCAGTGGAATTATTGTCGTATACATATATCACAGCATCCGGAAGCGCTGCCTTTGAGTCTTTTATTACTTTTTCTATCGTCTGTTCCTCGTTATAACAGGGAATCAGTACTGCGATCTTATCCATTCTTTCTTCACCTTTTTAGTTTTCTAATCCGTAGACATAAATAATATACGGAGATGAAGGATCCTCATAGGTTCCCTCGAGGTAAAGCCCCTTCTCCGAGGCATTGCCTATCTCTATTCTGGAGAAAATGTATTTACAATTAAGCTCCGAAAGAGCCTTCGTGTCTATGTAAATATCCGTGTCAGTGACGCCGGTATAGCTCCTTGTAGCCATTACGATAGAATCGTCCGTTCCGGAATAAAGATAACAGCGTGCACCCCAATCATCGAAATAGATTCTGGTATTCTCTTTTCTATCAAGCGCCGGGGCTATTACTTTTCGGAACTTCTCTTTATATTCCTGGGAATAAAAGCCAAGATAGCCATCCAGTGTAGATATCCCGTTATACTCAAGCACGGCCGGATGCATTCCGTAGGCAACCGCCCACTGACTTTCATCATAACCGATATCGCCTTTTATTTTATCAAAAAGCCGGCTGGAATAAAACTCTCTGTAGCTTAGCCTGTCTACCTCCTGCCCCGTCTTTATCCTGTATGCTGTGCCGTAGGCGGTGTCATATACATCATTGTAATGCTCTGAACAAAGCAGTATTACAAATACAGCTGCGATCGGTATCACTCTTGCCGCAATCCTGAAAACCACATTCTCTTTTCGTGCCATTCTTATGCATACAACAAACAAAGATGCATACCATATAAACGGGCTAAAGAAAATGGTTCTGTTAAACTGCCACCCTGTCAGCGGCGGGAGTAAAAAAGCCACAAAATTTCTCATTTCCTCGCTGTAATACAGGCCGTATATCAGGCTGTTAAACACAAGAAGAACCGCAAAGAGATTGTAGATATCATGCACCATACCCTTGAAATCCCTGCGAAGAATATATCTCACATTCAGGAAAATGAAGTAGACCGTGCATATCGGAAGAACCAGAAAACGGTGAGCGTCATCCGCGTGCATCATACCGCTTGTAAATACAGCCGCACACTCGCCCATTATCTGTGAAAATCCCATCGAAGCATCCTTCATGCTGCTTCTTATGGTCACTTCATCGGAAAAGAGCATCTCACCGAAAAGCCGGTATTCAAAGGCTACGAACCCAAGAGCAAGGATAACAAGCGCAAGGCAAAGCGGCAGTGAAAGCTTTCTGTCTGCTATCAGTCTCCATATAATTGCCAGTACCAGATATCCCAGAATAAACATTCCGAAATATGAAAAATATGATACTACCGGATACAGGAATAAAAGAATGAAATATTTTACGCAGGCACGGCTAAACCCCAGCCTGTATATTTTTCTCAAAAGATAAATAACCAGAGGTATTGAGGCAAAGGCTATACCAAAGGCCGGGAAAAGATTCAAAATCCCATAAGCAAAAGCACATATCCAGGCGATGTCACCGGGGTTTTCATTTTCCATCATATCCCCTGCAAGAAGCAGACAGGATACAATCGCTATCACTATTTTCAGTAAATATCCGAGAACATATGCGATATATGTGGGAAAGAGCATAAAAAGAACACTGTATAAGTAGAACTCACCTGGAAGGTTGTCTCTGCTTATTCCATTAAGAAATGGGACATTCGCGCCTTGAGCAAAGAATGTCCCTGTGTTTTTCATCATTTTATACTGGGCCACGAACAGGTCCAGATTGTCGGGTATAGCTATGTAGCTGTTCTCTCCTACTATCATAAACATAGCAAAAACAGCTATCATAAAAATGCTGATAAGGCAGATATACCACCTTGTTGCGATTTTAACGGTTATTGACCCCACAATTCCTCCAATCGCTGACTTAGTCTTCCTTTTTGAAAAGGCCCATTCTCTCATGTCCGCCGAGCTTATTGGGATCTCTTCCCTCAAGAATAGCCTGAACAATTGTCATTCTGAAGCCTGCATCTATGAAATCGCAGTGCTTACAGAAAGGCTCATTCTGACGTCCCTCGGCAATTTTTCTTCTTACTGCCATGAATTCTTCCGAAGCCCAGCCATCTTTAAGACTTGTAGTCGAAAGATCTGCGTAATTGGTCACTTCATAGTTATCACAACAGCAAAGTCCAAGCTTTCCGTTGGGCATTATCCACATATCCGTGAAGGGAAGAAGACAGGTCTCCTTGATTACCTTCTCGGTTGCCTGCTTATTGGGAGCAGAACCTGCTCTGTTGGTAAGTACTTCTTCAAGATATCTCATCTGAATCTCTATCTCGAGATCCTTAAACTCATCGGGATTAGCCTTAACGTACTCATAAACCTCTTGAATATTCTTATGAAGCTTGAACTCCATACTGTAGTTATTGATTATGAGCTGATTGATATAAGGCTTAATCTGCTTAACCTTATCAATATTAAGGATAAGTCCGTTCGTACTCATAAAGATGAAGCTGTCCGGAAGTTTCTCTCTTGCATATTTATGACGCTCAACAATCTTGGTATCAAGCCAGGGCTCGTTGTTACCATAGAGTGTAAGATGTCCCTTATAACCCCAGTCTGCGAGCTGATCGATTATGCTCTTGTAGAGATCGTCATCGATTTTGCAAAGAGGTCTCTTCTCAGCATGAACATTGGCAGTACAGAAAGCGCAGGTGGAATTACATCTGTTGATGGTCTCGATGTTAACCACGTTCGGCATCGGTACTTCTTTTGCATTCATGAAATAATCTATATAAGCCTGCTGCTGTTTGTGTCTCGTAGCAAACTGAAGTTTAAGATAAGCTTCGCTGGCAAGCATGGGAAAATGCTTCCTTGCGAACCATCCGAATTTACCCATAAAACTGTTAACCTTGATTGGCATTTTACTTCCTCCAAAATAATAACTACAACAGCGCTTATTATATCATAGGTAGTATTTTTTTCAACATAGCGTTTGACTTAGGGTGCTCATGTTCCCTATAATTAAGGCATTGGGGGATTTTTTCTAATTCTTTCTTGGGAGAAGTTTATGGGGACAGCTAATACGGTATCACTTATTATCTATCTGGGGATGATTGTTTTTGCTCTTTTTCTTCACACCAAAAACAATAAGAACTCTGCCTATCAGGTTTATGTATCAGATGTTATTTTCAATAAAGTATACACTGTCCTTTTGCCCACAGCTATCATTTTGATAGGTGCCGCTTTAAGACTTTACCGGCTTGCAGGCATTCCAGCAGGACTCCATCAGGACGAGGCTTCCATCGGATATGAGGCCTACATTCTCTCTGCCTTCGGACTTGACCGCGACGGCAACCCGTTTCCCATTTATCCCATAACCTATGGCTCAGGCGGCGGCAGCCCCCTTATGATCTACTTAAATGTTATTACCACTAAGCTTTTGGACAGCAGTGCTCTTTCTCTTCGAATTCTTCCGGCTATCCTGGGAATAGCAACGCTTGTGGTTCTCTTTTTTCTTATCAGAATTCTCAGCAGGGAAACCCTTTTAAGTGAAAAAAGCGCCATACCGTTCCAGCGTGTAACAGGAGAATATTTGTGGCTTCCTCTCGTAAGTGTTGCCATAATGGCACTCGTTCCATGGCATGTAATGCTCTCAAGATGGAGCCTTGACTGTAATACCACGCCTTTCTTTGTCGTTTCTGCGCTCCTGCTATTTACACTCGGAGGGGCAAAAAAAGAACGCGGAACCATATTTTATGCACTTTCCGCAATCGTTTATTCTCTTTGTCTGTACAGCTACGGGGCTGCAACCTTTGTCATCCCCCTTCACCTTATCATCATGTGCATTATCTGTGTAAAATCAGGAAGAATGACGATGTCTCAGGTAAAACTAGGTGTTGGTATTTTCCTCCTGGTATCCCTGCCTCTCCTTGTATTTTACGCAGTTAATTTCCTTAATCTTCCGGAAATCATTACTCCGATTTTTTCAATCACAAAGTTTACTGCGAAAAGGTCGATATTTGCTTCCGGAGCCGGTTTGTTTCCTGCTATTTTCGTTAATTTCATCACCATGATAAAAAATATGACTCTCGGTAATTCTTCCGAGCAAATACTAAGCTATATACCCGGATTTCCTCCGCTTCTGGCTTTTACTTTTCCAATGACAATTCTCGGAATAGTTATCAGCTTTATTCGTGCCAAGGGCGGTTCTTTTATGGACCTGATGATGAACAGCCTTTTTTATCCCTCATTTATCTTCGGTCTTTTCGTGGAAGAAGATATAACCCGGATGGTGCTAATCTTTATCCCGCTTGTTTTTTTCCTGGCTCGCGGGTTTGTATTTGTTGTGGATGAATTTGTCACTGTACAGAAAAGCTCCTACCAAAAACATATCAAGGCTCTGGCAGTAGCCGCAAAAGCCCTGCCTCCGGCTCTTTTCTTTATCGGCGCATTTTTGTTTGCACAGGTTTATTTCACTGATTACAACAGTCTTAGTGCGGAAGCTTTTATGCCCGGCTACGGAGAAGCCTGCGCGTATGCAGAGGATATTATTTCAAAGGAGGGCACGATTTTCTCAACCTATGAGCATGTTTCGGCGCCTTTCATGATTGCCCTTTATTACACAAAAACACCGCCGGAAGATTTCCTTCAGACGGTGCACTATAAAGATCCTCTTGCTGAATTCAGAATTGCCGATTCCTTCACCCATTTCAGGTTCGGTCTCCCGGATGATATGAATGACAACCTTGCATTATATCTTGCGGAGGGCAGTGTTTTTATTCTTCATAATACCCAGCGGCCGGCTCTGGAACAAATCCCCGGATATAATGCGGAAAACATGGACATTAAGGCTTTTGGTAACTTCTGTGTTATCTCCTCTTCATCAAACCGGAAATAAAGGATATAGTATTTTTTATCCCATACGCTCCGAAAGGAAGAAGCGTTAGATAATACCTGATAATATACCTTGATGATCCCTCCCATATCTCGTGGAATAGCATTCCTCCGAAAACAAACAGTATCAGAAGAGCCTGAGGTAAATCAAGGCTCTTTTTTCTTATGGTAATAAAGCAATAGATGCATACACCGAAATATACCAGAAAATGAGCTACATCCATTACTGCCTGAAAAATCTTAGACCAGGTGCCATAGACAAGAGAATGGGCAAACGCTGACTTCGAATCTGAATGTCTCATGGACAATTCATAATTTCTAAGAGAAATATGTGTGGGATCCGCCCACTGGCTAAGGAGCTTTCTTACATAGAATTTAACTGCATGCAGAGGTCTTTCCCTGAATTCGGAGAGTCTTTCATCTATTGCTGCTTTTGCCTTTTCTCCGGTGAGTTCGGGGTCATAGTCAGCTTCAGCGTAGGTATTCCAGTTAAATCCGTTATACCATCCCCACTCTCCTTCTCCCTCCTGCATCGCCATGGCAAAATAGGTTGAACTGGGAACGCCATCAGGATATTCAGAAAGTCCGGCCTTTTTCGCATATACATTTCCTATAAGCTTCAGCGGACAAAGAGCCATGACCACAAGAAGAATGATAAAAGCAGCGCTCATGACGCATCTTCCCTTGAGCTTATCAGCCTTAGTCAGAGCACCCTGAAGCAGATCTGCCACAAGGAGAATAGCCATCGCAATAAGCGCTATATAAAGATTTGTCTTTAAAAGACACCCAAGACCAAGGAACAGCGCGGCAAACAGTTCATCCTTTATCTCATGCTTTTTCAGATAACATATCTCAAAGTACAATGCCAGAATTCCGGGTGCTACTGACCAGATGTCGTTGTATACATAAGTAACATAAGAATACAGGAAAAACATCAGAAGCGATAAAAGATCAAGCACCTCGCAGATTCCATCATCTTCGAAAAGTTCACGGGTTATTTTGTGTAAAAAAATAACGCTCACTAGTATCGCCGCCAGATTGATTATCTGAAACACAAGATAATTACTTGGCCCGAAGACGTCAGCTAATATCTGCCCGATCGCCACGTAACCAATCTGAAACGGATACACAAACATGTAGCCGCCCTTCTCAAGGCTGCTGTAATCCCCGGCATTGAATGCGTTTATTATTTTATCCAGCGTAAGCCCGTCCGTTACCGCCACCGCATCCGAAGTAAAAATTATCACAAGGCACAGAAGTGCTTCTGCGATAAGAACGATCGGAAAAAGAACTTTTTCATGCGTTTTGGTAAGGAAATAAGCTGCCAAAAGAAACAAAGCAGCGCCTACTATCAGAATCAGATAATTCTGCGCGCCGAATCTCGGAAGATCCGCTCCCTGATCAGTGTCGTAATATATTGTGGTCACCGCACTTGCCGCAAGAATAAGCAGACTAAGCGTTGTAAACGGCACAAAAAATATCATTGCAAGTTTTCGTAAAGCCCTATGCACGATGACCTCCAATTCTCTTTATAAGGTCAAATGCCACCATTGCATAAACAACGATCTGAACTGCAGATATTACTGTAATCGGTAATGTTTCCTGCTTGAACAAAACCATAATATATACAAGCGTGGAATCGAGATTCATCAGTGCGGCAGCCCAAAGCTTTTGTCTCTCCAATGTAAGACAAATCGCAGTCATCAAAAGTACAACGGCATAATCGTATCTTTCGTGCATTCCCGGCAGGAACATACAGCAGGTCCATGCCATGAAAACACCGAAATACAGAACATTTTGCTTCTTTCCAAGAAATTCCACATGTTTTAGTACATAAACAGCCATAACTCCAAGAATCACTACAGCCATAATAACAGCGGGGAGAGTTAATATCTCATCGAAATTATCAAGTCCGAAGTTATAGAAATTAGGATAATAGGACACCATACCGTATCCTTCAGTCGAAACCTCCTGAGTCTGGGCAAGGTAGGCAAGATAAGTTGCTTTAAGCCCTCTCCTGCAGAGAACGCAGGGAAGTCCCAATATCAAATACATAACAGGTATCCAGAAGAACTCCAGAATACTGTACTTTTTCTTTGCAAAATAGAGCACCATAAAAAGTGGCACAAAGAAGATTGCCTGAAGTTTAAATCCAAAGGAAATCGCAAGAAAAATAAAAGCTGTCCTGTAATTATCCTTCAAAAGATAATACAGCGATATAACAAGGAATACTACATAGATGGCATCGCACTGCTTCCACAGAGCCCCGTTCCAGACAACAAAGGGCAGAAACAGCGTAAGCACCGCGCCAAAGGAAGCCTGTAAGGAAGCCTTATCTTCTGTAATTCCCCTCTCCGCCAGGATAAGGATAAGAATTTTCCGTACAAAAAAGGCACTTACAAACTCCGCAATCATTGAAAAAACAGCAAGCGGAATATAAGGCTCACAGGGAAAAAGCGAGCAGATAGCATACATGACGTTATAAGGCACATAGTAATCACCTATATTCTTGGACAGTCCGCCAAAAAAGCCATACTCTCTGTATGCCTGAACCCAGGGAAGGTAGTAACTCTCATAATCCGGAGAGAGTGTCGTCTCCGGTATCATTTTTACTCTTATCAGAACTGCCAGAAGCAATAAAACGCAGAGCGCAAGCTTATCGAGATTATCGTTAACAAAAGCAATCAGCCATCTGTCAAATCCTGTCACCCCGGCCTTTATTTCCTTTTTATTGCCATTATCCCTTGCGTTTGTACTCAAGAAAACCTCCCAGTGCATTGAAAATCATTGTTTCAATGTAACTTTGTTTTTATGATAATATTCTGCGACAGCTTTGTTAAGCCAGTCTTTTTCATCTTCCGTTATGTCCGAAAAGAAAAGGAGCGTGGGATGAACCGAGTAAGGTGAAATCTCTGCGTCCTTAATCTTGTCATTCTTTAAAACCATTATCCTGTCGTTAAACTCTGTCTTGTAAGTCGCTGCATCATGCGATGCGATATCTCTGACTGCAGCCGTCCCGGTATATAGATTTATCTCAGGCTTTAACGCAATAGCAGATGCCGCGATAAATCCTGCACCGACAAAAACTATAACCTTTGAAGCGTGTTCTCCAAGAAAGGCATCCTGAAGAAGGTCTCCGGGTTTTCTCTTTGATAAGGCATCGTCATCAAGGAGTTTTGCAGGTTTAATCACATATCTAATCCATCCACAGATATATCCGATGATCAATATCAGCAAGAGCATCCCCTGCATATAGAAAAGCGCCTGAATTCTTCCGGCCTCTATACTTCCTGTTGCGTAAATTGGAGGCGTTATCTCCGCTGCAGTCAGCAAAAAACAGAATGCAGCAAAAAGAACCGGATGATCAAATCCGTAAAACCGCTTGATTCTTCCGGTGGCCTTCCACAGAAGTGGAATAAGGAGCGCCAGAAGTACAATTACCGGCCAGGTAAGCCATTTCCCAAGCATTGCATCAAAAGTATAGTAGATCGCCATCAAAATTGCTTTTATGGGATTATACGCAGCTGCAGAAGATCTCTTAGCATTTCCCGGTGCTATCATTGCCAGGATCAGCCCTATTAGCATACATATAGCAGGAGAAACAACTCTTCTGAATCCGGAAAATCGCTCCGCAATACGTACCACAAGCTTTTTCCTGTATTCAATCTGCTTCTCCAGCGAAGCCTTTCCAGAACACATCGATACCACTGATATTATTAAAATACATACTGATATTATTCCGAGGCTCAGTGAAGTCATATAGTTGGCTCCGCCAAGCAAAAAACCAAGGATAGATAAAAGGACAATCTTGTAGCTCTTATAATACTCGGCATTTGCGATTTTCATAAGAAATCCCAGCCACAAAAGCCCAAGACCAAACATAAAAAGATAGTTTACCGCACCACTGTACCAGAAAAGGCTCTCCACTCTGCTCATTCCGGCAGGCATGCACTGTATCAGAATAAAATATATAACACCGGTTATGCATCCGGTGAGGTGCTTTTCCACTCTGAGAACATTGTGCAAAAGCTGCCGAAGGAAATAGCAAAGCCCTACGGTAAACATCAAAAGAACAATCCATGTTCCGAGAAAATAAAGCTTCTCTCCGAATACATGAGGTGCCAGAGCCGTGAGCGCATCACTGAAATACACTCCGGTCCAATTCAGGTAATACCATACTCCCATATATACAGCTTCAAATATCGCCGCAAAAATGCCGCCGGAGACAAAGGCTTCATGGACTTCATAGGCCATGCTGAAATCGTCTGCAGAAGGCACATTATAAAGCGAAACAAAAAGTATGGGGAGAACGGCTATAACATTTATCAAAAACAGAATAATTCTAAGGCTTTTTACCTTTATATTCTTTTTCATGTATCGGCTCCGGTTTACTCAAAGGAATTTATACAGTCTATTACATAGGTCTGTTCTTCATCAGTCATCCCTGCATAAATGGGAAGCGACAGAACCTCATTGGCATAGCTTTCAGATATGGGAAGATCACCTTCCCTTATTCCCAGGTATGAATATGCTTCCGAAAGATGCGGAGGAATGGGATAATGAATAATGGTTGTTATGTTATTATCCTTCAGATATTCCATGAATTCATCCCTGCGATCCTTAATTCTGATCACATACTGATGCCATACGCTGGTGGCTCCGTCTGCCACCTGAGGCTTAATAACAAGGGGATTGGTAATACCCTCAGCATATTTTCGAGAGATTTGATAGCGTTCGTTATTTATCTCTTCTATATACTTGAGTCTGACCCTTAAGAGTCCCGCCTGCATTTCATCCAGTCTTGAATTGGCACCAACCACCATATTGTGGTAGCGCTTCTCACTGCCGTAATTGCGGTAGATTTTCATGAGTCTTGCAAGTTCCGGATCATTTGTAGTGATAGCCCCGGCATCTCCGAAGGCACCCATGTTTTTGGACGGGTAAAATGAAAAGCATCCGATATCTCCGAAGCTTCCCGTCATCTTACCATCAAAAAGAGCTCCGTGGGACTGCGCGCAGTCCTCTACAAGTCTCAAATTGTACTTTTTGCAAAGAGCGGTAATCTTGTCCATTCTCGCAGCCTGTCCGTAGAGATGAACCACAAGAATAGCCTTGGTTTTGTCAGTTATCTTCTCTTCGATCTTAGAGACATCTATCTGATAATACTCATCAGGTTCAACAAAAACGGGTGTTGCGTTATTAATGGTTATTCCCATAACGCTTGCTATGTATGTATTCCCCTGAACAATAACTTCGTCGCCCTCGCCGATTCCCAGCACCTTAAACGCCAGCCAAAGTGCATCAAGGCCACTGGCAAGGCCCACGCTGTACTTTGTCCCGACATAGGAAGCAAATTCCTCCTCAAAGCTCTCCACTTCCTTGCCGAGAATATACCAGCCCGAGCGAAGAACCTCCAGAGCCTTTGCCTCATATTCATCCTGATGTCTTAAGAAGCCGCGATCCATACGGCTTTGCATTATATTATCCATTTAGTTGTCTCTTCTTTTTACGTATCCTGCATACCAGTCAACAAAACGGTGGATGCCGTCCTTAAGGGGTGTGTCAGGTTTGAAGTCGAAATCTTCCATAAGGTCGTCTACATCAGCAAAAGTTGCCTCAACGTCTCCGGGCTGCATGGGAAGAAGTTCTCTGTGTGCCTCGAAATCGAAATCCTCCGGAAGAACTCCGTGAGCAACAAGCTCTTTCTGAAGAAGATCCACGAAGTCCATGAGGTTTTCGGGATTGTGGTTACCGATATTGTATACTTTGTAGCGGTTGCCCTTTTCATCCTCATCGGGTTTGTGCTGCATTACATTCACAACACCTGTTACGATATCATCGACATAGGTGAAGTCACGTCTGCAGTTACCATAGTTGAAGATCTGAATTGTATCACCTCTGAGGAGCTTATCCGCAAAGAGGAAAAGTGCCATATCAGGTCTTCCCATGGGACCGTATACAGTAAAGAAACGAAGGCCTGTAGTAGCCATGTCATATAGATTACTGTAAGAATATGCAAAGAGCTCATTGGATTTTTTGGTAGCAGCGTAAAGTGACAGCGGATGATCCACCTGATCCTTTGTGCTGAACGGAAGCTTTGTGTTTCCGCCGTATACGCTTGAGCTTGATGCATAAACAAGATGCTCAACCTTGGGATCGGAATGTCTGCATGCTTCAAGAATGTTGTAGAAGCCGATTACATTTGCTTCGATATAAGCACCGGGATTCTCGATTGAATATCTGACTCCGGCCTGAGCAGCAAGGTTTACAACAACTGCAGGCTTATACTTTGCAAATACCTCATCCACAGCTGCTTTGTCAGCAATATCGCCCTTTACAAAAATGAAGTCTTCATATTTTGAAAGCTTCTCAAGTCTCTCTTCCTTAAGACGAACATCGTAGTAATCATTAACATTGTCGTATCCGACAACCTTTATATCTTTAAATTCATCAAGTAGTCTTGCGGCAAGATGAGAGCCGATAAATCCGGCAGCACCTGTGATAAGAACTGTTTTGCCATCTAACTTAACATTTTTTTCTTTCATTACTAAAAACTCTCCTTAAAATGATATAATAACATGATAGTGAAAAAAGTCCCGGAGGTCAATTTATGGGCAGAACAAAGCTTGTTGCCAAAAACATAACATTCGGATACGTAGGACAGCTGGCAACAGCGCTAATGTCCTTCATTCTGCGTACCATTTTCATTCATCGACTGGCCGAGACTCTTCTTGGTGTCAATGCACTCTATAGCAATATCCTATCACTTTTGTCAATGGCTGAGCTCGGCATAGGGACCGCTCTTAATTTCAGCCTGTATGCTCCCGTTGCCAAAAAGGACATAGAGAAGGTAAAGTCCTACATGCAGATGTACCGCAAGGCATATCACACTATAGCCATTGTAGTGGCTGTGATCGGTCTTTCGCTCACACCTTTTCTTAAGTATCTCACCAAAAATCCCGGAGATATCACGCCCCGCGACCTTACATTATATTATCTCATCTTTCTGTTTAATACGGTAAGCACTTACTTTGTATCCTATAAGTACAGCCTTGTTAATGCCGAGCAGAAAAACTACATACAGACCAATATTATTACTATAACGAAGATAATTACCGTATTTTTCCAGATAATTGTCCTCCTTGTTATTCCGAATTTCTACCTGTACCTGCTAACCGATGCTGCTGTTCAGCTTATCCAGAAGATATTCGTCAACAGCTATTTGAATAAACTCTATCCATATCTTGCAGATAAGGACGTAACTCCCCTCTCCAGGGATGAACACGATGAAGTATGGAAAAAGACCAAAGCTCTCGTTATGCACAAGGTGGGCGATGTAGCAAGACTTCAGACTGATACTCTGATAATTTCTTCTTTCATTGAAGTCAAAGTGGCAGGTTATGTCGACAATTACACAATGGTAATAAGTACCATCTCCAATTTCGTCAACATAATTTTCAACTCGGTTATTTCCGGATTTGGCAACCTGATTGCCACTGAATCAAAGGAGAAGCAATACAAAACCTTTAAGGTTTATCGCTTCTTTGCATCCTGGGTTTACGGTTTTTCAGCCTGCGGCTTTTTTATAATGATTCAGCCCCTTATATATCTGTGGATCGTAAGGAACAAGGGTCCGGAATGGATGCTCAGCTCCATTGCCGTTTATTTTCTTTTGACAGACTACTATTTCAAGGGCGACAGAATTGTTCTTTCAAATTATAAAACAGCTGCCGGTGTTTTCGAGCAGGACAAGTACCTTGCTCTGATTCAGGGCTTTGTAAATCTTGTAATATCCATAGTGCTTGTTCAAAAGATCGGTCTTACGGGTATTTATGTCGGAACAGTCGTATCGGGACTTATAGCCAATATTACGAAGCCTATTATAATTTACCGCGTATGCTTTGATAAAAGTTCACTGTCCTACTTTATGGACAGTCTGAAGTATATACTGACAGAAGTCTCGATTATTGCGGTCCTTTATCTTTTGAGCACAATTGTTCTTAAAAACATAACCATCCTGTCTTTTGCTCTTATGATAATCATTGTTACCGTAGTATTTAATGGTGTATTTTGGATCATCTATCACAAGACCGAGGAATATGAATATCTAAAAGGCATAGTATTGAGAAAGCTGGGGAAGGCATGAACAAGGAAACATTTGAACAGATAATCAAAGTAACCGAAAATGATTTGAAAAATATAAATAATTACTCGGCAAAGGACGCTTTAAAAGATGCCGCAAAAAAGGCACTAAAAAGAGCCACTACCAACAGAGATCCCATGTTCTGGCCCGCAGGGCTTTTGCTGCTCGGCTTGTCCGAGGCTGCTTTTTCTCCGTCCGGGAATGCTTCATCTCTTATTGACAAGGCATCCAGAGATGAAATTACGCAATGCATAGGCTCCTACCTGGATAAATGGATAAAAGACGGTGAAGAAGTATCCTTTGTTGACGACTCTCTCGCCGGTCTTGCTCTTATCAGCATGTATGAAAATACCGGCGAAAGGCGTTACCATCACGGGGCTGTGAAAATAGCCAATTATCTGGCTCAGTGCCCCAAAAACAGCGAGGAAAGCATTATCTACAATCCCTCAAAAGGAAATGACCTTATATATGCGGACGGTGCAGGGCAGAGTGCAATGTATCTCTCCCGCTATGCCTCAGTTTTTCATAAAAAAAATGCCATGGCTCTGGCAGCAAAACAACTCCTGAATTTTAACGAAAAAGGACTTGATGCAAGATCCGGTCTTCCCTATCACGCATTCTCTCTGGAAAAGGATATGAAGCAGGGAATCATCGGGTGGGGCAGAGCTGTAGGCTGGCTTATGATGGGATATTCCGAGCTTCTTGCCGGTCTTGAACGGGAATACAGCGAAGGTAACGATGCCTCGGGAGAATCACTCTTAAAGAACACTGCCGACAAGATCATGTCACAATATTATACCCTCATGAAAACTGTCATCTCCTACCAGAGACCCGACGGAGGATTTTCCTGGCTTCTTCCCGCAACAGAGGGAGAACCCGATACCTCCGCTACAGCCATGATAGCTTATTCCATGGCAGTCTGGATGAGGAGCGGCGCTTTTCACGCTCACGCCAAGGATCTTGCTGAGGACGTAAAAAAAGCCGTCTCCGGCGCAGGAGATTTTCTCCTTGCAAAAACCGATAACGGCTCTGTATTACATGCTCTTAGCAGCTGTGAGGACATCGCTGTTCACAGGCAGATCTACGATCATTTCCCCTGGGGTCAGGGAAGCACGCTTGCTCTTCTTAGCATAATATAACTACACTATAGCGGGCGGGAGCTCATCAGTGGCAGTCAGATAGAACTGCTCCACTCTTATTCCTGCCGAAAGCGCAAAGTATCTAAGCGTATGCCTTCCGCCTCGCAGTTTTACATCCATTAGAGGAACCCATCTCCAGATATTCTCTGCAGAAAAACGCCAGATGGACTGTCCGCTGTACAAATCTCTCTCTGAATAAATCTTATCATCCACGCCTATCGTGAAATGTGACTTTTCCTCATCCCACATGAGAAACTTTCCCCATATCCTATAGGTACCGCCTCTTGTTTCAATATTGTAATGAAGAGATGGCGCCTTTTTAATTGCGCTCGTTCCTCCCCAGCTTGTGCCATGATAGCCTTCAAGTGCTTTTTCATCCCTGATGTACATGGCAAGTCCGCTCTCTCCGTGCGAAGGTGCATTACAATAATCCCATCCACCCTCAGTGTAAGCGGCCTTAGACTGTGCCAGGGCTGCAGCTGCTTCAATGAATATTCTTCCGTCCTTTTCAACTGCTGTATGTTCACCCGTAGCCACTATCTCACCTGCGGCTACAGGAGCTCCGTAATGGGAGAGGAATTCCATATGCTCACCCATTTCAAGGCAGTTGCCCTTCTGCTTTCTGAAAGCATAATAGACCGGTCTTGGCGGTAGCTCGTAGGCCTCTTTTCCATAGAAATCCCAGCAGAAACCCGCGGCATCAAAACTAAGCGGCAACCTCAAATCTCCGCCTCTTATACCTAGCGTGTTCTCCTGTCTTTCTCTTGTATAGATAACAAATCTCGAGAAGGAAAAATATCTGTCTACCGCATGGAAAATAATTCTGTGCGATCCGGGTTTTATATTCGGAAGACGCAGATAAAGCTTATCTACGTTATTTCTGACATTATTTTTCCACTCTCCCTTAAATTCATCATTAGCTCTGGATTCAATAACTTCCACAGGATTTTCATCCACGGAAACTCCGATTCTGATTCTTCCCTTGGAATTGAGCGACGGGAATCTATGAAGCTCGAGCAGGAATGCGCCCTCACTGGTGACAGTTACTTCATAGGTAAGGGTAGCGCCTTCTGTCCTGGCCTCAACCAGCGATCCTCTCTGTCTTCCAAGATTTGGAATTCTGACCCATGCTCCCGAGAGGTCGCGAACCATATCGGCCTCTATTCTAAGCATTCCGTCATCCTCCATGTGAGGCGGAAATACAATATTCCCCTGGCCGAGAAGTGTTATTCCCCTGAAAAGTTTGGCCTCCACGGGTATAACATGATTCTCTCCTGTCATCAGAGCCATTACATGGATTTCATCCTTAATGGAAACTACGGCATCGTCAGGCTTCACCTCGCCCTTCTTGGTCATCTGCTCTATCATGTCGGAGACCGTGGTCCAGTCAACCTCCAGAAGAAGTCTCTCTTCTCCGCTGATTCTGATATCGCCGTGTCCATCAAAACCGACTATACTCTCGTCTGTTACTTTGAGCCATGAGGGGAGATCAACCGTCACTACGATCTCGTTTTCTCCCGAGTTTGCTATTTCAAACCATTTTTCAACCGGCTTTACAAAGGTCAGTGAATTCTCTTCATTCTGACAAGTGACAATCAGATGATCCTCAGACTTTTTAATCGGCGGTTTGCATGCGGGATGCATCGCAGTCCTCGGCGGCGGGAAGTCCTCCGGAGTCATAACCCCGTCCCATTTCCCGTCGGACATTACGTGATTATAGTAATAAAGCATGCTCCTTCGCGCATGATCAAAGGCCAGTGATCTTGTGGTATAGTCCGAAGCACTGTGGGTTTTTCCCTGTCTTATACACAGGTTGCTTCTGTCCGCATAATAATACATCGCATAGGTATAATATGCGGCATGTATTTTCATCAGTATCAGCTGGAAAAAAGCATCCTTTTCGTTATCGGGAAGAGAATGATATATTCTGTTTCCGGTTTTAAACATATACTCATAGCGGTGAATACGGCTAACTGCCTCATCCGTATAAGCTGTCTGCGAGAAAGCGTCCACATCCATCTGTTCTACTTTACGCACGTTCGTCAGCTGATCAAACTCAACCAGCATCGGCGCAAGCTTTTTACCATGATGTCCGCTGAAGGTTTCATCAATCCACTTTGCAAGGAATTCCACCTCATCCGCGCAGATGGTATCCCCTTTTCCTATATCCCATGCAAGCTGGGCATAATAAGTCATCTGCTGCTCAAGCGGCTTTATCGCACCAAAATTTGTAACCCAGAGCTTTCTTATTCCCTCTTCGTATGCCTTCTTAAGCTCATTTCTGGTCTGTGAAAGGGGGATTGAACACAGGAAAAGATATGATGCTCCCGGCGGCGCCCAGTACGAATTGTGGTAATAAAGTCCGTTACCACCGGAGCGACGCTTTTCATTTTCGTTGGGATATCTTCTTACATGTCCGTAATTGTCGTTCACCCATATAAGTGTAAAATCGTCCGGAATTTTAAGCCCGTTATCATACAGCTCAAGCACCTCTTTATAAGGCACAAAGATCTTCATGGGCGTATACTCGAGAGTGCTGTCCAGAATTTTTTCCTGAGCATCTATTACATCCTCAAGAAGTTCTATCTTGGCACTTCGAAGTTCATCCCCTTTAAGTCCAGCAAGTGCCACCGGCTCAAGCTCAGTATCATGAACACCTCTCATACCGAGAGTATAGGTGACCTCATAATCCTTGTTCTGCTCAACAGCTTCCTGCCAGTATTCTATTATTGCATCCCTGCTCTTTTCGGAAGCAGTGAAATCATAGGGCATGCCACTATAACCCTTCTTCTCAAGCCAGGGCCTCCACTCCTTGTTATTGCTGCGCATAAGCATATCGCAGTGGGAAGTACCTATAACTATTCCCATCTTATCAGCAAGCTTTGCGTTTTCGGGATTTGCATTAAAAGCATTTACATGCATTGCAGGCCAGAGGTAATTCATCTTAAGGCGCAGCATCAGTTCAAAGATCTTTTCGTAGGTCCTTATCCCTATAGTAGTTTCGCCAAGATATCTCTGAGCCCAGTGATCAAGCTCTTCTTCGTCATTTATAAATATCCCTCGGTATTCTATACTCGGATGATCCGAAACATGATAATCATCGGGAAGATTAATTTCAGTCTTGGGATGAATCGGCACATCGGCCATAAAGTACCAGGGTGAAACTCCCAGCACAGATCTGCAAAATTCATATATGCCAAAAATGGTTCCCCTTCTGTCGGAACCGGCAATTATCAGCCTTCCTCGCCTATCACGGATAACATATGCCTCTTTTCTTCTTCTGCCATGAGAGCTGTAAAGACCGACAAGATCCTCTTCCTCGAAGTCTTCACACACGCCAACAGTACCCACAAGTATATGCTGTGAGTCAGGGTCATGAACTTCCGTATTAATTTGCAACACCCTTTTGAAGTCGCGGATCAGATTTGACACCGCAATTTTGACTGCTTCAGATTCGCGCTCACTGATCGTCACCACGACCGATGAGTACTGCCTGATAGTTATCCCCATAACTGTTTACACTCCGTTTCGGTCCGCGCCTAGTCACCCCTTAGACATCGGCACCCCCCATGAACCTCTAGTTGATGTATTAACAGACACTCAAAAAATCAAATAAAAATGAGATTTTGTGATACTACATAATTGTATCAAGTTTTAATCATTTTGTGTTATAGCACATTGACGAATATTTCTACATAAATTGTCTAATTTGACGGATAATTAAAACTAATATAGAAAACATAATTATTCACTTGTTTTAATCACATATTTATAGCAAAATAAGGATAGTCGCGACAATAATAATATGAGTGTATATTCATGGATAAAACTATAACTCTGGATAAATTTGTTCAAATACTTTCCGGTACGGAAAATACCATGGAGGCATGCGGTGCTGCCTTTTCTCTTATTGCTCCCGCTCTTCAAATTTCCCGTATTACCCTGGATATGAATATTCCGGAAACCAGGCAGACTCCGACCGGTGAAGTCAGACATTTAACCGTGTACTCAGGCGAGATGATTTCGGATGAGGAAACGGAAATCGTGTGGCTGGAGGAATCACAGCGTACTTTTGAAAACGGAATGATCACTGCCAGGGTGTATGCTCCGATCGAGACAAACTGGAGCGAAGATGAAAGGCAGTTTGTTTTATCTGCCATCAGAATATTCCTGATACACATCGGCAGATTCAGGCTCGTTGAGCTCGTCCAAAAAAGTGCTCTTACGCAGTATCTTACAGGCCTTCCGAATTCAGGAGGCTTTCTCGCTTTTGCTACAAGAAAAGTCATTTCTGGTGAGATAACAAAATATAACTCCTATTATTTTAACCTGAAGGGATTTGGGCTTATTAACAGGCGCTTCGGAGCTGATGAAACAGATAATATCGTCCGCAGATATGCAAGAACACTTTTGGAATTCTGTGAAGAGGACGAAGTAGTCGGCCACCTTGGCGGAGATAATTTTGTTGCGCTTATTCGCAAGGAACGCACCGGCGACTTCCTGAACCTGCTTCAAAAAACGACAGTTTACGGAATACGCGACGGCGAACAGGTACCTGTAACTATAAGTGCCGTTGCCGGAGTTTACGATATTGATGACTCTTTGAAAAACCCCGGTCAGATTCTTGGACGCAGTTCTATAGCGCTTAGCGTTGCCAGATCACTTTCAAATGAGCCTTTCCTCTTTGTAACAAAGGATATGAGCACCAGGGTTTACCGTGAGAAGCAGATTGAAGATCGCTTTGAGGACGGTCTTCTGAATAATGAATTTAAGGTATATTACCAGCCTAAAGTAGACACCAAGACACATACGCTGATCGGAGCAGAGGCACTCTCCCGCTGGCTGTGCAAAGGTGAATATGTCTATCCGGCTGAATTTGTTCCCGTACTTGAGAGAAACAGTTTTTCGATCGGTCTTGATATCTACGTCATTGAGGAAGTTTGTCGCACTATCCGCAAATGGCTGGACGAAGGTCTTGATCCTGTCCCTGTTTCCGTCAATTTCTCCAGGAGCGATCTCACAGACGAGAGACTTGCAGATCATATTCTTGAGATAATAAATAAATATGATTTAGATTTGTCTTATATTCAGATTGAAGTTACCGAAACTGCGACTTCAAAGGAAAAAGGTCTTATCACTCATTTCCTGACGAAGCTGAACGGCATGAATATTGCCAGCTCAATCGATGATTTCGGAACAGGCTACTCTTCTCTGGGAATTCTAAGAGATCTGCCTGTATCGACCATTAAGATAGACAAGTCCTTTATCGATAACGAGGTTCTGACCCGCCGCGATGAGATTGTTTTAAAAAATATCATTCAGATGGCAAAGGAGCTCGATATTGAGGTTATAACCGAAGGTGTCGAGCGTCCCGACCAGATAGAATTTCTGCAACGTGTCGGCTGCGATCTGGTCCAGGGGTTCTTCTACGACAGGCCCCTCACCCGAGAAGAATTCGAGGATCGCCTGAAAAATAAGACCTATAGTATCTGATAACCCTTTAATCCAAAGCCCCATCAAAGAGCTACGTAAAGAATAGATAGTACTACCTGAATAATTACAAAGCGGAGGACTACCTGTGTGTCGGACCATCCGAGGTTTTTGCGAACATGATCGTGGATCGGTGTTCGAAG
Source organism: Butyrivibrio sp. INlla16 (assembly GCF_900104155.1). Classification (GTDB taxonomy): domain Bacteria; phylum Bacillota; class Clostridia; order Lachnospirales; family Lachnospiraceae; genus Butyrivibrio. Next base: position 65,195 of record NZ_FMYB01000021.1, read on the forward strand.
GTTGGTCATTACTTTGAGCTTAAAGAATCTGATAAGTGTTATCTTGAGAAGGCCAAGGCCGCCATCGATTATAAGCACCAATGATAACATCAGATATGAAAAAGGATGACCGGACTTCATTGCCAGAATTGCAATGAAGAATCCCAGTGCTCTGGAGCCGGCATCTCCCATCAGCATCGAACTCGGCGAGCAGTTGAAATAAAGGTATGCAAGAAGCACAGCCACCAGCAGTTGTCCGGCTGTTCCAACGCTTCCCAGTTTTTCGGAAAATAAAATAACAAACGACATTATTGTTACAATAACAAGTGATGCACAAAGACCATCCACGCCGTCAGAACAATTTGTAACGTTAATCGCCACCCAAATCAGCGCTACTCCCAGCACAAAATAAACAGGGTAGGGTATGCTCAGTTCAAATGCAAGGAACTTTATTGTGGTGCCGTTTTGCGACAGAAAGGTAACCATAGTCGCTACTGACAGCACAAAATCAATAAGTCCTTTTTTATATTCATTCCATGGCTTTTCTGCCGCATCATCAAGATAACCGCTAAGCATTATAAGAAACAGCAGTCCCAGATAGATCAACATCTCAACAGAGAGTGGCAAAAAAAGAACAGAAACAAGAATAAAATCTATAACAAAAACAATTCCCACTCCGCGCAGCTTGCCTTTAGACAAAGCACCGTTTATGGCAAAAGCGCGCCCCTGATCCTGCGGAAGAAATGAGAACCTCATATTCAGCGTGACAAACGTCAGAATAAATGAGACTACCATACCTATAGCTGCTGCCTGATGGGGTGTAAAAAAACCCAAAAAAGTATCATATAACATTACAATTTCTCCTCTGTAAGCCGTTGTTTCAGCTCATTTTTATTCAGAATTACGCATATTTGTGATATAATTTGCTTTGGCTTATGTATTTTTGTGTTTTCAGCGAGGGGCGTTCAAGCACATACCGCCTTTATCATTATATTATCGAAGGTAGGAACTAATGGCAACTTTTTCCGAGATCAAAAAAAATGTACTGAATTATATCAATCCATATATTCATCCTTCCATAAAAGAAGGTCTTTACCGCATAAATTTAAAGTCAACGAGAGATATTTCCTTTGCTTTCACAATCATGGAATTACTGGCTTTAATTTCATATTTTATCTTTTTCAGAGATGTTCTTTCCGAGCCGGGTGTTATTCCGAATGCACTTTATTCGATAGGTGTCAGTGCCATAACTTTCCTTATTTCAAATTACGGACTTAAGGATTCAAAACATCCATTCAGCACTTACAGACATATCAGCATAATCTACTATATCCTTATCATCATCTTTGGTATCGCGACATCCTTCTATCATTACGCCAACGGAAACCAAATGTTTGTATTTTTTGCTATAGTGTTCTGTCTGGTAAATTTCTTTTTGTTGCCGCCGATAACCAGTTTCATTTTGATTTTTGGCTCTTATATTGTTTTTTACCTGATACTGTATGCTTACGATGGCGCCATAAGGATCAATCTTTTTAACTACTCTCTGCTTGCAATACTTACAGTCATCGGTGCCTTCAACAAATACCGTATGCAGGCAACAGAGCTTGAGCGTATTCACCGCATTGAAACCATGAACGACATGCTCCAGAATGTTCCGGTGCATGATAATGTCACTGATATGAAAAACCGTTATGCTCTACGTGATGATTTCGACTCATACCAGAATCATCACATTATCGTCGTCATGCTGGATCTTGACGAATTTTCCAAGGTCAACGAAGAATACGGCCTTGATGCAGGTAATGCAATCCTCAATCAGGTGGGCAAATATATTAAAACTCACCTCACGGACAGTCACTCCTACAGATATGGCTCTGACTCATTCCTTATAATACTTCAGGACATGGAACTTAGTGATGCGCTTCAGCGCCTGTCTATCTGGGAGCGCAGTATGGCCACACTCAGTATCCCAGAAATAGATAAACCTATTCACTATACAAGCGGATATTCACACGGAACTCCCAGAGACGAAGATGAGCTGAGAATGCTTATAGAAGCCGCTGATCGCAAGAGAAGAGACTATTCATCATAAGATTTTTTATTATATTTTTCATTTTTTACTTTTTCCGTAATATCTTTTCTGTTAAAATAATGAAGGTGTGTCTTTTACGCACATTTTTATAAGGAGGATTCTATTATGAAATTTAATAAACGAATAGTAAGTGTCGCACTTACAGCTATGATGCTTACAGCTGCTGTTGGCTGCGGTAAGTCCGACAAGACAGATGAAGCTGAAGAAGGACTTACATGGGAGTCCATCGAGGATAATGCAGGAGAAGAAGAAAGCACCGAAGAAGCTTCTGTAGAGGAAGAACCCGCTGAAGAGATCGTTTCAGCCGAGATACCTGCAGGAATGTACAGAAGTGAGCTCACAGGTGAGCCCATCAGCGAGTCTCTTAAGGATCAGCGTCCCATCGCTGTCATGGTAGATAACGAGTCCGCTGCTCTTCCTCACTTTGGAACAGCAGAATGTGACGTTGTATATGAGATGATGAACAGCACACAGAACGGTCGTATCACTCGTCTTATGTGCATGATGAAGGACTGGGGCTCAATCAAGCAGCTCGGTTCCATCAGAAGTACAAGACCTACCAACATTATTCTTGCTGCTGAGTGGAATGCAGTACTTTGTCACGATGGTGGCCCGAAGGTTCACATCGATCCCTATCTTGCTAAGGAGTGGGGAACAAACCACTTCTCAGGAACTTTCTCTCGTGTAGATAATGGTAAAAAGAGAGAGTATACAGAGTACATCCTTTCAGGTGATCTTGAGAACAACTTCTCAGGAAGCAGTTTCTCAACCACTTACAACGAGTTCACACCTGACGGTGTGAAGGAAAATCACTTCAATTTCACTCCCTGGGGTAACGAGATCAACCTCCAGGATAAGGGCTACGCTAAGTGCCTTGATGCTACAACAATTGATATCATTCCTTTCACACACAATAGCTCAAAGCTTGTATATAACGAAGAAACCAAGGAATATGAGTACTACGATTACGGCAACATCCACAAGGATGGCGAAGATGGAGAAGTTCTTTCCTTCAAGAATGTAATTCTTCAGAAATGTACCTTCAACCAGCTTGATGATCACGGTTATCTCATTTATAACTGTATCGATATCAACCAGCCCGGCTACTACTGCACAAACGGTAAGGCAACCGATATCGTATGGACCAAGACAGGTGAGCTTGTAAAGACACAGTTCTTTGATTCACAGGCTAACGAGCTTGAGATCAATAACGGTAAGACATATATTGCACTTGTTCCTGCAGACACTTGGGATCAGCTTGTTATTCAGTAATTAAGCATAAAATAATTAAAGCCATGGCACATGCCATGGCTTTTTATTATACCTAGTTCTCTATGATCATCCTCTTAAATTCTTCTGCGGGTACAGGTCTCGAGAAATAGTAACCCTGAATCATCTCACATCCGATGGATTTTAAGTACTCGTACTGTTCTTCTGTTTCCACTCCCTCAACGACAATAGGCATATCCAGCTTTTTAGTCATCTCAACGATTGTGTTTATAACTATTTGGCCCTTCTCTGAGGATTCTATTCCATCCATGAACTTCATGTCGGCCTTGAGCACATCAACATGAGCATCCTTGAATGTATTAAAACTGGAATAACCGCTGCCAAAGTCATCCATAAGGATTCTGAATCCAACTTCCTTAAGGACATCAACCGTGCCAAAGAACCTTTGATTCTCAGCCACGAAAGCGCTCTCCGTTATCTCAAGCTTAATATCGAGCGGTGAGAGGTGATATTTCTTAATCAGATCCAGCATCACCTCGTAAAGATTCTCCATCTGCAGATCTCTTCTTGATAGGTTAACCGAAATCGGCGGAACAAGGATCCCTTCATTCCTCCATTCAGAAATCTGCTTACATACAGCTTCCCACATATATACATCAAGCTTAGTGATAAAGCCATTTCTCTCAAATATCGGAATGAAATCCCCGGGACTGATAAGACCGTATTGCTTATCCTTCCAGCGTATCAGCGCCTCAGCACTGCAGATTTTCTTTGTCTTTGCATCATATATTGGCTGGAAATATGGCAAAAAATCGTGCTCATGAATTGCCCTGTCGCAGTTGTGAAGCATATATGCCTGCATCTCGAAAGAACGGTTCAATCCCTCGTCAAAAATCCTCTCATGCTTATCATACTCATAGCGAATCGAATCCATCGCAAATCTTGCTCTGTCGCACATAAGGATGGGATTCATGGTCCTGTCAGTGATAGGATAGACCCCCGAATACAAAGACAAGTTATAATCCATATCCTCACCCGGATACATCTCGTTGAGTTTAAGCGTTCCCTGCAACATCCAGTAAGAGTCTTCAGGAAACAGCCCTACAAAATTATCCTCTCCAAGATAGGCGAGTTCCACTTCCCATGAAAAGCTCTGTCTCATGGCTGCAGCAATACGCCTAAGAATATCATCTCCCTTTTCGAAGCCAAATCTCTCGTTTACATCCTGAAAATCTCTGATATCAAGCAGGCACATTTTATACTCTGTTTTGGGATTTAATATCAGATCCTCTTTAACCGCTCTCATAAAAGCAGTCTTGGTATATAGCCCCGTCTTAGGATCCGTAGGGTTATCAACAAGGTATAGCATAACCAGATTAAAAGTAACCCCGGCTGCAAAAGCAGCTCCCATGAAGCCAAAATCCTCATTCCTGTAGTTCAATATAAGCATCAAAAAATCAAGGAAAACAATAAATGTTATAACCGACGGAGCAAATTTACCAAGTCTCCTGTGGTGTCTCCAGGCAAGGGCGATTGAAGAAACAACATATAACAGATTTATAATCGTAGAAATAACTATATATGCAATTCTCTCTATGGTAACTGTGCCTCTTACTTCACTGTAATAAGCAATATGATTAATTGGATTCAGCACCAGAATGTAGATCAGCGTGATAGCGAAGGGCACAATAGATAAAAAAGGCGCCTTTTCCCTATATCTGACGAGTCCCACCGTGATCTTGTAGGCGCAAAGAAGATATGTGCTTAATGTGATAATAAAACCGGTGACAGCAGTGACGTAGTAAAAATCTTCATTTAAACCAAGGTACTTATAAAATGTATTAAGCACCCAAATAAAGATGATATATGCAATTGTCACATACACTTCAAGACTAATCCAGACAATACCCACTGTGCGGCTTAGACTTCTTACGCGCATAGCAAGGATACCGACAGCAATAATCCCAAGACTGAGTAATGTGATCATGACGTGTCTCCCCTATCTATACATATCCAAATTCAATTATACATTAAAATATTTCTCACACCCGCCACTATCTGTTTTTTCAGAATTTCTTTATAAGTATTTTACATTCTGAAGCATTACTTAAAATTTCAACGCTCTGCGATATGCTATAGTTATCTTGAGAAAATATTTCACTTGATAAAACCTGTTTGGGAGCGCATATGCAAGACGGCAAAAAGGTCATCATATCCCTGAGGGATGTAACAAGAGAATTTAATACAGGTGATGGAAAACTTGAAGCGCTGAAGGCAATCTCCCTTGATATTTACGAAGGAGAGTTTGTCGCAATCCTTGGCGAAAGCGGCTGCGGCAAAACTACAGTCCTTAACATTATGGGAGGCATGGATCACCTTACAAACGGGACCATGATACTTGATGGTAAAGACTTTTCCCACCCATCTCCCGATGAATTAACCGCCTACAGAAGAAATTATATCGGCTTCGTATTTCAGGACTACCACCTCATGCCCAATCTGACAGCACTGGAGAATGTGAATTTTATTGCAGAGCTATCTCCAAACTCAATGCCCGCAGAAGAAGCGATTGAGATGGTAGGTCTCTCAGATCGAAAAAACAACTACCCTTCTCAGATGAGCGGCGGTCAGCAACAGCGTGTTTCCATTGCCAGAGCTCTTTGCAAACACCCCCGTCTGATTCTCGCTGATGAGCCCACAGCCGCACTGGACTATAATACCAGCATAGAAGTACTCCAGGTCTTTGAAGACATAGTAAAACGCAATCAGACCACTGTTGTGATGGTCACTCACAATAACGAGATATCCAAAATGGCTAATCGTATTGTAAAAATCAAGGACGGTCAGATAGATGAGATTATCACCAATCCCTCGCCTACTCCTGCCGCTCTTTTATCCTGGTAACCCCTCATCTCAAGCGTTTTTGGTGATTATTATGAAAAAAACCCAGCTTCTGGACACTTTCAGAAACATCAAAAAACAGCTTGTTTCATGGCTGTCAATTATCGTCATTTCTTCCTTTGCCCTAGCTGCATATCTTGGGCTCACTTATTCTGCCTACGGACTTGAAAAGGCAGGACAAAATCTCTATGATTCCACAAATTTCAGAGACATTCAGATAACCTCCAATTGCCTGATCTCCGAATCAGATCTGGAACAGATAAAAAAAGTGCCGGGAATTACCGGCGTAGAGGGGCTTCTTCGCACCTCAGGAAGAATAAGCGGAAATAATATCACAAAACCTGTCTACATCACCTCTGTCCCAAAGCATATCGGTCTTCCCATCCTTCAGGAAGGGCATCTCCCCGAATCCGATTCCGAATGCATCATTGAACAATATCTTGCGGACAAACTCGGTATAAAAATCGGCGATAGTCTTTCCATTAAAGATGCTTATGATGAGGACATTCCGGAACTAAATCTAAATTCCTTTAAAGTCACAGGTATTTTCCTTCACGCGGAGCACGCCAGCTTTGACCTTGAAGAGACCTACTGCATACTTGTAGATAATTCCGCCTTTGACAGCTCAAAATTCGATAATTGCTACTGTCTTGCTGATGTAACCTTTGATAATCCTGAGCATTTCAGGACCTTTAGCAGAGATTATTTTAATCTCTCCGATACTTATATCGATTCTCTGGAGACACTAGGAAAATCCCTATCTTCCGAAAGGTATGACAAATACACCAAATTCATGGATGAACAGCTTAGCGATAGCGAAAAAGATCTTTCCGACGCGGAAGCTCAGCTTAGTCTTGCTGCAAAAACAGTACCGTCTCTTAAGGGCAAAACCGGAGAAATAATGGCTGATATGTCAAACATGCTCTCTGTAATAATAAGCACAGACCCTTCGGAATATAAAACAGCTGATGAACAGATTACAGCTTACGAAGATGCAAAAAAAGAATACGATCATGCCGTGAAAAGAGTTACAGATACCCGTAACGGGCTTAATAAAATACTTGGGATGGGCAAATCAGAGTGGTACGTATTTAATAGAAATGCAAATCCCTGCTTCGTATTTCTTAAAAATAACACAGAGAACCTTCGTGCGCTGAACCTTTCCTTTTCTCTTTTGTTTGTAGCCATCGCCATCATGGTCATTTTTGCTTCACTTTCCAGAATGGTATATGAACAGCGTTCGATTATCGGAATCTCAAAAGCACTTGGTCTTCACCAATTTGAGATTTTCTCAAAATATCTGATTTTCGGATTTTCCGGCGCAGTACTCGGAATCATCCTTGGCATAGCATTGTCTCTGTTCATAATCGAGTGGATTGTAGCCCTTGGTTACGGTGATCACTTTATTTTCGGACCGTTCCCTTTTGCAATAGACATTATACCCACCGTTGTTTCTGTACTTGTAGCAGTCATCGTTGCCATCCTTTCCATAAATGCATCCTGTTCCTCGCTCTTAAAGGAAACTGCCAAGAAGCTGTTATCTCCCAGAATCCCCAAGGGACATGCAAAAGCTTTGGAAAAATCGCCTTTTCTTAAACGTCTGAATCTCTACAACAGAATGATTCTTCTTAATATGCGCTCCGACATTGTAAGGGTTATCGTTACAATAATCAGCGTTGCGGGCTGCTGCTCCCTCGTGGTTATAGGTTTTTCGCTCAGGGCCTCGATTATGGGCGCTATAAAATATCAGATAAGCGATTATACCCATTATGACGCCAAAATAAGTTACAGCAATGAAATCTCCCCTTCCGCATCCGGGGATATTAAGGATATCCTAAAGGGACATAATATCTCATATATAAGCTTTCTGAATAAGCACGGAAGCGTACAGGTGGACGACACTCTCGAATACATGGAATTCCTTATCTGCGATGACCTTAAGTCCTTCTCCAACTTCAGACCGCTTACAAGTCTTGGTGAAAAAGAGGGTTTGATAATCACGAATCGTCTGGCGGAAATATACGACCTCGGAGAAGGAGATAGTATTTACGTGATAGACGATATGGGCTATAAGCATAGCGCAAAAGTAAGCGCAGTTGCCAAAAATTACATAGGAAGATATGTTATATGCACAAAGACATACTATGAACAGATCATGGAAGACACATTTGAAAATAACACCTTTTTCATTAAATTAAACTCCTCTGTAGATGAAGTTTCTCTTCAAGACGATCTTCTGAACATACAGGGTTACGAAGCATATACACCGGCCTCCGAGCAAGTGGAGATGTTCAACAATCTGCTTATAGTATTAAACCTTGTTATAGGGCTTCTGATTATCTTATCAGGTGTAATGGCACTATTTGTGCTCCTTAATCTTGCAGATATGTATCTTCTCTCGAAAAAGAACGAACTTACAATAATGAGAATAAACGGTTTTACTGTAAAAGAGACTGTTCTGTACGCTGTAAGGGAAGTATTTTTCACCACCACAACAGGAATTATTCTAGGAGTCATCATAGGCTGTATAATCGTATATTCCATCATAAGGACTATGGAACAGGTTCACCTCATGTTTGTGCGAAGCCCCAGCATTCCTTCATGTATACTGGGCACCCTCATAACTGCCGGTTTTTCGATTGGAATTTATTATTTATCAATGAAAAAAGTTAAGGACCTTAGCCTTAAAGATATTTGATCGGATTTCTTAGAAAAGGACTTCTCGCATATACAAAAAAGGGCTTTGCCCGGATAATGACAAAACTCATTTCCGAAGCAATAGCCCTTTTATATTTTCATATAATTATTTATAGAGATGACATCTTACTACATGTCCATTGCCCATATCCTTTGCCACAGGCTCCTGCTCCTTACAGCAATCCATGCAATGAGGACATCTGGTATGGAACTTACAACCCTTCGGCGGATTAGCAGGTGAAGGAATATCACCCTCAAGAAGTACTCTCTCCTTCTTGATATCCGGATCCGGCATGGGAATCGCACTAAAGAGTGCCTTTGTATAAGGATGAAGAGGATTTGCAAAAATATCCTCTGTTTTTCCTGTCTCTACAAGATTTCCAAGATACATAACACCTACCGCATCTGAGATATGCTCTACGACAGAAAGATCGTGCGAGATAAACAGATATGTAAGGTTGTTCTTCTCCTGAAGATCCTTCAAGAGGTTGATGATCTGTGCCTGAATAGAAACGTCAAGCGCTGATACAGGCTCATCACATACTACGAACTCAGGCTTTACGGCAAGAGCTCTGGCAATACAGATACGCTGTCTCTGTCCGCCGGAGAACTCATGCGGATAACGATCCTTGTGATAGGGCTGAAGTCCGCACTCCTTCATGATCTCTGTAATGTAATCATCAAGCTCATTTTTCGGAACAAGACCATGCTCTCGAACAGCCTCTCCGATAATCTCACCGATAGGAAGACGGGGAGAAAGTGAAGAATAGGGATCCTGGAAAATTATCTGCATCTTCGTACGAAGCTCACGAAGCTTTTTCTTATCATATTTACTGATATCTTCGCCATTGAAAAGGATATCACCCTCTGTCTTTTCAAGAAGTCTTAAGATTGTTCTTCCTGTTGTGGACTTACCGCAACCTGACTCACCAACAAGCCCCATTGTTGTTCCACGAGGGATAGTAAATGATACATCATCAACGGCCTTTACATTTCCTGTAACACCACCGAAGAAACCACCCTTAATAGGGAAATATTTCTTGAGGTGCTTTACTTCAAGTATATTATCGCTCATTACTTTGCACCTCCTTCTTCAGTCTTTGCATTATTTGCGAAATCCTCACATCTGTAACAGCTTACTTCATGAGTGGGAGAAATCTTGTAAACTCCGGGATACTTTCCGGAACATTTCTCTACGCACATCTCACAACGATCCTTAAAGTAGCAGTAATCAGGCATATCAATCGGATTAGGTACGTTTCCGGGAATATTGTAAAGCTTATCCACATGCTTACCAACAACAGGCTTAGACTTCATAAGACCAATTGTGTAAGGATGTCTGGGATCCTTAAAGATCTCTCTTGCTGTACCTTTTTCAATAACACGGCCTGCGTACATAACAACTACATAATCAGCCATCTCAGCTACAACACCAAGGTCGTGAGTGATAAGCATGATTGATGAATTGATCTTATCCTTAAGGTTTCTGAGAAGATCAAGGATCTGAGCCTGAATAGTAACATCAAGCGCTGTTGTAGGCTCGTCCGCAATAATAAGCTTGGGGTCGCAGGCAAGTGCCATAGCGATCATGATACGCTGACGCATACCACCGGAAAGCTCATGTGGATACATCTGATATACACCCTCTTTATTTGCGATACCAACCATCTGAAGCATCTCGATGGTTCTTGCCTTAACCTTCTCGGGTGTCATATCGGGATTGTGAAGTGCAATAACCTCATCAACCTGAGCACCGATTCTGAAAACAGGATTAAGCGATGTCATGGGCTCCTGGAAGATCATTGACATCTTGTTTCCGCGAAGCTTCTGCATTGCAGAAGCGGGAGCATTTACAACATTTATTGTTCTGTCACCGTCGTTGAAACGGATCTCACCTTCAACAGTCTGTCCTGAAGGTCTCTGAACGAGCTGCATGAGTGAAAGGCTGGTAACTGATTTACCGCAGCCGGACTCTCCAACTATACCTACTGTCTTACCCTGGGGCACCTCAAAGGATACACCGTCAACAGCTTTAACTGTTCCTATATCTGTGAAGAAATATGTATGAACATTATCAAACTCAACACAGTTATCAGGGTTCTTCATCTGTGTAACATATTCGCTCTCGGGAATATGCTTTCTGTTTCTCTTTTTCTCAATCTCGGATGTGATCTTACGATTCTCACGTGAAATTCTTCTTGACTCCTTAGCCGAGATGTAATTTGAATTCTTAGCCATTTTTCTATATCTCCTACTTATCTCTTCATCTTAGGGTCAAAAGCATCTCTGAGTCCATCACCAATAAAGTTAAACGCAAGAACTGTAAGAAGGATAAATGTTCCTGCAGGAAGCCATACAAAGAGGTAATTGGTCATAACATATGAATCGTTAACCGCATTTATGATACTTCCCCATGAAGCAGCCGGATACTTGATACCAAGACCAAGGAATGAAAGTGAAGCCTCTGAAAGGATAACCTCACCAAGACCCATACTGGCAAATACGATAAGCTGAGGAATAACGTTAGGTATAAGGTGCTTGAAGATTCTACGGTATGTGCTGATACCAAGTGCCTCAGCAGCTACCATGAACTCCTGCTCACGAAGTGAAAGGATCTGACCTCTTACGATACGGGCAATTCCTACCCAACCGATAACAGCCATAACTACGCAGAGCAGATAAATACGTGCTCTGGGGCTTGCCTGATAATAGTCCATGATTGAACCAAGGATCAGGTAAAGAGGCATGGCCGGGATACAATAAACTACGTCAACAAGTCTCATGAGAAGGTTATCAACCCATCCGCCAAAGAAACCTGCTACACCACCTATTACCATACCGATAAACACTTCGATAAATACTACTACAAAGCCGATAAGCAGTGAAATACGTCCACCATACATAAGACGTGCAAGGAGATCCATTCCGTTAGCATCTGTTCCTACAGGATGTGCCTTGGAAGGAGCTGAATAAATATCGATAAGTCTTGTCTCCTGGTACTTCTTAATTGTGTACTGACCTGTCTTAACCTCAAATTTGTACTCAACCATATTGCCGTCAGCATCAGGATACTCGAATGAACCTGCATTGCCCTGAGCTTCAAATGCCTCAAGAGCTGTTGCCTTATATGTAGGATCCAGGAAGGTTCCTGGATCAATAGCATTAAAGTTCATATTTGAAACAACTGCGTATCCCTCACCGTTTGCTTCTATAAGACCTTCATCGTTAACTGTGTAGCTTGTGCCGTCAGCCTCGAAAGAAGTTGCACCTGTAGCTACTGCTACAAGAGCATTTCTGTAAAACTCATATGAGAACTTTGTATCCTTGCTGTATCCTGTAAATGATCTCTTACTTGCAACCGCAAGCTCAGTAGCTTCATATACATCAGCCTTGAAATCCTCACCATCGAACATGTAAATCTTTCCATCCTGCTCAAAGTCAGCTCTTCCTGCCTCTACAGCAGCATCAAATTCCTTATTGCCCTTGAGGAAAACCTGTGCAGGCTCAAGTGAATAGATAAGATAAACATCTGAATCCTCAGCAGCCGGTGACATTCCCATCATCTGACCGCCACGGGTCTCGAATACGTACTTTTTCTTGGAAGCAGCAATAAGTGCCTTTGAATTAATATCTGAAGGAAGAGTTGCTCCATCAGCTGTCTGGAACTGGAACTGATCGATAACAGTAGCACCTGCAAACTCCTTCATAACCTGCTCAGACTTGTAGAACACCTGGCTCTCTGAATAAGGATAGAGAGCACCGCCTACAAAGGCGAACAGGAACATTGCAACAATAATTACCATTCCTACAATAGCGAGTCTGTTTCTAAGGAATCTCTTAAGAACCATCATTCCCGGAGAGAGGACACGGACTCTGTTGGCATCATCAAGATGCATTTCTTCTTTTTTAACTTCGTTTTTCTTTTCTTCTGACATTACATCCGCCTCCTTTCCTTAGTTTACTCTGACTCTCGGGTCAACTACCGCATAGAGAATATCTGCGATAAGGTTACCGAGCAAAATAAGGACTGCCATAAATACCATGTAGAACATAACGAAAGGAATATCGCCCTGTACTACGCACTGGTATGATGTATAACCGATACCGGGAATCTGGAACAGTGTCTCAGTGATCATAGCACCTGAGAAAAGTCCCGGAAGTGATCCACCAAGAAGTGTAACAATCGGGATAAGTGTATTTCTGAAAGCATGATAGTTTACTACTCTGTCCTCAGAAAGTCCCTTTGCTCTTGCTGTTCTGATATAATCTGCATTCAAAACTTCAAGCATGTTTGTTCTTGTATAACGCATAAGTGAACCTACACTTACAACTGTAAGTGTGATAACAGGCATGATCATATGGCGAGCCATATCCAGAAGCTTACCTGTTGTTGAATAGCTCTCATGTAATCTTCCAACAATACCATAAAGATCAAGCCATCCCAGTTTTACTGAAAGTATATACTTCAAAATCGTCGCAAAGAAAAAGCTCGGAAGTGAAATTCCGATAAGTGCGATTACCGTAACAGTGTAGTCAGTTGCAGAATACTGTCTTCTTGCAGCGGAAACACCTGCAGGTATAGCGATTATTATTGAGGCCTCTGGCATATGTGTGGAAGCCTACGCACCTTAACAACATAACAATATATACTTGAAAAGCCATCTGGCTTTCCTTAAAGTGTAGCTGACTAAGAAACACAAAAGGAAAGGATCCAGATGACTTCAGCTACTACTTTATTCAAGGAACTCTTAAATGTCAATGATACGATTATTGATGATATCAAAGTCTCAAAGAACCACTATGATGAAAAGGTTCTTATAGCCAGGATTCATCCTCGCAAAGGGCAGCAATGGAAATGCCCTATATGTGGTAAGCGATGCAAGGTTTATGACCAGCCATACGAAGAAAGACGTTGGA
>NZ_FMYB01000032.1 GCF_900104155.1 Butyrivibrio sp. INlla16
GTAGGAAAGATCAAGGTTCCAAAAGCGGTCTATGATATCCCAGGTGCTTTGAGATATAGCATCTGGATCAGGGTAATATTTGCGGAGATTTTCAACAACAAAGTTTTGGTAGTCGGCATGACTGCCACAATTAACAGGTAACATAAAATCGCCCTCCAATCAAAAAACTTACGGCCGCGCCGTAACGACACTTCCTTTTTAACAAGGGCGCGAAGCGCCGCATTTTTGGAGGTAAATGTCAAGTGTTTTTTGATAAAAAAGTGGGGGATTTTAATAAAAAAGGAATCTGAAAGCCGCATTGTTACTGGCTTATAGATTCCGAGAGTATATATTAAAGAATGGGAGGATGAGAAAAATGAGCAACTTTTTAGAACTTGCAAAGACAAGAAGAAGTGTAAGAACTTTTGATGGAAATATGCCGAGCGCGCAGGTCCTGGATGAACTGAAGACGTTTGCTGAAAATATCGAGAACCCTTATGGAGCAAAGATTAGATTTGTGTTCCTGAATGCAGAGGAAAACAAGCTTTCAAGTCCGGTGCTCTCCGGTGAGAAAGTCTATGTAAGTGCGGTAACAAATAGGCAGGAGCATGTGGAGGAAGCTTACGGATACAGCTTTGAAAAGCTCTTGATTAAGGCTCATGAGCTGGGGCTCGGAACTGTATGGATTGGCGGAACCATGCCAAGAGAAAAGTTTGAAGCAGCGTCAGGCCTTGGAGAGGGTGAGTTCATGCCATGCATAAGCCCCCTCGGAGCCACAGCCAAGCGGATGTCTGTAAAAGAGACACTTATGAGAAAAGGTGTGAAGGCTGATTCCCGCCATAAATTCGAGGAGTTGTTCTTTGTGGGCAATTTTGAAACACCCATGAGCGAGGAGTATGCAAAGGAGCATGGTATATACGATGCTCTTGAGGCAGTTAGGATCGCACCTTCGGCAGTAAACAAGCAGCCCTGGCGAGTTGTAATTGCCGGAGACAAGGCACATTTTTATGAAAAGCATGACAAGGGCTTCACGACTCCCGACTATGATCTTCAGAAGATAGATGTCGGAATTGCTATATACCACTTCGAAAGCCAGCTGATCTCTGAGGGCAAGGCACCTGAACTTATTGTAGAGGCCCCGGCTCTAACCGTCCCGGATCAGATGGACTACGTGGCAACATATAAGATGTGATTTACTCAACATAAAGAAACTGATAAAAATAACAGATATTTGATATAAAAACACTCATGCATATCGTACACTCTGTTTCAAGATGCTGAAATCAATTGTTTCCGGGTTGAAAGGAGTACGAAGGAAATGAGTAAGAAAATCAGGCTTAATCCCGATCAGGTTAAGGACTTTGTAAGAGCAGCTTCAAAATGCGACTTTGACGTAGATATTTCCTACAATCATCTGACTGTGGATGCTAAGTCACTTCTTGGAGTTTTTGGAATGAATTTCAGATATCCGCTTAAGGTTAGCTATAGAGGATATAATCAGGATTTTGAGAATTATCTTGCAGAGCATGTGGTGGCATAAAAGTTGCGCAAGTTGCGCAAATTTATGCTGCCTTTTTTGTGATTATTCAACAAAATTTTCAGAAGGATTATTGTGACTTAATCCAATAGAAATACCAACTTTTTGAATGCTATACTAACAGTACATTGATTGCGCAATCGGTTGCGCAACTTTTGCGCAAAAAAGGGTATTGCAAAAAGGGAGGTATAAAGTGAGA
The DNA here is from genome assembly GCF_900104155.1 of Butyrivibrio sp. INlla16. Taxonomy (GTDB): domain Bacteria; phylum Bacillota; class Clostridia; order Lachnospirales; family Lachnospiraceae; genus Butyrivibrio. The sequence goes on from NZ_FMYB01000032.1 coordinate 1,716, forward strand.
AAGGATAGTTTAAAGCGAAAGGTGACAAGGGGGATAAGCGTCACCGTCATGTCAGTGGTGGCATTGGCACAGATCGGAACATCTGCATGTGCTGCAGAAGAGAATGAAGAGGCTCAGAAACTAAGCTGGAAACTGACAAATCTCGTGGAAAATGGGGATTTTGAGACAGGTGATACGACCGGCTGGGAATATAGTCTTAGTAACGCCGATGGTAACACTGCAGGGACAAAAGTGAAAACAGACGAGTGGGCATCAAATAATAAGACTAGCATGTTTAACTTTTGGAATAATTATGAAGTTGCAGAGGACTTTAGTCTCACGCAAATAGTTGAAAAGATACCGGCAGGAACATATAAACTGACCTTTGATGCGGATGGATACGAAAGTGTTACTCCCGGTATTTCTTTAAAAGTATGTGATAAATCCGTTGATTATGTAACTACAGGCTGGGATAAGTGGGAGACCTTTGAAACGGAAGAATTCACTTTAACAGAAGAGACTGATATTACAATCAGTTTTGAAGGACAGGTCAACAGCATGTATTGGGGAGACCTGGATAATGTATGTCTGTATACAGCCGATGGTACAGGCACTTCTGAAGAAAACGAAAATACAGGGGAAGAAACGCCTAAAGAAGAGAATGAAAATACGGGAGAAGAAACACCGGTAGATGCAGAAATTTTCGTTGAAAAGGTGCCCGGATGTGATGAGGATTTTATCACCGGTGTCGATGTTAGTTCTTATATCGCACTGAAAAATGGTGGTATAAAGTTTTACAATTATGAAGGGGAGGAACTTGATGACCAGGGATATTTTAATTTCCTTAGTTCTTGCGGAGTTAATTTTGTGCGTCTGCGCGTATGGAATGATCCTTGCGATGAGAATGGAAACGGCTATGGAGGAGGGAACTGCGACCTTGAAAAAGCTAAACGAATTGGACAGTGGGTCACAAATGCGGGAATGAAAGTTCTCATAGATTTCCACTATTCTGATTTTTGGGCAGATCCCGGAAAGCAGACTGCACCCAAGGCGTGGGCAGATCTGGGGACAGATGAAAAGGCAGCAGCACTTAAGGATTATACAAAAACAAGTCTTAACACACTTCTTGAAGCCGGTGTCGACGTAGGCATGGTACAGGTTGGAAATGAGACTAATAACGGAATTGCCGGAGAGAGCGGGAACGCCGGTATGGTGAAAATGTTTGCCGCAGGAGCTGAAGGTGTCAGGGAGATATCGGAAGAAACAGGAAAGGACATTCTCGTAGCAATCCATTTCACTAACCCTGAGAGCGGCAGATATTCAGGATATGCAAAAATGCTTGAGGATGGCGGTGTTGACTATGATGTATTTGCATCTTCCTACTATCCTTACTGGCATGGAACTCTTGATAATTTGAACAGCGAACTTAGCAAGGTTGCTGAGAAATACGGAAAGAAAGTTATGGTCGCAGAGACCTCATATGTATATACACTTGAGGACGGAGATGGCTGTGAAAATACAGAATCACAGGACGACTATGATGGGGGAAAAGAGCCCTTCAATTTTGATGTATCACCTCAGGGACAGGCTGACTCGGTAAGGGCGGTAGTTAATGCAGTTGCGTCAGCGACAGGTGGTATTGGCGTATTTTACTGGGAACCCGCATGGCTTCCGGTTAACCAGGATAAAAAGGATGAACTTGGCGAGGATGAATTCCTTGCTGCAAATAAGGAGAACTGGGAAACCTACGGAACAGGCTGGGCATCAGACAATGCAGCCGGCTATGACAAGGATGTGAATAGATGCGGCGGCGGTGGCGGAGCTGTTGTTGAAAATGAGGCATGGTTTGACTTTACAGGACATCCTCTGGCATCCGCAAAAATGTATAGCTATATGCGAACCGGTGCGAAGGCTGAACTTAAGATAACAGGAATCAGCGCAGATAAGATCACTGCAGAATATGGAGAAGAGATAAAACTGCCTGAAACAGTTACGGTAAAATACAACGACAATACTTCAAAAGAAGTGACAGTTGTATGGAACAGCGAAGAATTGGACGCTGCGAAGAATGCCGGCGCCGGTGAGTACACAATCACAGGAACGGCGGAGGTCGACGGTGAGCAGGTGGAAATAACCTGCAAACTGGAAATAAAGGCAAAGAATTACCTTGTTAATCCGGGCTTTGAAGAAGGAAATACGGGATGGAAATTAACACCCAGCGTAGAGACAAATGAAATTGCCATAAAACAGGATACTTCAAATACCCACTCGGGTGAGTGGTGCATGAAGTTCTGGTACGGAACCGCTTTCGATTTCGATATTAAGCAGACAGTTGCTCTTGATAAAGGTATATATAGCCTTGCCGCATTTTTAGAAGGTGGGGATGCCGGTGAGAGTGATGAATTCAAGCTTTATGCAATCCTTGACGGTGTGGAAACATCAGAAGCTACTACGCTAAATGGTTGGCAGGAGTTCACTAATCCTACGATAAGCAATATTGTGATCAAGGAGGATGGTACAGAACTGACAATTGGCGCATATACTAAAGCCTCTGCAAAGTGTTGGGGAGCATGGGATGATTTTGCATTGACAAGGATAGGCGATATCCAGGAAAATAGTGAGGAAGAACCCAAGCAGGAAGAACCCAAGGAAGATGAATCCAAGGAAGATGTTTCTAAGGAAGAGGCTTCACAGGAAAATTCAGCTAACACAGAGACTACTGAAAGCAAAGATAAAACCGAAAACAATAGTAAATCCGAAAATGCACCAACTGAAGAAAATAAGACTTCAGGCACAACCGGAATCCAGGAGAATAAAACTCCCACAGTAGATACACCCGCAGAGGAGACTGAGGTAAAGGTTACCAAGGTTAAGCTTAACAAAAAGAAGAAGACTCTGAAGGTTGGCAACAAATATCAGCTCAAGGCAACGGTCAAGCCTACTGATGCAACAAATAAAAATGTGTCCTGGAAGAGCAGCAACAAGAAGGTTGCAAGGGTTAGCAGGAGCGGAAAAGTTACTGCGGTATCCAAAGGAAAGGCCACGATTACAGTTGTGACCAAGGATGGAAAATTCAAAGCAAAGTGCAAAATAACGGTTAAGTAAAAAACATGGCAATAACAAAGACAATGACGGAGGGAGCTCCCTGGAAACACATCCTGAAGTTCTCCCTCCCTGTTCTTGCAGGATCACTTCTGCAACAGCTTTATAACACGGTTGATACGATAATAGTAGGAAACTTCTCAGGACAGGATGCGCTCTCTGCAGTCGGAACCACGGGAAGTTTTGCATTTTTGTTCCTCGCGATAGCGATTGGATTTTCAGCGGGTAATGGTGTGGTTGTAGCACAGCATTACGGGGCGAAGGATGAAAAAAGAGTGAGAGAGAATGCCGCAACAGGTATTCTCTTTCTTATGGTGCTGGGATTATTGTCGGCGGTTATCGGAATAATTGTCGCAAGACCCGCGTTTACGTACCTGCTAAATGTAGACAGAAGCATAATAGGATTAACCCTTGTATATTTCAGGTGGTACTGCCTGGGCCTCCTTTTTCAGTTTGGATACAACATCTTTTCATCCATACTGCGTGCAGTAGGGGACAGTGCAGCGACGCTCTATTTTCTGCTGATCTCATCGGTGCTCAACATAGGGCTCGATGTCTTATTTGTTGCAGTATTCAAGTGGGGAGTTGCCGGAGCCGCTGTGGCAACGGATATCTCGCAGCTTGCATCCTTCATGGCTGCATATTATTACATGAAAAAGAAGTATCCGGTTTTCAGATTCAAACTCGGTGATTATAAGTGGGATTCGGAGCGAATTGCAGCGACAGTCAGGATTGGCTTTCCCATTTCATTGCAGCTCATCATCGTATCGTTTGGCCTGACCTTCATCCAGAGGGCGGTCAATGGTTTCGGAAAAGTGATGACCGCATCGTTTACAGTCGGTCAGAGGATCGAGATGTACCTCAATCTTCCATGTAACGCGCTGCAGACCACACTTGCGACCTATACGGGGCAGAATATCGGAGCAGGAAAAAAGGACAGAATCAAAATTGGTGTGAGACAGGCGTTTATCATCTCACTTTTAATGACGCTGTGTATCTCAGCCATGGTCAGCATTTTTGCGGATAAACTGATTCTCCTGTTCGGGCTTGATGAGCAGGCGACGGTATATTGCCTTGCACATTTGCGCGCGGTTGCTATGATTAATATAGTACTTTCCATGTATATCCCGCTGTTTGGAGTATTTCAGGGAACCGGTCACAGCGGAATCCCGACCATTGTTGCAACCTGTGCGCTGGGCATCAGAGTTATAGTCGTATATGTGTTCCGCTACAGTTCCATTTTCGGACATACTATCATCTGGTGGAACGGTATTTTTGGCTTTGGCCTCGGATTCATGATAACATGGAGTTACTACCTGAGCGGTAAGTGGAAGAACACGAGATTTTCGCGCTAGAATGAAATAAGAGGTTATCATGGACAGAAAAAACCAATTGAAATATTTATTACAGATGCAGATGGCACAGATGCTCTACGGAAGAAACGGTGTGGATGCCCTTGTGAAAACCTGCAGCGCCTTGGCAGTAATTCTGATGTTTATAAACATATTTTTTAACAACACAGTAATTTACTTCATGTGGGTGGGACTTGCAGCCTACGCTATTTTCAGAATCATATCAAAGAATATACCTAAGAGGCATGCTGAAAATCGGAAATTTCTTGAAGTCACATCACTGCCGAGAAAACGTGTGAACTTCATGAAAATGCAATGGAGGGACCGTTCCACGAGCAGATATTATATCTGTACAAAGTGCAATCAGCAGATAAGAGTACCGCGCGGAAAGGGCAGAATTGAGATTAGATGCCCCAGGTGCTCAAACAAATTCATCAAAAAGACTTGATGGAGAATTAAATATATGCAAGCAGCCCATAGACCTTTCCCGGCGGGAAGGTCTATTTTTTTTATCCTTTTTTTATAGAATGATAATGGTTTTGTACAGTATTTGTTGCAATACTTTAACTATGAATAATGTGGAGATTTTATGGCCTGAACGGGCTTAATGCATATTCCTGACAACAGGGGGTCAGAGGTGAAAAGAGGGCTGATAATAACAATAAATCTTTTAATAATGGGATTTATTCTGTTCTTTATCATCAGGTATGCGAATGCTAAGGCAGAAGAGAGCAACAAGAATGAGATTATTGCCTTTGAAAAGATGACCGTGACTACAAATCAGATCATCACCAATTACCTTGAGGATGAACAGCGTCTTTGTGATGTCTGGGCGAATTATATCAATCGCTCAGCGGAAGATGGCGCCCCGATGACAGCAGAGGATGCTGTATCCTATATCAGGAAGGCTAAGATTTCTTCGGAGATAGAGGGACACCTTATCTTTCTTGACAGTCCCAGACGGGAAGGTCTCTCTACAACGCCCACAGTTTCTGATGAGGGTGACTATTCGGTTACTTACAAGAATATAAATATCTTTGACAACATCGAAAGCGACAGCGATGAACATGGCGTTGTCAGTCTGACAAGAGCCTACACAAACCCCATGAACGGAGTGCAGTCCATTGCATTTTTAAATAATGTTACTGTTCTTGAAGAAGAGGGAGGTGCGCCAAAGGAAGGTCTTTTGATGCGCGTTGTTCCTTTGAGTCGCCTTGAGCAAAAGCTTGTTTTCCTAAAGGGTGAGTACGAGAATGTTGAGATAAGTCTCGTCGACAAGAAAGGTAATTACGTCGTTCATGGAAAGTCCTTTAAGAACAGCAATTTCTTTGAGTACTACAAGTCATATAATGCGGCCACGGCAGAGGAATATGAGCATGTGACCAAAGAGATAGCCAGTGGCACAGGAACCATGACTATCAAGAACTTTAAGAAAGAGGACTGCATTTTATCTTATACGCCGCTTGAGACTATGAAGACATGGGTTCTGCTGGCGTATATTCCTGCGAATGATCTTGTGGCAAGCCGTTCGATAGACTGGCTGCTTCTTGGCATAGCGACTCTTGGATTTTTACTTCTTTTAATCTTCAATTCAATCGTCATGATGATCTACAACCGCGAGCTGTCGGAGGCTGCGAAGCAGGCGAATCAGGCAAATGAGGCCAAATCCAACTTCCTATCCACCATGTCCCATGACATCCGTACGCCGATGAATGCGATACTTGGCTTGAACGAGATGGTTCTAAGGGATTCCAAAGATGACAACATCAGAATGTATGCGGAGAGCATCAGAACTGCGGGAAGTACGCTCCTTGGCATCATCAACGATATTCTTGATTTTTCCAAAATTGAAGCGGGAAAAATGGAGATAATCAACGTTGATTACAGCTTTGTTTCGCTTCTAAATGACCTTATAAATATGGTTCAAAAGAAGGCTGAAGACAAAGGGCTCTTCTTCAAGCCGGACGTAGACAAAGATATCCCCATGGTCCTTAACGGAGACGAGATCAGGATCAAACAGGTTATTATCAACATTCTCTCCAATGCAGTTAAATACACTAAGGAGGGAGGCATAACCTTCTCCGTAAAGGCGAACAAGCTTCAGGACAAACCGAATGCGGTCATGCTCAGAGTAAGTGTATCTGATACGGGTATAGGCATAAAACCCGAAGATCTCGACAAGCTATTTGTCGCTTTCCAGCGAATCGAGGAAAAACGGAACAGAAACATCGAGGGTACGGGTCTTGGTATGACTATCGTTCAGAGATTTCTTGATATGATGGGTAGTCGCCTTGAGGTAGAGAGCGAATATGGTAAGGGTTCGGTTTTTTCCTTTGAACTTGAGCAGAAGGTCGTAAAATGGGATCCGATCGGCGATTTCGAAGAGGCCTTCAGACGTTCATCAAGTACGCTTAATAAGTATCATGAAAAGTTCACAGCACCTGATGCAAGAGTACTTGTGGTTGATGATACAGCTGTTAATCTCACGGTGTTTGTAAACCTGCTTAAGAGGACCGGGATCCAGATAGATACTGCGGAAAGCGGTGATGAATGCATATCGCTTTTTGGAAGTAAGAGTTATGACGTCATTTTCCTGGATCATATGATGCCGGATAAAGATGGTATAGAGACACTCATGGAGATGAAGGAAATAACCGATACTCCTAATATGGGGGTTCCGGTAATCTGCCTTACTGCCAACGCTATATCCGGTATGCGCGAGATGTACACAAATGCCGGATTCGATGACTATCTGACGAAACCCATTGATGCCGAACGACTGGAGATGATGCTGCTGCAGTATCTTCCGGAGGATAAAGTGACTATCGCATCTGAAAATGGCGATGCTGACGAGAAGGAGCTTCCGGATTTTCTGTATGGAATAAAGGGGCTCGACGCAGATGCGGGTATGGATTACTGCGGCGATGCCGAGGATTATATTATGGCTCTTGAGACCTTCCTTGGCAGTGCTGAAAAGAAGGCAGAAGAAATCGAGAATTTCTGGGCTGAAAGAGATATCAAAAACACAACTGTAAAGGTTCACGGGCTTAAGAGTTCTTTCCGTGCGATAGGTGCACTGAAGCTCTCAGAATTTGCCGCAGAGCTTGAGAAGGCCGGAAACGACGGCGATACAGACAGGCTGGATAAAGATCTTAGCGAACTGATTTCCGGATACAGGGAGCTGGTGAAAGAGCTAGAACCTTTAAAGAATTTGTAGGATGTGAATAACTATTGACTGACCTAAGGAATCTTCCGCAAGTGGAGTGCTCTTAGGTCCGGAAGAGAGGTAATTCTTATGAAAAAAAACTTTGAGAATGGTAGTTTCTTTGAGCATGGCCACTATGCTGCTTTTACAGGGCTGTGGCAGCCAAAAGAAAGGGGACGCGCCTTTTGCTCCGAAGTACGACAAAGATACTGAGTTTTCATTAACCGTTGCGGGCAGTTACGGTAACTTTGAGTCGCTTGAGGCAGAATTTGAGCGCTTCTACGAATACTATCCGAACGCCAATCTTCAGTATGTAACGATGGATGATTATAAAAATGTCATCCCCAGCGCTCTCGTTAGCAGCGAGCCACCGGATATTTTCACTACAAACGGCTCGATGATCGGTGATGAGAAGTATGATGCCATGTTTGAAGCATGCGAGGTTTTCTCCGACTCTTCCGTGGGTATCGATTATTCATGTATCAGAGATTCCCTGATAAGGACTACGGATTCGGGAGATGTTGTTATGCTTCCGATTTTCACCACATCCTACGGAATGCTTGTCAACATGGATATCTTTGAAAAAGAAGGGTTGAAGGTTCCGAACAATTTTAAGGAGCTTATGGATGTCTGTGCCAAGCTTAAAGCTGCAGGCTATGAATCTCCTGTGATGGGACCTGACGTGTTCAGCGGATCGGGACTGTTTAACTGCTTTGCCTATCCGATGTTTGCATATGATGTCATGAAAAACAGTGATAAGGTCGACGCTCTGAATAATTTGGAGTCGGCATCGGGAGAGATGATGAGGCCTGCTCTTGAGAGGCTTTCTGAATTTGTTAACTCTGACTGCATAGATATTGCAAAATGTCAGGAGGAGATAACCGACGAATATGAAGCGGTTATCATGCGATTTTTCGAGGGCGATGTACCGATGATGCTTGCCACAGGTGATGTGGTTTCGGGAACGGGCAAGAGAGAGAGCAAATCCGATGCCTTTACCGCGAATCCTTTTAAGTACAGATTCTATACCGTACCAGCTGGCGACGATGGCGGTTATTTCATCAATTCCATCAGCATTTGCTTTTCCGTAAACAAGAACAGCAGGAATCTCGACATGGCAAATGAATTCATGCGATTCCTGATCAGCAAGAAAGAGCTCAGCAACATGGCAGCTTCCAAGCGCCTGATCACACCTATAGATGATTTCTCAACTAATGAACTTTATTCGTCACTTGCGGATATACCTGCAGACAGGAGCTTCAGCGACAAGGAGACCGGCCTTATGGATCCTGCGGTCAGACAATTCAGGGCTGCTATATATGCAGTCGGAAATGGAACAATGACAGTGGATGAGGCGGTTGCTGCCTACGGAAATATTCCGGAGGAATAAAGGAGGAAATAGATCATCAAAATTTTCGTTTTGGTATAGCTTTTTTACGATAGTTTTTGCGTTTTTTCGCATATATGTCTTGGGAAAAAAGGGAGCTATTGTAAAAATCTATGGAAATAGGAAAAAGCTTGAAAACACAGATGGAAATAAGCAAACATATCTGTGCAAATAGAAAAAGAATCCAAAACACAGACGAGAGATTGATAAGCATCTGTGGAAATAGGGAAAAGTCTGAAAACACAGATAGGAGTTGGTAAACACATCTGTGAAAAAAGGAAAAGATTCGAAAACACAGACAAGTGTTTAACAATCATCTGTGAAAATAGGAAAAAGCTTGAAAACACAGATAGGGACAGGCAATCACATCTGTGAAAATAGAAAAAGAATCCAAAACACAGATGAGCATTTGATAAGCATCTATGGAAATAGAGAAAAATCTGAAAACACAGAGAGGATGCCATCCTCTTTAGGAGCTCCATTTATTTATCAAAATGGAAAATTATAGCATGCCATATTGCGTTTCTGAATATACATAATATCGACCGGTTTTAATATCATATTCTTATCAGATAAGTGTAAAACGATACAGAATAAGTGAATCGTATCGGCTTTACAGTTTGTTGTGATAAAAGTGTGATATAAGGATTGGTAATATATCACCATAAGAAACAGAAAGCAGGGGTGGTAGCTATGAAGAAGGTATTTGTAAAAAGAATCGCAATGGTAGTTGCAGTAATGGCAATCGTTTTAGGTTTTGGTTTTGCTACAAACATGAAGGTAGCTGAGGCTAAGTCACAGATGATGGAAATTACATGTCCTCACTGCCATGAAAACACAACAGTAGATGTTATGCTGGATGATGTTACATGCAGCCACTGCCATGAAAATATCCATATTGATGGTTGATAAAATACAAACAAGAAGAGCAATTCTTCTTTAAAACTCCTAATTCTATACAACCAAAGATGCCCTGATCAGAGATGGTCAGGGTATTCTTTTGGGAAAAATAGGATGCAACTTCAAGTAGCGGCGATGGAATCTGAGGATGCAACTTCAAGTTGCGGAAGTGCAAACTGAGGTTAGTGGAAATCCGGTGTGCAGAATTGTATGATATTTGGGAAAGGAGGATGGTAATATGAGTTTTGGAGAAAACCTGCAGAAGATTCGTAAGAAAAATCAACTTTCTCAAGAAGGACTGGCAGAAATGCTGGGGGTAAGCAGACAGGCCGTATCAAAATGGGAGCTGGGTGAGGGATATCCTGAAGTTGATAAGCTTTTGATCTTATCGGAAAAGTTGAACATTTCATTGGATAGCTTAATGCTGGGAGAAAATGTACCTGCCACTTCCGATAACAGTAAAGCTTCTAATATGATAAGAATTATTTCGACGAATGAAGGTGTAACTGTCAATGCATCTAAAGTGGCGCGTTCACAGCAGTTCAGGGGCGGTAAGAACAGCCCGAAATATGCACTATTTGCTTCAGATGGAAATGATAAATCTTTTTGGGGTCCGCAGAATACATTCCTTTCCTGGTATAGAAATCTTGATGATGTAACAAAAGAGATCGCTGAAATACATAACGCAATGGAAAACGGGGCGACATCCTATACATTGCAATACAGCGTAAAATGTAAACAGAATCTGTTTAGGACAATAGTGGAATAGATATAAACCTCCGTAAAGCTGTCTTTTTGCATACTCAGAAATGCAGAATGATACCTCTACGGAGGTTTTATTTTGTTGCTAAATAACAGTAAATGAGGGGAGAGTATTTTACGTGTGATTCGTGTATAATGAATTTCAGTAATGTTTTCAGAAGGAAGTGAAGGAATAGAAATGAAGGACGAGATCATACTTGATGAAAAGAAGCTGGCGCTGCTTGATCTGATCGACAAGGCAGGAAAAGGCAGCATAGAGGCAGCAGAGCAGGTAGCTGAAGCATATTTTAAGGGAACCTATGAGGATAAGCCTAACTTTGCAAAGGCAAAGAAGTGGGCTTCTTATGCCGCAAAGCATGGAAGCGAGAAGGCTGCGGAGATACTGAAGGAAATATCATAATAAGGGAGAGGGTATAGATTATGAATGAAAAGAAGCTTTACAAGAGTCATGATAAAAAGTTGTTCGGTGTATGCGGCGGCATAGCTGATTATTTTGGTATTGATCCCACATGGGTTCGAATCGGTATGGGGCTCGCGGTATTCTTTACGGGAATCGGAATCCCTGCGTATATCATTGCAGCGCTGGTTATGGATGATGATCCCAAGTATATCGAGGATAAGTCTTATAATGATAGGTCCTATGACGATAGCAGAGTAGTTGATAGTACTGCCACATTTGTGGATGATGATACTACAGGTTATCAGCAGACACAGCAGTATGAGAGTGATGAACCGGTTGGATTTAATCCTTATGATGGAAATAGATGATTAGCAGGATCAAGTCATACAATGCGCGCCAATTAGTCACCTGAGAAAGTAATCATTGCAACTGAAGCAAAAATGCTGCGAGGGGGAATAGGCTCATGAAGTATAGTATTGACACATACAGGCTTTACTCAAGTGAAAAGATTTTTTCATTCTGCATAAGAGTAAGGGTGACAATGAAAGATGAAGTAGATATTGATGTACTTAGAAAGTCCGTCAATACAGCTATGCAGCGCTATCAATACTTCGCAAAAGAAGTGGTCCTCGGAGAGGATGGCGGATACGATCTTATCCCTAATAAAAGAGATGTTGTGGTGCTTGAGGCACCGGAAAAGCTTCCGGATCTGTGCAGCGAAGAAGTAAACAGGCATCTCCTTTATTTGGACTGCAAGGGAAGGGATATCTTTTTTAACATAAGTCATTCTATGTGCGGCGGAAAAGGCATGATGCCCTGGGTCCAGACTACCCTGTATCAATATGTTGCCGATAAATACAGCATTACTCCTGATGCGCCGGGCATTAGAAAACCCGACAGTGAGCTTCTGCCGGGAGAAACAGATGAACCGACCATAGATATGCTTCTTGATGAAAAGCCCATATATACATACAAGAGTAAAAATCCTGTTGTAATGCTGCTGGACTACTTAAATGGTATGTTCAATCCTTTTATGCGGGATCCAGTTTACTATCAGTTTACGTTTGAACAGAGTGATATTATGGCATTTGCCAAGCACAATGATTCAAGTGTCGCGGCCTTTTTCCTCATGACCTTAGCCATGGCGCTTAACAAAGTTCTTCCGGACAAATATAAGATTATAGGAGGCGAGACAGCTCATTTTCCGGGTGCTGACATTGGGCTTCCGAACAGTTACCATGATCTGCTAAGTCATGTACATATAGATTATGACAGGAAATATTTTGACTATGATATTGATAAGCTTGGAACCTACACCCGCAGTCAGATAATTCTTCAGACTGATCCGACCGTAAGTAACTACCAACTTCGTAAGCATTTTGACTTTTTAGAGGAAATAGATAAGATATCCGGTCAGAAGAACAAGATAGCTGCTTATGCACAAAAAGACCCCTCCAAGGGCAAGGAGGCGCAGCACGGAACCTTTATATCGAACTATACAGGCTGGGCAGACTTTGGAGAAGTTGCAGATTATATAGAGTCATATTTCGCGATGGTGGACGGACATCTTCTCCTGGAGGCATTGTCCATGTCAGATAAGATTTTCCTATCATTTATGCAACTGATCAGAGATAAAAAATATGTGAACGCTTTCTGTGAAGTCATGGACGACCTGGGTATTTCTTACAAAATGGAAGGACCTTTTCCCAATATCAGATCGAAACACCGGTTGCCGCGTGAGTAAAAAACGCATTATGTATATTGTGTGATAATTGTGTGATAGTTCACGGAGTATGATGATATCAGAACAAAGGACAAGGGCAGCCGAGGTAGCGACGCTTTACCGAGGCAGGCCCGATGTCAAAAGGACGAAGCAGCCAGCGAAGGTAGCGATGCTTTACCGGAGCGAAGGCCAAGGTTCTGCGGTTCAGTTTGAGGGGAGAGATATCCAGGGCGGCGCACGCTTCACTCGATGGTATCACAATAAAAAATCATCTACAGTAGCGGCGAATTTTTTCACCTAAGCCAAGGGATGCGACACTGAGAAAAGCCGGCGGATTGCCGGCCTTTTTCAGTGGTGGGGATTATAATTATCGGAAATTTAAGATGAATTTTATAAATATATAAAGCATGGAGTTTATAATTATTTATGCCTATAATTGACAGAAAGGTAGTTAGAATATTATGCCTGAAGATAGAAAGAATGAGATTATAAAAGCAATAACAGAAGTAGAGTTTTCTCATATGAAACTAGATGATACTTCAAGCATTGTGTGCCGGTGAAATAGGAATATTTTTAGACAGTATTTGGACAATGAGTGAGACGGTAAGATATGGGAATCATTGATGGATTGCTAAATAAAATAAGGCCTAAAGGTACTCCGGCAGAGTCTTCAGATGATTATTATGAATACTGCCCTCACTGTTATGCCACTCTCCCTCTCCAGAAAGGCTATGATCCTTCCCTGAAATACTGGGTTTGCAAAGGCTGCGGGGAGATGTTGATAAATCCTGATATAGAATCGGATATAGTATGGATCTGTGATGAGTGCGGTGCAGTTATGAATGAGCAGGAGGGATTTAGCGAAGAGACTCCCGAATGGAAATGCACGGAGTGTGGATTCGTTAACAAAATAGATCCCAGCGAGATATATCTTACCGAAGATGAATTTCAAGCAGAGGCAAGGAGTCCGTATCGAGGATTGTCTGATGAGGATATTCTTGAATTGTCGCTATACCAGGAGCAGGAATATATAGGTGGTAAGGAGAATGTCATTCTTGTAAAACATCGGGAAACCGGGGAGCTTTTTATAAAAAAACTCCTCACAATTTACAATAAGAGCATATATGCTTATCTTATGGATCACCCGATATCAAACATGCCTCGGGTTATCAAAATGTATGAGAGCAGCAACTGTCTCGTGGTGATTGAAGAATATATCAAGGGAAAGACGGTTGAGGCAATTTTGGAAAGTGGTCCCATATCTGAGAAAAAGGCAGTGCATATCACTGGAGAAGTATGTCGGATTCTGGATGATCTCCATAATTTATCGACGCCGATTATCCACAGGGATGTAAAGCCGTCCAACATAATTATTGATGATAATGAAAATGTGTATCTTCTGGATATGAATGTTGCTAAGTGGTTTGTCCCGGATAAAGCGGATGATACGAGATACATGGGAACGCAGTATTATGCTGCTCCCGAACAGGTTGGTTATGGACTATCTGCATCCTCTGCAAAGTCAGATATCTATGCGGCCGGGATGTTACTTAATGTGATGATAACCGGGAAGTTTCCTAAGGAAGAGAAGGCAACGGGTGCTGTTTGGAATATTATCGAGCGGTGCATAAGTTTGGATGCGGAAAACAGATATACAGCCAAGGAGCTTATTGCTGAACTTAAGAAAATTGAAGGATAGAAAAAGTGCAGAAGAAGCCTACAGATGAACTAAATGATATTCTTGAAAATATGAGGCCGGATCAGCTTGATTCCTATCTGAAGGATAACAGCAAGTACATGGCTGATAATAAGAAAACATTTTACTATTATATGAAGGATGTTCTGGATGAGAAGAATATCAAGTTGAAGGATGTCTATTCTTTTGCCGGAGTGTCTGAATCATATGGCAGTAAGATAGTCACGATGGAAAAGCATACAAAGGACAGAGACCTGATAATAAGGCTTTGCCTGGCGGGACATTTTAACTGGGATGAGACCAATAGGGCTTTAAAACTGTATGGAATGACAGAATTATATGCCAAGGATCCAAGGGACGCGTGCATTATTGTAGCCATAAACAATAGAATATTTGATCAGTATGAAGTAGATGATCTGCTGACAAAACAAGGGTTGAAGAAAATTACAGCAGATGAACAATAGTACAATTTGATTGATTTCCCCACCATTTTGGTGGGGATTTTTTGTGCCCGGAATTGATAAATTAAAAGCAGAAGTACAGAAAATGCTTACGCAGCGTAAACAAAAAGTAATTTGATAAGGACAATCCCAGTACTTACCATAAAAATAGGAGATATGACGGCATGGGGGATGGTTAAGAATGGATTAAGTGATGATGCCTGGAGCAGGACATGGGTTAAGGCTTAATGACTCTCATCTCCGCAACTCAAGCCTGGAGGAACCTTTTACGACCAAGTACAGGGAGCAATACAACCAACTGCTCCTCATTCTCACGTGGTTTTCATAAATAATTATAAATAAAATACACATAACAAAAGAATGGCCTATCCGTGTCATCATTACGGTTAGGCCATTCTCTATACATAAGGGAGATAATAATTTCTCTATTGTTGTACGAGTTATAGTACACGTCAGGGAGTATTCTGAGTGTATTGCTGAGGGGGATAGAAAGTAATGCAAGGAGATATATGGAATGGCCGAAAAAGACATGAGTGAAAAAACGCTGGAGGAGCTGAATGATGTATTTGCGGATATAGTGAATACGTTGTTGTTTGATGGGGATGGTGTAATCACAGAAGATGCTCTTTCAGAATCAAATCCGTACAGTAATTATACTGCTAATGGTAAAATACGGGAGCAGGAGCGGGATGTAGTAAAGTATTGGAATAATAATATGCTGCATATAGCAAAGGTGGGATTTGAAAACGAAACCGCAGAGGATGCGGATATGCCGCTTAGAGTACTAAGCTATGATGGTGCAGCATATAGGAGCCAGTTCTCACCGCAAAATAATGATTCCAGATTCGCGGTTACCACTATTGTGTTATACTTTGGGTATAAGAAGAGATGGACGGCAGCAAAAAGTATATATGAGAGGGTAGAGGTACCGGATAGGCTAAGGCCTTTCGTACCTGATTATCCTATAAATCTGTTTGAAATAGCATATCTGACTGATGAGCAGGTTTCAAAGTTTAAGAGTGATTTTTGGTTTGTTGCGGACTATTTTGTCCAGATGAGGAAGACGGATAAATATATTCCTCCGACGGACAAAATAACGCATGTATCAGAGTTGCTGGGACTTATGTCAGCATTGACCGATGACAGGAGATTTGTAGAAGTGGCAGAGGATGTTAAGAAAAAGGAGAAACAGAATATGTGTACAGTATTAGATGAAATTGTTGCAAAGGGAAAAGCAGAAGGAATAGCAGAGGCAAGAGAAGAAATACAAGATGTTTATAGTTGGCTTTTTAGTATGGGAAGAGGGGCAGATGTTGAGAAGGCAACTAAGGACGAGGATTATTATCAGAAGATGCTTGAGGAGTATAAAAATAGATAATAAGAAACAGGGCTGGCGTTTTATCGCCAGCCTTTTATAGTTAGTGTAACAGTATTTTTTGTCCTTGTTATAACTGCTTTGCTATAATTAATTCCCAGGGGGAGAGGAAAACAAGGATGGAAAAAGTTTAAATGAAGAGCAAACTATTTGGGAAAAAGACACTTGGATGTATAGCAATTGTAGGGGCACTGATGACAGCTATGACGGGGTGCACATCGAAAGCAACTGATGGGGATGTTGCCGGTAAAGAAGTGGACAATGAAATGATTCAAGATATTTTGGATGGACAAAAGTATTATGTGCCTTTTGGCTATGAGGGTGAGGAAAGGCCCTCTGAAGCGGATAACAGTATACATTATACAGAGGAGACTGCGAAGGATGCGGCTTCGGATAATCCATCAGCTTCGAGTTTATATAACTATCTTATTAATTCGGAGATATTAAATGGATAGAAATAATCTATACAACCCCGGCGAAGAAATTGTGGAAACCGACAGGCTTATAATGAGACGATTAAGGCCTGAGGATTATCTTGCAATGGCTGCATGGGATATGGATGAAAGAGTATTTAAATATTTGATGGGTTCTGTATGTAAGGCTCCTGAGGATCCGCTTGTTTGGCTTCCGAAGAAGGATCCTACATCCAAAATCAATATCCTTATGCTGGTTATCGATAAAGAGGATGGGCATGCAGTTGGTATATATGCATTAAATCACGATGTCGATAGAGATGTTTGGACATTATCATACGTTAATCGATTTGATGATTGGGGAAAGGGATATACTACAGAAGGAATGAAGGCACTCATGGATCACGCGGTTAATGCTTACGGAGCACATTCCTTTGAAGGAGAATGCGCAAAAGAAAACGTGGGCAGTGCAAAAGTTTTAAAAAGACTTGGATTCGCATATGACCATAGCTCTTCATATTCCAAGAATGATGGAAGCGCTACGTTTGAATCTGATGTATATATTTTTAATTTGACTATGGAACAGAAGAAATAAAGGATTAGTATGAGCAATAATAAGTATTCGTATATCTTTGTATGCTACGGTAATGCTGACAGAGATATACTCACAAAACAAATTCAAATGTATAAGCAAAGATTTCATTCAAAGGTTATCCTGATTATCTCGTCAGAAGCTGATGCAGAGTGGGCAGCTGCCCGCAGAGAAATTTTTGAATATGAACTCCGATTGGCCAAAGAGGATGCTATTTCAGGTGCAGTTCTCCGATACTGCGAAGAGCATCAGCTACCGGAAAAAGACACTCTTCTTATTGCCGAAATCCACGATGGTGCTAAACTGACAGTTCGCGGAATTGAGATAAAGGATCCCGGCAGCATGGCAGAGTCTTATAAGAAGGCTATCGAAATGCTCAGGAATATGATAAAGCCAAGGATTTAATTTACTCTTCCAAAAATTTTCCCATCATTACAAAATTTTTGGTTTCATAATAGGACAGTTTTGAATAGAAATGTTTGTGCTTTTCATCGTTCACACTGTTTAGTTCTATGATAGAAGCGCCATTTTTATGGACTTCCTGTTCCAGGATTTTTAGGAAGTCTGTACCATATCCTTTTCCCTGAAAGCCCTTAAATATAACAATCTCATCAAGAAAGTAGCCTCTTATATCATCAAATTCCTTGAAGTAACCCATTAAATATCCGGTAATGCAGTTATTGTCATCAACCTGAACCATGCACATTGAGTCTTCCATCGTAAGTACTTGGTGGATTCTTTTGTATGCCTTTTCATATGTCCAACAGCAATCTTCTACAGTGTTATAGTATTCAATGTTCTTTTCTACTACATACGCCAAATCCTGTTCTGTCATTCGTCTGTAATTCATGATTTACCTGCCTGATATGTATTTTATCTTTTGAATCTACAAGGTTTATCTTATCACAATAATCTCTGTATTACTGTGCGAGTTTTAGGACACGTCTTGGATTAAACTGAGTATATTCCTAAGGTGAATAGAAAGTAATGCAAGGAGAAATATGGAATGGCCGAAAAAGAACATTCAGAAATTCAGGATCTGTACAGTTGGCTTTTTAGCTTAGGAAGAGGCGCAGATGTTGAGAAGGCAACTAAGGATGAGGCTTTTTATCTGAAGATGCTTGAGGAATACAAAAATAGATAAATTGGAGCTCTACCGTTAATATAGCGGTAGAGCTTATTTTTGTTTATAATGTAGTGGCTGATTGCAAGCAATTTGTTTTGAGGAGCAGTGAAAAATGAGGTTCGAGGCAATTAGTAATAAATCAAAAGGTATAATTTGCATTTTGTTTGCGGCGATGGGATTTTCACTGATGACTTTCTTTGTGAGAATATCAGGAGATGTTCCGACTATGGAAAAGGCATTTTTCAGAAATGCTGTTGCCATTGTTGTATCGCTGTTTTTGCTTATTAGGGCAGGAGAAAAAATCAGGATAAAGAAATCCTGTGCAGGAGATATTTTCTTCAGATGTCTGTTTGGCACAAGTGGTCTCATTGCAAATTTTTATGCAATTGATAAGCTGAACATTGCGGATGCAAACATGCTGAATAAGCTATCTCCGTTTTTCGCAATTTTAATTTCAATCCCGATACTTAGGGAAAAACCGAAAAAGGTAGATATTTTGGCGGTCATAATTGCATTTCTTGGTGCGATGTTAATAGTTAGACCATCCGGTAGCAATATGCAGCTTGTGCCTGCACTTATAGGTTTGTATGGAGGCTTCGGTGCTGGAACGGCATATGTTTTTGTTCGGAGATTAGGGAAAAAGGGAGAGCGAACACCCATAATTGTATTTTGCTTTTCTCTGTTCTCAACTCTTGTGACGATTCCCTTTATTGCGATGGATTTTGTCATGCTAAAACCCTGGCAGCTATTATGTCTGATCATGGCCGGGCTATCAGCGACGGTGGGGCAGTTTGGCATAACATCTGCATATAAGTTTGCCCCGGCAAAGGAAATTTCAGTATTTGATTATACGCAGGTAATATTTGCAGCAATTCTTGGAGTACTGTTTCTCGGAGAACTGCCGACACTGTTATCATTCTTGGGATATGCAGTTATTATCGGGGTAGCGATATTTAGATGGAAATATAATCTCAGAAGTGAAGATGGAGGGTATGATGGCCATTGAACTTTTTTTCACTTTTTTAAGAATAGGGCTTTTTACTTTTGGTGGTGGCTATGCCATGATCTCACTTATACAGGATATCTGTGTGGAGAAGAAAAAGTGGATCAGCCATGATGAGATGATGGATATTACAGTCATCGCTGAATCAACGCCCGGTCCGATAGCGATAAACTGTGCTACTTATGTAGGATATAAGAAGCAGGGGATGATAGGAGCTATAGCCGCTACAATCGGAGTAATCCTTCCGTCCTTTATTATTATTTATTTGATTTCGCTCTATCTTGACAGCTTTCTTGAAATAGCATGGATTGCCAGCGCATTTAAAGGAATAAAGATAGCTGTAGGAATACTGATATTGGATGCGGCCCTTAAGATGATAAGGAAAATGCCAAAGAAACCATTTCAGATTTTTGTGTTAATTGCGGCGTTTTTAATTATGATGTCCGTAAATCTTTTTTCAGTAAAGATATCATCAATAACGTTAATGCTTGCTGCAGGTATTTGCAGTCTTATGGCTTTCTGTGTAAGTAAATATATGAACAGGGAGGGACGAAGCTTATGATATATATTGATCTTCTCCTTGGATTTCTGAAAGTGGGGCTGTTTTCTTTTGGCGGAGCGTATGCGGCAATACCGCTTATAAGGGATGTGGTTCTGCATTATGGATGGATTGATGATGAGCAGCTAGCCTATATGATTGCTGTAAGTGAAAGCACTCCCGGACCTATTATGGTTAACATGGCTACGTATGTAGGCAGCATGACAGCCGGAATTCCCGGGGCTCTGATTGCAACTTTTTCTGTCGTTCTTCCTGCGTTTGTAATCATCATACTTATAATGATAATGTTCAAGAGGTTGTTAAAAAACCCCTATGCTCAGGCTGTGCTAAGAGGATTGAAGCCTTGTATTATGGGAATAATTCTGGCAATGGGGATCAGCATGATCGCTCAGAACGTTATTGTTAAGGGAACGTCTTTTTCTCCGGATTTAAAAGCGGCCGTGATATGCTCTGCTCTGGCTGCTGTCTACTTTGGCTCAAGAAAAATTAGAAAATCCGGGATATCTCCGATAGTACTGATTTGCATTGCCGCAGTGATGGGTGTGATTGTGTATTAAGTATTTCAACTTCTTTGTCTATACTGTATGAGAATAATTATGTTAAGAAGGTTGCATTATGTTTAAGTTTTTTGATAAGTTCGGAAATGTCCTTTTTCGTACGCTGCAATCACTTGCTACGCTAATAGTGCTTCTTGGTGGCACAGCGATGGGTTTTTTCCTGGCTATATTTTTGTGTATGGGAATTGAAGAATTAACCGGCTCAAAGCTCCTGACAGATATTGCACTTTGGATTCTTTTACCCATATGTTCAATTGCACCAACTTATTTAATTTATTACAAAGGCAGGCTCCCTCGCAAAAAAAGAACTTCAAATAATGATCGTCGTTATCCGCGTTCATATAATGCATATAGTGTGGAAAAATATGGAGAGTTTCCGCATTTCGGAAAGGTTCTTGGAACTCCAAAGGTGAAAGATATTGTAAAAAATGATTCTTTTCACCAATATGTTTTCAAGGATGGAAAAAAGGCAGCTCATATTTTTGTTAGCAGCACCGACAAGTGGGTGCGTATTCTTGACGGATATCTTCCTATAGATCTGATTTGCGGATATAGCAAAAACAATAATAAACTATATACTATCGATGGTGTAACCATTAAACTTCCGATGGCTGCAAGGCTTCCGTTCGTTTATAGTGAATTGGAGAAGTTCTTTAAAGAACGAGGAGCATACCATGAAGATATGCCTGACGGAGCAGAAAAAGAGTATAGAAATTCTCTTTATTTAGGAAGGAAATTTTACACACAGCTTATCCGAGCTTAATTGGGCACGCCTTAGATATTTGTGGGAAAAGAACATATTAAATAATAGCAGCAACTACGCAGATAAGATTGTGACACCAAACTATGTACCGGTTCTTGATGATGGAAGCATCAACAAGGAGATTTTTGAAAGAGTTCTTTCCAAGAAGGAGATCAACAGGACCTATGAACTTTTAAAACGTGGACAGGTTGCTATATCAGAGTATCTTGATTTTAAGAGTTATAAAAATGAGTTTAGCGTTTGTAATGGAATAGAGCTTCTCAGGGCCTTAGGCCATCCCAAAAACTTGGAAGGGATAGACTTTTTGTTTGATTGCCTTTGCGACGTAGATGAAGCATTTTTCCTAATGGCTGTGGATCTCCTAAAGACATATCCAAGAGCTGACCGCGAAGAGAAGATTGAGGAGAATGCAAAACTTGCTTTTGAAACAGGTGATGTTCTAAAGCTTGCCGGTGTGCTGTATCTGTCAAAACAATTGGACTATGATTGTAAATATATAAAGCAGATCCGGGAAGAACAGGCAGAAAACGCATCAGTGGAAGAAGCAACGAAGAAGGCTGACGATGCTGTAAAGAAGTTCGAACTTGACGAACAGGCCCTCTTTGGCAGCGGTGAAGTGCAGGAGTTTAATCCAACAGGAGTTGCATACCAGGAACAGGAATAACTTTTATCCCGGCAAAGGAGATATCCGTATATGACTCTGAAAGAAGCGTACAAGATCCTTGGAGCATCAAAAACTGATGATGACAATGAGATAAAGGCAAAATACAAAAGGCTGCTGTTTTTATATCACCCGGATTCTGCTCCCGGTAAAGAGAGAAATCCGGAGGATGATGAGAAGATACGGCAGGTCATAGAGGCTTATAGGAAGATCAGGGAATCCGAGGGCGAAACCTTTATTGAAAAATATGAGTTTTCCTGGGACGCTTTTGAGAACAGCAAGGCGTTCTCTGAGCGGAACATTTATGTACAGTTCAGGATATACGATGAGGCGCTGCCGTTGTCCAAGATGGCAAGGGGCAGGTTTATATGGGATCCGGATATGGAGGAGTTTTCGCTGTTTTCAAAAAGTGTTCTGGAATCCTGCAAGGAAGTCATGACAGAATATCAGGTTATGCCTGATCCGGAAAGGGTGAAAAACATATTTCATCTGATGATGCAGGAATACGTGCTTCCTGCAGATGCTGCGAGGAAAATCGGAAATAAGCTTCGTGACGATGGCGAAAGGGAAGTTTTTCAATTCACAGGTTTTATTAGTGACGAAGCTTCTAATAGCCGAGCAGCCGCAGTCAATACAGACACACCGCTTAACATCTATCTAAGGGAAGACAGGGCTGTGGCGGAGGAGATGGTTTCGGGAAGGATTCTTGGGAATGTCTCTTTTGATGAGGATGCGTTATACTATGTTATACTGCCGTTGCTTGAGGATCCGGAGATAGAAGTGAGCGCTGCGATAACCGGGATTGATAAGATTAGACGCGGCAAGACGCGGATTCATGTTGCGATCGCGCTGGCTATTCCGCGGGGGCTTACTGATAAGCCGGTCGTCAATGGCGAACTGATCAAAGGGTTACTGAAGTAATAGATGGAAGAAGATTTAATGAGACAGAAACGGAGGAGACAGGATGAAAAATACAGTTCAGAAAAGATGTGAATTACTGGTTGAAAACAGGAATCTTATTCAAGAGGGATTTATGCTTGAGAACAGTCTGTTGAAGGCTGTTGCCGCAGCGGCTTTTGCTGAAAAGGAAAAGACGGTGGACGTGGATTATCTGAAGGAGTGCAGAAGCATTTTGAGGGATAAACAGGGTGCGCTATCAAGTTTCCGCGGGAATAATGAGCTTATCGTATCAACAAAAATGGCTCTTGGCAGCGATCCCGAGAAATACATTGATGAGGTGATCGAAGTATATAAAAAGTTCCAGAAGGGGAAATGTTTTGGATCAACATTCAGGGTACTTGCCGCTATGTCGATCTGTGATGCAGGCAAGTTCTCAGAGGCAGATGCCATTATTGAAAAAACAAATAACCTTTTGGAGGGCATGAGGAAAAAGCATCCTTTCATTGCTACTGATGAAGATACAAGTTTTGCAGTGCTTCTCGCCATGACAGAAAAGAGCGTGGAAGAAATTCTTACAGAGCTTGAGGAGGCTTTCGGCTATATAAAGAAGAGCTTCTCTTTTCATGATAATGCCGCTTATTCACTTACTCAGGTGCTCACGATTTTTGATGGCAGCTACGAGGATAAGAGGGACAAGGTCCTTGAAATTTATAATGCCTTTAAGGCAGCAGGCTTAAAGTATGGAAAAGAATATGAGCTTGCGTCCCTGGGAACTCTGATCAACATAAACTTAAGTACCGGTGAACTGGTATCTGAGGTGGCGGAAGCTGCGAAATTCTTTGACGGCAAAAAGGGCTTTGGTATGCTCGATATGAACAAGCAGACAAAGCTTATGCTTGGTGCCATGGTGGTGTCCGGTGCATATTCTGAGAAGAGCACTGTTACAGATGCTTCTGTAACGAGTGGTGCGATTTCAATGATAATTGCAGAACAGACAGCAATGCTTGTTGCGATAATGATCGCATCATCATCTGCAGCAGCGTCATCATCTTCTTCAAACTAAATGGGGTAGAGAAATGAGTTCAATTTTAATTAAGGATACAACAAGAGAAGAAAGGGAGCGGATCGTTGCCGAGTCTATCGGCAACGTGAATGGCTCCTGCGATGGCTGCAGCGCCGGGCTCATAGAGATGTACCAGCCATATATAGACGGAGTAAAAGAAATCCGTGAGATAAACATGGAATTCAGGGCACATTATGAGTCAGGCATTGATGGGCCTGAAAAAGCGGATTGCGGATATAAAATGTGATTATTCTTTATCAGTAAAACTAAGAATATAAAAATCAAATAAGTATTATTATATGTGATTCCCGGATACAACAAAGTATCAGGGAATTTTATTTTCCCTGCAACATTTTTCCATTCCCGTCTGTATATAAAGCAGAAGATCAAAAATGAAATTGCTGGATTTGCAGCGGGAGGAAAAAAGTTATGAAGGAATACAGATTTTTCAAATTCAAAAGATATATTGCAGCTATGCTGTTTTTGGTTATGGCGTTTGGGTTTGCTGCATCGGCGGGAGCAGATTTCTCGATTACGGCTAAGGCTGCTTCAAAAAAGAAGTATTGCAGTCAGGTTATAGATGGAAATGTGAAGGTCCTTTTTATAGGTGATTCGAGAACCGTAGATATGTTCAGTGCCAAGAGGCATGAGATTAAAGGTGAGGTGCACAACAACATCACCGTATATGCCAAAGACGGTGCGGGCTACGGGTATATGAGGAAGACTTTAAAGAAGGTGAATCTGAGCGATTACGATTTGGTCGTATCCTGGATGGGCGCGAATGATCGCGGTAATTTCAAGAAGTACTCTTCATATTACAAAAAGCTGAACAAGAAAAAGGGTGTGAATCTTGTTCTGTGTACGATTGGTTACTCGGATGATCGAAAGCTCGGAGATATCGGCGATATCCTTTATTACAACAACGGCATTATGCAAAGCTACAATAAAGAGCTGACAAGATGGGCAAAAAAGAATCATGTGCAAACCATCGATTTGTATTCTTATACCAAGAATCACATAAGAGCAAGGGACAATAACGGTGTTCACTATGTTCCGAATCCGACGGTTGATCTTTGGAATTACACAGTTAAGCAGATTAACAAGAAGGTTGAAAACAGATAATTTTATATTGAAAAACAGCTATCCCATTAGCATTCCCGTTGATATAATCTAAGGGTATGTTAATGGTATTTCTTTTTATTGAATGGAAAATTTTTCCTTAAAATATGACTGCGGAAGAGAAGAGCTTATGAATGAAAAGATGAGTTTATGGTATGAACAGCCCGCAACTAAGTGGGAAGAAGCCCTCCCTGTGGGAAATGGAAGAATGGGGGCGATGATTAGAGGCGGCGCAGAGCAGGAGATAATTCACCTGAACGAGGACAGTATCTGGAGCGGCGGCCCTGCAAACAGAATCAACAAGGATGCCTTGAAGTATCTGGGAGAAATCAGGAAGCTTATCAGAGAGGGCAGGATTCCAGAAGCGGAGAAGTTATCTCTTATGGCGCTTTCAGGTACGCCCAATTCGGAGCGTTCCTATGAGCCCGCGGGCGAGGTCATAATTAATTTCGAGAAGAGTTCTGATTATAAAAATTTCAGGCGAGAGCTTGATCTTGAAACCGGCATCACATCGGTTTCCTACGAGAGTGGCGCATCAGTTTTGGGTGAGAACGGCGCTAAGTTTACCAGGCAGTTCATAGCGTCTTTCCCTGATAAGATCATGTGCTATCATCTTGAAACCGATGAGGGAAAGCTCAGTTTTACCTGCAGGCTCGACAGGTGTAACCACAGGCTGGACAGAGTCTGGGGAAACGGGGATGAGATAGGATTCGAGGTGGTTACAGGCACTGGAATCCCTTTTGCTGTGCGGCTTAAGGCCAGAGTGACCGGCGGATCCGTGGATACCATAGGTGAGCATCTTGTTGTAAAAGACGCTGCCGAGGCGGATCTGCTTATAGATATTCAAACCGGATTCTATAACGAGGACTGGCTCTCTGCCGGGGAGAAGAACTTAGAGCTTGTTAGTGGGAAGAGCTGGGATGAACTTAGGGCTGCTCATGTTGCGGATTACAGGGAGAATTTCCTTGGGCTTTCCCTGGAGCTTGGCTCGGAAAAGGCGAAGGATAAGCGCTCAAAACCAACTGATAAAAGAATTGCCGGATTTCGAACCGGCAAGAAGGACCCCGATTTGTTTGCGCTGTATTTCCAGTACGGTAGGTATTTGCTTTTTTCATCAAGCAGGGGAGACTGCCTTCCCGCGAATCTTCAGGGGATATGGAACGCGAGCCTTACTCCTCCCTGGGACAGCAAATTCACGATCAATATCAATACGGAAATGAATTACTGGCTCGCTGAGAGCGGAAATCTGTCGGAGTGCCATTTGCCGTATTTTGGGCTCCTTAGGAGAGTTTGCGAGAACGGCAGAAAAACTGCAAGGCAGATGTACGACTGCAGCGGCTCGGTTGCACACCATAATACCGATATTTTCGCAGATACGGCGCCGCAGGATCACTATATCCCGGCAAGTTTCTGGGTTATGGGACTCGCGTGGCTTTCAACTCATATCTGGGAGCATTATGTTTTCACGGGGGATAAGGAATTCCTTGGTGAAAACCTGGATATCATGGCGGAGTGCGTGAGGTTCTTTGATGACTTTTTGATTGAAAATGAGAAGGGCGAGCTTGTGACGTCGCCTTCGGTTTCACCTGAAAATGTCTATATTATGAAGGATGGAACGAGAGGGTGCCTCTGCGAAGGCGCGACCATGGATATTGAGATTCTGATGGAGCTTCTCGGGAATTTCCTGAAGTCCTGTGAGGTGCTGGGAGTAGATTCTGAGGCGGCCGGTCATGGTGACGCGGCTGATTCTAAGACGGCTGGTAATGGTGAAGCGGCTGATTCTGGAGCACTCGATAGCTGTGAAGCTATAGATTTTAGTGGGGTTGCTGATAGGGCGAGGGTTATCCTTAAGAAGTTGCCTGCGATTAAGATCGGAAAGCACGGACAGATCCAGGAGTGGATGGAGGATTACGATGAGCAGGAGCCTGGACACAGGCATATCTCCCATCTCTATGGGGTATATCCCGGAACCACGATTTCCTATGAGAAGACGCCCGAACTTATGAAGGCTGCGAGAGTTACTCTTGAGAGAAGGCTTGCGAATGGCGGTGGTCACACCGGCTGGTCGAGAGCATGGATTATAGGCTTGTGGACTCACTTCCTGGAGGGAGAGAAGGTATATCAGAATCTGGAGGCCCTTCTTAGTAGGAGCACTTTTGATAATATGATGGACAATCATCCGTTGGGAGCGGGAGCTGTGTTCCAGATAGACGGTAATCTTGGCGCGTCAGCTGCGATGCTGGAGATGCTTGTGCAGTCAGGTGATGACTATGTAAAGTCAGGCGATGACTATGTGAGGTCAGGTAATGGCTATGTGAAACTTCTCCCTGCGCTGCCCAAGGCATTCTCTGAGGGAAGTGTCAGCGGAGTCTGCTTAAGGGGCGGCCTAATGCTGTCAATGACCTGGAAGAACATGAAGGTTACCTCGTGGGATATAACAAGACGCGACGGCGCACCTTTCCCGGAAGGCGAGATTGTGGTCCTGGTTAATGGAACTGAGGAACGAGTGAGGGTTTGAAGTATTCGGTAGTGGGCATAGGTGATGGGATTGGGAACAGGCATAGATGCTGGGAGTGATGATTAGTGATGATTACGGTGATGATTAGCTTGGCCTACGAATTCATCTACGTGCGCTTTCGATTTTTCTGTGAAAAATGAATAATGGAAGAAAACACAGATGGCATTTAAGGTTGAATCTGTGCTTTTGAGAATAGTAGTAAGAACACAGATGAAGTACGAGGTATTCATCTGTGAAAATCGTAAAGTTGTTGAAAACACAGATGCCTAGCCAGACCGAATCTGTGTTTATGAAAAGGAATAGAAAAACACAGATGGAGAGTTTTGTATTTATCTGTGGGAATTGAATAATTGTCCAAAACACAGATGCCCAACCGGATTGTGTCTGTGTTTTTGAAGAAGATAGGAAAAACACAGACGGAAGGTATAATATCCATCTGTGTAAATTGAATAATGTCCCAAAACACAGATGCTCAGCCAAAATGAATCTGTGTTTTTTAAAGAAGATTAGAAAACACAGATCCCTGGATAAAATCAGGGCGAAAATGCGGACATATATTGTGTGATAATTGTGTGATATTTCCCGGAGTAGAATGTGATCAGAACATAAGACAGGAGCAGCAAAGGTAGCGAGGCTTTACCGGAGCGAAGGCTCATGTCCTGCGGTTCTATTTGAGGGGGAGATATGGGAAGAACTCGAAGAGTTGTCGAGCGATCTGGTAACACATTGAATCTCAATGTTTATGTGAGAGAGGGTATGTCCGATGAAGAGGAGCTGGAAATATTCAAAAAGCTTAATGATGAGCAGGCTGTTAAGGAATATGAAAAATTCCTTTTGGGATAAGGATACGGCTTGAATTCTATGAATTAAAGCCGCCGCAATATCTTACATTAAGATTATTACTCACACTCCGCAAAGGTGAGTGCTGTCTCACTCATGTCGTCGAGCTTTAGGCAGATGACTCCGCACTCGTTGTCGGCAAGGAGACTGTGGCCTCTGTAAGCGCAGCCGCCATCGATCAGGGTGATATTTTCTTCGTGGTGAGCGCTAAAGCCGGAGCCTATACCGGCAATTCGCTGAACCGGAACGTGACCGATGATGAACTGCCAGCCGTTTTCTGTATAGTTGGAGACGGGAACGAAAATGTCCGGGCGGTAAGGTGTCATCCAGACAATGTTCCATACTGCCGGGTAATCGATTTCCCTAAACGGAACATCGATATAACCCACGTTGTAATAGGAGTGAGTCAGGCAAAAGGTCTTGTCGCTGACCTCAACTAAAGTTGTGAGAACACGGCTGTTTAGCCATTCGAGAAGGGATTGCCGTTCTTCTGTCGGCAATCCTTTATATTGCTCAAAAGTAATTTCTCCGCCATTTGAGAATAACCATAAGGCGGCGTCTTTTCCGGGAAAATTGTCAGTGGAGCCATCGGGGGCGACTGCGTTCAGCATCATGAATTCATGGTTGCCGATAAGAAGTTCCATATTCGGCGCATCCTTGATGGTCTGCAGCAGCTTAATTCCGTCCGGACCTCTGTCTATGGCATCGCCAAGCACGTACATGAAGTCATCCTCTGAAAATCGGATCTTTTCCAGAAGCTTTTGAAAAATGTGATATTGTCCGTGAAGGTCTGAGACAGTATAGGTTGCCATAAATTCTCCTGTGATTTAATTACATACAATTCATATAACATAATACCATTAACTTGGCAGGTATGCTTTGCATTTTTTGTGATATTCTTAATTTATGAAAAAAAAGGAACGGAAAAGTTATGGGCAAAAATGTTGTAAGTTTAACGCATATTTCAGAAGTTTTTCTATATGAATATTATGTCCTCGGGGATAACGAATATGAGCTCGCCGCGGAGGATACGGCGGCGCCGCACAAGGAGCGGGCCAGAGAGCTTGCGCAGGAAGGTGATTATAAGAAGGCGCAGCAGGAGTGGGTTCTGGCGCACTTTGAAAACCCGGTGGATATGGAATCAATTTTGTGGATAATACAGTGCTGCAAGCAGCTTGGAGATACCGAGGGCGAGTATTCGTACACGACGGATTCCTACAATTTCTGCTGCACGAGGGCAGAGCTGGCGGCTTATTACAGGAACCTTGGCTGGTATTATCTTGAAAAATACTTGCCGGACGTCTCGGCTGCCTGCTACCTTTACAGCAACTATTTTGATAAGACTAAGCAAGCCGATGCGGAGATAGCATTTCTTGAGAAAGCTGTAGGGAAGCCGGTAGGGGATAAGAGTCTTGAGGAGATTCAGCAGCTTTTGAAGGACAACAATATCCCGACGGAGGCGAATCCCATTACGCTTGCGCTTTTATATAAAGCGGCCGAAGAGGCGATGGGCGCAGGAAGAGAAGAGCAGGCGATTGACTGTTACAGGATGGTCTATGACCTGACCGGCGATGAAGAGGTTGGGAAAATCCTGAATAATTTAGCTTAAGAAGCATAGGAGGGGATATGCCTTTTAAGATAGTTCGTGATGATATAACTAAGATAAAAGCAGATGCGATAGTGAACACCGCAAATCCTGACGTTGCAATCGGAGATGGCGTTGACTATGCGATTTATGAGGCAGCAGGCAGGGATGCGCTTCTTGCGGAGAGGGAGAAAATCGGAGTCCTGGAGCCCGGTGAAGTGGGAGTGACGCCTGCTTTCAATCTTAATGCGAAGTACATCATTCATGTCAGCAGTCCCTGGTGGGGAGGCGGAGATGAGGGAGAACCGGAGCTTTTAAGAAAGTGCTATGATAAGTCACTTCTTGAGGCGGCTGAGAGAGGTTGCAACTCTATAGCATATCCGCTTCTTGCTACGGGTTCCTATAGATTTCCTAAGGAACTTGGGATTAAAATTGCTACCGATGCGTTCAAGGATTTCCTGGAAGAACATGAGATGGAAATAACTCTCGTGGTTTTCGGGGAAGAGGCGTTTCGAATCTCGGGAGAGCTGTTTGAGGATGTCGACAGCTTTATAAGCGACAGATATGTGGAGGAAGCCGAGAGCGATGAGTATGCCCGCGACTGGTATATTGAGGGCAGCATCTTCAAGAAATCCGATATGGCTGGAGCATCAAAGCTGTCTGCACCTGCGGCGCAGGCGATGCAGATGTCTGGCGAAGCTGCTATGCCGATGATGAGCCTGGAGGATACTTTAAAGAGTATGTACAAGGATTCTTTCGGGGAACATCTTCAGCAGCTGATAAATAAGAAGGGCCTTAAGAATTCGGAAGTCTATGCTGCAGCCAACATGTCCAAGCAGTATTTTTCAAAGCTTCTTAAGGACAAGGTAAATCCTTCCAAGGAGAAGATGCTTGCACTTGCAGTCGGGCTCCATCTCAACATGGACGAGACCGTGGATTTCCTACGACTCGCCGGCTACGCGATGTCTCCGATATCACAGACGGATGCAGTGGTGGAGTACTTCATCCGCAAACAAGAATATAACGTAATGCGAATCGACATAGTCCTCTACGAGTACGGCCTCGATCCGCTCTCCTGATCGAAGACAAAATTCCGCGCACCCAGGCGGGCAGGCCCCTTGGGTGCGCGAAATTTTTTCATGGTCGCCTTCGGGTTGACCATTTTCTTTTTGTCCGAAGGTATTATGTGGTTACAAGAACAGAAAACCAGTAATACAAACGGAGGTAAAGATTATGAGTAAAGGATTAACAGAAATAGTTTATATCTTGGATAGAAGCGGATCAATGTCAGGGCTTGAGGCAGATACAATAGGCGGATTCAATTCCATGATGGATAAGCAGAAGAAGACCGGGGAGAAGGCGCTGGTTTCTACAGTACTTTTTGATGATGAGTGCGAGGTTCTTCATGACAGAATTCCGATCGACCGAATAAAGAAGATGACCGAGAAGCAGTACTACGTTCGCGGATGCACGGCACTTCTCGATGCAGTGGGCGGAGCAATCCATCACATAGCAACCATTCATAAGTATGCGAGAAAAGAGGACAGACCCGAAAAGACTATTTTCATAATCACAACAGACGGAATGGAGAATGCCAGCAGAAAGTACTCCTACAACAAGGTTAAGAAGATGATTAAGCAGGAGCAGGAGAAATATGGCTGGGAGTTCATTTTCATCGGAGCAAATATCGATGCTTATGCGGAGGCTGACCGCTTTGGAATCAGGAGAGACAGGACCGCCAATTATGTATGCGACGAGATGGGTACAGCGACAGTATTTGCCGGAGTATCCAAGGCTGTAAGCGCGGTTATGATGGCAGAGGATGACTGCGATATGGAATGCTGCCTTGCTCAGAGCGGTTGGAATGAAGAGATAGACAGGGATTATAAGAAGCGCGGAAGAAAATAATCAGGAAGAAAAATCCCTTTTCACACACAAAAAACTCCAAAAAGGAAAAATATGAAATAATTTTTTGCATTATTTTAAATTTATCTGAAGACATTTGTGGATTATATTCGTTATATAAACAAATGAACAGTTTGGTTTCTGATTCGTAATCAGGAGAAAGGTTGAAAATCATGGGTGGAAAGAGATTATATAAGAGTAATAATCGTAAGATTTGTGGCGTATGCGGCGGCCTTGCAGAGTACTTTGGAATTGATCCTTTTATAGTAAGACTTATCTGGGGCGTTCTCGCATTTGCCTGGGGAACCAGCATTGCAGTTTATATCATACTTGCTTTCATAATGAGCGATGCTCCTGATTACATTGAAGACGGTCATATAAATTTTGAAAACAAGAACATTGAAGAGAAGACCTATGTCAATGCAGAACCGGTCGGTTTCAGAATTAACGACGGAGTTAAGGAAGAAATCTACCGATAATCATAGATGCAAATATATTAAGTTTTGTTAGAGTAGTGCAGAAAGGAGTAACACATGAACATAACACTCGAAGCAATTGAAAAGGTAATGGATCTTACAGGAGTTGAATACAAGACAGCTAAGGAAGCTCTTGAGAAGACAGAAGGCAATGTGGACGAAGCTGTAAAGCTCATCCAGCCTCAGACAAAGGACATCGGTGAGGATGTTAAGAACCTCATGGATAAGCTTAAGAAGACCGTTGAGGAAGGCAATGTTGACAGAATCCAGGTTAAGAAGGATGACGAGATTGTCCTTAGCGTTCCCGTAAACGTAGGAATCATCGGCGGTATCCTCGGACTGGCAGCAGCTCCCTGGGCTCTTATCGCCGGCAGTGTTGCAGCATTCGGTCTTGGCTGCAAGCTTATGGTTGTGAAGAAAGACGGCACAACCAATGAGATCAAGTAAAAACTGAATAGTACCCACTTTTTCCCCGAAGCCTCCGGTCGTTTCTGATCGTAATGCTTCGGGGATTTTTTTGTCTTAAAGAGTTTAATGTTTTTTTCCAAAAACTTAATATTGTGGTAATCAAATGCGATTGTTTGCTATTTATTCGACTTATATAATTAATTGTGGGATTTTGCACAGTTTCTTATGCGGAGATAGCAGAGTGGGAGATAATGAGCGGGTTTCAAAAAAGCATAATGTCGTGATCATCATTATCACCGTCGTAAGTATCGGTGCACTAATGGAGAGCATTCTGCAGGGATGGGAGTTTTGGATGCCACCCCTTATTATTGTCGGGATCATTGCCTGCTGGGCCATGCATGTCAGAAGCCATTTGGAGCCAAGGATTCGGGAAAATATTTTCCTGATATTCTGCATGCTGGTGATTTTTTATCATGGTGCTCACAGGAGCAGTCTCTATGATGTAATTGCTTTCTCGGTTCTGGTGATGATTACAGCAACTTTGTTAAAGCGCGAAGAATACCTGGTTTTCTTACTGGTGGAGTTCTTTGCTATCATTTTCATGCAGATAATATGGACAGTGGCCTCCGGAGCCACTGCGTTCAGTTCTCTCGAATTTCACAAAATCCTTCTCCAGTCGCTGTTGGAGATATGCTGCTACAGAGCTCTAAGAGCTATCCTTAAGTATGAGCGCTTTGTCGAGGATGAGCTTATTCGTAAGAACAACAATGATGAGACCGAGAGTATAGGTCTCGAGGATTTCCTTGTAAACATATCACACGAACTGAGAACGCCTGTAAATGTTATAAACGGTATGACTAGTCTGATGCTGAAAAACACAAGGAGTGAAGATGTCCTTACCATAAGGGATGCCGGTGTGCGCCTTTCACTGCAGATTGAGGACATCCAGGATTACAGCGAGATACAAAGAGGGGATTCCAGGCTCGAAGAGGACAGGTATGCCCTGGCGTCTCTTTTGAATGATATAGTTGCCAATTATAATATTCTTGCAAAGAACGATAATATAGAGTTTATCATCGACCTTGATCCTAATATGCCAACGCTCCTTCGGGGCGATTCCGTCAAAATTCGAAAAATAATCGATCATCTTCTTGATAATGCCTTTAAGTTCACGGCTGCGGGTGGAGTATATCTCAAAATCACAGGAATAAAAAAAGAATACGGAGTTAATCTCATAATCGAAGTATCCGACACCGGCATAGGCATGGATGAGAAGGATATTGAGAGGATAACCAGAGGCCGCTATCAGGTGAACCAGAGTCGCAACAGGAAAGTTGGCGGTATTGGTCTGGGTCTTTCCATAGTGTTTGGTTTTACGCGCCTTATGAAGGGGTTCGTCACCATTGAAAGTCAGAGGAAAAAGGGAACCACGGTGCGTGTCAGTATAGCACAGGAGGTCCTCGACCCTTCGCCCTGCATGAGCGTTGCAGACAAGAGATTTATCAATATTGTTTTCTATCTGATTCCCAATAAATATAAATATCAGGCTGTCAATGAGTTCTACAAGTCGCTCGGAACCAATTTTGCCACGGGTCTGCGGCTTAATCTGTATGCGGTTCCGAACCTCGCCGAAGCAAAGAAACTCATCGACAAAGGAAAAATCACTCATGTTTTCATAGGGTATATGGAAATAATATTTAATCGTGTAGATGAGTTGTTACAGGAGAGTAATAATGGTAATCTGATATGAGGATGAGCTGAGGGGAGAAGCAAGTCATGGAAGAAGCCAGTATTATAAAAAAATTGTCCCGTGTCGGGATTTTGGGTAATGTAGTGCTTGCCGGGTTTAAACTGATCGCCGGAATTCTGGGTAATTCCGGAGCGATGGTTTCGGATGCGGTACATTCACTGTCAGATGTTTTCGCTACTATTGTCGCATATATCGGAGTGCTTCTGGCCAAGCAGCCGGAGGATGATGAGCATCCCTACGGCCATGAGAGGTTGGAGTGCGTCGCTGCGATGATTCTGGGAGTTATTCTTGCCGGAACGGGTTTGGGAATAGGATACACAGGTCTTCAGAAAATAATTTTGAGGCAGGAACTTGAGGTTCCCACCTTTTTGCCACTTATCGCGGCGGTAGTTTCTATTGTCGTTAAGGAGGCGATGTTCTGGTATACTATGTACTATGCGAAGAAGATGAACTCGGATGCCTTCAAGGCGGATGCATGGCATCACCGCTCGGATGCGCTTTCGTCCATCGGTTCCTTCATAGGTATCGGTCTTGCAAAGCTGGGATTCCCGATCATGGACCCTATTGCGAGTCTGATTATCTGTCTGTTTATCCTGAAGGTCGCTTATGATATTTCAAAGGATGCTCTTGATAAGATGCTGGATACCTCCTGCGGAAAAGAGATGGAGCAGAAGCTAAGATTTTTCATAGAGCAGCAGCCTGGAGTGGAGCATGTGGATTTGCTTCAGACGAGACAGTTTGGAAACAGAATCTATATTGATCTGGAAATCGCAGTGAAGGGAGAGATCCCTCTGGTGGAGGCGCACGAGATCGCCGAGAAGGTCCACAACAGTGTGGAGCAGGAATTCACCAATGTTAAACATATTATGATACATGTTAATCCGGACACTGATACGTAATATCTTCAGTCCGGATTTTACATATAACCGGAAGGAAAGGCATCAAAGAAATGGACTACAGCCAATACGAAACCTATGATTTTGATCATGTGAGTGCGTTCAATATGTCTACGGGATTCAAGGAGAGAAGCTACAAGATGCACTGGCATTCGTACGGAGAGATTCTTCTGGTAGGTCCCGGGAAGACGAATATTTATAAGGTGGGTAAGAGTACTTATGAGCTTGTTCCGGACGACATTGTGCTGGTATGGCCGATGGAGATGCATGCTATCGTCGATGCCGACAGGGAGAAGGCGCTGGTTATACAGTTTTCAAATTCCTTTATGAATTCGCTCTTCGATCTTCAGAGAATTATGCATATGTATCGCAATCTCCATATTATCTGCGTGGAAGCGCATCCTGAGCTTGCGGCAAAACTGAAGGCTATTACGGAGAAGATGAAGGACATCTTTTTTTCGGATAATCAGGAGAAGGAGATCAGGTGCTGCATGCTGCTTATGGAGTTCATGCTGACTCTCCTAGAGCACAGAAACGAGCTTGCGCCGGAGCTTTCCGAGGAGCCCTACGGATATGCGGATGACGTTATGCAGCGAATGATGATGGTGACCGATTATATCAGGAATAATCTGACCGCAGATGATCTGTCCCAGGGAAGTATGGCTGAGATGGCGGGCATCAGTAAGGATTATTTTTCAAGAATATTCAAAAATGCTACGGGGATGAATTACAGTAAGTGGCTTAATATGATAAGGCTTGAGAAGGCATCGGAGCTCCTTACGGAGGAGGGCAGAACTCTGACGGAGATAGCAATGCTCTCGGGATTTCAGAGTATTCCAAGTTTCAACAGGGTGTTCCGCGAGGAGAAGGGGATGACGCCCAGGGACTACAGAGCCCTGTTTGTGAGAAGGTCTGAGTAGTACTATATTAATGAAAAGCAGAAAAATACCGGCTATCTTCATCGCGAAGATGACCGGTATATTTTTTGATGTTTTTTATTGTGCGATAACCTGATAATCCTTGTTCCAGATAAGCTCAAGTCCGTCAAATAGGTAGGTGAGTTTGCCATCAGGATATAAGCTGATGAACTTACTTGTGATATCGGATGGGTTGTCCTTGGAATTGTAGAAAACACCGCCAATATCGTTGTACCCCTGCTTGTCATAAACAAATCCGTCAATAGTAATTCTGGATGGAAACGTTGCTAAATCTGGCATCCGATGACTCCTTTATTGGTTGTGAGGGTTGGTGTAACTTTGCAAACATCATAGCATAAGAAGTGCTGATTGTAATTGATGAAAATTAATCGAACTTGGAATTTCTTAATCCATTAAGCGGTGCGGATTTTGGGGTAATTTACAAAAAAACACATTACAAATTTAATCTCGGGTTTTATACAATCGGATGACATATCGGCATTTATTGATATAATAGGTACTTAGTAAAATGATTAAGATGAAGGAGACGTATCTCATAAATGATTTTAGATAGAAAAAAGGTAAGGGAGCAGTTCGCTTCTTATACAAGAAATTACGATCCGGAGGATGTGAAGATAGCGCTGAAGATTGCGCACACCTACCGGGTTGCGGATAACTGTGAAAAGATAGCAAAATCTCTGGGGCTTTCAGAAGACGATGTGGAATTTGCGTGGCTTTCAGGTATGATTCATGATGTCGGAAGGTTTGAACAGGTCAGAAGGTACAATACTTTTAACGACGCCAGATCGGTGGATCACGCCGAGCTTGGAGCGGATCTTCTCTTTGGAGAGGAGGGACTCATCAGAGGATATCTTGAGGATAGTTCTCTCTACGATATGATGGATGTCGTGATAAGGCAGCACAACAAGTACAGGATTGATGAGTCTGTAACCGGAAAAACACTGACCTTCTGCAATATCTTAAGAGATGCGGACAAAATCGATATCCTGAGGGTAAATGTCGAGACGCCTCTGGAGGATCTCTACAGTACTACTACCGAGAAGCTTATGGAATCAGAGGTCTCGGAGGAAGTTATGGATCAGGTTCGTGAAAAGATAGCGGTAAGCAGAGCCATAACCCGCACCTGTGCGGAGCACCAGATCGGGCACATAGCTCTGGTATTCGAGCTTGTGTATCCCAAGAGCAGGGAGCTTGCGAGAGAGCAGGGGTACCTCTATCAGATGTTCGATTTTCCAACTGAGACGGAAAGTATGAAGAAGGCTCTCGCCGAAACAAGGCGGGAGGTCGATGAATTCTTTAGCAGCGCAGAATGAGAATATGAGTTGAAAATAGGCATCGCACGGTCAATTGGCTGTGCGATGTTTTCTTTGTTTATGATAAAATAAAAATAGTTTTAATGATAAATAGTCATAGAGGGTAAAGTCTATGAGGAAATTTTGCAATTTGATGCTGGTTCTGCTTTGCGCAGTGATGCTGTCGGGGTGTAGATGAACTCGTGAAGCTTAAGGGACTCATGGAATCCGGAGTCATCACTGCCGAGGAGTTTGAGGCCCAGAAGAAAAAGATATTGGGAGAGTAAATGAATAAACCCAATTTCAAGGATTTAAATAATCTTATAAAGGCCATACATGATACAAATGCTGTCTTCATGCGTATTTATAATGACAAAGGTGCGCAGGAAGACAACATTAGGTATCTGTGCAATAAAATTGCGGCAGATTCAGCTCGGAAGTCGCTCTATGACATCTCGGCCGAGGAGTTGAAAAATGCAAAGGCGGGGATTCGAGTTCAGGCGCTGGCGGATGCGGGGTTTACAAGTTTTGGAAAAATCGCGGATGCGACGGATTATGAGCTCGCAGCGATTGACGGTATCGGAGAAAAACAGATAGAGGCCATCAGGAACATAGTTACTGAGGCTGCAAATAATCTCTCTTCAAGGGTTTCCATCAGATTAGAAGCAGATGGAAATCCTGCTGAGGGTGGGTACAATTTTGAACTTATCACGGCGCTTTCGGGATATATTAAGTGCGAAAAGATAAGAAGAGATAACAGGCCGGCTGCGGAAAATCTGAATGCTTATGCACAGAGGATTGAAAACAGCGGCATTATTAGAAACGGCGTTCGCTGGTTTTTTTCATCAAAAGCTTCAAAACAAAATACCGCTGATATGGCGGATAATATCTACGAGTTTTGTGACAGTGATTTCTTTAGGCGCATGCTTTCGGTGATCGATGATTATCAGAGAGTATTGAATACTTCAGCTTATGAGGCGACCGAAGCCTTCCGCGGAAACAGTGCGGATTTCTATGCTGTTCTTGAAAATCTCGGGAACATTTCAGGCAACAAACCTTTCATCTATGACAGTATTCCTGCGCAGCTCGCGGAGGAGATAGACAGTACGGTTCTTGATCTTAGCGGCTTTTTGGGGACGCTGCGCCCCTATCAGCTGTTTGGTGTGAAATATATTATTCACCAAAAGAAGGTGCTTCTTGGTGATGAGATGGGACTTGGAAAGACCATTCAGGCAATTGCGGCAATGTCCCATATACAGCAGACAGCGCAGAAGACCTGCTATTTTCTCATAGTTTGCCCCGCGAGTGTTCTTATCAACTGGGCGAGGGAGATTAAGAAATTCAGTAAGCTCGAGACTTACATAATTCATGGTCCGATGGCTGACGATGCCTTTTCAAGGTGGCAGGAAAAGGGCGGCGCGGCAATCACCAACTATGAGACCATAGGAAAGATCGTGGACAAAATCGATAACCACATGGGGCTTTCCATGTTGGTGATTGATGAAGCACACTACATGAAAAATCCTGATGCCAAGAGGACGATGTATATTAGAAGACTTGATAATGAGTCTGAGCGAATCCTTCTCATGACGGGAACGCCGCTTGAAAACAGGGTTGAGGAGATGTGCAATCTGATAGATTTTGTGCGTCCGGACATGACGCAGGAAGTACGGTCACTTGCGCATATTACGCATCTGCCGGAATTCAGGGAGAGCCTTGCTCCGGCTTATATCAGAAGGACCAGGGATCAGGTGTTAAAAGAGCTCCCTCCCATCGACGAGGAAGAGGAGTGGTGCGTTCCTACTCCGGAGGACCGCGCAGCCTATGCCGCTGCGGTAATCGGCGGCAGCTTTTCGGATATGAGAAGAGTCTCATTTCTTCAGGAGGATATGACCAAGTCCGCAAAATGCGGAAGACTTCTGGAAATTATGGAGGAAGCCTGCGATGAAGGACGAAAAGTTGTAATCTATTCATTTTTCAGAGAGACCATAGCGAAAGTTAATGCGCTCATGGGAAGTAAATGCGTGGGCGTAATAAGCGGCGATACCGGGGTTGAGAGGAGGCAGCAGATAATAGATGAGTTTACTCAGGCGCCCGGAGGAAGCGTTCTTGTATGTCAGATAATTGCAGGAGGTGTCGGACTGAATATCCAGGCTGCCAGCATCGTAATTTTCTGCGAGCCACAGATCAAGCCATCCCTTGAAAGTCAGGCGCTGTCGAGAGTTTATCGAATGGGGCAGGTCAGGAATGTACTGGTTTACCGGCTGCTTTGTCCCGATACCA
Organism: Butyrivibrio sp. INlla16; assembly: GCF_900104155.1. GTDB lineage: Bacteria > Bacillota > Clostridia > Lachnospirales > Lachnospiraceae > Butyrivibrio. The sequence goes on from NZ_FMYB01000032.1 coordinate 41,705, forward strand.
TCGATGAGGATATGATGGTTATTTTGCAGCAAAAACAGACCGAGTTCGACAACTACGCCAATGAGTCTGCTGTGGCGGGCGCTTATGACAATATCATCGATAAGGAATGGATTGAAAAAATAATCGAAAAAGAAACAATCCGTGTAAATCAGAACTAAATCGGTGTAAGAATAATGTACCTAAATATTTATGATAGATTAGCCTTAGAAGTTTATTAACGATTTTGTTTTTGAGGCAGGTGAATATATATGAAGGATGATAAGTCTAATGTTTATGATGTACCAAAGAGAGAAGGAAGTGTATGGCCGGAGGATATGTGCCCGGCTTATACCCCCAGAGAAGATGCTATACCCAGCATAAAGGGGTGTTGGTACTGTAAATATGCGGATTTTCATCTGAAGGAAGAGCGGGCCCTGGAGGTTGGAATTTGCAACTGGCCCAAGAAAGTAATTGATTAAATGGTGATGACCAATTGATTCAGGGAAGTGCTCAAATTTAAATTGGGAGTTTAAAGAAATGGGAAACGCGGGGACATTAAAAGAAGCAAATGCACTTAAGATAGCTATCTGCGACGATGACAAGGTGGATCGCGAGAGAGTCCATGGACTGGTGAAGGAATATCTACAGAAAAAGAATCAGAGCGCGGATGTCAAAGTGTTTGATCATCCCGATGAGCTTATAGAGGAGTGCGAGCAGTTCAGGCCTCATATTTATATTCTGGACATTGTAATGCCGATGGTCACGGGAATTCAGGCGGCGAGGGAACTTCGCTGGAATCAGCCTGAGGCGCAGATAATATTTGCAACATCCGAGAGCTCCTTTGCGCTTGAATCTTTCGATGTAAATCCGATCAACTATATCTTGAAACCCATTGAAAAGGAGAAGCTTTTTTCAACGCTTGATCTTGCAATATCGCGTGTGGATTTAGCGGGAGAAAAGTGCATAACCATTAAGGTTAAGGGCGGACTTCAGACTCTAAGAATGGATGAGATTCTTTATATCGAGTATCGAAACCATGTGGTTTCATATCATATGAGTACGGGGGATGTGGTTTCGACTCCGACGCTCAGAATCGGATTTGCGGAGTATATGGAGGAAAATCATTCCGGAAGTGATTTCGTAAGATGTCACGAATCGCTGGCTGTAAGCGTGGCTGCAATAGATAAGCTCACAAAAACGGATATCACTCTTCGCGGCGGAGAGATGATTCCGGTCGCGAAGAGCAGATATGCCGAGGTTATGGACAGATATATGGACTTCAGGTTCTAGAATTATATTTTTCAATAGTGCTTTTTATCTTTAATGCCGGTTTTGAAATGCCGGCAAGAGAATTACCTTTATTCAGCGTGTCTATGATGGCAGCGATGTATCTGCCCATATTCACGCTGTAATAATATTCTTTTTCAAGAAGCTCAGGCTTCTGATAGATCAGATTAGTTGTGAAAACCACCGGAGGCTATCATGTCGTCGATTACAATGACATCAAGTCCCTCCACGCTGCTTCCGCAAAAATCATGTGCAATGATGGGATTTGAACCGTCGACAATTCTGGTGTAATCGCGGCGCTTGTAGAACATGCCGATGTTTACACCATAGAGTGAAGCGAGGAATACCACTCTTTCGGTCGCGCCTTCATCGGGGGCTACGAACATAAGGTGATCGCTGTCAATTTTTATATCTTCATATTCTGTAAGAAGTGCCTGGGTGAACTGCAGCGAGGGAGAGATATTTTCAAGTCCCATGAGAGGAAGGACGTTCTGAATGCGCGGATCGTGGGCATCAAAGGTCACGATGTCGTGGACACCCATGTACTCGAGTTCCTTTAGCATCATAGCGCAGTCAAGGGATTCGCGGAGGGTCTTGCGATGCTGCCTTCCTTCATACAGGAAGGGCATGATAACCGTGATCCTGGAAGCGGTTCCGTTGCAGGCTGTGATAATTCTCTTCAGATCCTGATAGTGATCATCCGGGGACATGCGATTTAAGCTTCCGTCCATCTTGTAGGTGAGAGAATTGTTGCAGACATCCACCATGATGTAGATATCCTTATCCCTGACAGTTTCGCCAAGGATTCCTTTGGCTTCTCCGCTTGAAAATCTGGGACATTCGCAGGGTATCAGGAAGTCCTCACCACGCCATTCGTGAAGAACTTTATTAACCTTTTTTCCCATTCCGTAGGCTGATTCCAGTGCTACCAACCCAAGTTTTTTTTCCATAACGGCACCTCTTGTTTCTGCAGACATCAGTGGAGCTGCAGGAAGAACATGAATGTGGTCTCTACAGTTTCATGATACTATATGGAATATTAGGTTTGTCTTAAATATGTATTAAATTTCAGTGTCTGAAAATAATGGATAATCTCCCAATATTGAGTTAAAATATAATCACAATTTCGAGGTTTTAGGCTTAAATTTTATTACATGACGGAGGAGTAAATGGGGACAAAAACGGGGGCTCTCGATGCTTTTCGGGAGCAGATGAATGATTACTTTGTTGGGAAGGGTGACACAGTTGACAATGTGCTCTGCTGCTTTCTTGCCGGAGGGCATGTTCTTTTGGAGGATGTTCCGGGAGTAGGTAAGACCACGCTGGCCAGGACCTTTGCGGGGTCTCTCGGACTATCTTTCGGACGAATTCAGTTCACGCCGGATACCATGCCGGGCGATGTTACCGGTATGTCTGTCTATGACATGAAAAAGGGCGAATTCAATTATCGTCCCGGCGGCGTGATGAAAAATATTGTTCTTGCGGACGAGCTTAACCGAACATCACCTAAGACACAGTCGGCGCTTCTTGAGGCAATGGCGGAATCTCAGGTAACTGTTGACGGTCAGGCTTATCAGCTTCCGCAACCTTTCATGGTTATCGCCACTCAAAATCCTATCAATTTTTCAGGAACATATCCGCTGCCGGAGGCGCAGCTCGACCGCTTCATGATGAGGCTGTCAGTGGGCTATCCCTCTGCAGAGGAGGAGCTCAGGCTCGCCAGGGATAACATGAGCGGAAGAAAAGTCGAGGACGTGAAGGCGGTTCTTAATGCGGAGGATGTGACCGGTTTTAGGGAAGAGGTTTCAAAGATCCACGTTAGCGACGGCGTACTCGGATATGTACAGCAGATAGTTGCCGCCACAAGAACGGACAGTGGATTCTCACTCGGAGCAAGTCCCAGAGCGCTTCTGCATCTCTTACAGGCATCGAGGGCGAAGGCTTTCCTCGAGGGACGAAGCTTTGTTAAACCCGATGATGTAAAGAAGATGGCGGTGCCGGTTCTCTCACACAGGCTCATTCTTTCTACTCAGATGAGACTTCAGAAGAAGACAAGTAAAGATGTTTTGGAGTCTCTTGTTTTGAAGGTGAACATCCCCATGGAGGCGGATTATGAAAAATAAGGGGATGTTGATTTTAGCTGCACTTTTTGCTCTTTCGCTCGTCGGTATCTCGATGTTCGGAGGGGCTGTTACCTATGTCTTTTTCTGGACAGTGCTGCTCATTCCTGTGATTTCTTATCTGTATATTCTGTGCGTTATAATTTCACTTAAAATCTATCAGAAGACCGAGGGGCGTGACATGGTTTGCAAAGCGCCATCGGATTTTTATATTACTTTGCAAAACGAAGGCTGGTTTTCGTTTTCATCTCTTAGAATAATTTTCTATTCATCTTTTTCAGGGATCTCGGATATCAACGACGGCGCTGTCTATGAGCTTCCGCCGCATTCCTCCATTCAGAAAAAGACCAAGCTCCTATGTCGTTACAGGGGCGAGTATTATGTTGGAATAAAGAAAATAGTGGTGGGAGATTTTTTCGGAATATTCTCGTTTACCTATACTATAAAGGAGCCCCTCAGCGTAATCGTGGTGCCTGCGATGGTGCATTTATCAGAGCTTAAGGGGAGTGAACTTCTGTCGGATTCCGACCGCGACAATTATCAGAGGAAAACCGAGCCCGATATTCCCGTGCGCGAATATGCAGACGGCGACGACCTTCGCTTTGTAAACTGGAAAGCCAGCGCGATCTCACAAAAACTCATGGTGAGGGAGCGCCGCGGCGAGGAAAAGAGCGGTATCGCGATTGTGATGGATCCCGGAAGATATCAGAAGAGGATGGAGGAGTATCTGCCGCCCGAAAATAAGGTGATTGAGTGGGTGCTCGCACTTTCTTTTTATTATATGGAAAACAACATTCCCACGGAGATTATTTATAAGGCCGTGGAAGTGCAAAAGCTCCATGTAAGGGATGCGGGCGATTTTGATACGCTCTACTCAGAGATGAGCAGATTTTCATTCCGCGAGGACAACGATATGGATAAGCTTCTGGAGGAGCTGTACATAGGCGGCGGACTTGCGGGCTATCGGATGATCATCTTTGTGGCGCAGAGTTGGACTCACGAGGAGAGTGAGAGGGCAGATATGATCAATGCGGATCTGTCACCAATAAGGGTTTACCTTGCTCAGGACGAGAGCCTTGGAGATGTGGCGGATACTGTAAGCGGCAGATTTGACATCGTAAGGATTGGAGTCGATACACCGGCGGAGGCGAAGGCATGATAGTTGAGATTCTCTATGATCTGTTATTCATAATGCCGCTGTCTGTAGCGGTGTCATCCTTTACCCACGGGTATTTTGAACCCGAAGAGATGAAGAATGCGTGGATCGTGATTGCGGTAGGCACGACGCTTTATCTGCTTTTGATGAAGCATCTAAAGCTCCGGGGCAGAGCTGTGCTTGCGGGGATTTTGCTTGCTGCGGTGCTCGCTTTCTGGCTTATTGTACCCTCTGAGGACAGGATAGATGTGCTTCGTGAAAACTCCTGGATTTTCCGGGAGATGGCTGTTACGGCAGCAGTTTTTGTGGTGGGATTTTTCTCGGGAAAATATCGGAACCTGCGGATTCTCATTGCGGCGGGGGGATGCATATTTCTTGCATTGTCGCTCTTTACCGGGATGACGGTGGAAAAAATCAGCGTCTGTGTAATTTTGGTATATACGCTGCTGGTGGCAGTTGATGAGATTCAGAGATTCTCCGTAAAGGAAGGAGATACCGAACCGAGGAAACACCTGGTTGCGGTTTCACCTTTTTTAATCGTGGTATTCGCGCTTATTTCTGCGCTTGGAGTTTCGGATAAGCCCTACGACTGGGGGATTGTAAAGAGGATTTCCGGTTTTGTTGTAAGTGAATATGTCATGCTGAGTGAGAGCGTGTTTGGTGAAAACGGCTGGGATACAGGCTCTGCGGTGATCGGCTTTTCAAATCGCGGCGAGTTTGCGGGGGACCTCTCGGCGAATAAGAGAATCGTCATGAGACTGAAGTCGGGAAATGAGAATGACCCAAGGCTCTATCTTTCGGGGAAAACTTTTGATACCTTCGACGGTCACAGCTGGGATAAGAAGGATACCTCCGAGATGGATGAGCGCCTTGCGGATACTATTGAGACCGTGAGCTTTGCGCTTGATGAGATGGGCGAAGATCCGGTTACCGATGTCCTGAAAAGGGTTGCATTAACGATTGAGTACAAGGATATGCATACGAAATGTCTTTTCACGCCGGGTAAATATCTGCCTCTTGGCGATAAGTGGCAAAAGCGGCAGAATGAGGGTGGAGACATCGAATTTCCTAATAAAAGGGCTGCAAGAAAGCCTTACGATGTGGTGTTCTATCGCCTAAATAAGGATTCGGAGCTCTTTGATACTATTGCGAGGGATTCCCATGAGGTAAGTAAGGAGAGCTTTGAAGCGGCGAAGGCGGAGTGCGGCATAGACAGCGATTTTTCTTATGAGGATTTTCTTAAATATCGCGAAGCAGTTTATGCTAATTATCTGCCTAAGACAGTGTTGTCTGATAAGATGAGGGATTATGTCGACGGAATTCTGGAGGGTGCGGACTCTGATTATGAGAAGCTAAAGCGCCTCGAGGGGATGTTCGCGGAGTTTAAATATACGGAAAGCCCCGGTGAAATTCCGGATGAAGTGAAAAGCGAAGCCGATTTTCTAGATTATTTTATTTTGAATAAGAAGGAAGGGTACTGCAGCTACTATGCGACGGCGTTCGTGCTGCTTGCCAGGGCCTATGGGATTCCGGCGAGATATGTGCAGGGCTTCAATGTGCCGATGGGAAGGCACAGTATTGTGGAAGTGAGTTCGGTGCTTGCGCATGCCTGGCCGGAGGCGTATATTGAAGGCCTGGGGTGGATTGGTTTTGAACCCACGCCCGGGATGCGAAGTGATGTCGCTTGGGCGGTTCAGTCCGAGAGGGAGCTTCTGCTTGAGAAGGAGCGCGAGGCCTACCTGGCGGCGCATGCTTACTCCGAAGAAGAGGAAGAGACCTACGAGGAGCCGGTAGAGGAAAAGACCTCTATAAAGATAGACTGGTACAAGATTCTGATTCCGGTCTTTGCGGGAGTGTCGCTTACACTTTTGATGTTTGCACTGGACAGGCTTTTAAAGAGAAGGCGCTACCTTAGAATGAGCGAGCGCGGAAAGGCCACGACTCTTTGTAAAAACAGCATGGAGCTTCTGAGGAGACGGCATCTTGGACGAAGACAGGATGAGACCTTGAGCGAGTATGAGGAGAGACTTAGCGGGAAATTCAGCGCTGAGCTGCTTTCCTTCCTTGGAACGTATGAGGAGATTTTGTACTCCGATAGGGAGATCACAGAGCCTGAGAGAATTGAAATGGAGGAGAGGTTTTCCCGGTTGAAGAAATTCTGCTTCACACAGCGCAGAGCGCTGAGGGCAAGCGAGAGCTGATGTTTTGACAGGGGGAAACTTAGGATTAAGTTGGGGATTTTTGGAAGTAATGAAAAGTCGGGAGCTTTTGGAAGTAATGAAAAGCCCGGTACTTTTGAGAGTGATATAAATAGGAATGGCGGGACCGGAGGGGCTTTCTTGACAGCCTTCTATGCGTTCTGCTTTTCGTTGATTTTATTTTTGGCGCTGTGCCTGGTGCTTCATATAACTCCGTTTGGAAATCGCACATTTTTGTACGAGGACATGAAGCAGCAGTACGTGGATTTCTTTTCCTACTATCACAATGTGTGGCATGGGAAGGACGGTTTTCTGTACTCCGAAAACTGCGGGCTCGGCGCGGAAATGTTCGGCATCTGGGCATACTATCTTACGAGCCCGTTTCTTTTGATGTTCATCTTTATTCCCGAGCAGTACTATGCCACCGCAGTGACCTTTCTTATCATGCTGAAAATGGCATCGATAGCTTTTGGCATGTCGATATTCTTGTCGCATGTGGGGAGGAGAGCTGATGAGCGTTGTGGTTTTTGCTTGGTTCTGCTCAATCTGCAAATATCGGTTGCCTTTGCGTTTTGTGGTTGGACTGTCGCCAACATGACAAATATCATGTGGCTTGATGCTGTGATCATGCTCCCTATTGTGGCAATGGGTTTCGATAAACTGATTCACCATGAGAAGCGGGGAATGCTTTTGTATGTGCTCTCTGTAATGGTGATGATTTTTGTGAATTATTATATCGCGGCGATGGTGCTGATTTTCCTTGGAGTGTTCGCGGTATTGTGGGTGCTGTTTGGTAAGGCTGATACCCTGAAGGGCTTTGGGAGGTTTTTATGTGGCTCTGCGATTGCGATTGCTCTGGATGTCTGGTTTCTGGTGCCCACAGTCATGTCTCTTATGGGAAGTAATAAGGATCATTCCGGTCCGATGATGGAAGCTTTTCAGAAATATCTTCCATCTTCCGAAGCGGTGGGGAGATATCTGTCACCCCTGGATGTGCTGCCCAAGCTTTTTACAATGAGCTATGACACGATGGAGATTATGGATGGCATGCCCAATATCTATTTTGGCGCAGTTTTGATAATGCCATGCATTCTGTTTTTCCTAACTTCAAAAATAAGTGTTAAGGTAAGAGCTCTCTTTGGTTCATACCTTATAATTGTGCTCGCATTTTTCTGCATAAAACCGCTTAATACGCTGGCTCACGGCGGAACCGAGGCCTATGGATATCTCTACAGATATTCATTTGTCTTTTCATTCGTGTGTCTAACCATGGCTTATCTGGCTATGTGTCAGCAAAAAAATAATCCGGGGAAGATTCATCCGGGAAAGATTGCGATAGCAGGGATGATTACGCTTGCTTTGTATGGAGTTGCTTCGTTATCGCATGTGAGATTTCTTGGAGGGAAAGCTCTTTTCCTGAATTTAATGCTTATTCTTGCAGGTGGAGCGGCAGTGGTTATGTGGGGCTGTTTTTATAAAAAGGATGAACAACGCTCTGAAACAGATGAAAATATTAAAGATAATGATGTGGAAAGATTGTCTCAGATAGAGAAAATATCTGGCACTGATAAGTTTGAATTCTGTGCACTTTTGATTCTGGGGCTCGTTTTGGCGGCGGATCTCTCTCTTAACTTTATATGTGTGTACAGAAATTCTTCGATGAACGGCGAGACTGCGTCACGAAACAGGATGAAGTGCATCCAGACGGAGGCAGCGCTTAGAATTATCAGAGACCGGGAGGCGGAGAACGGTGAGGCCTCGGTCGGCAGCGAGAAGACTGGCAGCAGTAAGGCTGCGGCAGATAGCGGTAATTACAGAATTGAGTCGCTTAGTCCCAGGACTCCGAATGAAAGCCTTCATTTTGGGTACAGAGGAACTACGACTTACAATAGCCTTCTGAAGGTTGAGAACAGACTTTTCATGTACAGGCTCGGCTTCAACGATAACGGTCTTTATACGATGTATGACAATTGGAATACAAGCTGCGCCGATGCGATTCTGGGGATAAAGTATCATATAAATGACAGTTCGACGCACAATGTGATTACGAATGAGTATGCACTGTCGGCGGATCTCATTACGGATAAGACGATTCCGGGACTTATGGAGATTATTGAGTCGGCGGCAAATCCTTTTGAAGCGCAGGAGCTTTTGTGGAATTATTTCACGGATGCGGAGGATGAAGTTTTCATAAAGGCAACATGTGAGCCGGCGGATGGTGAGTTTGAGTTTCTGGTTACCCCGAACCTGGATGGCGAGCTGTACTTCTACATGAACCGCGAGGGGACGAATGAGCGCTCGCTTGAGATCAGGCTTGAGGGCGAGAGTCTGTGCGGCTATGGTAATGCGTCCTGTCAGAAGGTTGTGGATCTTGGCTATCATAAGGCGGGTGAGAAGCTTCATCTTGTGATCGTCGATAATGATAATCTGGGTTACCTTCCGGATGAGCCGGTGGTGGTGACAGAAGATTTGGAAATTCTAAAAAAAAAAGAGGCCTCTGGCATATGTGTGGAAGCCTACGCACCTTAACAACATAACAATATATACTTGAAAAGCCATCTGGCTTTCCTTAAAGTGTAGCTGACTAAGAAACACAAAAGGAAAGGATCCAGATGACTTCAGCTACTACTTTATTCAAGGAACTCTTAAATGTCAATGATACGATTATTGATGATATCAAAGTCTCAAAGAACCACTATGATGAAAAGGTTCTTATAGCCAGGATTCATCCTCGCAAAGGGCAGCAATGGAAATGCCCTATATGTGGTAAGCGATGCAAGGTTTATGACCAGCCATA
>NZ_FMYB01000023.1 GCF_900104155.1 Butyrivibrio sp. INlla16
TGTCTCAGCCTGTATTTTGACCATTAACTATTAAATTCCGAGGTTTCTGCGGAGCAGAAACTTCCATTTCATAATAAAAAAAGCCGGAGTTCTGCGTAGTTGGATGACATTCATACCTACCATCATTAGGGGTGGAATTCACTAACTCTTAACAGGACAACGTGAACTCGACTTCTGATTGTCATACGCATTTTTCCGACTTTTGTGCTATTATAGCCGTAAATGTGGATAAAAATCCATCATTTTTGTAAAAAGAAAACTCCACCCCGTGGAATTTACTCCTACAAGGTGGAATTTACTCTTACAAAGTGGAATTAACTATTACAAGTCACCGCCATAACTTGTCCATATTTACATTTGACGCGCTCTTCCAAATTTGATATTTTATTATAGGTAAAAGGGAGTAGTTGTCATGCATCTGCATGTAACATTCATCCGTCAGTACGGGAAGATGTCCTTCCCCGGATATGTTGTAATTAACGAGACTTTTACTGCATTATCTGCAGTATCAGTCTCTTTTTTTATCAAATATAAAATGGCGAAAGGAATTATAAAATGAAAACTCTTGCAATTATCTTATTTGTGGCAATGTATGTCGGACTTATCGCATTTCCGAAAAAGCGTGCATATATCGCTCTGGGAGTTGCCGCAATATTTATTGTGACCGGTATTCTCCCCTACACTAAAGTAGTTTCCGCAGTTGATTGGAACGTACTTCTCATGATTTTCGGTACGTTACTGCTCGTAGATTACTTTATTGAGTCAAAGATGCCCAACCTGATAGCAGATCATCTGCTTGATCTTGCTCCAAATGTAATGTGGGTAACAATTTATATGTCACTGTTCTCAGGACTGATATCTGCATTCATTGACAACGTGGCTACCCTTCTGATGGTTGCACCGGTCGGTCTCGCAATCTGCAAGAAGCTCAAGATCAATCCTGTTCCGATGATTATTTCGATTGCAGTATCATCCAATCTGCAGGGTGCTGCTACACTTGTCGGCGATACAACATCCATTATGCTTGGTGCTTATGCCAAAATGGACTTCAATGATTTCTTCTGGATGAACGGCAGACTTGGAATCTTCTTTGCAGTAGAGCTTGGTGCTATTCTTACAGTTCCGATCATGATGATACTTTTCAGAAAAGATAAAGAGCCTGTATCCGCAGAAGAAAAAACAGTCGTTAAAGACTATGTTCCTACAATAATGATGGTTGCCCACGTCGTTTTGCTCATGGGCGCTTCATTTATCCAGAACAAACCTGAGATTACAAATGGTGTCATCTGTCTTGTATGTTCTCTTATCGGAATCGTATGGGAATACTTCAAAGATCACGATGTAGACAGAATAAAAAATGTTGTTAAGAATCTCGACTATGATACCGTGCTCCTTCTTACCGGATTATTCATGGTAATTGGCGGCGTTACAGAGGTTGGTCTTGTGGATGATCTCGCAAAGCTCATTGTTAAAGCCGGTGGAAATAACATTTTCTTATTATTTACAATTGTAGTTTGGAGCTCAGTTCTCATTTCTGCCTTTATCGACAACATACCTTACGTAGCTACGATGCTTCCCGTACTTCAGGGTGTTACCGCGTCTCTCGGAATTGCTCCGTATCTGCTCTATTTTGGACTCCTTTGCGGTGCTACCCTTGGAGGAAACATCACTCCCGTAGGAGCAAGCTGCAATATTGCAGGTGTCGGAATGCTCAGAAAAGAAGGATATGAAGTAAGCTTCAAAGATTTCACCAGAATCGGTATTCCTTTCACATTGGCTGCCGTTATCGGCGCATATGTGTTCTTATGGGTACTTTGGAGATAATAATGCAGCAAAAAACTTCCTCTTGTCTCTCCTTTGAGAACAAGAGGAAGTTTTTATTTTACATTTTTTATATCAATTCAAAATGTTTCAGAGCCTTCCATATCCCATCATCATCAAGCGATGCTGTAATATAGTCGGCATATTCGGAAAGATCATGATAGGTTCCGCCCATACCTACACCGACACCGGCTGCTATAAGCATCTCCTTATCATTTATGCTGTCTCCGAAAGCAAAAGTATTGTTGATATCTTCTCCGAGAAGCTCACATACCTTCTCAATTCCGACGCCCTTATCAAAGCCCTTGGGAACCATCTCAACTACGGTATCGCTATGTATCATGTAATCATATAGGTCAGACAGCTTTTCAAAGCATTCATCGCGCTTTTCTACCGGAATCTCTGTGGCGCAGGAAAGCTTTTGCATCTCCCATTTGCCCCAGCATTCATCGATTCCTCGTAGACGGTCTCCCATCTCAGCTATCACTTTATCCCCATACATATCGCCCTCAAAATCAGACAATTCCAGGTATAAGTGATTTGGACCTTCCAGGATAGGTTTAAAACCATAAGCCCTTACTGTCTCAATAGTTCTTATGGCATCTTCTGCCGATATAAGGCGATTATAAACCACCTCGCTGTTGTACTCGATCATAGTTCCACAGGCTGATACTATGCCATCAAAACCTATTCCCAGCAGATCTTCATTAGTGACAAAGGCTCTCGCCCTGCCGGTATTTATAAAGCACTTATGCCCATTCTTCCGTGCAGCGCGAATACCTTCTATAGTCTTATCACTTATTTCATTTTTGTAATTCCAAAGTGTTCCGTCTATATCAAAAAATAAAACCATTAAAATACAACCTTCTTGAAGGACTTCTTACCTCTCTTAACCATCACACCATCACCGGCAAAAGTCTCCTTAGTGTATGTAGTCTTAAAATCGGTAACCTTGTCATCGCCAAATGTTACACCACCCTGCTGAACTGCTCTTCTAGCCTCACTTCTTGTAGGGCAAAGTCCTGAAGAAACAAGTACCTGAAGGATATCAATAACTCCGTCTCTGAAATCCTCTTCCTTAAGAGAAACAGCAGGAACATTTGCAAGATCTCCGCCGCCTGCAAATAAAGCTCTTGCACCATCCTGTGCCTTCTTTGCCTCTTCTTCTCCATGAACAAGCTCTGTAAGCTCATAAGCAAGAATTTCCTTCTTCTCATTGATTCTGGAATCCTCCCACTTCTCCATCTCCTCTATCTGCTCGATAGGAAGGAACGTAAGCATCTTAAGGCACTTATCAACGTCAGCATCTCCGACATTTCTCCAATACTGATAGAAATCATAGGGTGATGTCTTCTTGGGATCAAGCCATACAGCATTACCAGCTGTCTTACCCATCTTATTGCCTTGTGAATCTGTCAGAAGAGTTATAGTCATAGCATGTGCATCCTTACCGAGCTTTCTTCTGATAAGCTCTGTACCACCAAGCATGTTACTCCACTGATCGTCACCGCCAAACTCAAGGTTACAGTTATATTTCTGGAACATGTAATAGAAGTCATAGGACTGCATGATCATGTAGTTAAACTCAAGGAAAGACAGTCCCTTTTCCATACGCTGCTTATAGCATTCGGCACGAAGCATATTGTTAACTGAAAAGCATGCACCAACCTCTCTGAGAAGTTCTATATAATTGAGGTTCATCAGCCAGTCTGCATTGTTTACCATCATAGCCTTGCCTTCGCCAAAGTCAATGAATTTCTCCATTTGGCGCTTAAAACATTCTGCATTGTGATCGATATCCTCTCTTGTGAGCATCTTTCTCATATCGGATCTTCCGGAAGGATCTCCGATCATGGTAGTACCGCCACCGATAAGAGCGATAGGCTTATTTCCTGCCTGCTGAAGTCTCTTCATAAGAGTAAGTGCCATAAAATGGCCTGCTGTAAGGCTGTCTGCAGTACAGTCAAAACCGATATAGAAAGTAGCCTTCCCTTCATTTACGAGATCTCTTATCTGCTCTTCATCAGTTACCTGCGCAATAAGCCCTCTTCTTTTAAGTTCTTCATAAATTTGCATAATACACCTCCGTTTTTTATGCGAGGACGTCCTTTTGGTTCTCCTATAAAAACCAAAATAAAACGCCCTTCGCAATCAATTATAGATTACGAAGGACGGGTTTAAATCCGTGTTACCACCTTCATTCACATGTAATTCACATCACATGCCTCAGCAAGTACTTGGAATATTCCGCATACTCTTCCGACTAACGCTCGGTTCTCGTCGCGGCTTACTAGATATATCATTCCTCCGCGCAGCTCCCGGATGTATTCATCTAATGAGCATATCCGCGCCTCTCACCAACCGGCAACTCTCTGTGGCTGAATCATTAGACTACTTATTCCATTCATAGCCTTTACGTAATAATTATCAATATTTTTGATTTATTGTCAAGAATATAATTTTATAATTCAGATTTTTGTCCAGATTGAAAGCGACTTCATATTTTTCTTGAAATATGGAGTACTCGTAATAGATGCCCGGCCACTTGAAAACTCTGAAAAACCACCATTATTCTTTCCAATCTCCTTTTTAACTCCCGTGATACCTATGAGAAGTTTCCCTTCACTTTTTTTAGGATATGTAACATCATATGTTACATCCCAATTTTGGGTAATTGTATAACTGGCCTTAACATTTCCTTTTCTCTGTACAAGTTTTTTTAACTCTCTATTTGTGACAATCATTTTACAGGAAAGTACAGAACCCAAACGTCCCGTGTCCGCATCAAGTATAAATGAGCCACGATCAAGAGCACTGTTTTTATGCTTACTTGCCATAACAATCTTTGCTGCATTGTTTTTGATTTTATTGAGCGTCGATTTTGGATAGTAGCAATGAATTGATACTTTGGCCCGCTTTGCCTTATAGCTTTTACCATTGTATACGAATTCCCCATCTTTTTTCTCTACAGTTTCAAATCTTACTTTCATCTTTTGATAACCGATACCGGGAAAATATGTCTTTATCGTATATGTGCCGTTCTCTTTTGCAGATGTATTTAACATCCCCGGCGAATATGCTGCAGCACTTACAGTATTGGGTGTGTATGAAAATACTATTACAGATGCGAGAATAACCATTGAAAGGATTTTAAAAACTTTTTTCATATACCATTCCTCTATATTTTTTGATCAAGGATATTATATCAAATTCAAGGAGCTTCGTTCAAAAAAATACAAAAAGGGATCGGTGCGAGACCAATCCCTTTCACTAATGCGATTTTTAATTACTGAAGTCTGATAGCTGCAATGTTCTTTTTGCTTCCACCAAATCCTGCCTGATTAAATGTGCAATAACCATACTGATAGGAATTCAATGCGCTGTATGAAGGCTGACCCTTTTTAAGACCTGCTATACCAACGCAAACGTCCGGTGAATAAGCAGGGCATACAACCATAAGCTTGAAATTTCTGCTCTTAGGAGTAGAAACACTACAATGATATCTGTAATATCCACTTCTGTATACAGCTTTCTTTTTAAACTCACTGCTTGACTTTGTGATACTTGAATATTCCGCTGAAACTGCTGCTCTGGTACCGTTTATATCATTACCCTGACTATCTGTAAGAACCCAAGTATAAGTCGAGAGTGAAGACAAACCTTTCCTGGAGCATTCCTTATTAATTCCTATACATTCATCTGTGGTGAATTTTGTGTTCTGCAATGTAAAATCAACATAATATACATTGTAGCCCTGGGCAGATCCCATAAATCTTTTGTCGTGACAGGTAACCTTTGCCTTGTGTGCCTTGGCACCCTTATAATACTTTGACTGTACCTTCTTATTCTGTCCTACATTTACAGTAGTAATTCCGGCAGCAAATGCTGTCTGAGGCATTGCAGTGAATGTAATAGCACATGCAAGAACAACGCCTGCGAGTGTTTTCAATACTTTTCTCATTTTCTTTTCCTCTTTCCTCTCTCATATAGAAGACAAATCATTTCAGCAATGAGCCCCATAACTCATTAAATGATTTATCAGCTTAAAACGTACTTTGTAATATTACCACATTTGGAGAAAAAAATGAAATAAAATTTTATAATTATTTTATATTTACGAAAAAAACTCACATACCATTGTTAAATGGTATGTGAGCTTAAATTACCATCCCTGAAGGTCGTTTTCGTCCTTACCTTCTCTGTTCATAAGATCCGTAACAGCTTCAATCGCCGGTTTATTGTTAAACAATACCTCATTAACCTGCTCGACAATCGGCATCTCAACGTCATACTTTTTCGAAAGTGCAAGCGCAGCTGATGCACTATTAATTCCTTCCACAACCATCTTTACCTCTTTGGTTGCCTCGTCAGCGGTTTTACCCTGCCCGATAAGAATTCCAGCTCTGCGGTTTCTCGAATGCATAGATGCACAGGTCACGACAAGATCACCGATTCCTGACAATCCCGAAAACGTCTCAAAGTCGCCACCCATAGCAACTCCAAGTCTGGACATTTCCGCTATGCCTCTTGTTATGAGAGCTGCTTTGGCATTGTCACCATACCCCAGTCCATCGTTAACTCCTGCCGCAAGCGCAATAACATTTTTAAGGGCTCCGCCTATCTCTATACCAAGCATATCCGGGCTGGTATAGACACGAAATGTATCAGCCATAAACGTATTCTGAACTTCTTTTGCGGTATCCTTGGAGAATGCACTTACAACAATAGTTGTCGGCAGATCCTTTCCAACCTCCTCGGCATGTGACGGGCCGGAAAGAACAGCCACATCCCTTCCCGGGAGTTCATCAAGAATAACATCAGACATAAGCATAAGGGATTCTGCTTCGATTCCTTTAGCACAGTTAACGATTATCTGGTGCCCCTCTTCCTCAGGCATGAGATAGGGTTTCATTTTCTTACAAACCTCTCTGACTGCAACAGAAGGAACTGTTATTACTACCATATCCTTGTTCTTTAGTGCGCCTTCGAGGTTATCCGTTATCTTTATACTTCCATCCAAAATTACTCCGGGAAGCTTGTCCTTGTCCTCTCTGTAAGTTCTGAGCCTCTCGGCAGATTCTCTGCTCCTCGCCCATAAGGTTACATCCGATCCGTTTTTCCAGAGTCTCCATGCGAGTGCAATTCCCCAGCTTCCGGAGCCTATGACGGCTATACTGTTGTCCACATTATCCTCCTCAATCTACTTTATTTTTCTTCCAAATATAGGTTTTTCTCTCTTCACCGCGAATCAGCCTTCCAATATTGGTTCTGTGCTGATAAAACGCAAGCGCAGTCATAGCAAATGCTATAATATACATTTCAATAAGGTGCGGCTGAGACATGTTTAAAAGTCCCATTTGTCCTTCTACTACGAGCTGAATAAAAAATACTGCATAAAGGCAAAGTGAGCCAAGAGATACAAAATGAGTGATATTAAAAGGAATCAGAAATGCAAGTAGTCCTCCGATCACGAAGGTCCATTTAAATGCAAGAATATATCCTGCCGTACAAGCTATTCCTTTTCCGCCCTTAAATTTCATATAAAAGGGGAAATCATGCCCCAGGACACATCCTGCAGCAGTATATATCTTCAACAGATACTTCATGTCACCATATCCGTCACCAAGAATCATCTTACATAAAAATGAAGAAACCACTACAGCCGCTATACATTTAAGCATATCCCCAAAAAGTACTGTAAATCCGGCTTTTGCCCCAAGAACACGAAGCGTATTTGTTGTACCGGCGTTGCCGCTTCCGACATTTCTGATATCCACACCTTTCATCCTGCAATAAATTACAGCAGTCTGAATAAGGCCGAAAGCATAGCCAATTAGCAGACACAAAACTCTAGCAATCATACAAATCCCCTCCCGGGCCCCCATCCGTCAGCTTCGCTGACACCTTCTCCCCAGGGAGAAGGTATATATTTTAGAGTCCCCTTCTCTTTTTTACTTACTTTAATGTGTATTTCTTACTTTACTTCTTGTCATTAGTCCTCTCTCGGATAATAAACTTAAGAGGTGTACCCTTGAATCCGAAAGATTCCCTTATCTGATTCTCAATATATCTGGTATAGGAAAAATGCATCAACTTCTTATCATTAACGAAAATCACAAAAGTAGGCGGCTTAACCGCAGCCTGGGTGATGTAGTAGAGCTTTAACATTTTACCCTTGTCTGACGGAGGCTGCTGCATTACCACTGCCTGCATCATTATTTCGTTGAGGACACCGGTCGCAACACGCATAGCGTGATTCTCACTTACTGCATCTATCATGTCATACAGCTTTACAAGTCGCTGTCCGGTCTCGGCCGAAATAAAAATAATCTCTGCATAAGGCATGAAGGAAAGTACGCTTCTTACATCCTTTGTGAACTCATTAACCGTCTTATTGTCCTTCTCGATAAGATCCCACTTATTAACCGCAATTATGATTCCCTTGCCGCGATCATGCGCAATTCCAGCAATTTTGGCATCCTGTTCAGTGACCCCTTCATCAGCATTTATAACTATGACAGCCACATCAGCTCTTTCAACCGCGGTAACAGTTCTAAGGATCATAAATTCCTCTAGCTTTTCCTTGACTTTATTTTTCCTTCTAAGGCCTGCGGTATCTATGAAGGTATATTTCTTACCGTTATATTTAACCTCTGTATCAATCGCATCTCTTGTAGTTCCTGCGATATCTGACACAATAAGTCTGTTTTCTCCGCAAAGTCTGTTTATTATAGAGCTCTTGCCAACATTGGGTTTACCTATAACAGCAACTCTTATTGAGTCATCCTCTTCATCTTCGCTGTCAGAAGCTGTAAAGTTCTTGGTAACTTCCTCAAGAAGATCTCCGATTCCCTGCTTATTCGCAGCGCTTATGGGGAACGGCTCACCGATTCCCAGATTGTAGAACTCATAAACATCCATGGAATCACGCTTAAAGCTGTCCACCTTATTGACGCAAAGAACAACCGGTTTTCTGGATTTCCTAAGCATATCCGCAACCTGTGAATCCGCATCAGTCAGCCCCTGTTTTACATCACACATAAAAATGATAACATCGGCAGTCTCAATCGCTATTTCAGCCTGAGCTCTCATCTGCGCGAGAATCGTGTCATTTGTATCCGGTTCTATACCGCCTGTATCCACAAGTGTGAAATTGTAATTAAGCCACTCGACATCCTGATAAATTCGATCTCTGGTAACTCCGGGAGTATCCTCAACAATAGAGATATTTTTCCCTGCAACTGCATTAAACAGGGTACTTTTTCCTACATTGGGTCGTCCCACTACCGCAACTATGTTTTTTCTTTTCATAAAATACCATCCTGCTTCGTAATTAGTCCCCTTATGAAATCCATACCTCCGCTTTTTATAATGCGAACCTTAACCCCAAGTTCGCTCTCGATATCGGATACTCTCACATCATCCAGGAGATAATCTTCTCCTGCCCTAAGTACATTCTGTGGAAGTATCAGCGCATCTCCGAGCTTTTGACCTTTAAGCTGTGCAATTATGTCCTGTCCTGTAAGAAGCCCTGTAACGGTTATTCTCTCACCAAAGAAATTATTTATAATTTCATGAACATGAACCGTAAATCCCGGTGCTGCTTCGGTAAGCTTTCTTGCCATCTCGCATATAAACGGATATATAAGCCTGCCGCTAGCAGTTGACACCTCTCCTTTATATTCACTTAACGGAATGCCATCGACCCCGTTTTCTATTGCATCCCTAAGCGCTTCATCAAACTCATCCAGAAGAAGCCTGACCATCCCCACTCCGTTTTCAAGCTGTCCGTAATCGTCATACGCTTCTGCGGGAGGAATCGGAAGCTGTGCAATCATATACCACTCATCCGAGGCATGTACAAAATGGTCTCCGTATTCCTCAAAAGACTTCTCCTGCCAATAATTGATTTCCTTTATTACAGCTACGGCATCATCTTTTTCAAACGGTTCCAACGGAAACAGACCATCCCTGTATTTGGACAAACCGACCGGAACTACTGAAACACTCTTAAGATTTGGTCTGTAATTATATAGATCGGTAAGCGACCTGTGAAGTTCTTCCCCGTCATTAACACCCTTGCACAGAACAATCTGTCCGTTCAGCTCAATTCCGGTACCCGGCTCGCAAAGCCTGTCAACCTTTTTCAGTGCTTCGCCGGCAAATCTGTTATTTAGCATCTTGCAGCGAAGTTCAGGATTAGTAGTCTGAAATGATACATTTATCGGAGAAAGATGATATTTCAGAATCCTGTCGATATCTTTATCACTCATATTTGTAAGAGTGACATAATTCCCCTGAAGGAAGGATAGTCTCGCGTCATCATCCTTAAAATACAGCGTTTCTCTCATCCCCGGTGGCATCTGATCTATAAAACAAAAAATACATTTATTGCAGCAGGATCTGTAGTCATCCATAAGTCCGTTATCAAACTCTATACCAAGATCCTCGTCGTAATATTTTTCTATGTCAAGCTCCCACTCTTCTCCGTCCGGTTTTCTGACAAGAAGGGTGAGTTCTTCATCCTGCACCATATACTGGTAGTCAAATATATCCTCTATAGGTTGCCCATTTATTGCAAGCAAATAATCCCCGGCGGCAATTTCCAATTCGTCCGCTATGCTTCCGGGTTCAACCTTTTTTATCAAATGTCCTTTATTATCCATAAAACTGATTATACATTAAATTTCTTGACGTGTCAGTATAAGATACAATAAGATAATAGCGTAAAAAATCTATTATTATTTTTGTTAGGAGATAAAATGCCTGATTTTCATAAATTAGATTCATCAATACCTGTTGCTCCGATTGCACTCATGGTCATGGAGTCTGCCAAAGGGCTCGGAGAACTGGTCAATGCACGTCTTGTCGAATTCAGACACGACCTTCACAACGCCCCGGGTAACGACCCCGCTTTTCAGGGATATGTTAAGGATGAGTACAGGGTTAAATATGTTAATCCCCGCTTCGGAAGCGGTGAGAGCAAGGCTCAGATTTATGAGTCACTTAGAGGTAAGGATGTCTTCATTCTCACCGATGTTATGAATCATTCAATGACCTACAAAATGTATGGTTATGATAATTACTACTCTCCTGATGATCACTATCAGGATTTAAAAAGAGTCATTGCTGCCATCAACGGTAAGGCAAGAAGGATAAACATCATTATGCCTTTCCTCTACGAGGGCAGACAGCACAACAAGAACAATCGCGAATCGCTCGATGCCGCAGTTATGTTCTCGGAGCTTTACAGCATGGGTATAAGCAATTTCATTACCTTTGATGCCCATGATCCCAGAATATCCAATGCAGCTCCTATTTCAGGTTTTGATAACTTTATGGCATCACCGCAGTTCATGAAGGCGATTATTTCGGAAATTGATGATCTTACTGTTGATAAGGAACATCTGACCGTTATAAGTCCTGATGAAGGCGCTTTGGACAGAGCGGTTTATTTTGCAAATGTTCTTAACGTTGATACCGGAATGTTCTATAAGAGACGTGATTACAGCAAAGTTGTAAACGGTTCCAACCCCATTGTGGCACATGAGTATCTCGGTTCCGCAATTGATGGCAAGGACGTTATCATAATCGATGATATGATTTCCTCCGGTTCGAGCATGATAGACACCTCCAGACAGCTCAAGAAAAAGGGCGCAAAGCGTGTATTTATATGCACAACCTTCGGTCTTTTCACCAACGGAATGGAAGTATTCGATGAGGGTTATAAAAACGGTGACTTCGATGCGCTTATAACCACTAATCTCATCTATCAGAATCCTGACTTTATGAACAGAGAGTATTATCACATTGCTGATATGAGTAAATTCCTTGCGACAGTCATTGATTTCATGAACCACGATGCATCGCTCAGTAACGTTATTACTCCAACAGAATCTATTCACAGTATCATTGATAAATATAATGCCAGAGCAGCAAAAGCTGAGGACCTGTTTGATTAACAGGTCCTCATTTTTTAATAGTCTTTTTTATTATTTATCCCATTTTTTCCGAAGCGGGATTTCCGTTGCTGAATTTTCCGGTTTCAAATCCCACATTTACCTTGAACAAATCACCGTCAAGAATAATCTCAAACTCTCCTCCCATTGCTGTAGTAAGACTTTTTGCAATGGATAGTCCAAGTCCCGAACCTTCGGTACTTCTGGAAATATCTCCTCTTATGAATCTCTCTGTAAGTTCATCCGCGTTTATATTCAACTCATTTTTCGAGATGTTCTTAACAGAGAAAACTGCTTTGCTGACACCTATCTCCGTTTTTGTCACAAAAAGATCCATATACACTCTTGTATCAGGAAGAGCATATTTGCATACATTGTTCAAAAGATTCTCGATGACACGATACAGCTGTCTTGCATCAGCCTGAATAAACACATCATACTTCTCGCACTTAAGAATGGGCACCAGCCTGAAGCTCTCGAATTTCTCATAGAACTCACCAAGAATCTGATTTACAAACTCGGCAAAATTGAGCTCCGTCATCGTAAGTGTAATATTGCCGGAAGAAATCTTCGAAGCCTCCACAAGATCGTCTGTGAGCTGCCTCAGTCTCTGCGACTTATTATCAAGTATCCTTATATATTCACTGACTTTCGGATCGTCAATGTTTTCTCTTTTCAGAAGATCAACATAATTGATTATGGATGTAAGAGGCGTCTTGATATCATGCGATACATTTGTTATAAGGTCAGCCTTCAGCTTCTCATCTCTCATACTTCGATTTACAGCTTCTTCAACAGAAACCGAAATCTTGTTTAGTTCTTCCCCAAAGTAGACATTACTGCTGTGAAGCTTATTAACATCCACCTTGACATCAATCTCGCCCTGAGCAATCCTTTTTAGCGCATCAAGGATGATAAACTTATCATTGTTAAGGTTTATAATATATATCGCCACAGCAACATCAAGGACTACAACTATAACAATTCCTACAGCGCCCCATCTAAGAATAAGATATAGATTAAGCAGAGTAGAAGTCAAAAACGGCAGCACCGTTCTCACAAAAAGATTCTGCCTGAGTGTCATCTTATCAAAAAGCTTATGAATCAGCCCGATAATAAACTTAAACAGGGATGTTTTATATAATTGTCCTGCCTTGGCTCTTCTGATTATGCTGTAAATTGCATAACATATTGCATTATCACCTACAAAAGAGAGTCCTCCTGCAAGAAGCGACATACTCATTGTGTTATATTTAACAACTTCATAATTATTGATGGCGAATTGGAATAGCCCAAACAAAATACCCAAAACAGCCAGTGAAAACACAAACACAATTTCTATCGGGATAACATCTATTCTCTCAATCCCGCCTACTTTTCCGTCAGCGTATTCGATTCGTCCTTCATATATTGAAAGATGGACAAGTACAATCACATACATCACCGCGAAAATTGCACTTATTATATACAGTTGCCTGTAGTACGGCATATACCTGTTAAACGCTTCTTTTCCAACCTTGAAATCATCTATATTGGCAGTCTTGTTAATATCGATTGCAAAATAGAACTTCATTTGATCGGGGAAGGCATATTGATAATTGCCAAGAAGCTGTCTTAAGGAATCCTCGCTTATCTGAGTATTGGTTGAATATTCGATATCATAAGGGCAGTAATAAATATACCTTCCGTAGGACTTGAAAACATCCTTCATATTCAGTCCGTTTGTGCCGCTCTTAAGTGAATCAACATTTGTAAATACTTCAGTGCGGGCGTTAATCGTTCTGGTGATATAATATCTGAAATTCGATTTGTAAAACGAATATTTGTCCTTATATGTATCATAACGCTCATACCCTGCAGCCATTGTGGATGCGGTCTCGGTGATATTTGCACATAGCTGATTATACTCATCCCAGCCCGAAACAATATCCTCGATATTTTCACCGTTAATGGTTTTATATCTGGGAATCAAAACAGTATGTGATCCGGCTCCGTCCTTATCGACTTCCTTCACATTGGCTCTTACCGCATTGTTTTCAAGCTGAGAGTTTAAGAACGCATTCATTCCACCCTCAGCATTATTTTTCAAGAGATGCGTGTATACTGTAGTAGCAGATAAGAAATCCTTGCTTTCTTTTGTAGTAAAATTCGCATCATCATATTCAAAGCCATTCTGGGACCACTTGATCAAATTTGAAACCGGGTAAACCGCAGTAATATAATCGCTCTGTAAAACTGTATTTCTGTTAATAAAAGCGGTTACATCAATATTTTTATCTCCGTTATATACTCCATCGGTCTCAAAAAGAGTCTGATATGCGGCAAACTCCACCGCATTTCTCAGATTGTCAAATAATATTGAATTAAAAAGCTCCGAATCGGCATATTCTTTTCCGATGTCGTCCTTCTGCAAATTATAGACAACACCGTCCGTGCCCGTGAAGGTAGACCCTTTATAAATATAAAAAACAAGAGCAACTACCGCAGCAAGACATATGTGCTGAAAAATTCTAAGTATATATCTGCTGATCCAGGACATGGTCTTATGCCTGAATATTTTATCAAACATTATCAATCCTCAGTGTCGATTTTATAGCCTACACCCCAAACAACCTTAAGATATTTGGGATTTTTGGGATCAATCTCAATTTTTTCCCTGATATGCCTGATATGTACTGCAACAGTATTATCAACAGACACAGCGTTCTCGTTCCAGATATTCTCGTATATCTGGCTGATAGAAAACACCTTCCCTTTATTCTTGATAAGGAACATCAGAATGTTGTATTCAATTTTGGTAAGCTTGACCTCTTCTCCGTCCACGGTTACAGACTTGGAATTGTCATTGAGAACAAGTCCGCCGGCGCGGAAAATGTATTCATCATCGGCATCCTTTGTATCCGCATTTCCAAGCTCCGTATAGCGACGTAGATTTGACTTTACTCTGGCCACAAGTTCAAGCGGATTAAATGGCTTAGTCACATAATCGTCTGCACCAATATTGAGTCCCAGAATCTTATCCGCATCCTCTGATTTGGCGGAAAGAATAATAATCGGAATGGAACTGTGCTCTCTTATCTTCATTGTGCACTGAATTCCATCCATTACAGGCATCATAATATCGATGATAGCCGCATGAATCTCATTTGTTTTTACAATCTCCAATGCTTCAACGCCATTGAAGGCTTTAAAAACATTAATTCCTTCCTGTTTTAAATATATCTCAATAGCTTCAACTATCTCTTTATCGTCATCACATACCAAAACGTTCTGCACTATCTGTAAATCCTCCTCTATTATCACCACGCATTGTAGGGAATATATGAAAAAGCATTTTTATGCCATCTTATATGAATAGCTGATGTTTCGTCAACCTTTATGGCAACAACATCATATCTTATCGGGCATTCCTCGCTTATACCGAACCGTATTTTATAAAAATCCGACACCCTGCAGATTGTCTTCTGCTTCCGGGAATCCACCGCCGCTTCCGGTTCACCGAAACGAGCTGATGTTCTGTATTTTACCTCAACAAAAGTAAGATATTTTCCATCTCTTGCTATAATATCGATCTCACCCTTTTTACTCCTGAAATTTCTGCAAACAATCTTTGCTCCATTTTCCGAAAGATACTCACAGGCGAGATTTTCATAATATTGTCCTGTTTCTCTTTTATTCATAAAACTTATCTATTATTTTCTTTGGCCTTAATCCTATCCATAGCATCTACGAATACCAGAATCTCAGCCACTACCTCATAAAGCTCGGGAGGAATCATTTCACCGATTTCCAACTTCGACAGAGTATCTGCAAGCTTCGAATCCTCGTGAATCGGGATATCCTGCTCTTTAGCAGCATCAATAATTCTTTCGGCCACGATGCCCTTTCCGCTTGCTATAACGCGGGGAGCCCCGTCTTCATTCGGATCATACGCAAGAGCTATCGCCTGCTTTGGTTTTCCATCCTTCGTCTTTCCTTTTTCAAGATCACTGTTATCTGCCATGTGTTAGCCCTCTTATGCTCTCGCATCAAATGATGTTGTTGATAAAAAAGCTGTCTTTTTCGAATCAAGCAAACTGCTGACGGGCGGATCCTCACTGTTTTCATCCTGATCGGTATGAAGCATCATCCTCGCTTCCATAGTGTACCCACGCTTATTCAGTCGATCGTTCAGCTCACCGATGTGCTCTGCAATAAGATCAATAACCGATTCGTCTGCGACATAGAAATTTGTCTTTACATTGGTATCTTTCATCTTCACGTAAACATCGAGCGGTCCGAGATTATCCATATCCAGATGCAGGATCGCACTTACCGTATCTCCCGGTTCAAACTTTTTCTTGCCGTTTGAATAAACATAAAGATCACCGTGAGCATCCTGGTCTGCCATCTTAAGAGGCAATTGAATATAATGAAACATCTGGTTAATCTGATTCATGAAATCAATATTATTCTGGAGATTCATGGCACTTTGTGCAACTTTGTTCTCGGGTCCAAGACTCTCTGTAAGCTGCTGGGTAAGCTGCTTGGCCTGTGTACTCAGTCTTGTGTAGAGATTTTCAACATTCTCCTTTATACTCACATCATCAGGTCTTATCAGCCATTCTTCCTGCATCACATTTTTCATGAGTTTATTGTACTCATTACTACTGAATATTTTTGAAAAAGCAGCTTCCTTATTTTCAGCTGAATGTGATGCTGCCTGATAAGCATCGGCGAGTTCTTTTATAAGAGCCATCTGATCAATCTCAGTACTTTTACCCGTACCGGCCTGAGCAATAAGCTTTTGTATCTGGTCACCGGTAGCGCCTGTATTTGTGTTTAGTTCTTTGATAAGCTTGGCAAAGTCATTATCAAAAACCATTTTCTGTGTGCTTGCACTTTGGTCACCGGCTGCTTTCTCTGTTACTTTCCCGGACTGCGTTTCTTCAGAGTTCACCTGAAGCTCTTTGATATTCGGATCATCACTTACAGTACTTTGCGTATTCTGCACATTTCCGGACTTTTGTGCTTCACTTGCCACGTCGTCGCCCGGATTTATAATATTCTCACCGTTTGCAGTTATAACTTTTGCATCATTGTTCTGGGGCGTAACTGTACTTTCGTTTTCACCCTCGGCGAGTATCGTTTGTTCGCCGTTTGCCGCATCTGCGTTTTTTATTACTTCACCTGTAGCCAGATTTGTCCCCGCCGCTGCATTCTGCTCCGGAATCATAGTGGCAGCATTACCCTTGACCACAGTCTGCTCCATATGCTCTGCGCCATCCGAGAGCATATTTAATATCTTCCCGTAAAGATCATTTGCCTTTTCGCCTTCACCATTTTGTACAAGCTGATTATAAGCCTCGGGAAGATCATCCATAATAGATTTCATGGTCTCCACAACCTGATGCTCATAATTTTTATAGCTTTCAAATTGCCCGATATTCTGTTCTGTTATTGGAATATTAAGAGCCTTCATCTGAACCAGAGAAGTAACCTCTGCCTCAGGGTGAGAATTCACCGTCTGTTGCATGGCATTTAAGGAATCCTTGTCAATTCCCATTCCGTTTTCCATCATGGTCTTTACCATGTTAACGGTATCCTGTGTGACCTCAATTCCTGCTGCGTTTAGCGCTTTCAGAGCAGTCGGATCCACAGAAGTATTTTCATAAAGAGGTGTAAGTGTTATCTGTCCTGATGTTCCGCGCACCTGAAAAGATATTGTCTGTCCTTCCTTAAGGTACATGCCATCCTGGAGCTTTGCATTTATTACAGTGTCGTCTCCAAGTCTTATCTGGGCATTTTTTGCCCCATTCTCATCAGACATGGAAATAATCTTGCCGGACAGTCTCTCCCCTGTCTCCAAAGAGCGCAATGAGTCCTGCGATTTTGCAGCATTCTGATTAACAATATGGCCATCAACCTGTACAACAGGCCTGTTACCGGTCAAATTCTGAATGATACTCATGCAGGCACGCTTTCTTAATTAAGAAAATTTTTTATAAAGGATTTTCTGTGAATCTCACAAGGTCCGATTTGCCGAAGAGCAGCTATGTGATCTGCACTTCCGTACCCTTTGTTATGTGAAAAACCGTAACCCGGATACTTACTGTCAAGTTCGGCCATAAGTCTGTCTCTCGTAACCTTGGCAATAATACTTGCCGCAGCTATAGATACACTTTTGGCATCACCCTTTATTATCGATTCCTGAGGATAGGCTTCAAGCTGCGGTATATGAACCGCATCAATAAGCAAAATATCAGGCTTAACAGAAAGATTATCTACAGCCTTAGCCATAGCCTCAAATGTAGCCTGAAGGATGTTGATTTCGTCAATTCGCTCATGGGTACTAAAGCCAATACCAACCGATACAGCTTTTTCCATTATTTCCTGATAAAGCTCTTCTCTCTTTTTTTCGGATAATTTCTTTGAATCATTTATATACAGTATTTCAGCATCCGCCGGAAGAATGACCGCTGCAGCGTATACCGGTCCCGCCAGAGGGCCTCTTCCAACCTCATCTATACCACAGATATATTTTTTATCAGAATGAAGCCTCTCGTAACTTCTCATCTCATAGAGGCGCTTCTTCTCATTTTCAATAGCTGTTATATGCTTTTTTGCGGACTCAACCAGTTTTTTGACTCCCGCTCTGTCATCAGCCTCATATCTTTGGCAAAATGCTTCGTAATCCTCTACGGAAACAGCATTTGAAAGTTCAGACTTAATGACACCTATTTTCTCAGTCATCGCTCTTATTTTCCTTGTTTTTGTCAATTATTCCGAAAGATGAAAAAGGATACATCCTGAGCCAGGTTCTGCCGATAATATCAGCTCCCTTTATATTTCCTACGAGCGGTTCTCTTGAATCCATACTGTAATTTCTGTTATCTCCCATAACAAAATACTCATCATCACCAAGAGTTATCGGTTCTTCAGCTCTGCCGGGATTCTGGATTATTTCTGCACCGTAATGCTCCTCAAGTATCTCTCCGTTTATGTAGATATTACCGTCATAATCTATCTGAACGGTCTCTCCGGGAAGCCCTATAACCCTTTTAATAAAGTATTCGCTGGGATCCTGTGGATACGGGAAAATAACTATATCAAATCTCTTTGGCTTGGAAAACTTGTAAGTAAGCTTATCTGCCATCAGCACATCACCATCGTGAAGTGTATACATCATAGACTCACCGTCTACATCTGTTCTCTGAGCAACAAATTTCATAAACAGCATTGTTATAATGCAGACGATTAAAACTGTAAGGATAGTACTGCCTGCACTTTTCATAAACTCTTCTATTTTATTCATATTGGTCTCTCCAAAGATATTTTTCCAAGTCTCCCATTCCTGAAATCATCAAGAAGCTGCATGCATGCTCTTTCTATATCAGCTTTTCCGCCCTGTTTTATCAGTTTCCTGTTATCGGCTATAGCTGTAAGAATTGATGACTCCGGGGTCTCATACATATCCTCTTCATAGAGGAGTTTCTGCTTGTCCGTAATTCCATATTTGTCTGAAAGGACACCGGGATACCAGTCCTCGAGAATTCTTATAAGGCTTACTGCAAGCTCACCCTTATCAAGGTTCTCATCATTCATGGAACCGATAAGTGCAAGGTGAAGTCCTACAGTTTCATCATCAAACTTTGGCCACAATACTCCGGGCGTATCAAGAAGCTGCAAATTCTTCCTGAGCATAATCCATTGCTTACCCTTTGTAACACCGGGCTTATTGCCTGTTTTTGCTGCCGCCTTTCCGGAAATCCGGTTTATAAAAGTTGATTTGCCCACATTGGGGATACCTGCAACCATCGCCCTTATAGGTCTGTTTACTATCCCCCTCTTTTTATCACGCTCAATCTTCTCCCGGCAGCTCTCAGTGACCTGATCCAGAACTGTTCTTACCTGCGAGCCCGTTTTGGAGTTCATCTCCATAACTCTTGCCCCGGTGGATAAAAAATACTCTATCCACTCCTTACTGATATCAGGGTCTGCAAGATCAGCTTTATTTAAGATAACAAGTCTGGACTTATTTTGCCCGAGTTTGTCAATATCGGGGTTTCTTCCCGACATCGGTATTCTTGCATCCGTAAGTTCTATTATCAGGTCTACAAGCTTGATGTTTTCCTGCATCATGCGCATAGCCTTGGTCATATGACCGGGATACCACTGATAATTATTCATACATTCTACCTTTAATCCACAAAGCCTGTTTTACCCTCTTTAGATCCATAGGATAACCACGCTTTGCCTGCAATGGTCGAAAGCTTCACAACACCAATATTGGCACTTCTGGAATCTTCACTGCTGTTTCTGTTATCACCGAGAACAAAAAACTCTCCGCTCCCCAAAGTAATATCATTTTCAGCTATTCCAGCTTCTTCCATTTTATCATATTCACGATCTTCAGTGACGACAGTTTCGCCATTCACCAAAAGATTGCCGCCTTCAATTTTTACCGTCTCCCCAGGGACCGCAACCACTCTCTTGACATAATAATGTGATTTCTCATTACCATTTGGCAAAAAAACAATCACATCATCCTTCTTTGGCGAGGTGAGCTTGTAGACAATCCCGTTAACAAGTACACTCTGACCATTAGTAAGCGAAGGTTCCATCGAATCTCCGATGACTCTGACTCTTTTTCCGAAACAGAGCACAAGAACAAAGGCCACAAAAAAAGCCACCGCGGTATAGAACACCCACGAAAGAATCTCCTTGAAAATTTCGGGCGTTACCTTCTTTTTCTTTTCCAAATACATTGGTCTGTATCTATTTTTCCGAAGCATAAACACTCCTTAAAAATCCCAAAAGATAAAAAGGGCAATTACTAAAAAGTAACTGCCCTTACCAAAGAAATCATTCTTAGCGAACCTTTTCCTTGACCTTTGCCTTCTTACCTGTGAGGCCCTTAAGGTAGTTAAGCTTAGCTCTTCTAACCTTACCCATTCTCACAACTTCAACCTTCTCTACAAGAGGAGAGTGAAGAGGCCATGTCTTCTCAACACCTACGCCATTTGAGATCTTACGAACTGTGAATGTTGTGCGGTTTGAACCACCCTGAATCTTCTTAACAGTTCCTTCGAAAACCTGTACTCTCTCGCGGTTTCCTTCCTTGATCTTGTTGTAAACACGTACTGTGTCACCTGTGTTGAACTCAGGAGCGTTCTCGTTAAGCTGCTCCTTCTCGATCTCTGCAATGATTGTGTTCATTTGCTTTCTCCTATACTATATAAATGGACGTTCTTAAATACATGATAAAATGCGTACCAGAGGACCGTCATTTTCGCAACTATGAAATAATACCATAATTTTGCTCGCGAAGTCAAGCTTTATCTTTGGCAATCAGCTTCTTTAGTGCCTCTATAGCTACCCGGATAGCCGCATCAGTATCATGTGCCTGAGGATTATCAAGCCCGGCCTTAGCCCTCTCCTGGTTGGCAACTGTAAGCATTACAGCACCCGTTCTTGCGCGAAGCCATTGTCCAACAATAAAAAGTGCTGCGGACTCCATCTCAGAGCCAAGACATCCACATCTTTTCCATGCTTCCCACTTGTTCTCAAGCTCATAAAATACCGGCTTTGTCTCAGGTTCATGCTGTCCGTAAAAAGCGTCCTTACACTGAACAACACCGACATGATGTCTTATGCCAAGTTTCTCGGCAGACTCCTTCAGTGCCTGTGTTACATCAAATGTAGCAACCGCAGGATATTCAATCGGCGCATATTCTTTTGACGTTCCTTCCGCTCTTATAGCGCCGTTAACGACAATAAGATCTCCGCCCATGACATCAAGCTGCATTCCACCGCAGGTTCCAACTCTTATAAAAGTATCTGCGCCTATCTTGTGAAGTTCCTCTACTGCAATAGATGCTGATGCTCCTCCTATTCCGGTCGAAACAACACTTACTTTCTCTCCGTCAAGATAACCGGTATAGGTGTTATATTCACGGTTATAAGCAACCTGCTTCGCATCATCAAAATAGGCCGCAATTTTCTCACATCTTCCCGGATCACCCGGCAAAATAACATACCGACCCACATCACCTTCTTTAAGATGAATATGATACTGATATCCGGCACCTTCAGTATAATCTACCATAACCGCTTCCTCCTTATGAATTTAGCTACAATAATTATACCACCTGCACAGCTTAACCGCTAATTTCATTTCAGCTCTTGCCCGATCATCAATCAAACAAACCATCCATTACATGTATGGTCATAATCCCGTTTTCTATATCAATATTCTTAACGCATTCTTTAATTCCCGGAATCATGACTGTTTCTGCATCAGGATCATCGGTACGCTTCATTTCATAAACATCATTGGAACCGGTCTGAATAACCTGCTGCAAAATACCGAGCTCTTTTCCATCCTCATCAACAATCTTCATTCCTTCGAGATCCGCAAGATAGTACTCACCCTCTTCCAAGGGAATGGCGTCCTCTCTGCGAACAATAAGCGGTTTCTGCCTAAGGCGTTCAACCTCATTAATATCATTGAATTCCTTGAATTTTACGATAACGAATTTTTTGTTAAAACGAACTCTCTCTATCGTAAGCTCCTTTTTTCCGTCTCTTCCGGTATCAAGGATTACTTTTTTCAGATCAAGAAATCTCTCCGGATCCTGTGTGGTAGGAAAAACATTAACTTCACCCTTAAGTCCGTGTGTCGAGGCAATTACGCCAACCTGAAAATATTCTGTCATGTCTGCTCCTTAATTTTATCAAGAATCTTGTTTCTCTTCTTTATCGCTTTGGGTGTAAACTGCTCCGGATGTTCCTCTACATATTTATTGTAAAGTTCCGGTCTTCGCTCTTTTGTTCTTTCAAGCGACTTCTGAAAACGCCATACATCTACATTCGCGTGATTACCCGAGAGTAAAACCGGCGGAACCCTCTTATCCATCCAGATTTCCGGTCTTGAATACTGCGGATATTCAAGAAGTCCGTCATCAAAAGATTCCGTCTCTGCAGATTCATCATTGTTAAGAACTCCGGGAACAAGTCTTGCCACAGCATCAATCATTACCATGGCCGGAAGCTCACCTCCCGTGAGCACATAATCACCTATAGAAATATAATCAGTGACTATCTCCTCAAGCACACGCTCATCTATTCCTTCGTAGTGGCCACATAGAAAAATAACGTCCTCCTCTGAGGAAAGTTCTCTAGCTTTTGACTGACTGAAAACCTCCCCTTGAGGCGTAACATATATAACTCTCGGATTCGAATCAGGCTTATCTTCTCTTTTAGACCTCAATATATCCTGATAGCAGTCATAAATTGGCTGTGCCTGCATCAGCATTCCCGCTCCGCCGCCATATGTATAATCATCAACCTTGTTATGCTTGTTGTCTGCATAATCTCGGATGTTTATTGCCTTTGCCGTGATTATTCCCTTATCCATGGCACGTTTTAATATGCTTGTATTAAGTACATCCATAACCATTTCCGGGAATAATGTCATTATATAAAAATTCATAACTCTCCATAGAAAAATAAATACCCGGAGCTGTAATTGCAGCCCCGGGCATAGTCATATCAATCGACGATTTCAACGTCAACCTTAAGGTTCTCTCTGGTTGATGCAGCCTTAACAACAGAGCGGATTGCTTTTGCAATTCGTCCCTGTCTTCCGATTACCTTACCCATATCAGAAGGTGCAACGTGTAGCTCCAAAACAATGGTCTGGCCGTCTTTTTTCTCATTCACAACGACCTCATCAGGGTTTTCAACCAGAGCCTTTGCAATAACTTCAACCAATTCTTTCATGAATTTTCCCCTAGTTAAAAAGTGATTACTTAATACCTGCCTGCTTGAAGATCTTGCTAACAACATTTGTAGGCTGAGCACCGTTTGCAAGCCACTTCTTTGCAAGTTCCTCATTTACCTTGCATGTGCTGGGATCTGTGTTAGGATCATAAGTTCCGATCTCCTCGATGAATTTTCCGTTTACAGGGAACTTTGAATCAGAAACAACGATACGATAAAAAGGAACCTTCTTTTTACCAATTCTCTTAAGTCTAATTTTTACTGCCATTTTTAAAATCCTCCGTTTAATAAATAAAAATGTTAACTATGATAAACGAATTTCTCCGCAATCATCATGTATCTATATGAAATCCTTTCAGGATACTCATAACTAATTGTTTAAAAGAACTTACCAAAGCCGCCCTTTCCAAGGCCGCCTAAACCGCCAAGTCCGCGTCTGCCCTTTTTACCCATAAGTCCGGGCATCTGCTTCATCATCTT
This sequence comes from Butyrivibrio sp. INlla16, assembly GCF_900104155.1. Taxonomy (GTDB): domain Bacteria; phylum Bacillota; class Clostridia; order Lachnospirales; family Lachnospiraceae; genus Butyrivibrio. The sequence goes on from NZ_FMYB01000023.1 coordinate 24,024, forward strand.
CTGCATCTGATCAAACTGCTTTATGAAACGGTTTACATCTGCTATATCATTGCCGGAACCCTTAGCTATTCTGTATTTTCTCTGAGGGTTCATGAGCTTCGGATTTTTACGCTCGGCCGGTGTCATTGAAAGTACTATGGCTTCCATTCTGGCAAGCTGCTTTTCATCGGGAAGCTGATCATCTCCGATCTTACCCATTCCGGGAAGCATTCCCATAATTGCTCCAAGGCCGCCCATATTTCGCATCTGCTTCATGGACTCAAGGTACATCTCAAAATCGATCTTACCTTTTTTCATCTTGGAGGCCATCTCGCGCTCTTTTTCTTCATCGCGCTCACGATTGGTCTCTACAACCTTATCGATGAGGCTGAGCACATCGCCCATTCCCAAAATTCTGCTGGCCATACGGTCGGGATAAAACTGCTCAAGATCTGAGAGTTTCTCGCCCATACCAACATAAAGAATAGGCTTGCCTGTAACCTGTCTTGCAGAGAGTGCCGCACCACCTCTCGTGTCACCGTCCATCTTACTGAGGACGATTCCATCGATGCCGATTCTATCATTGAACTGAACTGCTACATCTACAGCAGCCTGACCTGTCATGGCATCAACAACAAGAAGTGACTGGTGAACAGTGACTGCTTCTTTAATTGCCACCAGCTCCTGCATCATATCTTCATCGATCTGCAGTCGGCCTGCGGTATCAAGAATTACCACATTTTCATTATTTTTCTCAGCATGTTCTATTGCAGCCTTAGCAATTTCTACAGGACTGACATCAGTCCCCATGGAGAAGAAATCAACTTCCTGTTTCTTGGCATTGATTTCAAGCTGATCAATAGCCGCCGGTCTGTAAATATCACAGGCTACAAGAAGAGGCTTTTTACCTTTAAGCTTAACCTTGCCTGCTATCTTGGCTGCGGTAGTCGTCTTACCTGTACCCTGAAGGCCGCACATCATTATAACAGTGATGCTCTTACCGGGTTGGAACTGGATCTCTGTGATCTCAGATCCCATAAGATCAGTCAACTCTTCGTTAACAATTTTAACAACCATCTGCGCAGGATTCAGTCCGTTTAAAACATCCTCACCGACAGCTCTCTCCTGAACCTTGTTAACAAAATACTTAACCACACGGAAGTTTACATCCGCCTCGAGAAGTGCCATCTTGACTTCCTTCATGGCAGTCTTGACATCCTCCTCCGACAGACGGCCCTTGCCGCGCAGATTCTTGAATACATTCTGCAGTTTATCGGATAAGTTTTCAAATGCCATATGTTATGACAGCTCCTCTGTAATTGATTCTATTGCCTTAAGGACAACCGCTCTAAGTTCATCATCCTTAAGTTCCTTGTCAGAAGCAGCACCCGCAAGCTCATTAAGCTGATGTCTGATCCTGTCTGTTCTTTCGATCATGTGAAGTCTTTTCTCATATCCTTCAAGAGAATTGGTGCATCTCTTTAAAAGGTCATGAACTCCCTGCTTGCTGATATCATACTCTTCAGCTATCTCCACAAGGGAAAGATCATTGTAGACCGCATCCTCATATACTTTTCTCTGATGATCAGTCAGAAGCTCGCCGTAAAAGTCATACAAAAGCCCCTGTTCAACAATTCTCTCCATTGTATCTCCAAACAGATAATAAACAATACAAAAAATGCGATACTATACGCACGAAGCATATAATATCGCATATATTTTAAAGTGTCAAGTATTTTTACTTTACTTTCATTTATTCTTTACGGATAACACAAAAATCCAGGTTTACCTCTCCTTCAATACCATCAATAACGCCATTTCTTGAAAACTGCCACATCCTATAGTCATAAGGATAGTATTGGGGGAATCCATAATAGGATACCCATACAGGATATTTTTCCAGCGATACCGGCTCAAGGAACTCTGTAAAAGTCCTTATGCCGCCCATTATCATGGGAGTATATCCTTCTTCTTTTACCCTCTCGCAAAAAGCATCGGCGATTTCCGAATAAATCTGCTTTGTCAGCTTTGAGGTCCTGGCATCCGATGAATTTGTCTGTTCAAGATCAAGTGCCACAGGGTAAGTAATTTCATAATTCTTAATCTGTTTTAAGACGTATTCCGCCTCTTCCACAGCCTCATCAGCATCAATTGATTGTGAATAGAAGTAAACTCCGACCTCCAGTCCGGCCTTCTGAGCATTCTTTATATTTGTCTTAAAATAGTCATCTTCAAGAATAGTGCCCTCGACAGAACCGCGAAGTCCCACTCTTATCATTACAAAATCTATGCCTTCGGATTTAACCTTATAAAAGTCAATATCGCCCTGGGTTCTGGAAACGTCAATTCCTTTAGTAACAGACAGACTCTCATCCGTTCCTATATACTTTACAGTTCCGTCTTCAAGGAGCTGAAAATCCTCCTCTGTCAGCGGACTTAGGGGAAGCGACTCATCTATAGGAGTAAAATAATACTGCCCTGCATATTCGGTAATTATTTCATCGGGATAGAGGGTTCTTATAGCACCTATTCTATCGCCCTCTTCGAGCTTCCCTCTGAAGGTGTCCCTGAGCCTGTCTCCTTCTTCCTTACGCGCCTTTGCATCAGCCTGATCGATAAGCTGGTTGGCTCTCGCAGTAGTGTAATACCCCTCCGTCTCAAGTGCGTCGAGCTCACTCTGCGATGCATCAGCCTGTCTTCTTATCGCAGCATTGCTAAGAAGGAGTCCGATACAGGTCGACAGCGCCAAAAGACTCACAAGGCTGAGGAAAATAACCGAAATCAGATTCTTGGTATTCTTAACCATTTTGCTGTTGTTTTTGGTATTTTCAGTTTTCTTCATAAGTATTATATCCGCTCATCAAAATAGCTCTTATAGCCTTCACCGAATATCTCTGACGCACTTGTAACTATCATAAATGCATCAGGATCCTCCTCACGGACTATATCCTCCGCCATAGGAGAAAGTCTCTTTTTTATAGCACAGAGTATAACCTTCTTATTTTCACCACTGTAAGCACCCTGTCCGAAAACATGTGTTACACCGACATCCAGTTCCTTAAGAAGTCTGGATGTGATCTTATCTGTATGATCCGAAATAATATAAATAAGCTTAGCTTCATCTCGACCATAAAGAACAAAGTCGATAACATAGGATGTTATCATTACAGCAAGGAATGAATACAGAACAACTTTTATATCTCTTAAAACAACACCGGCAAAGCTCACAACAAATATATCTATCATCATGAAAAGCACACCGGTCTTGATATGAGGATACTTAATTCTAAGTATCTTTATTATAACATCCGTTCCGCCCGTAGTCGCGTGGCATTTAAATGTAATACCGATTCCTACGGCAACAAAAATACTGCCGAATATCACACCGAGAATTACATCCTTAACGATAATCCCCGACGCATATCTTGCGATAAGATCCGTAAAAATAGAATTGACTACCGTAGCGTAAACAGTCGAAATCGTAAATCTTATTCCAAATTTATAGATTGCCAGAAAAAGAATAGGAATGTTCATAAGCATGAACCATACACCCGTTCCTATAGGCACAATTCTGTTCAGAACGATAGCTGCACCGGTAAGACCACCGGGCGCAATATTATTAGGATCATTAAACAGACTGGTCCCTATTGCGTATAAGAATGCTCCGAACGTAATAAGGAGATAATCCGTACCTTTTCTGGTAATCTTTTCAACATATGCCATAAATTAAATAATTGTGCGAACAAGCTTCGGCCTGTAACCATGCTCTTCAAGGATCTTTATAATCTGTTCCTTGTGTTCGCTGCCAAATGCCTCCAAAGTAATACGCAGTTCAACAGCTGCGCTTCTGTTGATCGATACAAACTGATTGTGCTCGAGTTTGATTACATTTCCACTGGTCTTCGCTATAACCTCTGCCACTGCAGCAAGTTGTCCCGGCTTATCGGGAAGAAGAACCGAAACTGTAAATATACGATTTCTCATAATGAGTCCCTGCTGGACAACAGAGCTCATTGTAATGATATCCATATTTCCGCCTGAAAGAACACAGACAATTCTCTTATCCTTAACATCAAGCTGTTTAAGCGCTGCAACGGAAAGAAGTCCGGAATTCTCCACAACCATCTTATGGTTTTCCACCATATCAAGGAAGGATACGACAAGATCCTCATCCGGAACAGCAATTATGTCATCAATGTTTTGCTGGATATAGGGGAATATTTTTTCACCCGGTGTTTTAACCGCAGTACCGTCAGCAATTGTATTAACTGTAGGAAGAGTTGTAACTTTACCGTTTTTAAGGCTCTCCTGCATACAGTTAGCACCTGCAGGCTCAACACCGATTACCTTTATCTTGGGATTAAGGAGCTTCGCAAGGGTACCCACACCTGTTGCAAGTCCGCCGCCGCCGATGGGAACAAGAATCATGTCCACAGTAGGCAGTTCTTTGATTATCTCCATAGCAATGGTTCCCTGACCTGTTGCCACATCAAGATCATCAAAAGGATGAACAAAGGTATATCCATGCTCATCTGCAAGCTTAAGTGCATGCTCGCAGGCTTCATCATATACATCACCATGAAGAATGACCTCTGCGCCGAGAGCCTTTGTTCTGTTCACTTTGATAAGAGGAGTTGAAGTAGGCATAACGATTGTAGCCTTTACTCCGTAGCTCTTTGCTGCATAAGCCACACCCTGCGCGTGGTTACCTGCTGATGCAGTGATGAGTCCCTTCTTTCTCTCATCCTCAGACATTGTAGATATTTTGTAATAAGCACCTCTAACCTTATATGCACCGGTTCTCTGGAGATTCTCAGGCTTTAAATAGACCTTACTGCCTGTGGCAGCGCTCCAATAGTCACTGTAAATAAGTTTTGTTTCAAGAGTTACCTTTTTAACATCCTCATACGCTTCCTCGAATGCGGGAAGCGTCAGGCTTTCGTTTTTCTCAGACATGTCCCTTCTCCTTATGAAAATAATGCATCTACAAACTGGTCGGAATTAAATCTCTCAAGATCCTCGAGAGCTTCACCGACGCCAATATATTTAACCGGAATATTAAGCTCTGACACAATAGCAACTGCTATTCCGCCCTTCGCCGTACCATCAAGCTTAGTGAGAACTATTCCGGTAAGATCAGCAACCTCACCGAACTCTCTCGCCTGCGATATAGCATTCTGTCCGGTTGTGCCGTCAAGAACAATAAAGTTTTCTCTATGTATTCCGGGAAGCTCCTTGTCAAGAATCCTGTTCATCTTGGCAAGCTCCTCCATCAGATTCTTCTTATTGTGTAGTCTTCCGGCCGTATCAATCATAAGAATATCGCAATCTCTCGACCTGAAAGCAGCAACAGCATCATAGATTACACTGGCGGGATCCGCTCCCTCTTTTCCGGAAATAAGCGGAACTTCGGCCCTGTCTGTCCACTGTCTTAATTGCTCAGTAGCACCTGCCCTGTAGGTATCGGCAGCCGCAACAAGTACCTTCTTGCCTTTCTTTCTGAAATGAGCAGCAAGTTTTCCGACAGATGTCGTCTTACCGACACCGTTTACTCCGATAACAAAAATAACTGTCTTATCTTCCTCAAACTTATAGGTATCGTCATCCGTCTTCATCTGCTCTCTGATGTTGGATACAAGGAGTGTCTTGCATGCCCAGGTATCTGTTATATGATTATCCCTGACCTGCTCGCGGAGCTTGTCCATAATCCTGCTGGTAGCATTAACTCCGATATCTCCCATAATGAGAGTCTCTTCAAGTTCCTCGTAGAAATCCTCATCCACAGTTGAAAAGTTGCTAAGGACATTATTTATTCCCTTCACAACACCTTCTTTAGTTTTTGATAGGCCATTTGAAAGCCTTGAAAAAAAGCCACCTGCCATTAATCCGTCAGCTCCTTATCAATCAAATTAACACTTACAAGTGTCGACACACCCTTCTCCTGCATGGTTATACCATAGAGTCTGTCAGCACTTTCCATTGTACCACGCCTATGGGTAATTACAATAAACTGGGTTGATTTCAGCTTATGCAGATAATGCGCAAATCTAACTACGTTATTTTCATCAAGCGCCGCCTCAATCTCATCAAGCAAGCAGAAAGGTGACGGCTTCAGATTCTGAATTGCAAACAGAAGTGCAATAGCAGCAAGTGCCTTCTCTCCACCGGAAAGCTGCATCATATTAACAAGCTTCTTTCCCGGAGGCTGAGCATTGATTCTGATTCCAGCCTCAAGGATATCCTCGTCCTCAACAAGTTCCAGCGTACCCTTACCGCCTCCGAACATTTCTTTAAATACCTTGTCAAACTCTGACTGTATTTTTGTAAACTCTTCCATGAACTGCTTTCTCATGGATTCATCGAGTTCGGAGATAATCTCGCGAAGCTGCTGCTCGGCTGTAACAAGATCATCATGCTGTGTCTTCATGAAGGTATATCTCTCCATGAGTACTCTGTAATCCTCAATGGCATTAACATTAACATCACCGAGTTTTCTTATAGCATCCTTTAACGAGCCTATCTGCTTCTTCATCGCAGACATATCGGTGAGACTTTCGTCTCTCATGGAGGATGCATCGGTTAATGTTATCTCATACTCATCCCACATATAGTTGATCTGAGTCTCTATAGCTTCCTTTGCTCTCTCACATCTGGCACCAAGTCTTGTAACTTCCTTATCAAGCCCGTTCATCGTCTGATTCAGTTCTTCTGTAAGTTTAAAGAAATTCTTCTGAGAAGCTGTAAGTTCTTCCTTCTTTGCACGCTTCTCTTCCATCTCCTTATTTACATCGAACTGAACATCCTTGGAACTCTCAATTGTAAGCTTTATCTCCTCGATATCCTTCTTCCTCTGCTCGAGGATCTCATTATTTTCTTTTATTGATGCAAGAATTTCATCGAGAGCTGCCTTCTCTGTAGCTATCTCACTGTTTATACGATCAAGATTCTGCTGTTCGAAGGTCTCCTTCTGCAAAATCTTCTCATATTCAATATCCCAGGAAGAAACATTCTCAGCTTCTTTCTCTTCGTCGGCATGCAAGGCTTCAAGCTTAGCCTGATACTGAGTAACCTTCTCGGATTCATCCTTCTCGGTTTTTTCAGAAAGTTCAAGAGCTTTCTTGTACTCCTCACGCTCACCATCAATATCGATAATCTGCTTCTCTATTGACGCGCTCTCTTCCTTTAGATCTGAGTAATTACCCTTCTGCTGATTCTGTCTCTCCTTCTCATTCTCAACATTGATTCTGGCTGTATTCTGCTCTATGAATTTAGTCTGAAGAGAAGTTCTGGTCTCCTCAACGATAACTCTCAACTCATTTCTGCGCTTCTTGGTATCCTCTATCTCCTTTTGGAAAAGAGCGATATCCTCCTTGCACTTCTTGATATTTTTCTCAAGTTCCTCCATCTCTCTGCGTCTTCCGAGGAGATTGGAATTATTTCTGAAGGTACCACCACTTATGGCTCCTCCGGGAACAAGAAGTTCACCCTCAAGTGTAACCATTCTGATGGTATACTTGTATTTTCTTGCGATTAAAACCGCATTATCTACTGTATCGACAACAACAATTCTTCCAAGCATTGCCTTCGCAACACTTCTGTATCTGTCCTCTGTCTCAACAAGTTCATCCGCCATACCAAGAACACCCTTTTCGCTTAGGGCTTCCTGTGCCTTGAACTCCTGAGGTTCGCGGATACTTGTAAGTGGAAGAAAAGTTGCTCTTCCGGCCTTGGTCTTTTTCAGATAAGCAATCATATCCTTTGCGGTTTCTTCATCATCGGTTACGATATTCTGAATATTACCGCCAAGTGCTATCTCTATAGCCGTTTCATACTTAGGCTGAGTCTTTATAATATCGGCAACAACACCAATAATTCCGGGATTGTCGTCTTTTTTCTCCATTACCTTCTTAACGCTTCCGCCGTAGCCTTCATAGCGTTCGGTAAGATTGCTCAATGTTTCAAGCTTTGACTTTTCCTGCGTATAAAGGTTCTGTGCATCACGTAGCTTCGAATCCTTTGCGGAGAGTTTATCTCTTATACCCGCAAGCTCATTCTCCGAATCCTTCTGCTTCATGTTCATTTTACGGATTTCATCCGTAATCTGATCGAACTCGGCCTGAAGCTTTTTGATTATTTCTTCCTGCATGGACTCATCGGAACGCGCCTTAACAAGCTTTCCGGTAAGCTCTGCCTTTCTGATATTTATCTGTTCCTGTCTGGTATCAAGAGAACTCAGTTTACCTTTGATTGACGAACGCTCCGACAATGTCTCGATTATCCTACTCTTGCAGTTCTCAATCTCATTATTTATCTCGTTAATGTTCGCAACGATACCATCAAGCTTTTTTCTTGCTTCCTGTCTGTCTGCGGAAAGGATCTCAAGTTCCTTGTCTATCTCGCCCTTTACGACAAGAACCTTATCTCTTTCCTTTTCCTTCTCGGAAATCTTAAGTTCCTCATCGGCTTTTCTTTTTTCAAAATGCTCGGCATCACTTGTAGCCGATCTGATCTGCTCATTCATGATACCGATCTGGCCTTCAAGCTTCTCACGTTTTACCGAAGTGTCCGTAATCTTTACTCTGGCTTCTTCAATATCATGGTCGATAGCTTCCAGCTCTTCCTGAATCTGCTCGTACTTAGTCTTTGTATCTTCATACTTTTCCTTTGCTTCTTCAAGATTCTTGGTCGCAATCTTAAGGCTCTCTTCAGACTCCTCGAGATTCTTCTTCTGTGCCGCATTTTCCAAAAGGAACATGTTTACATCCAGAGTCTTCAACTCTTCTTTATGTTTTAAGTAAACCTTTGCAACCTCTGACTGTTTCTCAAGTGGCTCAACCTGTTTCTCAAGTTCTGAAAGGATATCATTCACTCGGGTCAGGTTCTGCTTTTCCTGCTCCAGCTTCTTGATAGCGGTATCCTTTCTGGACTTAAACTTAACAATACCTGCAGCCTCATCAAATAGATTACGTCTGTCCTCGGGTTTACTGGACAAAATCTGGTCAATCTGGCCCTGTCCGATAATAGAGTATCCCTCTTTACCGATACCGGTATCAAAAAACAGCTCATTAACATCCTTAAGTCTGCATGAGTTGCCGTTTATCATATACTCACTCTCTCCTGAGCGGTAAAGCCTTCTGGAGACAGTTACTTCATCATATTCAATAGGAAGCGCATGATCCGAATTATCAAGCGTTATAGCGACATAAGCGTAGCCAAGGGGTTTCCTCAGCTCCGTTCCCGCAAAGATTACATCCTGCATAGTGCCGCCACGAAGCTGCTTGATTCTCTGTTCTCCGAGAACCCATCTGACAGCATCGGCGACATTACTTTTACCCGAACCGTTAGGTCCGACAATTCCTGATATTCCGTTGTGAAATTCCAGTTTTATCTTATTTGCAAATGACTTAAAGCCGTGAATTTCTATGCTTTTTAAATACATGTTACTCTTTTTTCAATTCCAGGATAGCCTGATATGCAGCCTTCTGCTCAGCCGCTTTCTTGGTACGTCCTGACCCCTCTCCCAATTTTTTATCGCCCACGTAGACCGCAGACTCGAATATTTTATCATGCTCGGGCCCTTTTTCGCCACAAATTTCATAGCGAAGCTCCAAACCGTTGTCTCTCTGCACCATCTCCTGAAGCACAGACTTGCTGTCATAAAAAATCTGCTTCTCTTCGGGATTGTCCAGTATAAATTTCTCAATATGAGCTTTAGCAGCTTTAATTCCGCTGTCGAGATAAATAGCACCTATAATAGCTTCCATTACATCAGAAATAATGGATTCTCTGTATCTTCCGCCGGTAGCCTCTTCGCCCTTTCCGAGAATGAGGTATTTTTCAAGGTGAATACTGCTCGCACAATATGCAAGCGCAGGCTCACAGACCATAGATGCTCTCATCTTGGTCATCTCGCCCTCTTTCTTATCCGGGTATTTATTATAAAGATAGTGACTGGAAACAAGTTCAAGTACAGCATCTCCGAGGAACTCAAGCCTCTCGTAATCTCCCCTTTTATTTATCTTCTGCTCGTTTGCATAGGAGCTGTGTGTAAGCGCCTGTAAAAGCAGATTACTATCCTTAAAATGATATCCGATACTCTCCTGTAATTCGTTAAGTTCATTCTCGCCTATCATAATATTCTCTCCTTAAACAAACAAAGTGATATGACGCAAAGCAAACATCGCGGGCTCTGCTCCATATCACCTGATTGTTGTTATTATAGTCTGTCAGCCTTCATTTCTGGCTTTTTTCAGAAGCTCAACCGCCTCGCCTACTGTTGTGATCTTCTCTGCAAGTTCTGCATCAATTTTCACATCAAACTCGTCCTCTATCCCCATGATGATTTGGAATACATCGAGTGAATCAGCTCCAAGATCGTCAGTGAAGGTTGAGTCCATAGTGATCTCATTCACATCAACATTGAGTACGCCGGCAATTACTTCCTTAAGCTTTTCGAATTCCATAACTTTTCCATCCTTTTTACATATTATAATACGATAAAAAACGCATATCATATCTGTGTTCTAAAACTATAATACTATTCATGGTACCTTTACAAGTACTTTTTATACATCAGGTATCTGACAAAATAGATTCCTTGATTTTCTCGGCAATATTCTGCTCCTTAAAGGTTACACACTGCAGAATACTGTTCTTAACCTCTACGGCCTTGGCACTTCCGTGGGTCTTAACAACAAGTCCTGTAAGTCCAAGCATGGGTGCACCGCCGTATTGATTCATATCATAGTCCTTCAAGGCATCCTTGAGAGCCGGTTTAATAAGCAGTCCTCCGATCTTTGCTCTTAAGGAACTCATAAGTCCCTTCTTAACTACTTTGAGGAGCGCAGTTGCAACGCCTTCATACATCTTAAGTATTACATTACCGGTAAAAGCCTCACATACTATTACATCAGCAACGCCGTAGGGAATATCCCTTGCTTCAACAGAGCCGATGAAGTTGATGTCCGGGCAGTTCTTAAGAAGTGGAAAGGTCTCTTTAACAAGCGCATTGCCCTTCTCCTCCTCAGCACCGATATTTACGATTCCAACTCTGGGATTTTTAATCCCACAAACATTCTCCATGTATACCGAACCCATCTTTGCAAACTGTACAAGATGAGAAGGTCTTGCATCAACATTGGCACCGCAATCAATCAGAAGAGACACTCCGTTCTCTGTAGGAATAAGCGGTGCAAGAGGTGATCTCTCAACCCCCTTAATTCTTCCTATAATAACCTGACCACCGACAAGTGTCGCACCTGTACTTCCGGCAGAAACATATGCATCACACTCACCGTGTTTTACAAGGAACATAGCCTTAACTATTGAAGAATCCTTCTTAGTCCTTATTGCCATAACCGGAGGTTCAGCCATCTCAATGACTTCCTCTGCATTTACTATCTCGACTCTGCTCTCATCATAAGTATATTTAGAGAGTTCATCCTTAATTATCTGCTCTTTTCCCACAAAAAAAATCTTAAGTCTGTCAGATTCCTCAAGAGCATCCACAGCGCCCTTAATTATCTCTCCGGGTGCATTGTCGCCACCCATGGCATCCAGCGCCACTTTTACAAGCTCAGCCATAATTCCTCCTCTATAAACCACGGTTTATATCTGACTAAATCTTGTCGGATGTCCGTTTTTGTACTGTCGTACAAAATACGCACGACAACAAAAAAAGACTCCGCATAAAAAATAAGTTTAAATAATCCATAAAAATTCTACTAAATAAATATAAAAAAAGCAACGAACCGAATTATAAAAAACTTTTACATATAGCAAAAGCCCGAGACCAAAATGATCTCGGGCCAAATATGCTTAAATAATTAAAATCAATCCTCGTTAACCACAACGCTCTTCTTGTTGTAGTAGCCACATTTCTTGCAAACCTTGTGAGGCTGCATAAGCGCGCCACAGTGGCTGCACTTAACCAGTGTGGGAGCAGTCATTTTCCAGTTTGCTCTTCTCTGGTCTCTGTGACCCTTGGAAGACTTATTCTTCGGGCAGATAGACATTCGGTAACACCTCCTTACAGCGTTCATATCATGAACCATAAATGGTCATTTAGCATTTTTCAACACACTCTTGGTATTATAAGCATATAATCCGCAGTTGTCAACGATAAAATTATAATGTATTATCACCGTCTCTTCCACCTGTTATAAATATGAAAAAACTATAAACGGAAATACATCCATTATAATTAGCAATTGGCGTTAAAAGTTTAGCATTTTTTTAGAATTATTTATAAATTATTCGTGTTATAATGAATTTCATAAAATAAAATTTTTCCTATGAGGAGGAGAACTAAATGAAGAAACTATTAAAGTATTTGTCTCTCGCAATGATGCTCTCATTGCTGCTGGTTCCTGCCGTTAAGGCAAAAGCCGCTTACAGCCAGCCTGTAAAGGTTGAATCCGGAACCGAAAATTCATTTACCGTATCCTGGCAAGCACCTGCTGCAGGAACTACCTATTATTACAAATTAGGTATTGGTACAAGCGTTGAGGATGCCACCACGAAACTGGCTGCAGTTACTCCAACTACTGTTGGAACGACCAATACATGCACCATCCCGAACCTTACACCCGGCACAAAATATACAATACTGGTTCAGGCTTCTACCGACAATGTAACATTCAACGATCATGCTACTGTTGTTGCAGTAACTCTCCCTGCCGTACCGAAGAATATAAGACAGGACTATTGGAGAGCTTCTGATGAAAAGACAGTCTTTTCATGGGATTGTGACGGAAATGCAGCCGGATTCCAGCTTATTCTTAACGACGGCGTTGATAAGGTAACGAAAGAAACAACAGAGAAAACATGTACCTATAACTGCGACGATGACGCAACAAAGCTTGATGTTACAATTCGTTCTTATGTTATAGATACTAATAACAGCAAAATTTTCAGTGAATGGTCAGAGACCTACAGATGCTTCGGTCAGCCGATGCTCAAGGAAAACGATGACGGATATGCTATTAGCGTAGTAGGCAACAAGCTTAAGCTTGAATGGGAAAAAGAGCCTCGTGCTAATGGTTATGAAATTTATATCGGCTCAAAGAGAAACGGCACTTACAAGAAGGTAAAGACAATAAACGGCAAGGACAAGACAAAGGCAACCTTGTCTAAAGACAATAAGAATAAGAAGTTCAAAAAGAACAAGGATTATTATGTTTATGTTCTTTCCTTCAGAAAAGATAATGGTAAGATTACAAGATCAAGTTCAACTTATCTGTATTTCTACCATAAGGGCGAAACATATATGACTCTTAAGAAATAACATACACTGACAACTGAATATTGAATACATAATTTCAGGAGCTGTTTCAGATTTGAAACAGCCCCTTTATTTTTTGAATATTTAAGCTTTCACCATTGACTCTAGTATCTTCACATAAAGATCGTGGAAAGTCAGAATATTTTCTTTATCAAATATCTCTTCCACATACTCGAGTTCCGCATCAAAACCGCCGTCACCATACTCATTCTCAAGAAGTTCCAGCTCTAGGCGTGCACTGGCAGCAGAATACGGATCATCCAGTTCAATGAATTCCGGTCCCAGTTCATCGAGCTCATCCGCATTAATTCCAAGCTGCAAATTGACCTCCATGGGATCGGAATTAAATGCCGAATCAAAGCCCGTGAAATAGTCGTAGGAACAATGTGCTATACCCTCTCCGATCTGACGTTTAACTTCAAAAAGTAGGTCTGACGGATTATCATACTTCGAAACATCAACACCCACAGGAAGGTTCTTAATAAGAAGTCCTACGGCATGCTCCGCTTCAGGAGACAATCTGTCATTATATATCCAGTTGCACATTACCTTATCTTCTTTTTCATGCTCAGACAAAGCTACAAGTGCGCTTGTAATAGCCATACACGAATGAGTAACTCCCCATTTCTCCTCTGCCTTTTTGACCTGCTCAGCATCAAAATCAAGACGCACCATTCTTCCGGCAGAAGAATTCTTATTGGACTTATGATCCGGTGTAACGATTATCTTAAAGCCCTCAGCATTCTTTCCGTACTGAGCCTCAAAATATTCCCTGTCATCATCGTAAATTCCCTTTTCACGCCCAAGTGCTGCATTCTCAAGAAGTGTAAAATAGAAATCTCTTTTAAGCTCCCTTCCATAATAAGCATCTGTCACATCCTGAAGGAGCACGCCAAGTGATCCTCCATCCATAAGCAGGTGATGAACATCCAGGAAGAAGTAGCTATGCTCACCGGTTCTGAATACTCTTGTTCTAAACAAACAGGATTTCAGGATTTTCCTAAAAGGAACGACAAGCGTCTTAGCAAGTCCGCCTATATCACTCTCCTCAATATCTTCAACAGTCACTCCCGAAAAGATTGAAGGATCATATCTCTGCTGAAGCTCACAATCGTCATTGTACTCAAAAACAACACACAGACCCGGATGATTCCTGATAGCCGTGTTAACAGCATCACATAGCTTATCGGCATCGATTTCTTTACCAAATCGAACCAGTATATGCATGTTGCTCCACATCGAAGAACCGGGATTATAGAGCTGATAATCAACCATCTTAATCTGCATTGAAGACAAACCATAGGTCTTTGTTCTCGCCTTGTCGTCAATTTCTACAGGGTCTCCCATCGAACTTCTGGAATTAACAACAAGAGCTATTTCCTTCGGAGTCTTCTTCTGGAAAATGTCAGCTGCGGTAAGTCCATCTATAGCAACCTCCGAAAGAACCGCCATCGCCTTTAACGAATCTCCGCCAAGTTCAAAGAAATCATCCGCCGTACCGATAGAGCCTGCCTCAAGCGATAGAGCCTTCTCAAATGCCTCGCATAGCTTCTTCTCAACCTCATTCTCGGGAGCGACATATTCAGCCTGAAGTTCGGAAGCATCAGGAACTGGCAGAGCTTTTCTGTCAATCTTGCCGTTAACCGTAAGCGGCATATCATCAACCCGCCTGAATACCTGTGGAACCATGTATTCCGGAAGTTTTCCCTTTATAAATTCCTTATATGCATCAATATCCGGTCCGTTCTCTGAGTCTGCACCGGTTGCCACTTCGCAGGAATAATAACCTGCCAGAAATTCCTTGCCACCCGTCTTAATTACCCTGACAGCTGCTGCCTTAATTCCTGCAAATTCGGACATGACCTTCTCAATTTCATCAAGCTCGATTCTAAAGCCGCGAAGCTTGATCTGATTATCTATTCTTCCGAATATACGAACCTTACCATTATCCGCCCAGGAACAGAGATCACCGCTGTGATATGCCTTCTGTCCCTTATGCTCGAAAAATGCAGCCGCAGTCTTCTCGGGAAGATTCACATATCCGCGTCCAACCTGGTCACCTGCTATGATCAGTTCTCCTCTAAGTCCTACAGGCAACTCATTTCCGAATTTGTCAAAGATATAAAAGGCTGTATTAGCTATAGGATTACCTATCGTTACATTTGCGGGATCATCGACAACATCTGCAGAGCATCCCATAGTGCACTCTGTAGGTCCGTAAACGTTCAATATTACGCTATCATCTCGAAGGCTCCTGAGGTTGTCGTACAAAGGAGCAGGAAATGCCTCAGCGCCTATGTCAAAGAAAGTCAGATTCTTAATAGCATCCCTTGATACCGGTATCCCAAGAAGGCTTGAAAGATATGTAGGAGTGCAGGTAATACCGTTTACACCATTTTCATTAACAAGCTTTGCGAAAAGCTCAGGGTCATGTATCTCATCCTCAGTTGCAATCACTACCGTGTTGCCGTTAGTAAGCGGAACAAACTGCTCAACCACGGAAACATCAAAGGAAAATGATGCCAGAGCAAGACATACCCTGCCCTCATCAGCATAGTTCATTATTTCAACGGACTTCTCATTTCTGTGGCAGTAATTGAAAATATTTCCATGTTCAATCATTACCCCCTTAGGTCTCCCGGTGGATCCGGAGGTATAAATGCAATATGCTAGGTCATGTCTATCGGACTTGTACGGAGTGAAAGCACCCTTATTAACATTCCCGGTACCGGCCTCGATTATTTCTTCCAAAGTTACCACTTTGTATCCATTGTCACAAAGCCCCTCCCTGGCTTCTTTAATTTCCCCGGATGTAACCAGTATAGGAATCTGAGCATCCTTCATGCAAAAATCAATTCTTTCATCAGGATACTCAGGAATGAAAGGCACAAAAGCTCCACCGGCCTTTAATATTCCATTTTCAAGAGCATAGACATCGATCGACCTATCCAGGAGAACTCCCACAGGCACATCTTTTCCCACTCCAAAGCCTGATAAGAAGCATCCGATGCTGTCCGATAACACATCCAGTTCTTTAAAAGTAAGGGACTTCCCGTTACAGATTACCGCTTTCTTATCAGGAGACTTCTTGGCATAGGCAGCAATCTGCTCATGCACAGGTACAAACTCAATAGGAAAAGCCGTCTCATTAAATCCTGAAATCTTCTCTTTTTCGGCATCGCTCATCATCACGATATCGCCGATATTCTCACATTCAAGAAGCCCTTTTGCCACAATAAAGAGATGATCGGCAAAGATCTTGATCCACTTCTCGGAGAACTTCTCATTTCTGTACTCAATAGTCATGTTGTAGAAGCCATCGGTAGAAAACAGCTGAATCGACATGCAGCCTGTGACCATGCCTGTATGGTAATGTTCCATAAAGTAAGAATTGCTCTTAAGGAGCTGTTCTCCTCCGTCTTTTCCCATCTTATCCGTAAAAAGATCCCCCTGGAAAATGAGCTCCACATCCTCATTTACCGGACAGTTTTTTAACACCTCATCAAACGAATAAATATCATTGCTCATATTGGCAAAGATCTGTTTACTTACATCTAACAGAAAGTCTTTTACGGATTTATCCCCGGTAAGATCTCCGTAAACAGGAATTCTCTTTATCAGAGTGCCTATTGTATTCTCCATTTCGCTTAATGATCTCCCGTTATAAACCATGGAGAAAGAAACCTGGTCGGAATATAAATACTTTCCAAGAAGGATTGCCATAGCACCCATGAAAAAGGCGCCTTCACTTATCTGATTTTCAAGGCAGAATTTCTTAACTGTTTCTGCTTTAAGAGTACCTGGTTCATATCTGTAGTTCTGACTGACACCGGGCGTAAGAGGATGGTTAAGGTCTCCTGCAAGCGGATCGATTCCATCCATTTTGGCAAATAGTTTTTTATAATAATCTGCTGCCTTATCATGAGCACCATTCTGAAGAAGCAACTGTTCATATAAGCCTGCCTGCTGAACCAGGAATCCATCCTTTTGGAGCTCAGTTCCATGAATAGCCCTGTTAAGATCTGATATAATGAGACTAATAGATGTTGCATCCGATGCAATAAGGTGTGTCCTAAGAATCAGATAGCAGCACTTTTCACTCTTATAAACAGCAAAATTAAACAGCAGATTATCAAGTACCTTAACCACCGGCATGTAGCTTTTTAAAAATGTAAGTCTGTCCTCATCTTTTCCTTCAAATACAGGTACTTCCACCTTGGCATCAGGGACAAACTCAGAATATGGAAGCTCATTTTCCCTGCATCTGATCATATATTTCATCGAAGGGTGAGCATCGAAGAGCTTGTGCACGGCATCAATAATCCGGTTCTCATCAATCTCAGGGGCCGCTTCCATCATATACTGCATAGTATATGTTTCTTTATTCCCTCCCGTAATTCCTTCAAGATAAATTCCAAGTTGAGTTTTCGTAAGAGGATATTCATCCCTGTCAAGCTGTGGAATACCTAGCTTGTCTCCGGAATTCTCTATAAAATCAGCAAGTTCCCCCGGAGTGGGATGTTCATTAACATCGCCGTATGAAACAGAATATCCCTCTTCAGATAATTTGGATAAAAACTTCGTTACACTAAGAGACGTGCCTCCAAATTCGAAGAAATCCGCATTCTTTCCAAGACCATCCATACTTAGAACAGTCTCGAACAGGTTGCATATCTTTTTTTCAAGTTCCGTCTCCGGAGCAACATAATCACTTCTGTTAACTGTAATGGGCATCTCAAGAAGCTTGACACGATCAATCTTCTTGTTTGCATTAAGCGGCATTTCATCAAGATAGACAAAAGCAGAAGGAACCATATAAACAGGAAGTTTGACCTTCAAAAAATCCGAAAGTGTATTTTTTGTATACTCCTCTTTAGCTGTGTAAAAGGCTGCAAGGAAATCCTCTGCCCCGTTATTTCTCATAAGGACCTTACACTGCTTAACTCCCTCAAACTCACGCAATACACTCTCAATTTCTCCAAGTTCTATTCTCTGCCCATGGAGCTTAACCATATCATCTTTTCTTCCGACAAGATGGTATTCCCCCGCACTATCCTTAAATGCAATATCTCCTGTTCTGTAGTATCTTTCTCCGTCCAGTATCGTAAATGAAGACTTATTTTTCTCATTATTCCCCTGATATCCGACAGTAACTGCAGGTGAAGCAACAAGAAGTTCACCGTTTTCATCCACTCTTAGCTGATTATGATTATCCCCTTTGCTGTCTACAATATAAGTTGTAGCCATAGGCAGAGGTTTTCCTATGCTTATCTTCCTATCCTCAGAGGTAAACAGCTTGCATACGGAAATTCCATTTAATTCCGTGGCGCCAAATCCGTTAATTATGTGAATCCAGGGATTGATCTTAAAGACAGCCTCCATTACACTTTCATCCATGACTTCTCCAGCCAGGAACAGAATATCAAGAATTGCCAGAGCAGGTTTTGTTCCCTTTACATCAAGAAAAGTTTTAATAAAAGATGGCGTAGCAAAAACACTCTGAACCTCATATTCAAGCATCTTTGAGGCAAGCACTTCCATATCCCTGTAATCTTCTTCAGGAATAAAAAGGACACTTCCGCCGTTATATAGTATCGCATAGTCTAAGAGCGACATAACAAACGATATCTGGGTCACAGCCATAGTAAGCTTCTTGAAATTGTAATATTCAAAAATCGGGCAATCTCCTGTCTTGGTGTTTACTATATACGCATCTGCGTAGGCAGTATTTCTTACACCCTTAGGCACCCCCGTAGAGCCTGAAGTATAAATAATATGAGTAAGTCTGTCTCCCTTTATCTTCGGAAGTTCCTTAGGTTCTCCTTCGTAGGATAAAATTTCTTCAACAAAGAGAACTTGAAAATCCATATCCTTAAGTTCATCTTTTCTGTCAAGAATTTCTTTGGTTGTTATAAATACCCCGGCACCGGCATTTTTCAGGCAATAGGCTATTCTCTCTTCCGGGTATTCATCAGTCATTGGAATATATGCAAATCCGGCGCGAACTATCCCAAGTTCCAGTGGGAAAACATACGATTTTCTGTCAAGAAGAAGTCCTATAGGGGTACCCTCTTCCATCTCACCACACTTTGAAAGAATCCCATAAGCCGCCTTATCAGATAATTCATCAAGGTTTCTGTATGTAAGTATCCTATCCTTGGCAATAATAGCTGTCTGATCAGGTATACTTTGCGCATTTTGTTTGATCTTATCAGGAATAAAAACCATTTCGGAATACTCTTTTGTCATTATCAGCACCTCTCGATCTTTACATTTTTCTGACTCGTTACATATTTCCCAACTGTTATACAGATATATCTTTCCTATATCTTGTTTTATTTAGAATAACCACTATTACGATAGTAATAATTTCCGCCACCAGAGCTGTGTACCATATCGAGTCTTTACCAAATAAGTAAGGAAGCAGATAAACCAGTATTATCGGCATAAAGAAGCTTCTTGTAAAAGCAATAATCGCAGACGAAAGTCCATCCGATATTCCTGTAAAAAATGATGATGAAAACATATTTACTCCGGAAAGGAGAAATGCCGCTCCGCAAACTCTGAGTGCATAAGTGGACATATCTGCAAGAACCGTATCATATCCCACAAATATCTGTGAAATCAGAGGGCTAAAGACCATAGATATCGCCAGCATAATACTCCCCCAGATCAAAGAAAGTTTTATTCCCTCATTACGAAGCCTTGTAAGCTCATCATAGTTTTTCTCTCCAAATCTATAACCGAAGACAGGAATCATTGCTATACCAAAGCCCATAAATACAGCATAGAATATTCCGGTTACATATTCCGTAACGGCATAAGCAGAAACGCCTCTTGTTGCAAGAAGAGTAATGAGTCGCTTATTGAAAATAATAGCAACAACTGCATAAGAAACAGCATCAACCATCTCAGAGGATCCGTTGCCCAGAGCCTGTCCGATATAGTTCACATGAATCTTAAATGAAGTGAGGTGAAGGTTATGCTTTTTATCAACAAAATAGCGAACCGCCACAACCAGGCTGACGCACCAGGCAATGCCCGTTGCAACAGCAGCACCGGTTAGTCCAAACCCCAAAATTCCCACGAACAGGAAATCAAGTATTATATTAGTTACAGCATTCACCACAGAAACAATCAGTCCAAGCCTTCCCTCATCGGCAGTAACCAGGTACTCCTGAAAGGCATAATTCATCATCTCCGCAGGCATAAAAGCTGCCAGTATTCTTCCGTATGCAGCGCAGTACGGAACAAGATCATCAGTTGCACCTACTATTTTCGCGATCTGTGCCATGAACACAAATGCCACCGCAGACACGATAGTACCAAAAATAAGAAGAAAAATACTGAGCATGGACAATGTCTGCCTTGCTTCTTCGTCCTTTCCCTCTCCGAGCAAAGCTGCAATAATAGCGCTTCCGCCTGCTCCAACCACAAGTCCCAAAGACATCAAAAGGGCCAGAGGCGGAAATATCATATTTTCGGCAGCGAATACTTCCTCACCGAGAAAATTGGAAATAAAATAGCCGTCGACAACCTGATAAGTGTTATCAACCAGCTGCATTCCAATACAGGGAAGTGAAAACAGAATCATTTTTTTCAGAGTGAATTTATCGGAAATTTTAATGGTTTCTTTCATAATAATCATCCCGTTTTTAGTGTTGTCTGTAACAAATTAATTTTACAACACGCAGGCCTAATTAGCTCCTTAAATTTATCGTTTTTATGATAAATACTTTATTAAAATTTTATAAAATCAAAGTATTTTAATCATAAATGGCTCATAATATATCCATAGTCTCACATACTTTCGTAATATAAATTGTCATATGTCAGGAGGATGAAAAATGGTTACAGCAAAGAAGTTTCTTTCTACACTTTTCTCATTTGTTCTAGCTCTTTCATTTATTATTTCTGCCAATATAAACGTTACAGCAGCTGAAAATGTCAACGTCCTTCCTTTTACCAGTCCGCTTAATTACGCAGACAGCAGCAACTGGCTATATGATGGTATCGGCGATGACAAACCTGTTGACGTCTTTATAGTTGCACCGTCAGTAGATGTTAAAAGTGAGATCAATTCGGCGATTACGCCCGGATATAAAAAGAGCTTCAGAAATGCCATGAATCAACAGCAGGCCCTCTATGCATATACCGCAAAACTGTATGCACCCTATTACAGACAGGCCGCTTTGAAAGCCTACGAATATGATAACGTAACCAGAGAAAAAATTCTTGCCAATGCTTATATAGACGTTTCTGCATCCTTCAAATACTATCTTGAGCACAAAAATAATGGCAGGCCTATAATCCTTGCTGGCTTTTCACAGGGCGCAGATATGTGCTACAGACTTCTTCAGGAATATTATGGAGGGGATAGTGAAAGGGCAACATCTCTTAGAAATAACCTTGTGGCAGTATATGCAATCGGTTGGAATATGACAGAGGATATGGTACAGAAGTACCCTCAGATAAAGCCTGCCACAGGCGAGCTTGATACAGGAGTTGTAATAAGCTATGACTGTGAAGATGGGAATGTGACAGACAGTATCATCACCCCAAAAGGAACAAGAGCCCTCTCCATCAACCCGCTAAACTGGAGAACAGACAGCAAAGTGGCCGATAAGAAACTCAATAAAGGAAGCGTTACGCAGGATTCTACCGGTGCGATAACCTCCTGCACAGTTGGAGCCTATGGCGCATACATAGATCCCGAAAGAGGTACTCTGATCGTCACAGGAATTGACACCAATCAGTATCCTGCAGGATTATCCATATTCCCCACCGGCTCACTTCACCTTTATGATAATTTTCTGTTCTTTGTGAACCTTCAGGAAAATATACAAAAAAGAACAAATGCTTTTCTCGAAAGATAAAAGCTTACTCAAACGCATCCTTTAATCCTTCTGCCACAAGATTTGCCGATATCATTAATAGGACAAGCAAAATCATAGGTGGAATAAGTGTATATGGGTGGATCAGGCAATTATCAAAACCTTCGGAAATAAGTCTTCCAAGGGAGCAGCTTCCAACAGGAAGTCCAAGTCCCACAAAGCTGAGGAAAGTTTCAAAAAAGATTGCCGTTGGGATGGACACCATAAGTTCAGTTACCAGGGATTCAAAAATATTGGGAAGTATTTCCCTGAACAGAATAAAGAAATCGCCCGCTCCAAGTGTTCTGGCAGCGAGAATATATTCCCTGTCCTTAAGCTTAAATACCTGAGCTCTGGCAATAATACTCATCTCCATCCAGCCAGTCAGCATAATAGCTATGATAATAGAACTGATACCGGGCTTAAATACCAGCATCAAAAGCGTTACAACCACAAGGGTGGGAATACTGCTAAGCACGTCCACTATTTGTTGCATGATTAGATCTGTCTTTCCACCTATATACCCGGATATCATTCCGTAGTTCATACCGATAACCAGTGAAATCATGCCTGCTGCCAAGGCAATAAGAAGAGACACCTGCATGCCTTTGAAGCATCTCGAAAACAGATCCCTTCCCAGCTGATCGGTTCCAAATAAATAGGCCGTTTCATCTATGGAAAGCTCTTCATATTTATTAACTGTTCTCTCTCCAGTTGTATAAGGTATTCTCTCCGAGCCGTTTAAAATTCCGGGTATCTTAGGAGCTACAAAGCTTCGATCCGGATTCTGTGCATCTATCGCTTTTCCCGAAAGAGCAGGAATAAGTATACTGGCAATAACAAGTATAGTTAGTGTAATAAGCCCAAACATTGCTGCCTTATTCCTCTTATATCTTCTGAGCGCAGTTTTCAACCTTCCTTCACCCGAGAAGGTAGTATCTATCTCCATATCATCAGTTCTGACCGCCACTTCAAAATCTTCCGCAGTAAAACCATCCTCATATTTTTCGATTGCCATAGTTCTACCCTTTCTTAATCAAGCTACTTTTAACCGGCTCTGTTATTACTTACCGGCACCTCCGGATACTCGTATTCTGGGATCTATAAGTCCATAAACCAGATCCAGAACAAGTCTTGCAGCCACATATATAACCGCATAAACAAAACTCAGTGCTATTACCACGTTGTAGTCATTAGCTGTTATTGCGGTGGTAAGAAGCGCCCCAATTCCCGGTATGGAAAAAATTCTCTCTGTAACGAGAGATCCCGTAAGAAGTGAAACCAACAGCATTGCCATCACCGTTATTACAGGAATCATTGAATTACGAAGAACATACCCAAACAATATCTCTTTCTCCGAAATCCCCTGACTCCTTGCAAAGAGCACATAGTCTGACTTAAGAACCATAGTTGCTTCATCCCTTGTGAACTTCATAACAACTCCCATAACGCCTATTGAAAGTGCAATCACAGGCATAATGGAGGTTCTTACCGGAATTCTGAAATCATATAGAAGAGGCAAAGCTTTCCATCTAAATCCGACATAATAATTCAGTAATATAGCAAAAATATATGAGGGAACAGACACTCCAAGTATACTGATTATCATGCATATTACGTCCATGGCTTTTCCTCTGTTAAATGCTGCAAGAAAGCCAAGTGCAAGCCCCGCAATGCTTCCGATAAGCATTGCCGCACCTCCTACCTGCATGGAAACCGGTAGTCTTGTGCTGATAAGCGACGCAACAGGAGTATTAACCGAAATGCTGTAGCTATCACCAAAATCCCCATGAAGCATATTTATCATATATACTCCAAATCGGTATATGACAGGTTTATCCAGCCCATAAGCTTCATATAGCACCTGCTTTTGCTCTTCGCTTAGCTTCTCATCGTTAAACGGAGATCCGGGCATCAATTCCATAAGCATGAATAGTATAAAAATTATAAGGATAAGAGATAAAACTGATATCAATATTTTTTTGATAGTATATTTAACCATTTTTCTCTCCTTTACCTATTCTTAGAAACCCACGTCGGATCCAAAGTCGAGCCGTTAAAGTCAAACACCACATCCTTAACCCCGCCGGATATCAGCCATGCATTCCCTTTTGCATATATAGGAAAATAAAGACTCTCTTCCATCAGCAAATCCTCTGCTTCATGAAGCATTTCGAATCTGCGAGTAGGATCTGTTTCAATCACTGCATCATCTAAAAGCTTGTCATATTTTTCGCTTTTAAGGTCCGCATAATCATATTTCGACGTAGATATAAATAGTGACAAGAATGTATTGGGATCTGAATAATCGGCTCCCCACCCGGCTACATATAGATCATTTTCTTTTTTATCCAGGTCATCCCAATACTGCTTGGCAGGAATAACCTTTGCATCAATACTTAGCCCTGGAAGATTATTCTCCCACTCATTAATAATCATCTCTATCACAGTTTCATCATTGGGTCTGCATATTAGCGAAAGCTCAAGTGTTTTAGCGTTTATTTCATCAAGTCCCTGCTGCCAGTATTCCAGCGCTTTCTCCTTATCATAGGCACATACATCGCTATATTCACCCGGCTCTTTCACATAGTCATTTCCGTTGGTATCAAGACTGAAGTTTTCGGGAATAAACCTTTCCAGCGGTGCAGTTCCTCTCTTTGTTATATTTCTTACAATACTTTCCCGGTTAATTGACTTTATAAGTGCACGCCTTATATTTTTATTTTTGAGTGCGCTGTTATGAGCCGGAACCGTACCCATATAAAATATGCTTCCTGAAGCATTCTCTGTAACGTTCTCGTCATCTTCTGCCAGCTCCTGAATAGAACCTGAAAGATTTATAACATCCAGTGCACCACTCTCATAGCACATCATCGCCTGCTGGCCGCTTTGTACATATCTTATTGAAATACCAGAAAGCTTTACTGCTTCAGAATCGTAATAATAGGGGTTCTTACTGTAATGAACCTGGGTATCAAATGGTTCATAGCGATCTATGTAGAATGGCCCGCTTCCTAAAATATATTCGGCCTTTGTGGCATAAAGGCTCCCGCATTTTTCAACAAAAGATCTGCTGCAGGGTGCACTACATGAAGTTGCAAGAGTGCTGATAAAATATGGGCATGGTCTTTCCAATTCTATCACCAGCGTCCTGTCATCAGGTGCAGAGACCCCAAGTTCCGACAAAGGTAGCTGTCCCTCATTAACTGCCTGTATATTCTTCACCTCGCAAATATCATGAAAGACAAAAATTGCGCTGCTTCCTGATAACGGATCTGCAATTCTTTGAAGAGCATAAACAAAATCCTCCGCTGTTATCGGTGTTCCGTCACTGTACTTTATATCGTCCCTCAGCTTTATCGTGTAGATAAGCCCATCTTCAGATGCTTCATAACCTGCTGCCAGATCCTCTTTAATTTCACCGTTTACATCTTTGAAAAGTGTTGAGATCATTGGCCTTAGGTAATCAGTGGAAGCTGAATCAAAAGCCATCTGCGCATCCATCGTAATAGGCAAATTTGCAAATCCGATATTGAGTTCTTTCTCCGCATCTATGTCCGCACTTTCATTTGCACCCGAACAGGCCGTAGCACAGAAAACTATCAGAGCAACTGTCAGCAACGCAATATATCTTTTGCTTACATACCTACTCATATCGATAACCCCCATTTCTCAAATTCACTGTCCGTGCACCATACTTTATGTTTTTCGTTGCCATTTACGTCATGCCAAAATCCATTTTCATAGAGAATACCGGAGGTCTCATAGTCATAATGCTCATCCTTCTTAAACTGAACAATTGGATTTGGAATTGGATTGGCGGCAAGAAGATTGCGTGTATAGGGATGCGCAGGATTTTTGAAAATCTCCTCTTCCTCTCCGGTCTCGAGGAGATAGCCGCGGTGAAGAACGCCTATCCTCTGGCACAAATACCTTACCATTGACAGGTCATGGGAAATGAAAAGAAATGCAGTACCGGTTTCCCTGCATATTCGCGATATCATATTTACAATCTGGGCCTGGACAGATGCATCCAAAGCAGCTATGCATTCATCGGCCACAATAAGCTTCGGCTTCATAATAAGGGCTCTTGCTATTCCAACTCTTTGCCTTTGTCCACCGGAAAACTGTCCGGGATATCTCTCTGCTTGTTCTTTTGACAAACCTACAGTTTCAAGAACTTCACTTATCATGCCATCCCGCTCTTCCATGGAAGAATACAGTTTATGGATATCCAGTCCGGCACCAACTATATCCTTAATCTTTTTCTTAGGATTAAGTGATGACATAGGATCCTGAAATATCATAGCAATCCTTTTTCCGACGATATTTGTCCTTAGATAAGATGGTGATTGTTTTAGAATATCTATCTCTTTCTCACCATCCTTTAGGATAATACTTCCCTTATTGATAATGGAACCTTCAGGCAAGATACCCATTACAGCTTTCATGGTGATCGACTTGCCTGAACCCGATTCACCAACGAGTGCAACCGTTTCACCTTTTCGAAGGATAAGATCAAGCCCTCTTATGGCATGTATTTTTTCCTTCCCCATCGATATACTTATATCCAGATTACTTATCTTCAAAACTTCCTGCGCTCTGTCAATCATTCTTCATTCCTCATATTCATCTGCCTTATTTGTTCAGCACGTTCAATTACCTTCTCTGTCCACTCTTCATCCTGTCCTTTTACCTGATAAGCGGTATAACCATATTGCCTTCCCAAGGTACAAACAATATTTTCATCATCAATATGCAGTGAAATCCTATATCTGCTGGGGAGCTTTTGCGGGAGGGTCGATCCGTTATCCCTCTGAACTTCTCTTAAATGTCTGTCAGCATTGACGATGCCGTCAAACCGAACCCCATAATGCTTAAATAATTTGCTTATATATTTCTCAGTACGAAATGATGACGTATATACCCAGACTTCATATCCCATATCCTGAAGCCTGTTTATCAGATCGGGGGTGCCTAGCCGCAGCCTCTCCTTATATATTTTGTTAAACGGAAATTTTAATTCGGGTTCGGTTTTTACGATATCAGGATGTACAAAGAGCACTTCATCCAGATCAAAGGATACCCTCATTTTTGCTTCACTTTTATCCGGCATCTCCTTATTCTTCCCCTTTAGTGTCAAATCCTTCAACTATGTTCATCACCATAGCTGACCACTCATTACTCTCTTTGCTTAACTCATATTGTTCGAAATCCTTTGTATCTTTAATAATCCGGACAACCTGTTCATTATCTATATTTATAGTTTCCTTATATTTCATTGTCATAAGCTCTTCGATATTCTTTTTTCGTTCCTCAATATTCCCAACCTTTCTTGCTGTACCTGTCACTATTCCATCTACCTTTGCAGAATATTTATTCAATAATTTCCTAATATATTCCATTGAGTAATACTCTGAAGTAAAAATCCATATATCATATCCTCTGATGCGAAGAAAATGAAATAATGCCGGTATTCCCAGACGGATTTTTTCCTCGAATTTATGCGAAAATAAAGATCGTTTCAAAACCTCGCAGTCTGAGCCTTCATCTGCAAACACAACCTCATCAAGATCAAAGGTTACTCTCTTTTGCCTGTTTGAATTTTTAAGCATTTTTCTTATATCATCTTCCTGTGTAAGGTTTACAATTTCTACAGGCACATTCTGTAGACCCGCATTTCTTGCAGCTGCCCACCTATGATGCCCATTAAGGATAAGATAACCGTCCGGTCTCACTTTTTCGACAACAATCGGCTCTGAAAATGGCATTAGCTCCTTTCTAAGGTTATCTCTGATCTTTTTTTCATATTCAGAAATAATCCTGAAGCTCGGCCCAATACTTTCTGAGCAAAACTCATCATCGGGATTGGGATGAAGGCTTGAACACGGTAGCTCTGTTATCAATAATCTTTCCCATCTGCCAGCTTTAATAGGGAAATAAACTCCCTTGTATTTTTTTATCTCACTTTTTATAAATTCCTTGAATTGATAATTTGTTTCCGCCATAAATAGTCCTTTTCCGGATACTTGATCATTCAAATATTCCGATAATTATCCATGATACATTTCACTATCCTTCATTAATTCTACTATTTTTGACTTCATAAAAATCTTAAATAAGCATAAATACCCCCGTAAATATGCATAAAAACTCCCGGCATGTTTTATCATGCCGGGAGCTCAAAAGATAATTCTTATTCCGTTTTATTTCGTTGTTCGTTTGTAAAAGATTATCAATTACTTACAAAGTTCATTTGTATCTCTTGCAATTGCAAGTTCCTCGTTTGTGGGAACAACAAGTACCTTAACCTTAGAATCAGATGTAGATACTTCTTTCTCTTTTCCATGAACTTCGTTGGCATCCTTGTCTATCTTTACTCCAAGGAAACCAAGTCTCTCACAAATGATATTTCTGACAAGAGGTCCGTTCTCACCGACACCTGCTGTGAAACAGATGCAATCCACGCCGTCCATAGCTGCTGCATATGAACCGATATACTTTGCTACTCTATAGCAGAAGGTGTTGATTGCACGAATACATCCCTTATCTCCATTGTTGTAACCATCCTCAAGATCTCTGAAGTCTGAGGAAACATCACCTGAAAGACCGTAAACACCGGACTTCTTATTGAGGATATTCTCTGCATCGGATACGTCGCATCCCTCTTTTTTCATAATAAATTCAACAACAGAAGGATCGATATCGCCGCTTCGCGTTCCCATGATAAGTCCTTCAAGAGGGGTAAGTCCCATTGAAGTGTCCACACACTTACCATTCTTAACTGCTGATACGGATGCGCCGTTACCGAGATGGCAAACGATGGTCTTAAGCTCACTGTAATCCTTGCCAAGCATTTCTGCTGCTCTCTTACTTACATATGAATGGCTTGTTCCGTGGAAACCATATCTGCGGATCTTGTACTTTTCGTAAAGTCCATAAGGAATTCCGTAGAGATAAGCCTCCTCGGGCATTGTCTGATGAAAAGCTGTATCAAATACGGCTACCATAGGAACACCGGGCATAGCCTTCTGACATGCTCTTATACCTATAAGATTTGCAGGATTGTGAAGAGGAGCCAGGTCAGAAACCTCTTCGATAGCTCTGATAACTTCCTCATCGATAACAACTGACTTGGTAAACTTCTCGCCGCCATGCACAATTCTGTGACCTACCGCACCTATCTCATCAAGTGATGCGATAACTCCTGTATCCTTATTTGTAAGTGCAGCTATTACAAGCTCAATAGCTTTGTTATGGTCCGGTATAGCAGTATCATTTGTAATCTTATCGCCATCACCGGGAGTAAATACAATCCTTCCGTCAATGCCGATTCTCTCACAAATGCCCTTTCCGAGTACCTGCTCTGTCTCTGAATCAATAAGCTGGAATTTAAGTGATGAACTTCCGCAATTGATAACCAGTATTTTCATTATGAAACCTCCATGATAATATATTTTTTATGAAGACTGTCGGAATCATTGCTGAATTTAATCCGTTTCACAAGGGACACGAATACCTGCTTCGGACTCTGAAAGAAGAGACCGGAGCTGATTATGCTGTCATTGTCATGAGTGGCGATTACACTCAGCGTGGTGCTCCAGCAATCCTCGATAAATATACAAGAACAAAAATGGCTCTCATGTCCGGAGCCGACCTTGTATTTGAATTGCCTATATATTATAGCACATCCAGCGCAGAATTTTTTGCAGGCGGTGCTGTTTCTGTTTTAAATAATCTTGGATGCATAGACTACCTTGGCTTCGGTTCTGAGTCAGCAGATCTTGATTCCATGAAAAAAGTGGCCCGCGTTCTTGCCGATGAGCCTGAAGAATTCAGTGCTCGTATAAAAGCATATATGAAAACCGGAATGAACTATGCTGCCGCCAGATCAAATGCCTTATCAGATTCCGCATCTGCCGATGGGACCGATAATATAAATTTATCCCTTATCTCTACTCCCAATGACATTCTTGGAACCGAATATATTAAGGCTCTTTTTCTGCAAAACAGCTCTATCAAACCTTATGCCATAAAAAGAGTCGGTGCATCCTATGATGATATGGGTATAAGTCCGGATGCAGAATATTTCTCATCAGCAAAAGCGATCAGAAACATTCTCGAAAACTGTGACCTCTCCTCAGAAGACTTCTCAGGAGCGCTTTCACAGTTTCCATCAGACATCAAAAATTATTTAGAAAGTTCTTACCCGGACGGAAATTTAAAAATTATTTCCGCCGATATTTTTTCCGAGCTTCTTCATTACAAGCTTATAAACGAAAAAGACTACGGTTTTGAGAAATATCTTGATGTAAGTCCTGATCTCTCTGATAAGATAACCGGAAAAATTCCAGAGTACACCTCTTTTTCAGATTTTACGGCACTTCTTAAATCAAAGGATCTTACCTATACCAGGATAAGCAGGGCTCTTTTGCATATTCTTCTTGGAATGACCACAGAAAAAATGTCTTTGTATTCACCCGATCGAAGCGCATTTACTTCCTATGCCCGCGTTCTTGGCTTTAGAAAAAGCGCCTCTCCTTTGCTGAAAAAAATACAGGAATGCTCCCGCATTCCTGTTATTTCCACGCTCTCTGATGCCTATAAGACACTTGATGAAAACGCCTATAGCTTGCTTAGTGAGACTATAGCCGCATCAAACATTTATGATCTTGTAAGAGGCATATCACCCATCAATGAGTATGCCAAAACGCCTGTTATTCAACCTTCTTGTACTGATAAGCATAGGGACTGAATCTCTGTACATAATCACTTCCAAGCAGTTCCTTCTCATCCACCTCGAACTCCAAAGCAGCATTTGATGACAAGTCACCTTTTTCCTGCGCTTCTTTTATCTTTTTAACATACTGTATATCATAACCAATTACTTTTGCCAGATATAATAAGCCGCCAAGTTCCTGGACATCATATTCTTCATAGGCAATCCTTGCCTTTTCTTCCAATTTCTCCTGGACTTTTGTTCTTGGCGATTTTTTTAGAACTTCAACAGCCATCAGGAAATATGTCTCATCAACATCTTCAAGGCATCTAAAAAGGAAATCCATTTCATCATATTTTGCCTGTTTCCCGATCACGCTAATAAGTCTGATTCCGTTACATACGCTAAACTCATTCTGATACTTCTCAAAATCCGTATAATAAGAAAGACTTACCTCTCCTTTTCCAATAGCCCTTACCACTCTGGCGATTTCAGCATCCGTAAGAACTCTCTCGAAGAAATCATCTCCGATTTTTCCGTCCTTATTACTGCTGCCGGCAATAGCTTTTTCCCACTGATAACGAACCATTCCCCAATCTGCCCTTGAAAGGTCTTTGCGAGGTCTGTCAAGAGCAGCCTCAAATCTAACTTCAGCTTTGCCGGGCATTGATTTATAATAGAAACCTCTGTCTTCAAAGAATTCCTCAATACCGGTACCTGCACTACGAAGTTTGCATCTTATAGGAAGCTTTATTATTGTTCCGTCAATAGCATATATTTCATTCTTTGTCTTATTGTATCCGCAGATCAGGTCTATAGGATAATACGCACCGAAAATACATACCCACTTATCATCTTCACTGACACGAATTATTCCAGACTTCTTCCCATTCGGGCGAATAAACGGATGAAATGAATGGTTTGATAGTATATGTTTTATCTGATATTCCCTATACATAGAGCTAAAATGAGGCATCGTTCCATAGCCGCTCACCACACTGTAATCATTCTCATCATTAACTTTTTCGTCATTGCAAACCTCACCGGATTCTTTTTCTTTTTTGTCAGCAATAAGAAAAAACCATAGTGTAAACATCGGAATCAAAAAGCATATTGATATTATTTCAACCTCTACACTATTTGTAATTTTTCCTAAAAAAAGCCCAAGTATATAAGAAGCTATGCCTGCAAATGCTTCAATCCCAAATATTCTTGTTATAATCTGAACACCTATCTTAAGCCTTTCCTCATTGTTTGCGTGTTCAGCCTGTTTTAATAATTTGTCGAACATTAAAAATACTCCATTCCACATATACAGGTTCAAATTACCTGTATAACATACAGTCCCCACGAACGAAGATTATATCAGAAAAAGAACATAATAAAAAGAGCTGCCAAAACAGCTCTTCTTACTCAAAGTCATAGTTTACAGTAACAATTCATCCCGCTGTAATCTGATCTGGGAATATCTCCGATGGCATCGGCTTAGCAAAGTAGAATCCCTGGATCATCTCGCAGCGAAGCTTTCTGATATAATCATATTGCTCCTGGGTTTCCACACCTTCAACAACGATCTGAAGGCCGAGTCTTTTAGCCATCTGGACAACAGATTCAAGAACAATAAGTCCTTTCTCACTGTTCTCAATATTCCTAAGAAAATACATATCTATCTTCACAATATCAAGGGGCATATCCTTAAACATATTGAGGTTAGAGTATCCGCTTCCAAAGTCATCCATCATGACGATGAATCCGTTTTCCCGCAGCTTCGTGAGCATGGTAATAATACTGTCGATATTATCATTGAATGCACTCTCAGTAAGCTCTATCTTAATCAGTTTATGATCGAGTCTGTATTTATCAACCGTAGCGATAATCTCTTCCACAATCCCATGGTGATCCACATCAACTCTTGAAAAGTTAACCGAAACCGGAACCACATCAACTCCCTGGTTGATCCATTCCCTCAAAATTCTGCATACTTCGTCAAGAACATATAAATCCAATTCCGTTATGAATCCGTTTTTCTCCAGTATCGGAATAAAATCTGCAGGATTGATCATCTGGTTTTTTGAATCAATCCATCTTACAAGAGCTTCCGCACTAACTCTTTCTCTGGTCATAGTGTCGCATACAGGCTGAAGATATACCTTAAACTCTCTGTCCTGAATAGCTCCCCTTACCCTCTGCTCCACAGATTTTCTATGCTCGTCCTCTCTCCTGATATCATCATCATAGAACGCAACATTGGTCTTAAAATTACCGGAAACCCATTTCAAGGCATATCCCGCATGATCAAGCATCTTGTTGATATCGGTATCGTCCTCTTCAAGTCTGTAAACGCCGGCATAGAAAGATACAGCATAATCAAGGCCGGTAAGAGGGTTTCTTATTGACTCAGACAAATCCGCTTTAGCTATTGTACTGATCGATAATTCTTCATCAGTAAGAACAGCAAAAGTATCTCCGCCTATTCTGCCGCATACTGCTTTATGATTTGCATTTTCAACGCATCTTTGTATGTTATCAGCAAGGAGCATCAGCACTCTGTCCCCATTCTCAAGTCCTGTGCGCTCATTAAGCTCCTGCATGTGATAGACCTGAACTTTGATCATTGCATAGCCATCCATTTTTTGCTTATGCATAAGTTCATCACAGGATCGAATAAATCCGGCTCTATTGTTTAGTCCTGTGAGCTCATCAACCGTAACGTCCACAAAACAGAAAACAACAATTGTCATGGCAACAGCAAGTGCAATGACAAGTCCTGTAAGTGACTGTTCCGGAAGGAAAGTCTGATAAATTAGGTTAAAAACCGTAATAATAAAAACAGTAATAAGAAGCCTTTTCCTTATGCGTCCAAGGTATCTGGAATGCCTTACAGCACAGACACCGACTGAGCTTGAACATACAAGATAATATATAGATGTCAGCCATGCTCCGGGTCCATGCTCATAAACCATAGTATTTCTGTCCATGGCAAAAAAGAGATCAAAGAAAATATTACCAAATGTAGCCAGACCTATCATCAGCGCAAGTCCGCCGTCCATGAACAGTCTGTTTATCTTTTCTCCACACAGTTCATAAAAATACTTTGTAGCACAATAAGGAATAAGGAACAGCACACAAAAATATGCCAGCAAAAGAATATATGTAACATAATAGGTTCGGGGATTTGCTATTTGAAGAAGAATAACTGTGGCAGAATCCAGAACATTATAGGCAATGGCGCACAAAATAAGAAGCTTTAGACTAAAACTAAAGTTCTTCATAAGCTTAGGACGAATCCATGCACATATTAAGCTTGTCATTAGTACCATTATACCGGCAACATCAAACTGATATGTAAACTGCATAAATAATCCTCAAAAGGAGCCTTCCTCATAAAACACAAAAGGAGAAATGATATACCCGAAAAGTACATCAACTCTCCTCCCTAGTGTTACTTTAAATATATATTTTTGAGGTCTATTTTTCAAGATTTTTTTAGCCCGTAAACCGCGATTTTCGTTAGATTTTGAAATATCTTTACCAAACTTTAATGAATTGCTATCAGTTTTTCGTTTATAATAATGATATGATGAAATTTTTCTTCAAAGAGGGGCAATATGGGACTAATAGCGTTAGCTAAAAATCAAGTATTACACAAATGCGGAGATAAGGTAGAAACCCTTGAGATTGTAGTAAAGGGTTCTGTTTACATAGCTATAGAAGGAGAATCCGTTGAAGTCGGAATTGGCGGAATTCTTGGTGTCGGAGAGCATCCGGGTGCTGAATACATCTATACCTATACAGCCAATGAAGAATCATCCGTTTTCTCATATCCTTTTGGTTCCATTGATGATATCTATAAAATAATTAGTTCCAACCCTAAAATTTCACCAATTTTGGCTGCGCAATCCGTCAAAACTGTAGTTTTATGCCTGGATAAGTTGGAAAATGATTTTTCGCAGGCAATACAAGACTATGAACAACTTGACACAGACAAAGCAGAATATCCTATGCTGGCAGTTTCCGTTGGGCTTGAGGTTGAAGACTTTCCAGATCTTGATAATGTTAAGCCACCCGTAAAATCACAGGCACTTACCGACTGGCAGGAAAAGTTTTACCGGACTCTTGCTGAAAACGAAGAATTACTAAAAAAGACCTGCTATGCAAGATCCGCTGATATTGCCAACGGTTTTATAATGAATGCTCTTGAGGCAATTTCATTTATAGCTGCATGCCGCGAGAAACTTACCGAATATAAAAAAGAATTCCAGAAACAGGTGGGGAAATTCCGCTCTACCATGCAGCTAATCAGGGCAAAATCCGCCGATATGAAGCGCAATGGTGCTGACGGCGCCATTACAGATATTGATATACAAGACGCACTCAATACCATCCTTGAGTATGCAGGCGCAGACGAAAAAGCAACCGAGAACTTCCGAAGAATTATAGGCGAATTCAAAAAAACTTCCTCAAGATATGATACATCGGATGAAAGCCGTGCTCTACGTCGAAGCGTAGCCGTCGACTACTATGCAATCTACACGGCTGCATTCCTTCGCAGCCTCAGTGATCCTGCTGTTCCGTCTGAAGTAATGATGTTTCTGATGTTCGGTTTTGTTGACGAGGAACTCGCAGGTCTTGAAAATACCAGGCAGCTCTATGCTCTTATGAAAACCTACAAACCCGATCCGAACGGGTATGTTATCACCGCTTATGAGTGGCTAAAAAAAATCTACAACATGGAGCTTGAACCCTCACGAAACGAATTCGATGAGGATTACTTTACCGCGCTTCGCACCTTAAAAACAAGCGGCGGTATTAACGAAGAACAGATGGAGGCCATGAAAAACGACCGAAACGAGCGTCTTAAATTTGAAATTAAGAACCTTCTTGCTCTCGGTAACAGAATGACCTACGGCAGGCCTTCCACCTTTGTGCCTGTATTTGATGCTGAAAATGTTACAAGACCTTTGGATGTAGCTTATGTAGATGCGAAAAAGATCAATGATTTTTATGACTATATCAGATCCATCGATTATTCAGTTTTTTGCAGGCAGGGAAGCTACTCCAATCCCGATATAGGTGTCACCCAGGTATTTATCGATGAAGATGTAACTCCATATATGATTCTGATGCCAAATGTCGGAAGCCGTGCCTCTCTATGGCAGGAAATCGAAGGAAAAAAGAGAAATACCCCTGCCAGATTTATCATCTCAATTTTCAACACAGAAACTTTCGAAGATGTTATGATACGTCTATGCGGTGAATTTCGCTGGGAGATGTGCAAAACAGAGCAGGGCGTGCACTGGAACGATGTCACGGATCCTTCTCTCACATCCATGTTCTGTGATTACCTTCAGTTCTATAAGAAGAACCACTCTCTTTCAACTGAAATGAAAGAAAAGATAAAAACTGACTTAAAGAAAAACAGCAACAACTATAAGAACGTTTTTGTCGGGGAATACATGAATTATCTGAAATTTGAAGCAAACGCATCACCAAGGCTTAATAAAATTTCAAGAGAAATCATATTTACTTACTGCCCATTTTCAAAAGAACTTCGTGAAAAACTAATGGACAACCCTCAGTATGGTGAGCTTGTCAAAAAGCATGTCTCACATCATAATGGTCTAATGAGGCCTATTGCCAATATGATCAGAAAGATCAAAACCGAAGGCAATGAGGTTCCTCAGATTCTGTATGACCAGTATGAATTTTTACAGAAATAGCTTTTATTGAAAGGATTACATATATGCAGACACGCTGCGATGAATGTACTTACTACGAATATGATGAGGACGATGAAGCATACTACTGCGGAGTCAACATGGATGAAGACGACTATGCCAGACTTATGGGCAATTCAAAAAGTGAATGCCCCTTCTATCGGAATAATAACGAATATGAAGTAGTAAAGCATCAGATGTAGAACTTTTAATGAGTTCTGTCATAGACATCTCTTATATAATCACGATTTTCTCTGGCATATCTGTTCGTTGAAACTGGACTTACATGCCCCATCATCATCTGAACCGCCTCAATGTCAGCTCCTCTTTCAACAAGATGAGCTGCAAAACTGTGACGCAGTGCCTCGGGAGTTATCGGAACCTTTATATCTGCCTGCTGGGCATAGCTTTTAACAAGCTTCCATACTCCCTGTCTACTCATTGCTTCTCCCTTATAATTTATGAAAAGAAGTTCTTCGTCAGTTCTGTTAATCAGATGGCGTCTCCCATCCTGCAGATATCTTGATAAAACTGCTTTCGTTCTCTTATCAAAAGGAATTATTCTTTCCGTCTTATTGTTTTTACAAAGAATATTACCAATCTGCATATCAAGCTGGGATACTTTCACTGTCACCAGCTCGGAAACCTTGATTCCGGTAGCATACATAAGCTCAAGCATCGCTGAATCTCTCTGCCCTTTTGCAGTTCTGACATCAGGCATGCCAAGGAGATCCTCCACCTGCTTTCTTGTGAGCACATTTGCTTTGGGAAGTTCTACCTTAGGTGCAACAAGGTTTTCAGACGCATCTATAGTCACTCTTTCAATTTTCACCAAATGCTTGAACAGTGCCTTTATTGAAACTATATTTCTTGCGATAGTCGAAGGAGAATAGCCTTTCTCTTTTAATCTGTCCAGATGGTCTTTAAGAACCTTTTCGGAAATCTTCGCCACATCGGTTATTCCCAGTTCGCTTACATAACTCTGAAGTTTATCCAGATCGCATTTGTAAGATTTGAGAGTGTTATGGCTCATACTCCCCGACTCTTTGCAATCATTTATAAAACTATCTATTTCAGTCATATCACATTACTCTGACCCGCAGCGTATCCTGGATCACTCAAATTCCTTAAGTATTTTATCAAGTTCGGCAAATTCAGGCAGACAATCAAATGTAGCAAAATAATCTCTCGGTGTCTGCGCTCTTCTTATAAGCTCTACGCTTCCATCCTCTTTGAGTAAAAGCTCCGAGCACCACAGTTTTCCGTTGTAGTTATAACCCATTGCAAATCCGTGGGCTCCGGCATCATGAATAAATAGATAATCTCCCATATCTATCTTGGGAAGTTTTCTGTCTATAGCAAATTTGTCGTTATTCTCGCAAAGAGATCCGGTAACATCATATACATGATCAGCCTCTGCATTCTCTTTTCCGAGAACCGTGATATGGTGATAAGCACCATACATGGCGGGTCTCATAAGATTAACCGCACAAGCATCCACTCCTATATATTCCTTGTAGATATGCTTTTCGTGAATTGCCTTTGTAACAAGGGCGCCATAAGGTCCGAGCATGAATCGACCCATCTCGGTATAAATAGCAACATCACCCATTCCTGCAGGTGTAAGAATTTTTTCGTACTCTCTTCTTACGCCTTCACCGATAGCAGCTATATCATTGCCCTCCTTATCGGGTTCATAGGGAATGCCTACGCCGCCTGAAAGATTGATAAAGCTTATATCTGCACCGGTCTCTTTTTCAAGCTCCACAGCAAGTTCAAATAGACCTGCAGCCAGTGTCGGATAATATTCGTTTGTAACCGTATTACTTGCAAGAAATGCATGAATACCAAAATGCTTAACGCCTTTTTCTTTAAGCATCTTAAAGCTCTCGAAAAGCTGCTCCTTAGTCATTCCATACTTGGAATCCCCGGGATTGTCCATGATTCCGTTACTCATCCTGAATACTCCGCCCGGATTATATCTGCAGCTGATGGTCTCCGGAAGCTTGCCTCCAAGTGCTTCTTCAGCAAATTCAATATGTGTTATATCATCAAAATTTATGATACCGCCGATTTTTGCAGCATATACAAACTCCTCGGCGGGTGTGTCATTTGAAGAGAACATTATGTTTTCTCCGCAGGCACCGGTTGATTTACTTAGCATAAGTTCTGTAATAGAAGAACAGTCAAAGCCGCAACCCTCACTCTGCAGAAGCTTCATAAGGACCGGATTCGGCGTAGCCTTAACGGCAAAGTACTCACGAAAGCCTTTATTCCATGAAAAAGCTTTCTTCACTGCTCTGGCATTTTCCACTATTCCTTTTTCGTCATATAAATAAAACGGTGTTGGGTATTTCTGTACAATGTCTTCGACTTGTGCTTTGTTTACGAACGGTTTTTTCATAATATCCTCCTGTTTTTGAATTCACTTTACTACGTTATCACGAAAAAGTGTGCCTGTCTATCTAAATTTTAAAGCTTTACAGGTTTTCTATCTGCCAGTCAATGGGTTCAAGCCCATTTGCAGTAAGAAATTCATTACACTTTGAGAAATGTCTGCATCCAAAAAATCCCCTGTAAGCAGAAAGCGGACTTGGATGAGGTGCTGTCAATATGAGCTGTTTGGGATTATTAAGCATCTGCGCCTTACTCTGAGCCGGCTTACCCCAGAGCATGTAAACTATAGGCCTGTCCTGTTCATTTAATGCACGTATGATTGCATCTGTGAACTGTTCCCAGCCCCTTCCCTTATGCGAATTGGCTGCGTGAGCCCTAACCGTAAGAACGGTATTAAGTAGAAGCACTCCCTGATCCGCCCATTTTTTCAAATATCCGTTGTTTGGAACATAACAACCCAAATCCTCATGAAGTTCATTATAAATATTCACAAGTGATGGAGGAATGTCCTGACCCGGCTGAACTGAAAATGACAATCCATGCGCCTGTCCCGGTTCGTGGTAAGGATCCTGTCCCAGTACAAGAACCTTCACATTTTGTAGCGGAGTAAGATGAAGTGCATTAAAAATATCATCCGCAGGTGGATAGATCACCTTCGAATGATATTCATCCAAAACAAATTTATATAATTTCTTATAGTAATCCTTACTGAACTCCGGCTTAAGTGCCAGTTGCCAGTCATTAGCTATCATTGGCATGTTAGTCACATCCTTTCATCAGAGTCTCACAGAGACTCCTTTCTCATGGAGATATTTCTTAACCTGTGATATTTCAAGCTCCTTGTAGTGAAAAAGAGAAGCCGCCAATGCCGCATCAGCGCCGCCCTTTGTAACCGCTTCGTAAAAGTGTTCGCAACTTCCTGCACCTCCTGATGCAATAACAGGAATTGATACAGAATCAGCAACAGCTCTTGTAAGCTCGAGGTCATAGCCCTCCTTGGTTCCATCTCCGTCCATACTCGTTAAAAGAATTTCCCCTGCGCCCCTCTTTTCAGCTTCTATTGCCCACTTGATGGCATCCAGACCTGTATCTATTCTTCCACCGTTTTTATATACATTGAAGCCGCCATTTTCATTTCGTTTTGCATCAATTGCCACAACAACACATTGTGATCCGAATTTCTCTGCAGACTCAGTAACAAGCTCAGGTCTGTTGATCGCAGCAGAATTAACAGCAACCTTATCAGCGCCTTCCCTAAGTACCGCTCTCATATCATCTACACTTCTTATTCCGCCGCCAACCGTAAACGGAATAAAAATCTGCTCCGCCACTTTTCTCACAAGATCTACTACTGTATTTCTGGCATCCGAAGTTGCTGTTATATCCAGGAAAACCAGTTCATCTGCTCCCGCCTCGGAATATGCCTTTCCAACTTCAACCGGATCACCTGCATCTCGCAGCTGAACAAAATTTATACCTTTAACAACTCTTCCGTCATTTACATCAAGACATGGAATAATTCTTTTAGTAAGCATATTATATCCTCTCAAACTTTAAGGAAATTCCTGAGAATTTCCATTCCCACTTCAGCACTTTTTTCAGGATGGAACTGACAGGCAAAAACATTGCCTTTTTCAACTGATGCATCAACAGTCACTCCATATTCAGTAGTCGCTGTCACTATACTCTTATCAGCAGCATCAAGATAATAGGAATGTACAAAATAGACATAAGAGTCTTCATCAATTCCTTCAAACAGCTTTCCCTTATTGGGATATTTCAGATTGTTCCATCCAATCTGTGGTACCTTCAGGCCATTGTTATCGGGAATCCTTCTAATTTTCCCCGGTAAAATGGAAAGGCCTGAAACTCCTTCCGATTCCTCACTTGAATCAAAAAGAAGCTGCAAGCCCAGGCAGATTCCCATAAACGGAGTACCGCTACCGGCAACGGTGCGGATTACATCCGTAAGGTTATATTCATTTAGCTTTTTCATTGCGTCACCAAAAGCGCCGACCCCGGGAAGAATCACGCGATCTGCTCTCATAATCTCTCCGGGATCTCTAGTGACACAAATATCGGTTCCCAAATACTTAAAAGCATTCTCAACGCTTTTAATATTTCCTGCATCATAATCAATTACAGCCAGCATACGACAATATCTCCAATTGTGGATTTCGACATCATCACTCTGACTTTGGCATAATCTTTTCTATGGAACCTGTAATTTCCATTATGCGCTTTGTGTAATCCTTCTTGCCCTCAATGGCATTTAGTTCCTCGATATCTTGTGCGCTTAATCCATATACAGACGTGAGTGCCGATTCGATATTAGCATACACGCTTTGAACCTCGCCTGCAACCTGAAACTCTTCTGCCTCAGTTTCTATTTCATGTTTCTTTTTCATTCCGATAAGCAGAATATCCAGCGCTTCGTCCTCCATATTCATCGCTTTAAATCTTTCATATGAATCGAAATAATAGTTAGCGCCGGCGATTACTCTTGCCTTATGATACTTAAGCGTTTGCTCCTCATTCAGTTTTTTTCCGTAAAGAAGCTTATATGCCGTTGCATAATCAGCCTTCTCAAAAGCTTTATTCGCCCTGCTCATTATAATTCTTCCCGGAAGAAGAATTGCGGGCAGACAACAAAGCAAACCTATGCTAAAAGCAAACAACATGGAAATTGCAACCTTCTTGGGAGCAAGTGCCTTTTCAGGCGCACCGTCGTCCGGTTTGGGCTTCTTTTCCTTCTTGGGTTTCGGAGGTTTTTCTTTCTTGGGCTTCTTTTCCTTCGGCGGCTTTTCCTTCTTTGGCTTCTTTTCTTTTTTCTTCTTTTCCTTCTTTGGCTTTTTGCCGTCTTCAGCTGCCAGTTCATCAAGTACCTGCTGATTCTCATCAGTCAGACTGGCAAGTTCGTCTTCCTCTGATTTAGGATTGAGATCCTCATCAGTTTGCGTTATAACTTTGAAAAGTGCAGCAAATATTAGGAAAATAAGCGGCGGCCTTTTCTTCTTTTTCTTTTCGCTCTCTTCGCCCTCAGCCGGTTCTTCTCCGCCCATCCTAAGGGCAATCTCATCATAATCTCCGCCATTATCATTGACTTCATCGGGATCCGGAATATCATCCGAAAAGCCTATCTCATCAAAGGCTTCCTCGCCCATGGATTCCAGAATATCATCAGGATTTACCTCTTCTCCGGCATCCATACCACCATCAGACAAAGCTTCATCGCTACCCATATCATCAAGGCTTATCTCATCGGCGCCACCGCCTTCCTTTTCGTCGATATGAGCAGTGTTTTCCATATCCTCAACGTCATCACTGGCAAGACTGTTCATTATTGCA
This sequence comes from Butyrivibrio sp. INlla16, assembly GCF_900104155.1. Classification (GTDB taxonomy): domain Bacteria; phylum Bacillota; class Clostridia; order Lachnospirales; family Lachnospiraceae; genus Butyrivibrio. The sequence goes on from NZ_FMYB01000023.1 coordinate 66,339, forward strand.
TCGAGATCGGGCATCTCAACGTCCGCAGGCTCGCTTCCTTCAGCTGCCTGATCTCCACCAAGATCTTCCAGCATACTGTCGAGATCCATATCCGCTCCGATGTCTTCATCCTCAGCTGTTTCGTCTCCGACATCTTTTAATAAATCATCGAGCTCTGCGCTCATGGACTCAAAATTGACATCCGAATCATCTGCCTCTGCATCGCCCTCTTCGCTCTTGCTCATAGCATCTGCAAAGTCCGCAACTGCATCCTCCAGAGCAGCCTCATCTATCTCTGATGTTTCGCTTGCAGCTTCCTCTGAAATATCCATGTCCTCCAGAGAAATATCCTCCAAAGCTTCTGCATCTTCCATTGCTGCTTCGGATTCTTCCGTAGCTTCACCGGACTGTCCTATATCATCCAAGGATATTTCATCCATTGCTGCAGGCTCTCCAGCAGGCTCTCCAGCAGCCTCTCCAGGCTCACCTACATCATCCAGTGATATTTCATCCATTGCTGCAGTATCCTCTGTAGATCCTTCAGGCTCACCAATATCATCAAGCGATATCTCTTCTGCAATCGCACCATCTTCAGTTGGTTCCATGCTTTCCGCTAATTCATTTTCTTCCATGCTAATTACATCTGATGCATCGTCGCCTTCGTCTGCCATATCAGAATCCAGTGAAAGATCTGCATCTGTCATTTCATCTGAGGGCTCGGTCATCATTTCTCCCTCTGGAATATTTATATCATCAAGCGTAAGCTCTGACTCCTCTAAAAGACTTTCCTCCCCGCCTTCGTTTACTATAGCCTCAAGTGATGCCGCATCTTCACTTAGATCCGCCATCATATCATCCAATGATGCTTCACCCTCGCCGCTGTCAGAAGAGACTTCACTGTTACCATCAAGCATACCTTCAATATCAAGCATCTCCTCAGATATTGCATCTTCAGATTCAACAGCAGGTATCTCCAGTTCTTCAAGGTTATTATCTTCAGTCGTATTCTCTGCGCTGCTACCTAAAACCTCCTCCGGTGTCGAATGCATCATCTCATCCAAGATATCTTCAGTGGATTGTTTTGCATCCGTTATCTCGCTTTCTTCCTCCAAAAACTCATCCGCAATAGGAATCTCCGGCGCTACCTCAAGTAGTGCATCAGCTGAATCCTCTGGTATCTCCATAGCAACCTCGCCCATGAGGTCATCTACAGATCCAATAGTCTCCTCTTGCGAAGGCGCTGTTTCTGCTATGTCTGCTGGTTCTGCTTCAGCCAGCCCTTCTGCAGGCAGTTCTATATCTGCTGATATGTCCATTTCTGAAGGCATTTCAATCTCTGACGGCGCATCAATTTCTGCAGGGACCTCAATCTCCGCCGACATGTCCATCTCTGCAGGGACCTCAATCTCCGCCGACATGTCCATCTCTGCCATCATCTCTTCTATGTCTTCGGAAGACACATCTTCTTCAGATGATTGAGCTGCTGCCTGTTCAGCTTCTTCTGCCTTTTCCATCTCAACCATCAGTTTCTCGATATCTTCCGCTGACATATCTTGTGATGGAGCTGTTTCTTCTACACTAGGTACTTCCTCAAGTGACGGTATTTCTTCTGTTAGTATAGGTTCCTCTACACTAGGTATTTCCTCCTGTACAGGTATTTCTTCTGTTGATACTGCTTCCTCTACATTAGGTATTTCCTCGAGTACCGGTATTTCTTCTGTTGGTACTGCTTCCTCTACCGCAGGCTCCTCGACTTCTGTCATCATGCCCATCTCAGCCATCATCTTGTCTATGTCATCCAAAGGCATTTCTTCTGATGATGGTATTTCTTCAACAGCAGGTATATCCTCAAGTATCGGAATATCTCCTGCTGTCGCAGGCTCTTCTAAACCGGATACTTCATCTATTTCAGGCACTTCATCAGTTTCTGCAGGTACTTCATCGAGTTCAGGTATTTCCTCCGCCAAGGCTTCAGCTCTTGCAATAGCTTCGTCCAATGCAAGCTCATCCGCATCTTTTTCATAGCCTTCCGGAACTTCATCCCCAACCTTATATTTATGTAAAGTCTCATCTGCAGGCGCACTGATAGCATCCAGAACCTCTGTCATTCCTGAATCCAAAAGCTCTCCGCCATCCAGTTTTTCAAGCATCTGTCCAATTTCATTTAAATCATCATTCTCGGAGGAATAACCTATAGCCTCGTTTAAATCAGCATCATCGGAATGGTGTTGATTGGTTTTAGTCTTAGCTATTCCCGAACCGGAATTATTTGTCAATGAATGTAAAAGATTGTCCAAATACTCTTCATTTTTTGAATTCATGTTACTTACTCCCCAAGAAACCAGACTTCTAAAAGTCTATAAAACCCTCACCAAAATTATAAAACTCCCTTCATTGTAGCAGTCATTGAAAATTGATTTTCATAACTGAAGCAATAAAGGGAGTTATCATTCACATCATATATCTTTATTTGGCATCGCCATCAGCATGAACAAGTTCATCAATTACAGCTACCAAATTACCGATTTCCGGCTTCGAGAGCTGTCTGTCGGCTCCAAGTGACTCTCCTTTTCTTCTCATTTCCTCGTTTACAAGAGATGAGAAAATAATAAGCGGAATCTGCTTCGTGTCATCGTCACTCTTTACGAGCTTAGTCAAGCGGTGTCCATCCATGATCGGCATCTCAATATCGGTAATAATACATTTAACCTTATCAAGCTGACCTCTGTCCTTGCAGCCTTTGACATAATCCCATGCCAGTTTTCCATTTTCGAAATGACGTACATTATCATATCCGGCTTTCTTAAGGGAATCAACAATCAACTTGTTAAGCAGCTGTGAATCCTCGGCCAAAACGATCGGAATTTCGTTTCTTTGTCTTGTTCCAATATCTGTGAGCTGAGCCACATTAAGACCGGTATTAGGATTGATGTCAGATACGATTTTCTCGAAATCAAGGATAATAATCAGTCGTTCTTCAAGTTTGATGATACCGGTGGAAATACTCTCCTCAGCCTTTGAAATTGTGGCATTGGGCTTAATGATATCTGCCCAGGATACTCTGTGAATACCTACAACAGCGTCAACATGGAACGCAATGTCCAGCTTATTGAAGTTCGTAATTATAAAAAGTCCGCCGGGCTTAGATGCACCTCTCTGAAGACAATTACGTAAATCGATTGCAGTTATCATAGTATCGCGGGGCATAAATATTCCTTCAATACTTGGGTGAGCATTCGGAACAGGCGTCACTTCCTGATATACAATAATTTCCTTAATCTTTGCAACGTTTATTCCATAGCAATGATCATCAATTCTAAACTCTAAGACTTCAAGTTCGTTTGTACCATTTTCAAGCAAGATTTTTGATTCCATATTTTCACCTCACGCTTTGAAAAAAGAAACTGCAATCACTTAATAAACAAACTAAAAACCGATTGAATATATATTTAATATCCTAATTCAGTATAGCATATACTTTTTGAAAATAAATAGAAAAAACAAAAAAGAAAGCCGAATTGACTGTCTTTTAAGAATCTGTTTATAAGTATTTTAGAAACTTAAGAAGTTGTCTAGTTTTTAACTCTTTTGTTAATGTTATAATCTAATAAATATATTATTTTTCGTTTTTTAATTTGCCTTTATATAATTCCTTTTGGAGGAATTTTATGAATATTGTTGCTATAGCAGTCACAGACTACATAGGAATAATACTTCTGATAGCTTTATTAATCAGTAGTCGCTTCAGGCGTGTAGAGGATCAATTGGATCTTAAGATTTTCTCTAACATAGCCATCCTTACTTTGATTTCCTGTTTTGTGGATTTTGTTGCCTTTTATTCGGATGGAAAGCCCGGAATGGCTTGGAGAATTATATGCCTTCTTGCGAATTCCTTCTGTTTTATCGCCAATCCGATCTTTGTTTTCTGCTGGTGCCTTTATGTGGACTACAAATTATATCATTCTCTTGAAAGGTATAAAAAGATATATATTTATGCATCTATTCCGGCTGTACTAATGCTCCTAATAGTTATAATTAATCTTTTCCTTCCTATAATTTTTTATATGGATTCAAATAATTATTATATCCGAATGCCTCTTAGTTATTTCTATTATCTGGTAGACACCGGATATATTCTCTTCAGTATTATTGTTCTTAGTAAATATCAAAAGAAATATGGAAAAGTACGATTTTTCCCTATATATCTAATGGTTGGACCTATTGCTCTGGGCTGCGCTTTGCAATTACTTTTCTATGGTGTATCTCTTATCTGGGTATCGCTTGCAATAGGTATCACCGCTATTTATATGTCAATTCAAAACGAGTTTTCGTACCTAGATGCACTTACCGGCCTTTATAACCGTGCCTATCTGTTTTATAAAGCTGAAACTTTTAATAGATATTCAAATATCGGTGGAATCATGATTGATGTGGATTATTTTAAATCCATAAATGATACTTACGGTCATTCTGCCGGTGATAAAGCACTGATTGACGTTGCAAAAATACTAATCAGGAGTAAGCCCGAAGATTCTCTGCTGATCAGGTATGCCGGTGATGAATTCATGCTCATTGTCTATGAAACAACACCTGAGAGATTAAATAAAATCATGGCATCCATAAATGAACAGATCACCACTTATCAAAAAAAACATAGTCGACCATATACTCTGTCTCTATCACTTGGCAGCAGTATGTATGATCAGGAAAACGAAACTCTCGACAGCTTTTTCAAAAAAATGGACAATGCCATGTATGAGGCAAAGGAGAAGAATCACAAAAAAGACAGAGCTTAAGTGCCATGTCTTTTTTACGCTTGGTTCAAAACACTTACAGATTGTGAGAACCAATCAGTTTTTCCATCCATATCATGTTATACCATTTATCAAACTTATAACCACATTTATGAAATCTTCCGACTGTCTCAAATCCAAGATGCGAATGAAATTCTTCACTGTTTCTATTTAAGTACTGATCAATTTCAATAGGATCACCTATGCATGCATATAGGTTTTCGATTCCCATTTCAGTAAGTCTGGCTTCAAGAGCCTCATATAAAGCTCTGCCATATCCCTTCTTCTTTGAATCTTTATCGAGATAAATAGTCAGTTCACAGGATTTATCATAAGCAGCTCTATCTTTAAATGTATTTGCATAAGTATATCCATATATTTCTCCATCTTCTTCAATAACAAGATACGGATATTTTTTTGTAATATTTTGTATACGGCCAGAAAATTCCTCTATTGATGGAATATCATATTCGAAAGTAATTGCTGTATTTTCTACATAATATCCATATATTTCCAACAAGCGTTTTGCATCTTCTATTTTTACATCTCTTACTATATACATATTTTATATTCACTCCCTTAATCACAAAACTCGTTACAGTATATCAGATTATATTTTTATATACAAAAAAAGATAGTCATAATGACTATCTTACAAAATATCTGTACCTTCAAAACCGAACACTGAATACTCATCTTAAATCCATTTCTCTCTGTTCTATATCCTTTTTGGACAAGCCCTCGACCTATTAGTACACATCAGCTGAACATGTTACCATGCTTACACCTTGTGCCTATCTACCTCATAGTCTCTAAGGGGTCTTACTGCCGAAGCAGGGATATCTCATCTTGAGGGGGGCTTCACGCTTAGATGCCTTCAGCGTTTATCCCTTCCGGACTTGGCTACCCAGCCTTATGCATCTGGCGATGCAGCTGATACACCAGCGGTCCGTCCATCCCGGTCCTCTCGTACTAAGGACAGCTCCTCTCAGATATCCT
>NZ_FMYB01000050.1 GCF_900104155.1 Butyrivibrio sp. INlla16
ACCGTTGCCAAATCGCAATAGGGTAAGATACGCTTAAGCCGCATGGCATGAGGGCTTAGGCGTATTCAGCGAACCACACTCATGCCAGAAGAGCCGAATAAGTCCATTATTAATTCCATGAACACCTACAGTCACAACTCCCTGCATGCGGGCGCATATTCCAAACACCGCAACTGCTGTGGATGAAAATGATATAAGGATCGAATTCATTCCTATATTCACGAAGGATGTAAACACCTGAACGACGGTTGAAGGTATTCCGACCCTCAGGATGTGTTTGACGCTCTCCATATCGGGTCTTAGTGTAAATGAGAATGGTATCTCTTTATTCCATCTCTTGTTTATGATCACTCCTGCCAGAAGGCCCATACACTGCCCTATAACTGTGGCAATTGCTGCTCCTGTTGTCTCAAGCCTTGGAATCCCGAACATTCCAAATATGAAAATTGGATCGAGGATCAGATTTGTAATTGATGCAGCTGACAAAGTAAAAATGAAAAGGCTTGATTTTCCGCTGGCTATTACAAAACGGTCAAACACCCACTGTCCCATCTGTCCGAAGGAAAAAATCATGCAAATGGTCAGGTACTGTCTTCCGTATCTTGCAATTACCTCATTACCACCTGCCTGCCAGTCATAGTACATACGCACGAACAAAAGACAGATAACAGTATTTATTATCCAGCAGCATATTGCTATGAATATGGCGGCATTTGCTGCGTCCTTGACCTTGTCGGGGCGCTTTTCACCCAGTGCTTTGGATATTACCGCATTTAGTCCTACCGCATTTCCAAGACCAAGGGATGAAACGGTGAGCTGAACCGGTCCCGCAAGTGAAAGCGCCGTCAGCGCATCTTCTGAAATTCTTGACACAAAAACCGAATCCACAAGGTTATAAAGTGAGTTGATAAGCAGGCTGAACATAAGAGGAATTCCTGTAGTGATCACAAGCTTGCTTATCTTTTCTGTTCCCATGATATTTTCGCCGGATGATATTTGTTTTGCCATAAATCCCTCCTGAATTTCTTTTCTTTCTGAATCTGTCGTATCAAAAAATCCATGTTGTCTACTTTTTTCTGGCTGTCATGAAGTTCATCCATGAGGTGACATCGGCATTTCCTGAGCTCTCGAAGAAGTGTATCTGTATCCCCTTCTTCATACATCTTTTTCATAAAGCTTATTTCTTTCTCATTGCAGCCCATGTCTGAAAGGCTTTCAAGAATCTTTTCTGTATCCATCTTTTTTGCTCCTTCTGATTTCATAGTAAATCCTTGACCAGGTTTTCGCTAATGAATAAAATAAATATCATGATATTCACTTTTGGAATAACACATAAATTGTCAGCTTTAGGGAGGTTTTCATGGAAATAAAAAATCTCAGATACTTTCTTGCAGTTGCAAGGGAAGAAAATATGTCAAAGGCTGCTGAGCTGCTTCATGTATCGCAGCCTACTCTTTCAAAGACATTAAAAGCATTAGAGGAAGAACTTGGAAAAAAGTTATTTGTCAGGCATAGCTTCAGTATTTCACTTACTGATGAGGGGATGCTTTTGCGTGACCGTGCTCAGGATCTTGTGGCCATGTCAGATAAGATCGAACAGGAATTTAACTCCCTGGATGATATAACCGGTGGGGATATTTACTTTGGACTGGCTGAGAGCTATCAGATCAGATATCTTGCCAGGGAGATCTATAAATTAAAAGAAAAATACCCTAATTTCACTTATCATATAACAAGCGGAGATACTGAGCAGGTTACTGAAAAGCTTGATAAGGGTATTTTAGACTTTGCTGTACTATGTGAAACACCTGACAGCAATAAATATGAATATGTAAAATTCCCGGAAGCTGATGTGTGGGGAGCAATCATATCTTCATCTCATTCCCTCGCCAGGAAAAAGTCCATCCGGGTCTCTGACCTGATAGGACAACCTCTATTTGTCTCTGAACAGAGCTGGAGCAATGAAATCAAAGCGTGGGCCAATGACAGATATCCTGAACTAAAGCTTGAGGGTTCCTTTAGACTTTCTTATAACGGCTCTGTATTTGCAAGAGAAAACCTTGGAATACTTCTTACATTTAAAAATCTGATAAATACTGAAGGAACTGACATGGTATTCAGACCGCTTTCACCTGAACTAAAATCAGAGCTGTATCTGATATGGAACAAGTATCAGACCTTTACTCCTATTGCGGAAAAATTTCTGGAGCAGATAAAAAAGACTTTCAAGTAATTTTCATGAAGGTCACAGCAGTATGAAGCTATGACCTTCTATAGTATAGTGTTCTAATCTTATACGTCACGTAACAAATCTGTAGCCACATCAATCCATACCTGCACCTCAGCGGCAGCAAAAAGTACAACCATCATAGCACCATATATTAGTGCCAGGCAAGCCTTGCACCACATGAAACCAAAATAGATTTCGCTGTCTTGCCAGTGACTAAATGTCAATAGTAACGTCTGTATTAAGACTCATTAACCAGTTTCCCCGTCATATGTTCAGAAATGAGTTCGAGGCACTGTACTCTCGGCAGTGCATTTTTCAATTCCTTTTGTAAATACTCTTCATCATCTGTGAACTTCTTTGTGAGATGGGTGCATATCTTTATTGCAGTATCCTCATCCTCTACAAGCTTGATTCTGCCAAATACAATTACGCTGTTGATATTTAAAGCCCAATCGCCGTCCTTTCGGTAGCCTTCATCCCATGTACAGAAACTAGCTTTGTCGCAGGCCTTGATTGCGTCAATCTTGTGACCTTCCTTAGCACCATGAAAATAAATCTTCCCATCCTCTTCACAGTACCACTGGTCAATTGGTAAACCATATGGATAACCATCCTCACCAATCAGGGATAGTACTCCGCGCTTTGCATTTTTCAATACTTCAATGCACTGTTCATCTGTAATCTGTTGCTTAAATCTTCTCATCTTTCTAAACATAGTAACCTCAATCCTTTGCTAATATTTTTAATCCTGCAATTCCAACTACAATAAGAATAACACATATGACCTGTGGAACTGACAGTTTCTCATGAAAAAGAAAAATCCCAAGCAGCGTAGTACCCACGATTCCCATGCCTGTCCACATAGCATAAGCTGTTCCCAAAGGAAGCTGCCTAAGTGCGATCGACAAAAACACAGCACTGGCTATATATCCCACACCGGTAATAATTGATGGGATAAGCACCGTAAATCCGTTAGACATTTTCATTGTTACAACCCATGTTATTTCAAGAGCACCTGCAATAAACAGATAAATCCACTTCATTAGAAAACCTCCATATAATAAAATACGCCATTCCCCTACCTGCTAAGACCTAACGGTAAAGGAATGACGTTAATCCCATTACTCGGTAGCAATGGGCGCCTTTTTAATTCAACTGTTCTGATGTTACTTAATAATTACGGTTCTGTCAATCACAAAACAAACTGCACAAGGGCTCTCTCATTCCCGCTTTAACTTCCGGGATAACGTAGTTCGGAATCTGCAAGACTTCATGAACACATTCATTAAATTCATTCACCTTGCTTTTCCTCCATCAAAATTCCGTATTTCTCCTCTGTACCAATTGCTTATATTTCCATATCTTCCAGAATATCAACCGCGGATTCTACCATTCTCGGACAAATATCCTTAAAAAGTCCATTTTCCCGGGCATAGAGCATCCCCGCTTCGGAGGATATGTCACAGCCAAGTATATCCTTGCAGATATATGAAGCATTCTTTTCTTTGAATCTTTCCATAAACTCAGCAGCCTTGGGATAAGCAGTTGCTTTATAGTCGGGTCCGTCTCCGTATTTCAACCCGATCACCATGATTGCCCCGGATACAGCACCACACACTTCACCTTCCATATTACCACCAAAGACAATTAGTAATCACCCATACGGATATTCCTTGCTAAGATCTATCCTCATTGATACAATACCATTTTCCTCTGATAATTCTTCGTATCCCAAACGTTTATATAGGCTATATCCAATTCTCATAACTACCGGTTTCGTTGTGAAAATCAATTCCTTAAACCCAAGTTCAAAAGCCTTATCCGTCATTGCTTTGAGCATTATCCTTGCATATCCTTTTCCTCTGTATTCCGGTCTGATAAACAGACGCTTTCCTTCACAGGTTTCGTCGCTTATTTTCTTTATGGCAACACAGGCAATGGGTTTATCTTCTTCATATCCTACTATTATCGCTCCACCTGAATAATACCCAGGCAGATCATTCAATTCCTTATCAAAAGAAACAAAACAGCTTTCTGCCCCTTTGATATGCGAATACTCAACAAAAAGCTCTTTCACAATATCTGGATTAGTACACTCTTTCGTTTCAAAAAGCATAGTATTCTCCTCCATATCCCTGCCATCTTCTATAAGAGTTTTTCAACGTCCTTCGCTTTAAGAACTTTTCCGGCTGAAACTACTTTTCCATCGATTATAAGAGTTTCTATCGTTAACAAGGCCTGAATCCACCAGTATCTTCATGTGATGAGAAAGAGTGGGCTGAGTAATATCAAACTTTTCAAGAAGTTTGCATCCGCACTTCTCCTGATCAGAAAGCATCTTAACGATTTCCATTCTGTTGGGATCACCAAGAGCCTTGCATATCAATACTTCATCTAATTTAGCCATAATCCCCTCCTCACATTGATATTCGTCTATGTGTTGATGGTAACATATACATAGATACCCGTCAATGTATTATTTCAAAATAGAGACAGGGGTTGTAAAACTCTGTCTTATCATCATCCATTATCCTGAAATATAGTTTCCGATATGACATATCAAATGCTAATACATTTCCTCTCGTATTTTTCTCATCCTCGCCCATACATTATCGCCATAGTTGCTGAGCAAAACCGTTATCATTCCATTATTGGGATTATATTCGGAGATGGCGCTTACTCCATCATCGCATCCCTGCATATACACATAATCTTGCCCCTTAGGATTATATGTATTCTTCTGTACCGTCTGCCTTTATCAGTACCCTGTCCAGGATAAGCTTAAGCGTATCACTATCAAATGAATCAAGATCCACGACAGCCTTCAGCTTTTTCTCCACTTCAATGCTGGCATTCAGGTTATACTCTCCTGTCGTTTTTCTTTTTTTAATTTCCGTAAGAATGCTTCGCAGCTCTTCCAGCTTGGAGGTGACATCCTTCATCAATGATAAGCCTGTGCTTGTCCTTGGGGTCTGCCCTCACAGCATAAAATCCTGGTATTGGGCAAGAGAAAAAGCATTTGCAATACTGCACATGCCCTTTATATAAGAAAAAGCCCTGAATATATGCCTTTTATTGACATATATAAGAGCCCTTTTCTTCACATTTATTTACTTTTTGAAAAGATATTTACCTTTTCCCTTTCCCTTCATAGGATATATAATTTCCATATCAAGCATCCGCTTAATCAAAGCTGATGCCGGAGATGCTGTGATAGATAGTGTTTCCATCACTTCCGATCTTCCAAAAAATGATTCATATCCATATTTTTTAAACAAACTGATAATATTATTCTTTGTTTTGTTTCCTATCTCCTCCGGGATATGAATGTCCTGTTTTTGTTCCTCAATGTCCTGTTTTTTATCACCAATGTCCTGTTTTGCTTTCTCAATGTCCTGTTTTTCGAAATATCCACTGATATGCATATTTCTGTTATGCAGTTCATTATGCTCACCAAGTAAAAGATTTCGCATAAATGATTCCAAATACTCAGTAGTAGCATGCACTCCCTTTGAATAATCGTTATAATTTGCCCTTACAAGCGCATTTCTAAAGTACCATGCATTCTCAGCAAATATATCGTTAGTAACATCAAATCCCATTGTCCTCAGATATTTGATAAAGAAAACAGCGGTCGTTCTTGTATTCCCCTCCCCAAAAGCATGTATTTGCCATAGGTTAGCGACGAATCTCGAAAGATGTCTTATATCATCTCTGATATTATCATAAGAATACTCATATTCCTTTTCGGTCTGTAGATCATACTCAAGTGTAGCTTTCAAATCCAAGGCATTACCATAAGGTACAGATGCTCCATCCAGTACCCATTCTTTTTTAGAAATATTATAATCCCTGATTTTTCCGGCATGGTCATATATTCCTTCAAAAAGTCTCTTATGAATACCAAGATACTGAGGCAGTGAAAAAGTGAATGCATCATCAGACAATATGGCTGCTATTCTTGCTGATACGCAGTCTGCTTCTTTTGTCCTGTCAGTATCCTTTGAATTTGATGTCTCATAATAACTCTCAATGAGCTTCTCTGCTTCTGAGATGGTTATTTTTCCTTCAATATTATTTTGCGCGGTATCTTTAAGATAGTCTGAAGTCTTAAGTCCATCAACAGCCTGAAGTCCAACAGCTGTATACCAGGCATAACCAAGTTTTCTCTTATCCGGTTCAACATGCCTTATATATTCCTCAAAAGGATCTCTTTTTATATCCTCACCCATCTATAATATCTATCTCCCATCTGTTTCATTTAAGAAAATTATACAGATGAATCCGTCTTTTGTCATTGAAACCGAAAAGTCATTTTTATATGAATATGTTCACATTTTATTCTGTTACCTCTATCACTTCATACACATCATCTTCCTTAAGAACCAGCTTCTTTGCTGTTTCAAGCCCACAAACGATAACTTGATTCAATTACATGATACCACCCGTTGTTAGTTTCTGCTAACCATATTCATAATTGAAGGCCCATATCATTGATACAGGCCTAATCATTATTGTCATTATTATCTTCAAATTTTCCGTTCCATATACTATCTCAATCATGCTCAATTTCTAGTAAATCAAGAAGCTTTACAAATGTATCCTGTCCATCAAGACAAGTATCTATGAGCCATCCTTTTTCATTTCTCCACTCCTTGAGACCTCTGTAGTAATAATTCTTCTTGGAATCCTCAATGATGAATGGCACAATATTGTGTCTGAGGCATTCCTTTAATGCTACAAGCCTTCCTACCCTTCCGTTTCCGTCCTGGAATGGATGAATATATTCAAACTCAGCATGAAGTGCTATTATATCTTCTACTGTTACAATCTTTTTTAAATTATACTCTTTAAGAAGTGCCTCCATATGCTTATGCACTTCAGATGGTTTCGAAGTCTCTCTGCCCCCTACGGCATTTGCACGTTTTTTATAATCTCCAACCGCAAACCATGATAAAGTTGAATCCTTTGTATCATGCTTTATTATGTAGTGAAGCCTTTTGATTATATCCTCTGAAAGTTCTTCCTCTGCTATATCTATTACATAATCAATTGCGCGGAAGTGATGCACTGTTTCAAGAATATCATCAACAGGAACGCCATCGCCGATATCAACTGTATAAGTTTCGAAGATATGCCTTGTCTGATCTTCTGAAAGCTTACTTCCTTCGATATGATTGGAATTATATGTCATTCTTACCTGTAGCTCATGATAGAGCCCTCCAGGAAGCTTTATATCTTTTTCCTCACGAAGCAACTGCAAGATTTTATTATCTGAAACACTTTTCATTAAAAAGTCAGGATCTTTTCCGAGATATGCTGCTATCTTTTTTATGCTTCTTGGCGACAACTTCTCACCCTTTGCAATTTTAGCCACAGTCCTTGTAGACAGACCAAGCTCAGTTGAAAGCTCAGTCTTACCAATTCCTCTTTCCTTTAGTGCATTTTCCAAACCTTCATATGAGATCATATTGTACTTCCCTCCATAATCTTTACTTATTTTACCTTTTGGTCTCCGAAAAGTAAAGATTATGAAAGACTTTTGTATAAAAAGTAAAGCTAAGAAAATAGCCAGTCCTGCAGTTTTACAGAATTGGCTATAAGTACATTCTATTCGAATATATCTAATTAACCTCATTTTGTTTGTTAATCTTTAAAGTTGATATTATTGCATAAACTATAACAATAATAAAAAACGGGATTTCCAGAAAGAACAATATACTATTTTGCAACACAACGGCTAATCCGATAATAATAAAAATGATGCTCAGCAAACAAAAAACAACCGCAGATTGCCTGTAATATGGTTTCTTATTCATTGTCTCTCGCTGTGTTTTTGAAGCATATATATACGCATTATTAAACAAGTATCCGCGTTCGCCAAAATGAAATATCGCTAAAAATATTAATGCTATGGCAATCATGAAAACAATTATTGATACTATTAATTCACCTTTGCTCATTTTTATTCTCCATTACATATACCATTTTATCCTGAAAGATAACACGCTATCACATCATCCCGACAAACTTGAATTTAGATCACCATATCGCCATAACGAAAAATGCAAGTACGTATATTCCCACAATAATTGCAGTTGAGATCCAATCAAGAACTCCCAGAATCTTCACCGCCTTATCCTCTCTCGCTAATTTTCTCCCTATAAAAAAGGCTACAAACCCGAAAAACGCAAATATAAAAACTATCATCGTGATAATTCTTAAAAATGGAGAGTCTGCATCTCTTTTAAGTAGCAAAAGTGCAGATATCACCGATAATACCGGGATTAATTCAATTATTACTGCTGTTGTTCGCTTCATCATTTTTCTCTCTCCATTTCTTATATTGCTAGCACTATAATACAACCTTTTATTTAATCTTTTCCTTATTCGCTCTTATCAATGTGGACTTTGAAATCCCTGTCATAGCCGCAACTTGATTATAAGAGTTTTTCTTGAGCATAGCCAGAGCATGTTCCATTTGCTGCGGAGTGTATTTATTTTTACGACCATCTCTATAGTTGGGGTTCTGTCTTGCTATTTCTCGGCCTTCCTGAGTGCGCTCTACTATCATATCTCGCTCAAACTCCGCAAATGCAAGAATGTTACATTATCCTCATTACTTTCACGATAAACATCCATCAATTTTGGAAAATCTATTGATTCTAATGTATAAAACTCCAGTAATTTCATTTAAACTCTCCAAATAATATATTTCATTATGCAAATTTTCCGCCCATAGAATCAGTCACAGCATCAAGCGTTTTCTCAGAAGGATTAAACTTCCCGTTTTTACTATTACTCATATTTTTAATATACTATTCCGTCAGCATTCCATTTCAGAACTGTTTCGTATCCAAGTTTTTTATACCAGTTTTCAATATGGGTATAATGTATCCACGAAATGTCATATTTTTCTTTTTTTAGTATATTAGTAGCTCTTCTGACCATCTCGAGTCCAATACCCTTCTTGCGATACTTTGGAATGGTTCCTACGCATCCTGGTCCACCGACTTTAAGATTATCATGTGTTCCAAAATCACTTAATATACAGAATGCAGCTACATAATCGCAGCCTTTTTCTTTCACATTTTCCGGATTTATAGGATAATGGACATTGTAAAGAATCCCTTTGTCTCCGAACATATCCTCTATATAATCCTTCTCTATATGCCCGCCTACAACTTCAAGGCAAATCATAACATCATCATCACCCTGTACGATTTCTTTCTCCCACAAATACTTGCACTCAAGGTTCATGAAACATTCAGCGACCATCGGTGCTTCTATCCATGAAGCTTTCTCCACAGTAAGCCCTGATGAAGTTATCCCATTGCATTTGCAACAATCTGTGCCCTTTCACTTCCCACAAGCATGCCTAATAAGGCAATTGCAACATGAGAAGCTGTTTCAGGACAAAAACTGGTTATTACATTTTCATCAATCACAACACTCTGATCGGGTATCACCTCTGCTCCGAATTCTGCAAGCTGCTTCTGCCTTCTACCATCTCCCAAATGATATGTTGTAGCTTTTCTTCCCTTAAGTATTCCACTTGCTCCAATCGGAAGAGCTCCTACACAGATAGAAGCGATAAATTTATGAGAACGGTCAAACTCTTGTATGAGATTTAAAAATCTTTCATCATACGCATCTTCATAAAAACCGAATTCTTCAAATCCACCGGGGATAGCCAGGGCATCATATTCGGAAACATCTATCTCATCATAGGTCTTATCAACCAAAATCGGAATTCCGAATGTAGATACAACAGTCTTAGAAAAACCGGCAGTAATGACTTCAGTCGCTAAACCATAATCATTTCTCGCCCATCCCATCACATCGACAAACGGTGCAAACTCCATGGTTTCAAATCCCTTACAACAAAAAAGCAATACTTTCATACATTTATTTGCTCCTGTTCTACACTAATATTTTTCTTCATGGCTACAACAAGTTTTTCCGGAAAATGCCCGGAAGACCAATCTACCGAAAGAAATTGTTAGTCCAGCATCTTAGCCATACATATAGCTCCATCCAACTTATCATATGGAGGATAATTATCTATTAATGTATAGCCACGACTTTCATATAGTTTTACAGCATCCTGCATGATTGGTCTTGTTTGTAGAATAATTTTCCTAAAACCACGTTCTTTAGTTCTTTCTTCCAATAAATCCATCATTTGAGCAGCAATATGCTTCCCTCGATATGTAGGTTCTACCCAAACGCGCTTTATTTCCACTGCATCATCCGAATAACTTTTTAAGCCTGCACATCCTACCGCAACAACATCATCATAAACTATTAAAACATCCTCTATACTTTGCGATAAATTATATGGAATGAACGCTTTTCTTTTTTCTTTTCCGCCAACAATTTTGCTGTAATACTCTTCAGTCTTTACATAAAAAATTTGAAATGCTTCGTTATTTCCATCTGTCCAAATGCATCTAAACTCCGACATAATATTTCCCCTACAAGCTACGATTTGCCTTAGTCAGTTTTAACTGGAAGTTATAATTCAACAGCAATCTCAGAAACTGCTACTAAAGCTGCTTCTCCGCTTATGCTTATTCTTCCGTTTCCAAGCATCTCACAATGAAGATGTCCACCTCTTTTGGATGCCTGATATGCATGAATAGCGGATTTTCCAAGTTCTTTTGACCAGTAATCTGCTATCTGGCAGTGTGCAGATCCGCAGACGGGATCTTCGGGAACCATGAGTTTCCGGTATATCTTTAATAGCAACAGAAACGCTTGAAGTCTTGCAGCCTAATGTCTCTGCTATTACCAGTGCTATTTTCTCCGCACACTCTGTTTTTTGCTTGTCAGTTCTTCCCTCAAAACATTTGATTTCTACGTGAGGCATAATTTCTACCTTCCTTATATTTCAATCATCTTCTGAATGCCATTGGGTATTACTTCAAATCCCAGTTTCTCATAGAAGCCTTCTTTGCCCTTCGCAGATACTCCCCCTATTGTTGTAAATATCCCGGTAGAGGAATTCTTCGCAGCATAGTCCACGAGATGATTAACAATCATTGTCCCTATTCCGAGTCCCTGATATTCCGGCAAAACTATTATTTCCTGCAGGTACCAGTACATCGCACCGTCACCCACAAGTCTGCCCATTCCTATTAGTTTTCCTTCTTTCACTGCAGAGACATTTAAAAGTCCATTCTGAAGGACCTTCCTTGCATGTGGGGCAGGAATATCTGCAAAACCCGTAGTGACTCTAAGTTTTACAAAATCCTCCGGAGTCAGAATATTATCAATGAGTTCAATTTTATCCTTAATAGATATTTCCCCATATACCATAAGCGTCCTCCAACAAAAAACATATTTCTAATATAACAGAAAAAGAGCCATTTAACAGTAAATTATACTGTCAAACGGCAATTTTTCTGACATATTGAACCTATTTTCATAAGTCGATTATCTTCTCTGTAAGTGTATCACAAATCCCTTCTACAACAGTTACTGTAAACATACCGGCCATCATTATTACTCCTACAACAAGGAAAATAATGATTTCTTGGTATCTATTTCTTCTTACCTAAATTCATGCCTTTCATGATTTCATCTATTTTTTCCTGCTTTTCTTGATTCTGTGATGTTCCTCTTTTATACATCCGTTTCTTCTCCTTCCACGAATCATTGTTTTTCTCTTTTTCCCTTCCAGAAACTTCTCAAGGTCAGGTCCTTTTCTAAGTTGCCTGATCTGTTCCTTCTTTTTTCTCCACTTCATCAAGTTTCTTACTTCTTGGCATGGGTGTAAATAATTTGTCTCTCACCCACGGACATCAAACCCAGGATAACACCTATTCCTCCTCGATTTAAAAAGCGCTATGTATCTGATTCAAAACCAAATTCATAGCACCATGTATAATCACATTATTCAGTTGTCACAATATCGTTTATATGCTAAGATTCTCCTATCAAGAAAATATAAGGAGGAAATCGGTATGGATACAACAATGATTGCAGTAATTGCTGTTCTTTTGTGTTGTTGCGGGGGCCTTACACTCAAAAGAAAAAACGATTCTAAGAAGCAGGATGAAAAGACCGAATAATCATCCATCTTCGTTTTAACGTATAACAGGAGCCTCACCGGCTCCTGTTTATTTTGTGCATCCTCATTCTCATGCTGTATTAACATATGATGTATGCAACATCTTCCTCTTGATCAGTTTGATCCCAACTCGGAAAATGAATATTCCAATATTGATGGAGCATACGGGACTTGAACCCGTGACCCTCACACTGCCAGTGTGATGCGCTCCCAACTGCGCTAATGCCCCGTTTTCTTTCACAAGTATTACTATACTGTAAAACATGAAACCTCCAGATTTTAAGAGTACATTTTGTCACGATTATACGCTATTTGAAATATTCAATCAAACATACTATTCTGAAACATATAACTTATAAAATCATTCTCATAGAAGCCACGCCATCAGTACAATTTACTTCTTCAAATCCCATGCGCTTGTATAATCCATATCCAATGCTCATCACTTCTGGTTTGGTGGTAAATGTGATCTCTTTAAAGCCTAATTTTCTGCTTCTATCCAACATCTCATTCATAAGAACTCTTGCATAACCTTTGCCGCGATAATTTGGCTTAATATACAGTCTTTTTGCCTCACATGTGTCTTTATCAATACGCTTAATCGCTATAGTAGCTATAGGATTCCCATTTTCAAATCCAATCAAAAGAGCCCCATTTTTATAATAAGTATCAAGATCAGCTAAACTCTTTATCCAATGATACAAAGCAGCTCTCAGCATCTTTAATCTCTGAGTATTCCCTTATAAGCGTCTTCGCAACTTCGTAATCCACACAATCCTTTATTTCAAACATACCTCACTCCGTCTCTGATAGTAAGTTTTACTGCAATATTAACATCCTAAAATCCGCTTTGCGGATGATGACTCCCTCCTGCCATTCATATGCCTTTATTCCTGTTTATAGCCACTTCTTTTTCCTGAAGAATAGCAGACTGACCAATACTATTAAAATGCTAATCGCAATAACCACAGGATATCCCCATCTCCATTCAAGCTCAGGCATATATCTAAAATTCATTCCATACCATCCAACTATAAGCGTCAAAGGAAGAAATATTGTTGTAACTACTGTAAGCACAGTCATTATCCTATTCTGTTTTATATCAAGATGGGCCTTGTAAAGATCCCTAATCTGCATGGTATAGTCCCTGATTGCTGTTGAAGTATCATGCAGCCTGTCCATTCTATTAAGAAACAGCCTGAAATATCTGATATTTTCCTGCTTGAAAAAGCTGTTCTCATTTTCTTCAAACTCCTGCCCTAAATCCATAAGTTGCTCGTAATGAATCCGAAGATCCCTGATATTACTCCTTATCTCATTAACTCTGCCGGACGCAATTTTTTCATCTTCATTAAGTATGGCATTTTCCATGGCATCAAGCTCTTTGTCATAACGTTCCATGAGTCGTAGATCATCCTTCACAATCTGGTCAAGAAAATCGTAAAGAAATCTCTCAAGGGAAGGCATACGCCATTTCTTAGTGTTTTTAATCCTTTTTATCAGTTTTGCTGCAGCACCGGAATCATCGATAAATACGATTCCCTTTTCATCAAGAGCAAAGGCAAATCTGCTACTCTCTCCTGACATGTTGGTTCTATCAGGAATTACAAATGAACCTGTAAGTGAGTCATAATTCACCTCTGCCTTTGTAGTCAGGATATCTTTATCTTCTATATCCATATCAATTCCCATATCAAATATGCCACTACAATTCCTCCATTCCTCAAATGTAAGAATTGCAACATACTGATCTTTTGCGTTCTTTATCTCTTCTGCTGTAACTTCTTCCAGCATTTCCTTAATCAAATAAAACATCGGTTTTCCTTCAACATTATGTTTTTAACTATTTTGTTCTTTATACTTTAAGATAATTTTGAACTTTCAATCTCTATTATACATAAATTGAGCTCTAAAGCATTACTGCTTCAGAGCCCGAATAATTCTATTTGTCCTTATTGTATCGCTCCGTCCACTCCGCCTCCGCCAAGCAGACTTGAATTTGCCGCATTAACAATTGCATCCCCGCAAATCATAACAAGCCTTACTTCACCTTCTGATTTCTGTAAATCATAGCATATTTCCAGGCCTGCTCATCCTTCCTGTCCATCCAAGGCTCCTTGCCCACGTCTTGGTCTCAGCCTTTTCCTCCGGATCATCACCTGCCAGTGTCTCAAGCATTTCATAGAAAGCTTTGCACGTTGTCAGGTCTGCATTGGTCTTTCTGTCATATTTATCCATCACGGTGATCTTTACTCACCAGCCATCGCCATATACAATACCTATCGCCGCAAGCTCAGCTACTCCCAGTCCTCTTGATGCGATAACCCCATCACAAAGAGACCCTATAGAACCCGCCAGAAAGAGCAACAGGGCAATGACATATCCGCTGTTAAAAACACCGATAAGAAAAGATTTGTTTCCGTCTTTTTAAATACCAGGCTTAATCATAATCCTTACTTTTCCCTATTCACAGCCTGTAAAAACGCTGTGCTCACAACCAGGTAAATAATGTAAGTGATCAGTGTTCCAAAGCATATATCAGAAAGAAAATGGTTTGTCATATGAATTCTGTTATAGCCGTAAAGCACAACAAAGCATGCTGCAATCACAAAACAGACAATATTCTTTTTCTCTGAACGTTTTTTAAGAACATCCGAGAGCATTGGCAGCGAAAACATCATGCTTGCTATTGTCATATTTCCGCTGGGCCAGCTCTTATAACTGTCATTTGATCCGGCGAGATTAGGAATCATCTGCCACCAGTTCCTGAACTCCGACATTGGGTCATCAAGGGTTATCCGGTACTTATATCTTGGTCTTGATGCTACCTGCTTGAGCCAGAGGTTTGTATTATCGGCTACAATCCCGGCTACCAGAATAGCTGCACCTGTCATTATCAACTTGTCCGGACTCACATCATCAAATACACGATAGCAGACAAATGGCACCCAGGCATACAGTACTACCCAGAATCCCCAGCTTACTACTGATAAAAGCGGTGATGCATCTCCCGCTGTATATCCAAACAGCTCTCTTACCTTTGATCCGTTGTAATTATTGCTGTAGTAAACAGCCATAACTTTCTTGTTATCCATTCGTCTTATCTCCTCCGATGCTTTATATACCTTCCCTCATTTTTCCTTCTCCGATTGAATTCAGTTGCTCCACTTGATCTTCCATATATTCTCTATTGTATCCTGTTTAGTCTTTCTGATAAGATAGCATCCTGCTACAAGAAGCGTCACCGAAACCGCCAGTATAATCACATAATACGAAATACCAACATTCCCGCTATCATAAACTACAACGCCCTTTTCATTGATGGTTGGATCTGTAACAAAATTGATAAAATCATACACAGCGTGAGCAATCATTCCCGGGATTACCGAGCCGGTCCTCAGATATATTCCGGCGAGAACAAAACCGCCACAGGTTGCCATGAATGCCTGTATCAGAGTCATGACAGGATCTGCTCCTACGAATATATTTGTCAAATGGAGCGGTCCGAAGATGACAGATGAGATAATTACTGCTGCCACTGCCCTATTCTTCACCTTCAGATATCTCATTCCTATAGGAATAAGCATCGCCCTGAAAATGGTCTCCTCACTAATGCCAGCCATTAGTGCCAGGCACACGAAAGAAACTGATGGTTTGAAAGCAAGTCCACTATATATAGCATTTATGATTATGCATCCGATAATAAGGATTGCCATCGCAGAGGATACCATAAGTATCTCTTTTACCGGAACATGAGCCTTAAACACGCCATCAAATTCAGGCGAAAACCACTTATTATAAATGATCAGAAGAACCAGGGACAGAGCGGAGACAATAAGTGCGCTTACTACTCCCTGTGGCTGGCCGCTCAATTGAGTTAATAAACCCAGAGGAACTGTCAGTATCATTGCGATTACAGCATTTTTTTCACATAATGAATGTTTCCTTACTTTTTTGTTTTCCATAACCAATTCTCCTTACCATTCTCGCGCCATCTTCACCGGTATTAATATACGATGAACCCGAATCTCCAACCGGAACAAACAGGCCTTCTGTATAACCTGCAAAAAAATCAAACAGTCCGTGAGCCAGGCCGCAGGCCCAGATATTTCTTGTCTTCCAATACAGTATAAGGAGGGCCAGACCAAAAACGCCTGATTCCAGTGTTTTGGCGACCGCCTGTCCCCATGCAACAGGCGATGAGGGATCAAATCCCAAAACATGTACAGCTCCGAATACCAGTGAAGAAAGAGCAGGAAGAAAGATAACTATATCCCAATCATTCTGTCCAATCCAGAACCATAAGAATCTTAAGCAGTTCTGCGAAGCTGACTATTTCCTGAACAGTTGTATATTCCTCAGTTGTATGTATGTTATACATAGGACCGTATATATTAAGACCGTCCATCCCGTGTTTTATCAGAGAATTTATATCACTTCCGCCATAGGACTTCTTCGCCAATGTTTCCCTGCCCTGCTTCCCTAAAGCTCTTTTATACCTATCCAAAGCACTTCCCGCCCGGGCTTCGGGATCTTTCCTGTATACGGTGATTCTTTCTTTTTTATCTATACAAAGCTCTGCACCTGCACTCTTCGCCTCTTCAGAAAAAACGCTTTCCACATATTCCATTGTCTGATATGCATCTTCATGGACACCGCTTCTTATCTCACCTTTTATGAGGCAGTTTTCCGGAACAGCGTTGGTCACACTTCCGCCTTCAATAGTACCGATATTCAGCGTTGTGTGATCATCCGCCCATCCCTGCTTTATTCTGCTGATTGCAGCTGCAGCTACTGCGATCGCATTTATTCCCTTTTCGGGCTCATAACCTGCGTGAGAGGCCTTGCCCTTTATATGTACTTCGAATGAAATGAGGGTCGGTTCGCAGGATGAATAGACTCCGTATTCTCCGCTGCAGTCAGGAGCAAAAGCTATCCTGGAACGAATCTTTGAATAATCAAGAGCTGCACTTCCAAGACCGTAAACCTCTTCTGCCACTGTAAACAGAAACTCTATTGGCGGATGATCCAGCTCTTCCTCCAAGACTTCAGTGTATGCCTCGATAATACCTGCTATACCAACCCTGTCATCTGCCCCCAGGACAGTAGTATGGTCACTTGTGATGGTTCCATCATCATTTAGTATGATCTTTTTATTATTACCCGGAGCTACGGTGTCCATATGTGCACAGAACAGAATAGGCTCAGAATCTGCATACTTTCCCCGCCCCTCCGCAAATCCATATAGATTTCCGCAGTTACCTCCAATCTTACCGGCTGTATCATCCTCGCAAAGCTTTATTCCCAGCTTTTGAAACTCCGCCACAAGATAGTCAGCAACCATCCGTTCATTAAATGATTCTCCGTCTACCAACGCAAGTTCTATAAATCTGTCTATTACTCTCTTGTCATTCTGTTTCATAGATTAATCTTTCTAATTGCTATTAAAAAATATTATTTTGCAGGCAGTTCATGTTTTGGCAACCGTTTGGGAAATGGTCCTTCTACTGTACATGGAACCCCAACCCTGTCCAACTCTTCCCGCAGTAGATTGATATATTTATCAGTGTTTATCAGCTGCATAAAGCCAACAAAAATCTTGTCTGCCATAGCTGTTATTTCTACTGTAAAATGCCCCTCGATGATAAATACATAAAACTCAACGTAATCGGCAAGTTCTCCCCAGTCCATCTGTCCTGTGTAGTTTGCTATAAAACTACCATGCTGGGCATCTTTACCTGTAGCAAGGCTATTGTCTGCCATATACTTTCTTTTTGCTTTAAGCCCATGCTCCCTGTCCACCGCTTCATACAGCTCAAACAGCTTTCTTACCTGCTCATGGCTGACAGACGGATCAGTCTGGAGGATCATCTGCCCTCTGGTTCTTGTCCCTAATTTCTCCAGATCTCCCTTCAGGTCATCCCTGTCATAATCCACGTACACGTGACTCAAGAAGTCGCAGTGTGTATTGGGAAGTCCCACGCTGTCGCGCATATTATGCGCAGCTTCTGCTACTATCACTCTGTCCTTTTCAGGGAACACTCTGTCCAAAGCCCTTGCAAAAATAATAAAGAAAAAGAACAACACGCTGGAATCATTAGCCTTTATGACTTTCAGAAGATCATTTTGATCAACTGTAAGAACCGTATAATTAGGGTTTCTTTTAAATGGATTAAAAAGCCCGTTAAGATAGTCCAGACCAAGAACAGGCGCCTTCTGGAACTTTCTCTTATAGACTGGCGCTTCTGTTGTCAACATATCCATCGTGGGTTCTGATGTTTCCCCTGGGAGCAGATCGTCATCCGGTTTTCTGACTTCCGGTGCATATGGTTCCACGTTATATTTTTCTTTGATATACTCATACACATTTGTCATAACCCACGGAAGAAATCCCTTTCCACCACACATTGTATGACTTATGTTAAAAAAAATATCATTCCCCGAACAATCCACAAAAATAAGGTGGTTGTTTACTGCATCACTACCAACCTTTGGCATTTTCTCTGCTGTAGGCATAACAACTATTCTCTTATCATTCGGTACAAGAACGTATCCACCGTCCTCATCAACAGAAACTCTTACAGCAAAGTAAGGGTAGCGCCTGATAGCAGTATTTACCGCCTGCTCAAGGACATCAATATCCACAGGCTCCTTCATTCTTACATGGATGCGAACAGTATGTGCAAAGCGCTTTTCGCTCTGATAAAGTCTGTAGGTGTCAACACTGTATTTCATACCTTTTATCCCCTCCTGTTGCTTTCATATACTTCATCTACATCTTTTCTTCATTTCCCACCGCCAGCAGTCAGCCCTCTGACAAAAAATCTTCTAAAAAATGGGTAAACAATTATTATAGGCAGAATTATCAGACTGGCCAATGCCATTCTGAGTGACTGCGTAGGTACATCGCCCATAACAGCACCACTTTCTCCTTCCATAAGCAGGCAACCTATGGTATAACTTACTTTTGTTCCCGATTCAGATTTTAAATATCCTCCCTAATTGTACTATATTCCGATTTTTGATAATCTAAAAAATACATAAATAATGCATTGCTACAAAAAAAGATGTACACGAAAGTCATAATTTCCATGTACATCTTTTTCATTTGAAGTTACCTGAATATTTCGGGCTGTGAGCCCACCTAGTTCGCAATTGAGCCCCACCTATTCACACAATAGCACCACTATAATTTCACAAAATTCAATTCACACTTCAGCACCACTATATATCGTCAAGTGGAACTATCTTTCCGGATTTGGGTATCTGTCTGTTTTTTCCGGCATCTGTTTTAAGGCCTCCTACCATGTAGCGCTTGTCAAGGAACACACTGTTTGTTTTTAATATGTAATAATTCATGCAAATAGGACTCAAGGTTAGTCTCATAAGACAATCTTGAGTTTAAAATAATTGTGTAAGTATTATCAGGGTTGCTGATTAAAAAACTTTAATTTTGATAGGAAGTCATAATGAACGAATTATTAAATATTGATTTTGACAAGCAAACAATATCAGCCAGAGAACTTCATAGAAAGTTGAATATTGCTACAAGGTTTAATGACTGGTTCCCACGTATGTGTGATTCAACATGTCTTTTATGGATGCTTGTGAGTGAATATCCGGCGAAAAACTGACTAATAGGACCAGACGCGCTTTGTTGTAGCTGATATCTCTACCTCTTCGCCGAGGTCGTTAGTTCCTTTTAAGACTCTGCCTGTATATCTGATGTTTTTACTTTACTCGACGGACTTTATCTCGCTTTCCAGATCCTCTTTAAGAGAATAGGTATCAAAAGACGCTTCTTTTGGAAGATTTATGTGGATACTGGTAATCTTATCTACTCTGGCTGTTCCTTTGATTATACTTGCATCAAAAACATGCCCGCCTTTCGTTCTGTCCTCGGAAAGAAAATGAAGATGCCATCCCGGCATATTTATTCCATCCATATAATCTGGAAAATATACACCCACCAGAGATCCCCGGATATTCTCAAAAAGAAACGATTGCTGCGTGTGGAGAAGAATCTCTTTCAGCCTGATATGGTGCGACCTGTAAGGCCCCTCTGATCTGGCATCGATTTTCCCAAACTCTCCGTCAATCCTGACAATATGCATACTGTTAAGCCCGAATACCTCTTCGATCTTCCTTGTCAGTTCTGTCTGAATTGAGGCAAAATTCGGCATGTCATTAAGCTGAAACTGCTGATTGCCATAGAGCCTGGCCACAGCAGCAAAGGGAATTCCCGTCGAAGGATCAACCTCTGTTACATTCCCGAACTGATCTGACCTGTAGCAGTGTCCATCCATGACGATCATCTCACCGTTCACATCCTCAAATGTTCCCAGCCCGGTATCACCATGCTGAATTAGTTCGTCTACATTTATCACCGTCCGGCTGTACCCAAGAATTAGCGCCTGAAGTGTCGACACCTGATACATAGTATTTTCCATTTGGTATTTCTCCTCGTTTATATGTACTTCCATTATAACATTTTAAAGACAGTGATTTATAGTCGATAATATGATACGGCATGTGAATATATATTCGGCTCTGCAAATAAGCGATATCTATTTTCCCAATCAATATTTTCCTGCCCCATAAGAACAAAAGTCGTGCCAAAACCGCAACTCTTTCTGCAAATGTCATATGACTTCTGCAATAAAGAATACGAAATAGACACGACTTATTTCTAATTCTATTAGATTATTTAATAGTAAATCAGAATTCTAACAGATGATGCTTTGTTAAATAATCAGACATTTTCAGCCACTCTATTCCAACCTGTCTTGAATCCCATTCGTCCATAAGTGTTCTCCACTCATCATCTGATATTTCACTTTCTGGACGCCTTGCTGCTTCATCTATATCAGAATAGGGTCCAATAATATGCACAGGTCTTTCCCAGTATCCCAGGAACTCCTCTTCTATAAAGCCCTGACTGCCCCAATCTGTATCTTCATCAACCTGCAACTTCTTACTGTCAAACCGAAGTCTGGATGTCCCACTATAAGCAGCTCCGCTACTTCCTGTTTCATATATATATCCATCTGATCCAAGCCAGTGAGTATCTCTGCTTCCACCTTCACAAATCTTTACTGTTCTTCCATCCACCAGGGCATAAGCCCTTTCAAAAACATTATCCGGTACCCATTCATTGTATTTTAAAGTGCCAAATATAAGCTCAAAGGTTCCATCGCAATCCAGATCGACATAAGTATAACCAACATTATCGAGATTGAATCCAAAATCCATTTCATAATATGAGCCTGTTTTGACAACACTGTTTCCTTCATTATTCTTTAGCACAAGACTATTTGCGGTATACTTCTCTTTTGATCTATAGCTCTGGTTCTGCCATTTCATCACTTCATTATAAGATTCAATGAAATTGGAAAACGCACCTGCATACAACTCATCATATTTTTCAATGATGGAGGCATCTGACAGCCTGTATGTATAGACACCGTCTTTTTCTTCAAGGTACGTGCGATCATATCCCTCTTCCTGTGATTTGCCTGCTCCCGCAGTACTATCCTCAGCAGAAGCCTCATCAGAACTGTTGTCTAAACCATTCTGTTTAACCCCATCAGCTTTTTCATAAACATCGTAAATTGTGCCATCATCAGGCATTGAATCATTTATATACTCGCTTAGATCCTTAGCATATTCAAATGCATCTCCCTTATCCTCGAATATTCTTACCTCTGTACGTGGTAACATTCCCTGCGGTCCGGCACCGGTAACGTATAGTTCTCCTACAATTACCTCATCCTTCTGATCTTCATTTATATCCTTGAATGCAACAAAAGAAATGTCCTCAAAAAGCCCCCATTCTCTGATGTCGTTTTCGTAAACAGAAGGCATTTTGTAAATCACCTTCTCATCATCCATAAGGTAAAACGTAGCATCTGCCAGAGGATCTTTATCTTTATCAGGCAGACAGGATACAAATCTTACGTCTCCCCATCCATTTAGCTTGATATCAAATGACTGTTCCTCTATGATTTTGGATGTGTCTAATCCTAAAGCACTATTATCATCCTCAGCAGGTTCTTCAACGCCTACATCATCGTTATTATCATCCTGAACCACTTTATCAGCGCTTGCCATGCTACTATCCTCATTGTCTGTAACAGTTTCATTTCTATTACCGCATCCAGCCACAAGACATAATGCAAACACAAATAATACTACTCGTCTTTTCATGTTTCCCTCATTACTCACTGTTCAAAACAAGCTATAGACTAAAGTTTAATCACATCTGCTAAGAGAAGCGCCGCCACTGTACTTCTCTGAAAACTCATCCTCGTTCCATGTCTCATAGTATTCCAGGATATCCGCATCTTCTTCAGAAGACTGATACGTGTACTGTACTCCGTTATCAGACTCTGCCTTAATCTTGTATCCTCCAGTCTCCAGTTCCTCGAATAGCGAAATACTATCAAAATGATCCGGAACAAAATCATTATTTTCCATATGACCATAGATTATCTCTGCATCTTCTTTTTTCGCACCACATCCTACTGTTCCTATTACCATTATCAGCACAAGCGCTGTCACTACTATTTTCTTCATCTTAGTCTCTCTTCTTTTTCCTTAAGATACTTCATTACTATCTCAAGCCCTTCCATCGGAACACAAAACGTGCCATCCCTGTGCATGCATCCCTCGTGGACCTCATCGATGTTAAACCATCTGACCTCTTCCACTTCCTCTGTCTGAAGCTTCAGCTTGGAAATATCCACCGGCTTCTCATATACATAAACAAAAGCCACTTCATTGTCCTTAAACATTTTTCCATGGAATTCCATCTCATACTTAATATGAAACTTCCCGGCAAAAGTAAGATCTCCGGCCAGAGTTTTTATTCCAAGCTCCTCAAACAGTTCTCTCTGCGCAGACTCAAGTGGCTCATCACCAGCCTGGATATGTCCTGCCGATGAAGTATCATACATCCCAGGAAAAGACTCTTTTTCAGCACTCCTCTTCTGAAGAAGGACCTGATATTTTCCTCCCTCTTTTCTCACGATCCATATATGTGCTGTCCTATGAGGAATACCATTGTCATGTGCATCACTTCTGCTTACAGTATCCCCGGTCGGAATGCCGTTATCGTCAGTTATATCAAATATCTCCATTTTTCACTGCCTCTTTTCTGTTCCTGATGGCAAAAACAGCTGTACCAACTCCCGCCAGTACAAGCACGAATATTCCATAGACCATCGCAATGAAAGCTCCGACAATAGGTGTCTCAAAATCAGAACTAACAAAATAGTAGTAATAATATGTACTTAGTATCATTCCGGCAACGCATGATATCAGCAATAATAACGAAGACAGGAGATACTCCTTCATGCTTTTAGCCATAAAAACATTCATTATGACAAATGCCGCAATAACTATCATCCATATGGGATTAATATCAGCCATTCCGAGCATATCCCTAATCACAAACATTACAAGGGGAATTAGATTTAACCACTTCAAGAACTTCACTTTTTTCCTCCGCCAACAATTATTCTTTAACAAAATATATCTCTACCATTTTACACCATTGCTATCATTACAAAAACTTACTTTTACCCATTTAAGGCATGCATATTCCAGCCTACCTGGAACATAAAGAGTTGTCCCTAGAGGATGGTGTTATCTGCATCAGGCTTGATGACATGAGAGAAACTATTCTGACCTTTGCGTCCGTATAGATTTTCATAAAACACAAAGATATGCCGTTAAAAAGGTGGACAGTCACTTCAGCGATGTCCACCTTATCTTATATTTATTATTTCAGCTTCATGCCATCTTTATCGGCATTTATCAGATAGTGAATGTTGCTCCATATAAAAACAGCTGCGGATTTTTAACTCCACAGCTGCCCATCTTATAATTCCTTGCCGCCTCTTATAACAACCTGGGTACAATATAGAACAACAGAACAATCAGCACTCCCAGTAACATATGTTTCAGTCTGCTGTTATCCACTTTACTTGGGCTGTTTATCATTTCCGTTCTAATAATATATCCGGGATAGTTTACCGGTTTGTTTTCCGGAACAAAGTTCTCCCTAACAGCCTGTCCATACCATGTAGTTCCGGCATTATCCATCACATATCTTTTGAATCTCTCTGCGCTTTCTAAATCATTCAGCACTATTGCTGCGCGGTACAGATAGTATTGCCTTTCAACTTCATCCATAGGTCTTTCCTGTGGCGACTGAAGAACAGAATATACCTGTTGAGGCGCATTATTTTTGAAGCAATTAGCATATGCACCATACATTTGCAGATCACCAAATATTTTATTGTTCCAGGTTGTATGTCTCACCTTGGGATAAATCACAGATGCCTCATTTGCGCAGGATATAACCGTATCATAGTCGTTATAATACAAGGCTATGTAATGTTTTAAATGCAAAGCCAAAAGCATATTATAAGCAGTTGTTGATGACTCCTGCATAAGAGCAAGGCACTTTGCCGCTTTATCAATCTTGCCCAGTCTGAAAAAAATGCATCCAAAATTATACTGTGTCACGCTCCAGAGCATTTGTTTTCTCAGAGCTGTTGGTACAAAACTCAGATATCTTGATAAACCTTTATCTGGCCAGCATTCTCTGAATGCATATCTGTTTAGTTCCAGATGAAGTACCTTTTTCTGCTTTATATATGCTAATGCAGAGATTATGATAGCAGCCATAACCCCCTGAAATACCAGATCGTTATTAGGAATTATTCTTCCTCCCTGAATTATGATATACTCTCGGAATCTATAAGCCAGTAACAATGCGGCTTTCAGATTCCTTTTTTATTAAAATCCCCCACTTTTTTATCAAAAAACACTTGACATTTACCTCCAAAAATGCGGCGCTTCGCGCCCTTGTTAAAAAGGAAGTGTCGTTACGGCGCGGCCGTAAGTTTTTTGATTGGAGGGCGATTTTATGTTACCTGTTAATTGTGGCAGTCATGCCGACTACCAAAACTTTGTTGTTGAAAATCTCCGCAAATATTACCCTGATCCAGATGCTATATCTCAAAGCAC
>NZ_FMYB01000070.1 GCF_900104155.1 Butyrivibrio sp. INlla16
AACAGCACGTTCAGATAGACAATATATAGGAGAACGAGAAATTAATCCGCAGTAAACCTTCAGTAGGTGAGAGGATTAATTCGACGCATTACACTCATAATGAAAAATGAAATTTGGGGAGAGCGCGTGTGCATAAATGGAGTAGTTAAGTATAAAAATGAAGATAAAGAAGAATGTCGCGAATATAGTGCATAGAATACTCAAAAAACTGGGTATAGGGGCTATTCGGAGAAATGTCAATAAAACACAATATGATAAAAATTTGCTATTTAGCTACATTAAAGGTCCTTTTGAGGGGAAAACTAATAGTTTTCATCAAAATGCTATTCAAGCTTTAGAAATTGCAAGAATTATAGGCGGATTAGGATATAATGTGGATGTTATAGATTTTAACTCTGCAAAGGTGCATTTTGATAAAATGTATGATGCATTGTTTGAAATACAAATAAAAGAGCATCCAATTTATGAAAGAAATATTAAAGGTGATGCCAAACGAATTGTTTATATGACAGGAAGTAATCCGACTTTTTCGAATGAGGCAGAAAAAAGAAGGCTTAAGGAATTAGAGCAGAGACGCGGCGTGAAATTACAACCAAGGCGGCAGGTTCCTAGATACCCTAAGGAGCTTGAAAAGTATGATGAATTAGTGATTATAGGTAATGATTATAATTTATCAACATATGAAGATGAATTTATATTACCACCATGTTTTTCTGTTCATAATACGGGGTATGATTTTATTTATGAATTTGATCCAAAGCGCAAAAGAAAGGATTGTTTCTTGTATTTTGGAAGTTCAGGATGTGTGCATAAAGGATTAGATCTACTATTAGATATTTTTTCTGAGAAAGATTTTCCTGCGGAATTGTTTGTGTGTGGAAGCTATGAAAAAGAAGAAGATTTTTATAAAGAATATAAAAATGAATTGACTAAGTTCAAGAATATTCACCCTATAGGTTTTGTTGATATTAAGTCAGATGTATTTGAAGAGATATCTAACATTTGTTGCTTTACAATATTGCCTTCGTGTTCAGAAGCTAGAGCAGGAGCAGTAGTGGCGTGTATGTCGAAGGGGCTAATTCCCATTTGCAGTAAGGAATGTGGATATGACGCGGATGAAGCGATTGTGCTTGAGAATTGTGAGATTAGTACTATAAGGGGGAAAATATTAGAAGTATCTAACTGGAATATAGAAGATATAACGGTTGAAAGTAGAAAAACTTATGAATTAGTTCGGGAAAGATTTAATATTACAAAGTTTTCTGAGGAGATGGAATACGCGCTTAGGCAAGTTTTATGATATTTTCAACAGGAGTATATTTATGAAGGTTTTGTATGACTATCAGGTTTTACTTTTTCAAAGATATGGTGGTATATCTCGATATTATTATGAGATTTATAATAGAATAAGAAGTATGGGAGAGGATACATCGATTCATTGCTTGTT
Organism: Butyrivibrio sp. INlla16; assembly: GCF_900104155.1. Lineage (GTDB taxonomy): Bacteria > Bacillota > Clostridia > Lachnospirales > Lachnospiraceae > Butyrivibrio. The sequence goes on from NZ_FMYB01000070.1 coordinate 1,448, forward strand.
TAATAAAAATGCATATTTTGAATCCGAGTTGAACTGTCACTATAAGGAAGAATATTCAAAGATACCTTTTAAAAGCCTAATTAATAAGCTATATACGATAAATGATGTTTGGCGTCAAAAATATGATATTATTCATCCCACATATTATGATCCATATATCATAGGGAAACATAAGGGAAAACTAGTAGTAACAGTTCATGATATGATTCATGAAAAATATTATGGAGTTGATGTTGATGCTAGAACAATAAAGAATAAGAAAAAAATGATTTACGCAGCGGATCAAATTATTGTGGTTTCTGAGAATACAAAGCAAGATCTGTTGTCGTATTATCCAGATATTAAGGAAGAAAATATAGCGGTAGTATATCATGGCAGTAGTTTTAAGCCACATAAATTTAATAAGGCTAATGAGGACTTTCCTTCAAAATACATATTATTTGTAGGAAACAGGGGAGAATATAAGAATTATAATAGGTTTTTTAAAGCAATAGAACCTATTCTAGCAGATATGGATGATTTGTATTTGGTTTCAATAGGAGGAGGTTTATTTAATGATGAAGAAAGGATTATGCATAAAAGCGTTAAAGAAAAGGTTATCCATATGGATGCTGATGATATGACTCTTAGTTATGCATATTCCAACGCACTGTGTTTTGTTTTCCCATCATTATATGAAGGGTTTGGAATACCTGTTTTGGAAGCATTTTCTTGTGGATGTCCGGTAGTGTTGAGTAATACTAGTTCATTGCCAGAAGTGGGTGGAAACGCTGTGGTTTATATCGATCCTTACAATATTGAGAATATTGAGCATGAGGTACGAAATCTGATCGGTGATGAGGAAAAGATGATGAAAATGGTTGAAAAAGGCAAGAAGCAATTAAAAAAGTTTAATTGGGATTTGGCAGCAGAGCAAACGTTGGAGTGCTATAGGAGAGTTTTAGGTAATTAGTAAAGAAAATATTCAATGATTGAAAGGTAAGATATATGGCGTTAAATAATAATACAGAATTAGCTCCGATAGCTTTTTTTGTGTATAGTAGAGCTGATCATACTAAAAAAGCTATAGATGCATTATTAAATAATAAGCAAGCAAAATACTCAGATCTATTCATTTTTTCAGATGGTGCTAAAGATGAGGATAGTAAGAAAAAAGTGGCTGAAGTGAGAAGATATATTCAGAGCTTATCAGGATTCAAAAGTATTATATGCGAATTCAGAGAAAAAAATTATGGAATGAAGAGGAATATTATTGATGGTGTTACAACTGTTGTTAATCGATATGGAAGAGTCATAGTTGTAGAAGATGATGTTATTGTGGCTCCGGATTTTTTAGAGTTTATGAATTTAGCACTATCCAAATATGAAAACTATAGTAGACTAATGGCAATTTCAGGATATACTCCAGCTGTGCCCAAGGATAAGCTGCCCGATTATTTTTTTATTCCGTGGTTTAATTGTTGGGGATGGGCTACATGGGCAAATAGGTGGAAGTTTTTTAATGAAGATGTAGATGATATTATAAGTAATACATCTAAAAGAATGATCAGGCGTATAAATTATAATGGCGCATATAAGACAATGTGGGATCATGTATTGGCAAATAAGGATGGAAGATTGAAGTCATGGGCCATTTTTTACTTTGTTGCAATATGTAAGAATGATGGATTGGTTCTTTACAGCCGTGATGGGTATACTACAAATATTGGAGCTGATGGTAGTGGTGAGAGTGGCGCTGCAAATAGTAATATGATAGAAGTTAAACTATCTGACGAAGAAAAAGGTAAGGATTTGCCAGAAATTGTGGATGTTTCAGATGATGTGACAAAAGTATTTGAAAGGTATTACCGATATAATTTTTCATGGATAGCGATGCAGAAGCATAGAATAGAGTATTTAAAGAAATATGGCATAATAAGAACAATAAAGAGAATTTTTGAAGTATTAGAAGAAAAAAAGAGTCAGTAAAAGGAATACAGCTGTATAGCTGCCATTTGAGGGAGTTTTTTATTGCATGGATGATATACTTGTTTCAATTGTTGTTCCAATTTATAACGTTGAAGATTATCTTGCCGAATGTTTGAATAGTTTGGAACGTCAGACAATGAGAAGCATTGAAGTGATATTGGTAAATGATGGATCGACAGATAATTCAAGAATAATCTCATTGGAGTATGAAAAAAGGAATAGCAATTTTATACTTGCTGACAGAACAAATGGTGGACTCTCCGCTGCGCGAAATATGGGATTAGATTTGGCGCGTGGAGAGTATGTGTTTTTTTTAGATGGGGATGATTTTATTGCTGATGACGCTATAGAGAAACTGTATAATAAGTCAAAAAAATATAATCTTGATCAGTTAAGATTTTCGGCATATACATTTGAGAATGGCACAACAGATTATAAGTGGACTGATGATGATATAGGAGGGATATATAGGTATCGTGGCGATTACCCGGATATTTACGATGGGCAAGAGTTTTATAAAAAGATGATTAGTAATAACGATTATTATCCAAGTTGCTGTCTGATTTTTACCAGGCGAAGTGTTATAGAGATGAATAAGCTACGCTTCTATGAAGGGATAATACACGAAGATAACTTGTTTAATTTTATGCTGACAACTATTTGTGATAGAGTTGCTATCCTTAATGAACCTTTATATTATAGGAGGTATCGATCTGGTTCAATAACGCAAAAAATTGATTGGATTAGTAAAAATAAAGCAATGTGTATTAGCGCTGAAGAAACGAGCGCATATATTGAAGCACACACGGAAATGGATATTGAGATAGGAAAATGGCAAATTAGCTATTTCCTAAATTGCATGTTTGCGAACTGGAGCCAAATGACAAGAGAGGATCAAGATGCACTTGAAACTAGAAACTATTTTAATAGAGTTAAGCCATTATGGAAGAAATATTATTATGGGGATAATAAGGCTTTACACCTGTTTTATATGAATTATTCGTTATTTAAGTATTATAATAGTATAAAACTTCTATTTAAAAAGCGATGTGGTAAAGATAATGAATAATAGAAAAGTATCGATAGTTTTGCCAGTATACAATGGAGAAAAACATGTTGCTAATTCCATAGAAAGTATTATGGCTCAGACATATCAAAATTGGGAACTCATAGTTGTAAATGATTGTTCGACCGACAGTACTCTTGAAATTTGCAATGGATTAGCCAATAAAGACGGTAGAATAAAAGTTATCTCAAACCCTGTTAATCTGAAATTGCCAAACACTCTTAATGCAGGATTTGATGCTGCTTCAGGAGATTACTATACATGGACTTCAGACGATAACATGTATAGACCTAACGCTATAGAAGTGCTTGTGAATACTCTTCAGAGTGATTCAGATTTAGTGATGGTTTATTCGGATTATACTAGCATTGATGGAGATGGAAATATTATAGCAGAAGGAAAACTTCCAGACTCTCAATATATAGTTATGGGAAATGTATGTGGCGCATGTTTTCTTTATACGGCAGAGGTTGCAAAGAAGGTGGGGAGGTATGATGCAAACCTTTTTCTTGCAGAAGACTATGATTATTGGATGCGCATATATAGATACGGAAAGGTCAAACACATAACAGATAACTTATATTTATATAGAAGACATGCGTGCTCGCTTTCTGAAACCAAGAAGGCATCTATTCAAGAGCAGACTTACAAGGCAATAGAAAAGAATTTTTTGCCATTATATGTTGATGCAAAAAAACATAATCTTGAATATGCTTTTTTTGATAATGTTATTAGGAGAGGACAGGCTCATGAAGCAGAAACAAAAGATATGCTTTATGCTATTAATAAAGGGTATATGCTCTATCTAAGAAAATGTGCAATTAAAAAGACTATAAAAGGAATTATAAATGGAACAGTTTACAACACACATAAAAGCTAAAACAGGTTGGTTTGATATAGATATCAAAGAGTTGCTTAAATACAAGGATCTTATTTATTTATTCTTCAAGCGCAACTATGCAACAAGATACAAACAAACAATTCTAGGGCCGATGTGGTTAATACTTAACCCACTTATAACGGTTACTTTATATGCATTTATTTTTGGTAATTTGGCAGGATTATCTACAGAAGGGATTCCGCAGTTTGTTTTTTATCTTTGCAGTAATGCGCTTTGGACTTTTTTTTCTTCGAGTCTTACTCAGACATCAAATACTTTTACAGCTAATGCAGCAATTATGGGGAAAGTGTATTTTCCAAGACTTGTAATGCCAATCTCGTCTGTAATTACAGGAATGCTTGATTTGGTTATACAGCTTGGTATGTTGTTGGTGGTTATGGTTGGTTATGCCATAACAGGGTATCACTTCAATTTGGGACCAACAGTTTTGCTTGCCCCTGTAATTATCATTCAGGCAGGTGTTCTTGGTCTTGGCTGTGGAATTATTATTGCGGCACTTACAACAAAGTACAGAGATCTTGTGGTTTTAGTAGGATTTGGCGTGCAGCTTTGGATGTATGTGACACCAGTTGTTTATACAGTAGGACTTATACCTGAGAAATATATGCCGCTTTACATGATGAACGCTATGACTCCAATTATGGAGTGTTGGCGATGTTCAATGATTGGCTCGGGAAAATTCCTGTGGGGATATTGGGGCATAAGCTGGATTATCACATTGGTAGTATTACTCATTGGGATAATTCTCTTTAGTAAGATAGAAAAAACATTTATGGATACGGTGTAAGAATGTCAGAAACAGCAATTAAAATAGAAAACTTAAAAAAACAATATAGACTCGGCGCTATTGGAGGACAGACACTTAATGCGGAGCTCCAATCGTGGTGGGCTCGTATGCGTGGCAAGGAAGATCCAAATCTTAAGATAGGTCAGGATTATTCCAATTATGGTGAGAGGTTCTATGCGCTTAATGGAATTAACTTGGAGATAAAAAAGGGGGAAGCACTTGGTATTATTGGGGGGAATGGTGCAGGAAAGTCTACTCTTTTAAAAATACTTTCTCGTGTAACAGCCCCTACCGAGGGTGATGTGTGGATAAACGGAAGAATTGCATCAATGCTTGAGGTTGGAACCGGATTTCATGGAGAACTAACCGGTAGAGAAAATATATATATGAATGGTGCAATACTTGGAATGAGTAGGAAAGAGGTTGATAAAAAGATAGAATCTATCATTGATTTCTCAGAATGCCGACAGTTTATTGATACACCTGTTAAGCGCTACTCTTCTGGAATGTATGTAAAGCTTGCATTCGCGGTAGCTTCTCATCTAGATGCAGAAATTATGGTTATGGATGAGGTTCTTGCTGTAGGTGATATGAAGTTTCAGAAGAAATGTTTAGGCAAGATGGGGGCTGAAGCGGCAGATGGGAAAACTGTACTTTATGTGAGTCATAATATGTCAACGATTAGAGAATTGTGTAATCGATGTGTTGTATTAAGTAAAGGAAATATTATATTTGATGGCGATGTTGAAAATGCTATAGATGTTTATATGGATGAAGATAAAGCTGACTTAAAGGTAGAATATAGTTTTGATAATAAAAAACGGTCAGATCCGATAAGAGGAACTAAAGTATTCATTCATGCGTTAAGAATTATTGGGAAGGACAGTGCAACCTTTTTATCATCAGAAAAAATGAAATTTCAAATAGATGTGGAAGGAAAAGAGCGAGTAGACAATTTAAGAATTAGATTAGAGATACGAACTCCCGACGGGGCCAATGTTGGTATGTCGGAGTCAGGAATTATGTTTAATATAGATAAAAATGAAAGAAAGAAAATGAATTATTCATTTGACCTTTGTAATTTGGCTGAAGGTGTTTATACCCTGAGGCTTACTATTTTCTTATTAAATGAAATGGGTGGTCATGATGGTTTAGATGAAGTGACAGAGCCAATTTATTTTGAAATAGTAGAGAATGGGATCGATTGTACAAAATGGATGCCTCAATATTGGGGAAGGATTAAGTTGCCACCAGTGGAGAAATGTTAATGAATAAAAGTCTAAAAATAGGGATAATGACACTTTCATCATCGGATAATTGTGGGTCGTGTTTGCAGGCATATGCGTTATTGCAAGTTCTAGAAAAATATGGTAAAGCTGAAATAATAAATTTTGTTTCGAAGAAATCTCATATCTATTATGATTTACCACAGATGGGGATAAAAAAAAGGATAGAGTGCTTTTTTGACCATACAAAGCATGATAAATATAAGAAAGCACGTCTATGCAAGAAAAAATATGAAGAGTTTAGATCAAATCATTTAAGGATGGATATTACAAAGGAGATTGATTCTGAATTACTGCATAGTATTAACGAGAAATATGATGTTTTTGTCGTTGGGAGCGATCAAGTTTGGAATGTTCTTATGGGAGATTTTGATGAGGCATTTTTTTTAGGATGGACGGACAAAAAAAAGATAGCTTATGCACCAAGCTTAGGTGGAGTAGATATCAGGAGTGGATTACATCCCGATAAATATATAGAGCAAATTAGGCGGTTTAATTATATATCAGTTCGAGAGAATACTGGGAAAAAGTGTTTAGATGAAATATGTAAAGAGCCTGTAGAAAAAGTATTAGACCCAACATTGTTATTAGAGATTAAGGATTGGAGAAAATTAGTTGGTGAGCCTTTAGTTGAAGGTGAATACATATTTTATTATTCATGGGCATATCGAAATGAAAATTTGATGGAAATAGTTAGAGGTGAGGGTAAGAGAATAGGGTGTCCAGTAATAGTTATTGATTCAAGGAAATGGATAAATCGAGATGAGGGGAAATATGATTTTATTTTGAGCAATAACGAAGGACCAATTAGTTTTTTGAATCTGATGTATTATGCACATAGAGTATTTGTTGAATCATTCCATGGAGTGATTTTTTCATATATTTTTGGTAAAAATTTCTGGCTGTTGGATTCGCATGATACTTTTGATGATGTTGATAGTAGATTAAAAGAAATAGTATTGTTGCTAAATGTCAAAGATAGAGTATTATTTGAGAATGATTATTCTGTTGCTAAAATTGAGGAACCTATAAAATATGAATCAAATAGCAAGTTATATAATTTGAAAAACGAATCATTTAGGTATCTAAGAAAGGCCTTTTATGGTGGAGAAGAATAATCGACATGCATATCTAATAATGGCACATCATAAAATCAATATTTTGGAAGAACTGTTAATTGATTTGGATGATCCAAGGAATGACATTTTTTTACATATAGATAAAAAAGCAAAAGATATAAATATTAACAGACTATATAAATTCATAAAGAGAGCAAATTTAATTCTTGTTCCAAGAAAAAATGTTCATTGGGGAGGATACACACAAATTCAATGCATATTGAACCTTATGGAAAGAGCGTCAACATATGGATATCATAGCTATTATCACTTCATGGTGGGCGTAGAATATCCATTGAAAAGTCAAGATGAGATTTATGATTTTTTTGATAGCCATAGAGGAAAAGAATTTATCGGTTTTGATAAATATGACACACATTATTTAGATAGAATTCGGTATTATCATGTGTTTAATGAATGTGGAAGACCATGGGATATAGTTAGTAAGAAAAAGAATGAAATCAGATATAGGTTAGTATGTTTACAACAGAAAAGAAATGTGAATCTTTTAAAACATACTAATGTTGAGTTCAAAAAAGGAAACGCATGTTGGAGCCTTACTCATAATTTTGTTAAGTATGCATTGTCACAGAAGAAATTTATAAAAAAATATTTTAGACATTCATATTGTGGGGACGAGATTTTTATTCATACAATATTATTTAATTCAATTTTCAGGAAGAACATTTATGATTTGGATGATGAATATCATTCATGTATGCGAATGACAACGTGGACAGATCCACATAATCAATATCATCTGTATGATTTGAAAGAGCTGATGAATAGTGAAAGATTATTTGCAAGGAAATTTGATGGAGAAGATGGTCTGCAAACGATTCTTCTTATAAAGGCTGAAAGGGATAATAAGCAAAAATATGGCAATGTATAATTTTAAGTATATGAATGCAAACAAATATACTGAAGAATTTATAAAAGATGCTAATAAAAGCCATTTTGAAGCGAAACATTTAGACTGCTTCTCATACAACAATGCGGTGATACTTCCGTGGAGAATTGGAAAAGAATGGGGGTATGGAGGAGTTCTTGACTCGGATCTTAGTTTTATAAAAATATCGGAGAATAAAGGTGGGGAAAACAAATCTACTCGCTTTGGCGGCAGTTACGAGTTTGATTCAGATAGTATTGAGTATGTGAACGATAAATGCATATATATTGGACCAATACGCAATCATTGGGGACATATATTGGTAGATTGCTGTAGTAGAGTTTGGGCGTGTAATAAAAAAGAGTTTGAATCCTACAAAGTGGCGTATTTAATTGATAATGGAACTATAGAAGAAAAGTATATATGTTTTTTTGAATTGCTAGGAATAAAAAGAGAAAGATTATGTGCAGTAAAGAATCCACAAGGTTTTTCTGAAGTGGTTATACCGGAGCAATCGTATATTCCAGGGACATCATGGACAAAAGAATATAAGTTAACGATGGAGTCAGTGCTGGCAAATTTAGAAAAACTATGCATTGCAAAACACACCGATTTGGATAAAATATATATTTCTCGAACACATTGGAAAGTCAGAGATATATATGGTGAGTATGGGGAAAAAGTATTACAGAAATTATTCGAAATAAATGGATATTATACAATATATCCAGAAGAATTAGAGATTCCAGAGCTTCTGCATATTATTTCACATGCAAAAAGTATTGTGACGTCTATGGGAACGAATGCTCATGCAGTAGCATTGTTTGCTCAAAATGCTGATGATGTGATTATTTTAAACAAAAGGTTTTTGCATGTTAAGCATCAAGTGGTTTTGAATGAGTTATTTGATAAAGAAATTATTTATATAGATACATATTTTAGTTATACATTAGGGATATATTTGATGGGGATAACGAAAAATGTTTTGAGATATTGTCAAGACAAGCACTTAAAAAGGCTTAATCCTGTATTTGTTGGTCTGAGTTTTGTTTCTTCGTTAGTGGGGTACCATGTGAAGGTGCATTGGTATCCACAAATAAAAAATGGAAAAGGCATGATAAAAAAATAATAAGGAAGGTATTGTATTAGAATGCAAATTTTATTTCGTGTTGTAGCGTTGTTCTGTACTGCACTAATTTTGCTAGTTATATTCAATGCACGGATAATTAGTTCTTTTATTCTTGGTTTTGGAAATAGAATTCAAAAGGTAATATCAATAAAAAAGTATTCTTTCATCCTGTTAGTAACATTGATTTTTATGCTTGTGGCATATGCTTTTGCATATGCCAATGGGATGTTTTTGTATGATGCATCGTTTTTGACACATGATTTTAATATTTCATTCAGTTCAGATAAATGGTTTAATTCAATTGTTTATTTATTAGATATGGGGGTTTATGCACCTTGGTTAGCAGGGCTATACGCGATATTTTTTTTGAGCGTTAGTATATATTTTATTACAGATGTTTTAAATATAAATAAGAATTCATCTCTAGTACTAGTTACAGGATTATGTGCCACAAATAGTGCGATTATGGCGCAGCAACAGTTTACTGGTGGCGTTTATACAGGGGAAGTAGCGCTTTTTTTTGCGTCTATGGGAGCATGGATAGAAACAAAGAGTACAAGTAATAAATATATAAAACATATATTGTCGGTATTGTTTATAATGTTTTCGGCTGGGGTTTATGCATCATATACGAGTGTGGCTTCTACACTAATGATATTGGTGCTTGTAATGGAGGCGTATGAAAATATAGATTCTGTAAAGATTTTTAGAGACGCTGTCGCTTACGGTATGGTTTTTGTTACAGCAGTTTTATTACATTTTTCTATTATTCGGGTTGGGATGAATTTTACAAATTCGAATCTTCAGGATTATATGGGGGAAAGTAGCTTACAAAAAAATGATGTTATTATAAAAATGGCATTATCGATTCCTAAAGCATATGTTTCTATGATTAAGTACTATATTTGTGGAGATGCAAATGGCTTTATTCCGAAATATATGGCAATCATTTTATCTGTAATGTTTTGGTGCGGAATTATTATTACAATAAGGGCTTTCTGGAATATTAGGGAACAAATATCTATATATAACTTTGCTTTGCTCTTTCTATTTATTATGATTATGCCACTTTCGCTTAATTTTATAGATATATGCAGTCAAGGAAGAACACATTTTCTTATGACATTTACATATGTTTTGCCTTTTGTATTTTTTGTAAAAGTCGTTGAAGTTGTTGTAATGACTAATAAGTCTGCGAAAAGTACCGGGTATTGTTTTGCGCTAGTGACATGTTTTTTTATAATTCAAAGCATTATATTGTGCAACGCTGCACTGTCTAGATACTATTTTATGTACGTTGAAGCACAATCAGTAGGGACACGTATATTAGACAGAATTGAAAATGTAGAGGGGTTTGAAGGAAACGAGAGAATTATTATTGTCGGTGGATTAAAATTGGATGATTATTATGGTCCAGTAGGTATTGCTGAAGCTGAAGTATTAAATGCTAAAATTGGTCCAGCAAATCCACAATCTAAAACAGCATTGGATGCTGCTTCATGGATTATGAGATTTCTATCAAATGTTTTAGGATCTGATTCAGAATATACAAAATACATTAATATGGATGGATGTATTGAAAGCGAGGATTTTTCACAGGAAGAAATAGAACAGATTAAAAGAATGAATGATTATCCACGAAATAATAGCGTCATAAAAATAGAGGATACAATTGTTGTAAAATTTAAAGATGAAATATAGTACTTGGGATGCGCTATCATAGCAGATAATATGATTCCGTATTCAAATGATATAACAATATTATCATTATATTATGAGTAGATGGGGGAAGATAATTAAAATTGATTGATGGTGAAAGAATTCTCTTTTTTGTGGGGACAGAAGCAGAGCTGATAAAACTATTTCCAATCATGTTGGAACTGAATAACCGGGGTATTAGATATAGAATAATAGCCAGCGGACAAAATAATATTAAGAGCAGTTTGATTTTTTCTAAAACAGATTGCGAAGCAATTAATCTGGAGCTTAGTCTTGAAAGCAATATAAAGAAAAGTGCAGTTGGATTATTGCAGTGGTGGATAGATACATATTCAGGGGCATGTGCAAAGATACAACACCAATTTAATAATATTGATTTCAAGAATTCATACATGATAGTTCATGGAGATACTGTATCTACTTATATGGGCGCGCGTATAGGAAGGAAGCTTGGCATGACAGTATGTCATGTTGAAGCAGGACTGCGTTCACATAATCTATTGTCACCTTTTCCTGAAGAAATTGATAGGTTGCTTACAAGTCGGATAGCTAGGGTACATTTTGCACCCGGAACGGAAGCTTGCAATAATCTTAGTAAAGTGAAAGGTGAGATTGTAAATACGAAACAAAATACTTTGTTGGATAGTCTCAATTATTCACGTACTATTCCGGTTGATAATGAGACAATTAAGGGGCTGATCGGGGAAAAGTATTTTGTATTTGTTATGCACAGACAGGAAAATTTAGCGAATCCAGATTTTGTTAGGAAAGTCATAAAAGAGATTGAAGAAGCGGCAAAAAAGCATAAATGTGTATTACTTCTACATAAAATAACAGAGAATACATTGAAAAAATTAGGCATAATGGAATCTCTTAAAAAAAATGAAAATATTATCTTGATTCCACGAGTGCAGTATTTTGACTTTATGAAATTATTAGAGAATTCTGAGTTTGTTATTACGGATGGTGGCAGTAATCAGGAAGAACTATATTATATGCAGAAACCTTGTCTTATTCTCAGGAAGGTTACAGAACGAAGAGAAGGAATAGGAATTAATGCCAGATTGTTTAATGGTGACCCAGCTGATATAGGACATTTTATTTCTGAACTAGGTATTTTTAAATCAGTAAGTGTTAGCCAAGAGGAAAGCCCTACTAAAATAATAGTGGATTTTTTAGGCTCTTCTGGCATGAGTGTGGTTAGTTAAATACGCTGAAGTCCTCATGCCATGCGGCTTAAGCGTACTTTACACGGTTGCGATTTGGTAACGGTATTTTCAGGTCAGAACAGTATAGCAAAACCATATCGATCATACTGTCTACGTCCCTGAATCCATACGCCTTCCGGATAAGCAATTTTATCTTGTTGTTGGTTGCCTCAATGCGGGCATTGGTCACACCAAGCTCGATAGTGTTAAGGATATGATCCTTGTGGCGCATGATCTTTC
>NZ_FMYB01000121.1 GCF_900104155.1 Butyrivibrio sp. INlla16
CCCGAGTTCAGAAGTTGAATAGATTATAAATCATCCGCAAGCCCTTGTGGCATGCGGTATTTTTTTGTCAATATTTTGTATTTTATGTATAGTGTAATCTAATGGAATATGCTATAATATGTTAAGAAAGGCGGTTTTTATGAACATTCTTTTATTTGGCATATCAAATATAGGCAAAAGCTCTACTGGCAAAGTGCTTGCCAACAACCTTGGATTTGATTTCTATGATCTTGATGACGAAGTAAAAAAAGCATTTGGAATTACTCTTGAGGAATTTGTCAACACAGGCATACTTAAAGAGCGCGACTATAAAAGAAGCTGCGTTCTCAAAAATATACTCAGTAAGTCTGACAGTAGCAAAATCATTGCTGTTACCCCTATCTCAAATATCGAATACCTATCAGATATAATCAGCAATGACAGCACACTCTCCATCGAGCTTCAAGATTCTGTAGAGAACATTTTTGAACGGCTGGTATTTAGTGATGAAAACGATGTCATTTACAAAGATGATGAATACAAGAATGAGCACAAAGACTACTATATGGAAGACATCATTGAAGACCAGAAGTGGTATGGCAGTATCTATGCCAGTTTCTGCCATTCTTTTGACATGAACGGCGATTCACCCGAAGAATCCGCCAGAAGAATCATATCTGAATTCAATATCACATCAGAGAGGTAAAACAATATGTATCTTCGGCAAATCAATCGGCCTCAGGGAATATACCTCGCAATCCAGGAAAGCTATTATGACAGGGAAAAACGACAGAGCCGCACAAGGACAGTCCAAAGCCTGGGATACCTGGAAAAACTTAAAGCGCAATACGACGACCCTGTAGCTTACTTCACTCAGTATGCCAGGGAACTGACTGAAAAGAACAAAACCGAAAAGAGCGCTGATATAGCCATAGATCTCAAATCCACGATGGAGATCGGCACAAATGATGTCAGAAATGTAGGCTACGGCATTCTCAAAAGCCTTTACAAGGATCTGGAAATAGATAAGTTCTGGAACTGGAAGACCCGTGGCCGAAAAATGAAATTCAGCACGGATCAGATAACCAAGCTCCTCACTTTCTCAAGGGCGCTTAATCCCGGCTCAAAGCGGTACACTCTCAACAGCAGTGATTTTTTCTTTGAGCCGTTTGATGACTGCTCTCTTGATGACATCTATCATGCCCTTGACATCATCGCTGACAATAAGGATGACCTTCAGAAATGGGTCTATGAAAAGTCCCAGAAGATCTGTAAGCGTGATATGTCTGTCTCCTACTTTGACTGCACCAACTATTACTTCGATATCAGCCGGCCCGATGTGGACAGCACAGATGACGACGGAAATCCAATAGATGAGAATGGAAATCCGACTGACGCCGGATACCGCAAACGCGGCCCTGAGAAAAACCACCGGCCGGATCCAATTGTAGAGATGGGGCTTCTCATGGACAAAAACGGGATTCCAATGGCATTCGACCTCTTCCCCGGCAACGAGTCCGAGAAAGTACATATGCGCCCGATAATCAACAGGGTAAAGAATACATTTGATGACTGCAGGGTCATATATGTTGCAGACAGGGGGCTCAATACATCTGATAACATCTACTGGCTGAACGGCGATAATAAAGGCGAGAACAATACCCGTGATGGTTACGTTTATGGTCAGTCTGTACGTGGCGCCGATGCTGAATTCAAGGAATGGGTGCTTAAAGGCGATTACCGGAATGAGAAGGTTCTTGATGACAACGGTCATGAAATAACCTTCAGACATAAATCCCGCATCTTCCCAAAAGAACTGCATGTCAATGTAACAAAGCCAGGCCAGAAAAAAAACGTCAAAAAGAAAGTAGTTGTAGATCAGAAGCAGCTGGTCTACTACTCAGAAAAGTACGCGAAGAAACAGAAAGCTGACAGGGAAGCAATGATATCCCGCGCCAATGATCTTATCAGGCATCCAAAGAAATACAACCGCGTAACCGCAAGGGGAAGCGCATCATACGTGGTCAATATCGCATTCGATAAGAAAACAGGAGAAATAGTCGAAGGAAGAAACCTTGAACTCGATATAGAAAAGATCAGGGAAGAAGAAAAGTATGACGGCTACTATTCCATCGTAACCAGTGAATTAAAAATGAGCGATGAAGAGATGCGGAAAGTCTACAGAGGGCTGGCAAGAATTGAAGATTCATTCAAAGTAACAAAGACCTTTTTTGAATCACGTCCGGTCTTCCTCAGAACCAACAAGCACATCGATGCACACTTTACCACATGCTTCCTTGCGTTGCTGCTCGTAAGGCTTCTTGAAACAAAACTTGAAGGAAAATATCAGGCAGGAAGGATCCTGAACTCACTTAAGAAATACAACTGCACAAAACTTCATACAAACTTATGGCGGTTTACTTACTATGATGAAGTAATTGATGCATGTAGCAGGGCATTCGGAATAACGCTCAATCTTCAGAACCGAAGACAGCAGGATATCCAGCGTCTCCTCAGATACTGAGAAGGATGAAATCCCATAAATGGGATTTTTCTGAACCAAGTGCATCAAAGATGCACTAAAATCCTTATTCGGGCTTGTCTAACAGTACTAACATATCCATAGGTTAGTCAAGGTCAAAGCCGCGAAGCGGTGCCCTCCGGGCAGCCTTGACAAACCTATGGATATGTTGGAAAAAGTAATCAAGCCCGAATTAAGGATAAGAGCGCTCCGCGCTCTAGATTCAATGGTAGCTGCCTTAGCAGCTGGCTTCCTTTTTTACATCTAAGGCCGCCTCTAAGCGGTGTCAAATTTTTTCTACTTCAAGCTAAAATAATGTCAGTACGCTATACAGATGAAAAGGCTCAATCCCAGCTATAGTCTAGGATTGAGCCGCTTTTACTTCTGAACTTGAGAT
>NZ_FMYB01000083.1 GCF_900104155.1 Butyrivibrio sp. INlla16
TACCAAATCGCAACCGTGTAAAGTACGCTTAAGCCGCATGGCATGAGGACTTCAGCGTATTTAACTAACCACACTCATGCCAGAAGAGCCTATTTAATAGTTTATTCCTTATTCCCTGCCACATCCTCAAGCAGCTTTGATGCCTCAAGATCTGCTTCATGTAGGGCAAGCACTATAGGATATTTCTCCATAGCATCACCAACTGCCTTATACTGGCTCTTTTCCTCAGAAAATCCCATATGCCACCTTATTGCAAATATCTCAGGAGTCTTAAGTTTCATAAAGCAGTTAATCAGCATAACAGATTTCTCTCCATGTCCTAAAGGCATGGTATCGTCTATTTCATAGCGAAGGACAGTCTCCCAAATAAAGTTGCCCTTATCATCATGTTTAACCTGCCAATTCTCAGCTGCAGCTACCTTTTCAGGATCATAAGTCTTCTGGTTCTTTGTGCCTTTCACATAAAAGTTTACCTTACAAAGGTCATGTAAAAGAGCCATGATAATAAGGCTCTCTTCTGGTATTGCCTCGATTATCCTTTTCCATACAGGAGACTCCTTCTTAGCTACAAGGCAGTCATACACATTAAGGCTATGCTGGAGAAGACCACCATCACATGCCAAATGAAACTGTGTAGATGCCGGTGCGGTATAGAAATCGGTCTTGTTCTTGATGTAATCCATCAATTCCTTTACGCCGTCTCTCTCCACGCTTCCCATCAGTTCTTCAAATCTCTTTATGTTTTCTTCTACGTTAATCATACTTGCAAATATCCTTTATTTTTTAGCTAACTGTTACTTTTGCAATTAGATAATCTATTAATGATAAAATAACCAATCTGCTGTCCAATAAAAATACCATACCATGTGATACAGTAGGATGCATAGAAGATTCGAAACGATAAATTACGCAAATTCAGTCATTAGGAATCGGAGGTCAGACATGCTTGGAGTAGACGTATTTATGGCATTTTTCATAGGTTTTGTTTGTTTTGGTTCCCACTATGCGTCAGAGGGGTTTGTTGCAGGATCAGCAGCAGCTCTTATCCTCTTTTTATCACAAAAGCTCAAATACGTGGGGACAGCTCTCGTTACCCTCCAGGGTGCAGTAATGTCTATCGTACTTGCAACAGAGCTTGTATCTCCACAGGTTCATAAAAGCATTTACACCTGGGTTGCAGCATTAGTGCTCTTCATATCTTACATGCTAATGAACCATGAAGTATTTGAAGATAACATTGATGATGCAGTAGATATCGCCGACTTTATCGGAACCATAATTGCTGTTATCACCTTCCCATTCCGCCTGATTGGATCAATCTTAAAACATATCATAAACGCTATCAAAAAATGCTTTATACAAATAGCACAACTATTTGTGACCATAAGAAAATTGCTTCATGGTAATGCAAAAAAGGAAGATTCCACCCAGGATCATCACGAACAGGCTAAAACAGATAATAACCATGCGAATTATGAACAGCAAAGACAAGAACAGGAAGAGCGCTTTCGCCGGGAAAGGGCAAGACGTGAACAAGCTGCCCGAGAACAAAGAAATTCTTCGAATATATCTTATTTCCAGAACTGTTCTAGCAGATCAGAACTGACTAAAGCTTACAGAAAATGGGTCAAGGAGCTCCACCCAGATAATGGTGGTAATCCCGAAGATTTTATTCGCATGTCAAATGAATATGACAGGCTAAAGACCCGATATGCGTGCTAACAACCTCACTTCAAGTAGGTTCTCTTTACACTGAATCCCCTGGGCAATGCCCGGGGGATTCGCTTTATATAAGAAAACTCTATTAATCACAAAACGAGCCGATGGGGTCGACTCGTTTCGCTAGATGTAACATGCAATAATCACTATTGCAATTATTTATTTTATTCTATTCCGTTAATGGTTGTTGTGTCAAATCTCATCCTTTTCCTTGCAATGAAGTCTGTAAGCCTCAAAGAAGTGAGCTGCTGTGCAAAGAAACCATACACCAGACATAAGAGCTCTTCCGCCAACTAGGCACATAAGTCCGCTCACCGCAAAAACTATTCCCAAAACTACTTCTGATCTTGATGTCATTTTTAACATTTCAAATCTCTCCTTTTCTCCAAGTCAATACTGTGTCAGTAGAAAGAGATTATCCTGCTTATTAGAACAGCCCTGCATATCCAACCGGATATCCGGATACTCCTCTTTTATCGTGCTATATCAATAAACCTTTCATGAAGGATACTGACCTGCTTTGCCCAAATGATATTTTCTATCCCTCTGCCTTACTTAATCTCGTCCTTAGTTCCGTCCTTTTTTACTACAACGAGCTTGCATCCAAGACCAAATGCTGCAACAGCTCCTGCAATGAGTGCCCAGGGAGCAGCTGCAATTCCAAGAATGCCGCCAACAATACCAACATTAACAGGTACGCTAAGCACGATTTCATCACCCTTAAGGATCTGGACTCTGTCTGCATTACCTTCAGCAACAACAGCCTTTACCTTATCGACGAGCTTCTGTACATCTTCTTCAAGCTCGCAAACCTTAGGCTGGAGATCCTTGATTGCTTTTTCTGCATCGCCGCTTGCCTTTAAAAGCGCTTCCTTTGCAGCCTTATAATCAACTCCTGCCTGATTCATTACCTTTTCAATGTCTTCAAGTGTGATTTTCATAATATTTGTCCTCCTATCACAAAACCATATGTCCAAGTGCTACTCCGGCTACATAGAAGATCCTGTAAATAAAGAGCATTACGATACCAATAGCCGCTATTTTCTTTAAAAGGACCTCTTCCCTGGATCCTCTGCTAAGAAAATCTGTAATCTGGGCTTTAACTGTTTCCATCATGTCAAAACTCCTTAAGTCTCCTTAACCAAAAGACCAACAATCATTGCAACTATAAACACAGGAAGTGCTACATAAAGCAGTCCTCCGACTACCATTGCTATTAAGATGAACGGCAAAAATACAAGGTAAAATGCAACCTTGATCATGCTCCATGAGAACTTAAAAGCAAATCCTATGAGCTTACCTATAAAACCAAACATACAAACCATAAAAAGCATTGTCAGTAACATGATCATCACTCTCCTTCTATATGTACCAACAACTGTTTCCTGTCTATGGTCATATTGTAAGCAAAAAGATGAATCTGTTACATATCAGGTAGAGCAAAAAACATATCCATATTTCTAATTCTTAGCGTCTTATGGCAAAAAAGGCTCCTTTTATATAAAAACAGACCATCAACGATGGCCTGTCAAATCAAAAGCTGACTAAGACAGCTTCTTAAATCACTTGTCATCAGAAGAAACCATATCAATCAAATCCTTCGTATCATCCCTGGTTTCTTCTCTCTTCTTTGCTTCAGTTGCAATCTTATCCTTCATCACTGCCTGCATTATAAGCCCCTGATCCTTAGCTGAGAACATGCTTATGCTCATGAGAAGCTGATCTATATTCTCTCTGTTAACTAGAAGGCTCCCACCCTTGGAGAGCTTAATCCTGATACACTTACTCTCATCTGAAACATTCCCAAGCTCTAACCTGTTACTTTCCTTATTACAGTAATATATCGCACTCTTATAGCCTATATGCCCAGTACTGTCAGCAAGATCAAAGTATTCACAGGGCCTGTTATCCTGCACGTATTCCTTTGCCGTACTGTTAAATATCTCCAAAAACGAGGACCTCTTGGTATCACCTATACTCTCAGGCCTGAGACTATGGGTATATATCTGATGCTTACTACTTTCGTTTATCCCTTCAGTTATCATAAAATCCCTCCATTCAAAACAAAAACAGTAACAAAAAGCCAGACCTGGCGGTTTTATCCATTACCGCCAATGCCTGGCAATCCTTTGCTATTTTGTTTATCGGAAGAAATCCATTAGAGCTTTAGCCACCAAAAACTTCAAGATCATCAGCACTGTAGTAATACGGTGTAGGATTTTCATGATCTCCATCTCTTCATTATATGAATTTCCTTTGCTTTTATTTACGCCTTGGCAGAAGACAACATTCCTCCAAATACTATTCCCGGAACAGACTTATTTTGCTCCTTATACTCTTCTCCTGAAAGAATAAGCTTTTCTACTTTAAGATCACAGAGCCTTTCTGAAGGCATGGTATAAGGATTATCAGAAAGGATTACCATATCAGCCACCTTTCCAACTTCAAGAGATCCGCGCTCTTTTTCATCAAAGGTAGTATAGTAACCATTATATGTGCACATTCTGAGAGCCTTTTTGATATCAACAGCTTCGTCAGGGTTAGAGTGATTTACAGCCTTATGCATCCAGACTATTGGGTCAGGATCCGTACAGGGCGCATCACTTCCAAAGGAAACAACGCATCCGTTTTCTGTAAAACTCCGCACAGGATTGAGCCTTCCATTTCTCTCTTTTCCAAGAATACTCTCTGTATACTCCGAAGGCTCCTGCTTCCAGTTATCAAAAGCTATCTGCATTGGGAGCTGGATATTGTAATCACTGCATATCTTCATACCTTCTTTGGTTGGAAGACAGTCATGGATAATCCCATGTCTGTGATCATCTCTTGGATAATCATCAAGCGCAGCCTTTAGAGCCCTTGTTGCCTGATCAAATGCCTTATCCCCGATGGCGTGCATCTCTATCTGAAGCCCTGCCCTGTTTGCGGCCTTGCAGAACTCAGCCACCTTTTCATCTGAGTAATAAAGAACGCCGTTACCGCCTATTTCATCTACATATGGCTCATTCATTGAAGCGTCATGGGATCCAAAGCAGCCATCCAAAGCACACTCAAAGCATCCGCCTATCCTTGGGAGCTTCCTACTTGTAGCAACCTTAACATTCATGGACTGGGGAAATACCCTTATCTGAAAACCGCGCTGGACACTCTTTGCAAACCACTTTTCAAGATTTATGTCTATATTAAGTGGAAATCCTACTCCGCTCACAGTATGGATCATGCCTATTCCCTTTGAAGCCTCATAATCAACGGCTTTTTGCATGTTTCTTAAAAGCTCCGGGAGCTGAATTGAATTGGTAATATAATCCGACACTGCAAAGAAGGCCTCCTGGTTCATCTCTCCAGTATCAGGATGGTAACCGCGAAGATTCTTCACCTTATTATCTACAAGCTTAAGAAGCGCACTGTTAACTATGCAGGCATGACCATCATACTTTACAAGAAATACCGGCTTATCAGAACATACAGAGTCGATTTCCTCCCTGCTTACAAGCCTTCCCTCTTTTACTGAGTAGGGCGAAGCCCCAAAAGCTATCATGATCTTCCCAGAGAACCTTGATTTAAACTCGCTTATTCCCTGCAGTATCTCTTCATTAGAGCTGCACTCCATTACATTTAGTCCTGCACGAAACGTTGAAAAAGACGCGAAATGCTGATGTGTATCACAGAATGCCGGTATTAGAGAATGCTCCCCGAGATCAATCTTAGTAGCAGCGCTGTATTTATCAGGAAGACTGTTTCCGACAAAGACAATCCTTCCCCCATCCTCGACAAGATATCTTACTGTTTCATCATCCTGATTGACAGTCAGGATATTCCCCTCAAAAACCTTCATAGCCTGCCATCCTCCGTGGCTTAATTATACAAAATTCCATGCTATCTGAGAACAGACAGACTTTTAGACAAAAAAGGCGGCAGATATTACCTGTAAAATATTGTTCGACTCAGATATTCATGGTAGAATTTTCTTAAATGTTGATATGTATAACATTTTTATATTCTAAATTGTTGATTTGGATGCATTTTAAACATTCCAAAATGTTGATGAGGTGTCGTAATGCTAAAAAGAAAAGTTACTGAGCAGCTGAAAAACTGGATTTCCACCAAAGATAAGAAATGCCTTATCGTCAAAGGCGCTCGCCAGACTGGAAAAACATATATAATTGAGCAATTCGCCCGTGATAACTACGAAGAAACCGTTGAAATCAACTTTAAAGAGACTCCTTCAGCCGCTGAGATTTTCTCAGGTGATCTGACTGTTGATAACATGGTCATGGCATTAAGATTCAGATTTCCGGAAAAGAAAATTGTTCCTGATAAAACGCTTATCTTTTTAGACGAGATCCAGGAATGTCCGGAAGCCATAACTTCACTTAAGTTCTGGGCTACAGATAACAGATATGACGTAATAGCTTCAGGCTCTCTTCTGGGTATAGATTACAAAAGATCATCATCCTACCCCGTAGGGTATGTTGATTACATCACAATGCATGGACTTGATTTCGAAGAATACCTCTGGGGACTTGGCATTTCTGATGACATGATAAGATCACTTCAATCCTTTTTTTCCGAGAAGAAGGCTGTTCCGGAAGGCATCCACAATCAGATGATGTCATATTACAGACAGTATATCGCGACCGGTGGTATGCCTGAAGCTGTTCAAAAATATATAGATACCAAAGATTACAGGGAAGTAGATAAGGTACAGCGGAGCCTCCTGCAGGGTTATTTGTATGATATAGCTCATTACGCAACTGCTGAAGAAAAGGTAAAGGCAGAAAAATGCTATCTTTCCCTTTCAAAGCAGCTCCTTGATAAGGAAAACCATAAATTTCAGTATAAAGAGATTGAACATGGCGCAAGGGCTCAGAAGTATTACTCAAGCATAGACTGGCTCCTAAGAGCTGATATCATCCAGCTCTGCCGGCTTGTTTCTGATATGCGCTATGATCTTGATGATTATGCAAGAGACGACTTTTTCCGGGCGTATACCACTGATCTATCTCTGCTTATTGCCATGAAAGATTTTTCACTAAAGCAACATATAGTTGAAAACACGCTTTCCGGAAACACAAAAGGTGGATTGTTTGAGTGCGCCATTGCAGATGCTCTGATCAAAAAAGATTACTCTCTTTTCTTCTATAAAAATGAAACAACTAAAAAGGAAATAGATTTTCTGATTCAAAAAGATGGCAAGGTCATTCCAATAGAAGTAAAGAGCGGTAATACGCGTGCTACATCGCTTAATTCTGTGATAAAAAATAAATCCGATATAGATTTTGGATATAAGTTCATAGATGGCAACATAGGCGTAGGAGACGCAGGAATAATCACCCTTCCGTTATACATGGCATTATTCATTTAAAAACATAAGCATAATCCCAGGGCATAGCTTTATGATGTCCTGGGATTTACATTTCTTCTACATAAAGCCCCAAAAGTGTACAATTAAGCTGTTGACGAATTCTCGGTGTACCGATATTATTATATATATAACGCTGTACCGAGGTATCGCTCATGAACATAAAAAAATATATTAAGGAAAATGGAATAAAGCTCTCAGATATCTGTAAAGCAACTGGCATCCCCTACACTACAATAGGGGACATTGTGAATGGCAAAACCGATATAGACAATGCCGGAGTAAGGGTTTTCATGAAACTGGCAGAAGCCTTTTCACTATCCATGGATGAATTCTACAGGCTTGCAAAGGAAACAGCACCAACTCCGGAATTGCCTGATGGGTACAGCCTGAAGATAAAAAATGGAAAATACTATATCTCTGGTACAAATGGCACATCGTACTTATGTAAAAATAATGAGCTGAATGCTCAATATATTAAGGATATAGCTGAAACGTATATTAGTAACATAGCTAGGAAAGCGAGGATGGATGCATGGGAGACGATGCTTTAGGATATTTTATCATGCGTAAAGATTCCCCTATTACATATGCAGAATTTACCACGGAAGGGGATATGATAAGTTATTCAAGAAATATCAAGAATAAAGAGCTTGCTCCCATTCAGGACATGTATCAGGGGAACTGGCTTAAGCTTTGGTGGAATGAACGCTCAATTCCTGTTGATCAGGATAATATTGCACATTTCCTCTCTGAAAACGGCTATTCAATGCCAAGTGACTATCTGATAAAAAACCTGGGGCTAAGCCTTACAGACTATTACTGGTTAAAACCTGTCGATAGCGAACTCACCTGGAAAGACGTTAACCTTTTTGATAATGATTTTAAGAGTAATCTGCTGAATTGGGAAAGGGAACCGTCAGAGCGCGAGGCAGACAGAAACACGCCTCATTACTCTCCCAATGGCTCTCTACAAGGAACTATTGAAAAAACATGGACAATCAACAACGGCGAGCGATATCTTATCAAAGGAAATCACTCATCCTTATCCACTGAGAGTATAAATGAGGTAATTGCGTCAGAAATCCATAAAAGGCAGGGTTTTGCCAACTATACTGACTATAATCTCATAGAAATAAAAGGGAAAGAATATGCTTACGGCTGCTATTCAAAACTTTTTACTTCCCAGAACAAAGAATTAGTATCAGCATGGGCTCTTTTTACCAATGAGAAAAAAAGCAACAATATTTCCAACTATGAACATCTGATGAATATGTGCAGGAAATATGGCATGGATGCGGACGCCATTGCAGAGGGACTTGATTATCAGATACTTGTTGATTTCATCATGTCCGGCTATGACCGGCACCTAAACAACATTGCTTTTATTAGAGATGCTGCAACTTTGCAATTTAAAGGACTTGCTCCGATCTTTGATAGTGGCGGATCAATGTTTGCCGGAAAAGCCATTCCCAAAAATGAAAAGGAGCTTCTTGATATAGATACTCACAGTTTTACCAAGAAGGAATCAGATCTTATAAAGCTTGTAAGGAACAGAAATGCCATCGATCTGACAAAACTCCCTCCTTCATCATTTATAAGAGAAGTTTACGCTAAGGATCCCAAAATGCATGAAAAGGACATAAATAACATTGCCCATTGGTATGAAAAGAAAATAGATTTATGCCGTGACATACAGCTGGGTAAGGAAGTTTTTCACAAGTCATACTAATTGGAATATATTCGATATTAGTTATAGATGATTACATAGTGTAATCCCAGGACATATTGATATGATGCCCTGGGATTTCATTTTCTTTAGCCAAATCATAAGTCGGCCTGTCATTATACTAGAATGGTATCTCACAGGATGTTTGTGATGAAATACAGCAAGGTTATTATTCCCACGAAATAAAGAGGCCTCTGGCATATGTGTGGAAGCCTACGCACCTTAACAACATAACAATATATACTTGAAAAGCCATCTGGCTTTCCTTAAAGTGTAGCT